>NZFO01000013.1 GCA_002690705.1 Magnetovibrio sp. | reverse complement strand
CCTAAAGTTTGTCTGCGTGTCTGATTGAGCCCGGTCGATGTTCGGACTCTTACTGTCGGTGAGCTGCAGGGGAATAGAATAAAGCGCGATCGGACCAAGACAGGCCGCACCGTCGACCTCGAGCTATGGCCCGAGACCCTGGAATGGATAGAGGCCTACCATAAGGAGCTGGCGATCGCTCAGATGCCTGGCTCCCTTGTTGTGAGGAGCAGACGCGGTAAACCCTTCACCAAGGACATGCTGGCCANAGACATCCGCCAGGTGCGNGAGAAGCTCNGNATNCCCTCNGAGCTCAAGCTCNCGGANCTACGTCGNACNGCANGGACNGAGATGGCNAATAAAGGGGCTACAGTGCCCGAGCTTGCCGCCAGTGCTGGATGGTCAATGGACACCGCAGCCAAGAACATGGACACCTATGTGGTCACCTCTGGACCCCTCGCTGATGCCGGTCATGGACGCCGGGAAAAGAACATAAAAGGCACAGAAAAGTGAAAAAAGTCAAAAGTCGCTGGCTTTTTTCCAAAAAAAAGTCNAAANNNTGGCGGGAGTGACGGGACTCGAACCCGCGGCCTCTGGCGTGACAGGCCAGCGCTCTAACCAACTGAGCTACACCCCCTTTTTTGGGTCATCGATAATAGATCACCGAGGAGCTTCCTTTAGTCCACACTTAAAAAACTGTCAAGCATAGTCGCCAATATTGGCACATCGTGGTTAGTCAAAAGTGGTGGGCGGTGACGGGCTCGAACCGCCGACCCCCTCGGTGTAAACGAGGTGCTCTCCCAGCTGAGCTAACCGCCCGACTTGCTACATAAACGTATTGTAAGCTAGGTCGTCAGGTTAGCAAGTTTTCATACGAGGATTAAAAAAACCGGCTGCCCTCGGGCAACCGGTTTCTCTAAAAGTTAATATAAATATTGTTTAGTTAACGGCAGTTTTGAGGCCTTTTCCGGCCTTAAATTTTGGCTGTTTTGAAGCTGGGATTTGGATAGTTTCGCCAGTGCGTGGATTACGACCGGTGGTGGCAGCTCGATTTGACACACTAAAAGTACCGAAACCAACGAGCCTCACTTCATTGCCACTTTGCAACGCGTTTGTAATTGAGTCGAACACGCCATCAACGGCTTTTGCAGCGTCGGCCTTGGAAAGGCCACAACTGCCAGATACGGCAGCAACAAGATCATTCTTATTCACGGGTTAACCCCCTCTAGTTGTTGGTGGGTTTGCAATATAACCAAGGCTTAGGCCCTTGCGAGCATCACCTCAGTGTGTGTAAGAGGCAATATTAAGGACCGTAAAAATTATCAGTCAATCGGAGAAAAGCCTAAAATGACCAGCATGCACAAGTGAAGGGCTAAGCTACGGTAATTAGTGACAAAAAAAATAAGGGGGTAACAAGCTGCCTTGCCCTAATGATGAGCAATACAACTAAAATATTCAAATAATACAGTAGAAAGTAGCGAATCGGGAGGTCTTACAACGAAAATCCCGACACGTATTTTAATGCGTAACCAAACCTTCTACCGCATCGTCTTCTCCATTCGCTGCGGGAATATCAACTTCTGCGTCTTCATTCCATTCGATTGGCGTTAACGAGCTAGTAAGCGCACGTTTCAGAACCTCGTCAACGATTGTGACGGGTATAATATTTAAGCCGCGTTTAACATTTTCTGGAATTTCAGCTAAATCTTTCTCATTGTCTTTTGGGATCAATACAGTCTTAATACCGCCTCTGTGGGCTGCGAGTAATTTTTCCTTGAGGCCACCAATGGGTAAAACCCGACCGCGCAAGGTCACCTCACCGGTCATTGCAACCTCCTTGTTCACGGGAATGCCCGTCAGAACAGACACAATTGACGTGACCATGCCTACNCCAGCAGATGGACCGTCTTTCGGGGTAGCGCCCTCTGGAACGTGAACATGGATGTCTTTTTTGTTAAACATGGGGGGTTCAATTCCAAACTCAATCGCTCGTGACTGGACAAAAGACTTGGCAGCTTGAATAGATTCGGTCATCACGTCCCCTAGTTTGCCTGTAATAGTCATCTTACCTTTACCGGATACCATTACGGCTTCGATATTCAGCAATTCCCCACCAACTTCTGTCCATGCTAAACCAGTTGTTACGCCAATTAAATCATGTTGTTCAATTTCGCCAAAGCGGAACCGCTTTACGCCTAAATATTTTTCAACATTTCGTTTTGTAACTTTAATTTGCTTATTTTCTTTAAGAAGAATCTCCTTGATGGCTTTTCGCACAAGATTGGCAAGTTCGCGCTCTAGATTCCGCACTCCAGACTCTCTTGTGTAATAACGAATAACCTCCCTAATACCGCTTTCCGAGATGCTCCACTCCCCGGCCTTCACTCCGTGTTTTTCGATTTGGTTGGGGATCAAATGCCGCTTTGCAATCTCTATTTTTTCATCTTCCGTATATCCTGATAAACGAATGATTTCCATTCTATCGAGTAAGGGAGCAGGCATATTTAGAGTATTCGCCGTAGTTAAGAACATTACATCGGAGAGATCGTAATCTACCTCTAAATAGTGATCATTAAATGCATTATTCTGTTCGGGGTCTAAAACCTCCAGAAGAGCAGATGCAGGATCTCCGCGCCAATCGTTCCCCATCTTATCCACTTCATCGAGAAGAAATAGCGGATTAGACGTTTTAGCCTTTTTCATTCCTTGAACAATTTTACCCGGCATAGAACCAATGTAAGTCCGCCTGTGCCCTCTAATTTCTGATTCATCACGGACACCTCCGAGCGACATCCGTACAAAGTTACGTCCTGTGGCCTTAGCCACCGACTTTCCTAATGAGGTCTTTCCAACCCCAGGAGGGCCTACGAGGCATAAAATAGGCCCCGTGACTTTGTTAGTTCGAGTTTGAACCGCCAAATACTCAACAATGCGTTCCTTAACCTTCTCAAGACCGTAATGATCTGCATCTAAAATTTCTTGCGCTGCACTAAGGTCTTTTTTCACCCTACTACGCTTTTTCCATGGGATACCAAGTATCCAGTCTAAATAATTCCTAACCACTGTGGCTTCTGCGGACATTGGCGACATTGTTTTTAGTTTTTTCAACTCGGCTAAGGTTTTTTCTTTTGCCTCTTTCGAGAGCTTTGTTTTTTCTATCTTCGCTTCTATTTCTGCCGATTCATCTTTTCCGTCATCAGTCTCGCCAAGTTCTTTCTGAATCGCCTTCATTTGCTCGTTAAGGTAATACTCGCGCTGGGTTTTTTCCATTTGCCGCTTAACCCTTGTGCGAATTTTTTTCTCAACTTGGAGAACACCGATTTCAGCTTCCATGTACGAATATACGCGCTCAAGGCGGTCAGCAATTGTACTTGTCTCAAGAAGCTCCTGTTTCTCCGAAATTTTTAGTGCAAGATGAGAGGCGACCGTATCTGCTAATTTAGCCGTGTTATCGATTTGATTTACAGATACCAACACTTCAGGCGGAATTTTTTTATTGAGTTTTATATATTGCTCAAATTGTGAAATGACCGATCGCGATAATGCCTCATGCTCTTTGTCATCTGTACCGCCCTCATCGATGATTTCAGCGTCGACTTGAAAAAATTCTGGGTTGTCATGATAACGAGTAACTTTAGCCCGCTGTGTACCCTCCACAAGCACTTTGACAGTACCATCTGGAAGCTTAAGCAACTGTAATACGGTTGAGACGGTTCCTACGTCGTAAATATCTTTTTTGCCCGGGTCATCGTCAGCAGCATTTTTCTGAGCAACGAGAAGTATTTGCTTATCGTCTTGCATCACATCTTCGAGAGCACGAACAGACTTTTCGCGGCCAACAAACAGCGGCACTATCATGTGAGGAAAAACTACGATATCTCTTAATGGCAGAACCGGAAATGTATGCATTCAATAATCTCACTCTTTCATAGATCGTAAAACTGGGACCCACTCCCCAACTCCGAGAGACGGTGTCACAGATCGAAGATTGCTCTGTATGATTTGGCTATTGATACACGAACTTCAAGCCCTGTTTATGGATTTATGCCGACGTTTCTACGTCTCCTTGACGCTCTGCATATATAAACAATGGTTTACCCTCGTCTTCCACTACCTCCCGATTGATGACCACTTCCTCAATTGCCAACATCTCTGGAAGGTCAAACATTGTCTCAAGTAAGATATTCTCCATAATTGACCGCAAGCCACGTGCGCCGGTTTTTCGGTCTACCGCTCTGTGGGCAATTGCATCAAGCGCTCCGCTGGAAAATGAGAGCGCCGTATCTTCCATCTCAAATAAGCGTTGATATTGTTTAACCAGCGCGTTTTTGGGTTTAGTAAGGATCTCGACCAGTGCTTCTTCATCTAAATCCTCTAATGTGGCCACAACTGGCAGACGACCGACGAATTCGGGAATAAGACCAAATTTTAACAAATCTTCCGGTTCTATTTCACGTAAAATTTCCCCTGTNAACCGGTCATCTGAAGAGCGAACATCTGCTCCATATCCTATGGAAGTACCTTTCCCCCGCTGAGAAATAATTTTATCTAAACCTGCAAAAGCTCCACCGCAAATGAATAAAATATTAGTTGTATCTACCTGTAAAAATTCCTGTTGAGGATGCTTTCGGCCACCTTGCGGGGGCACACTTGCCACCGTTCCCTCCATGATCTTAAGTAACGCTTGTTGCACGCCCTCGCCTGAAACGTCACGCGTAATTGATGGATTGTCGGATTTTCTCGAAATTTTATCAACTTCGTCGATGTACACGATGCCTCGCTGCGCACGCTCAACATTGTAATCGGCTGATTGCAAAAGTTTTAAGATAATATTTTCGACGTCTTCGCCAACATACCCTGCCTCTGTCAACGTAGTTGCATCCGCCATGGTGAATGGCACATCAAGTATTCGTGCGAGGGTTTGAGCAAGTAAGGTTTTGCCGCATCCCGTGGGACCAATTAAAAGAATATTAGATTTAGCAAGTTCTACATCTGTAGTTTTTGAGGAACCGTGCCCTAAACGCTTGTAATGATTATGAACTGCCACTGACAGCACTCGCTTTGCATGATCTTGACCAATTACGTAGTCATTTAGAACCGAGAAAATATCCCGCGGGCTTGGAACACCATCCTCAGATTTTACCAGGTTGGTTTTGTGCTCTTCACGAATGATATCCATACACAGTTCTACGCATTCATCACAAATGAAAACGGTAGGACCAGCAATAAGCTTACGGACCTCGTGCTGACTCTTTCCACAGAATGAGCAATAGAGTGTGTTTTGGGAATCGTTTCCTGACGATTTACTCATGTGCGCTCCATGACATGCTGTTTAACAGAGTGCGCTAAACGCAAAAATCTAACAAGTGTTACTTTATACTTAACGCGNTAGCACTGAAGAAGACTATACGCAAGCAGACTTGGCGTTGAAGCAACATTTTTAGAAAGATTTTTGATTAGCCATCATTTGTCACAAAATCGTTTACTTAGCTCTTTTCAATGAGTGCTATTATTTGGAAAATCCCTCAAAACTGCGGAATTCGTTGCGTAGAGTAATCACTCGGTTTTCTTTTCATTTCTTCCTTCCTTTTCGCCCGCATCCTCGTCCTCATCCTCCTTTTCCTCTGTTGGACGTTGCGTTACCACTTCGTCAATCAAGCCAAAAGATTTTGCTTCTTCTGGACTCAAATAATTATCGCGATCCATCGCTTGCTCAATAGTATCAATATCTTGCCCCGTATGGTCGACATAAATTTGATTAAGTCGCTCCCGTAACTTCAGGATTTCTCTAGCTTGAATTTCAATGTCAGCTGCTTGCCCTTGAGCACCACCAGATGGCTGATGGATCATAACTCGAGCATTGGGTAATGCATAACGTTTCCCGGGTGCGCCAGCACAGAGTAAAAGCGAGCCCATAGATGCAGCTTGTCCCACACAAACTGTGGAAACAGCGGGGCGAATATATCGCATGGTGTCGTATATAGCTAAACCCGACGAAACAATACCACCCGGTGAATTAATGTAAAATGCAATATCCTTTGTGGGGGCTTCCGATTCTAAAAATAGTAATTGAGCACAGACTAAGCTAGAGACAGCATCATCTACTCCACCTGTTAAAAAAATAATGCGTTCTTTGAGCAATCGTGAATAGATATCGTAAGCTCGTTCTCCTCGATTAGTCGTCTCAACGACCATTGGGACCAAATTATTCATCGTAACGTCCTTCATTTCACGATTGCCTTTGCACCTATATCCCAATCACAGCATTTACGCAGTTTCTGAGCTTTTATTACTATCTTTTTTATCAGTTTTTTTTGTTAATGACTTTGCCGGAACCTGTTTCTTTTTAGACCCACTTTTCTTCGTCCTTGTTGATTTCTTGACTTCTTTTTCCTCGTCTTCCCTGTCTTTCTCAAGGGTCTCGATGAACTTTGATAGCGGAACTTTCGTATCCCTTACATCAGCTAATTCCATAATAAAATCGACAACTTTTTCTTCGTAAATTGGTGCGGTCACGTTTTCCATAGCCTTTGGATTTTGCTTGTAGAAGTCAAGAATCTTGTCTTCTTGGCCGGGATACCGACGCGCCTCTTCCATAATCGCCCTATTAATATCTTCCTGCGCGATTTGGATGTCATTTTGACGCCCAACCTCAGCAAGTAACAACCCGAGTTGGACCCTACGACCTGCAATTTCACGTAACTCGGCCCTCATTATATCCTCTGGCTTGGGCGCTTCCTCATCTTCAATTTTCCCATCTTTTTTGCGTTGTTCATAGTCTGCCCAAATAGTATCGAACTCGCTATCAACCATTTTTTTGGGTAACTCGAAGTCGTGCGCTTCATATAATTCATCGAGCAACAAACGTTTTACCCGAGACCGAGCCAATGAAACGTATTCCCGAGCCTGTTCTTCTGCGATCGCTTCTCTAAGTTTTACTAGATCCGCCATTCCTGCTTTTTTTGCCAATTCATCATCAATTGGCGCAGGCGTAGCCTCCCTAATTTCATTAACCGTTACTTTGAACAAAGCCTCTTTGCCTGCCAATTCTGCAGCTCCATAGCTCCCTGGAAACATCACTTGGACGTCAACGTTGTCTCCTGCATTGGAGCCTATTAACTGATCCTCAAAGCCCGGAATAAAGCTATTTGATCCTAATTCCAATGAGTAGTTATCGGCTTTCCCACCTGGAAATTCTTTGCCGTCGACGGACCCAATAAAATCGATTGTTAGTATGTCTCCCTGCTTGCTTTTACGCTTTCGTTTAATTGGTTCCGATCCTTGATGAGCTTTGGCAAGGTTTTCCAAAGCCTGCTCCACGTCCTTTTCTTCTCCTTGGGGAACGAGGCGCTGGACTCTTATCTTGCTGAAATCCATCAGAGTAATATTGGGTAGGACCTCTACAGCGAGGGTGTATTGTAAATCCTTACCGTCTTCAAATTCAGCAACCTCTATCTCCGGCTGTATGGCTGGGCGAATTCCTTTTTCTGTCATCGCTTGTTGTGATGACTCTCCGATTGCCTTTTCAAGCACTTCGCCGAGTACGGCCTTTCCAAAACGCTTTTTTAAAACGCTGATGGGAACCTTGCCCGGCCGAAATCCGGGCAATTGAGCTGTACGTTGTATTTCACCAATTCTGTCATTAATCTTTCCAGAAATTTCATCGCTAGAGAGATTAATTTCTAATTCTCGGCTTAAACCTTCGGATTTTGTTTCGGTAATTTGCATCTCTATTTTCGCCAACTTCCCTGCGTCGCGCGATAAATATTGCACTCGCGACTGAATGAAAACTCTTGCCCGAACAAGGTCACTTGTTTCGGGCGCCATAACCCCATTCCGAAGATATTGAGGTCATTACGAAGATGGTGCGGGCGGAGGGACTTGAACCCCCACGGCGTTTCCGCCACCAGGACCTAAACCTGACGTGTCTACCAATTTCACCACGCCCGCCCCGGAATAACATATATTGCCCGACTCAAGCAGCGCGACACTTTAGTGAATTCACCCCTAGTGTCAACGAATCACGGAGGTAAACATTGTTTGCTTGTCCAACCTCACAAAAGGCCTTTGATATCTGAAGAGACCGTTATTTTGCTTGATCCGGCATATGCCTCGTGATTCGCGTCGATCGATTCAAGGTCGTAAAGATAATTAATCATCATTCCAGCAGCTTGCTCAACGCCGTTTCTGGATGTGTCACCTAACCAGTTTATACGCTCGATAATAGCCCCGTTTGACAAATGGAAGTGCGCTACTGGATCAAGCACACGCCCATCTTTCTGTTTTTCAAGTGTCAAATATCTAGCACAAAGCCGGAGGATAATAGGTTTTAAAACCATTTCTACTTGGGCATCCTCAACCCAATCTTCACGATTAAGAAGTTTTTTTAAAGCCCCTTTTCCGCCTAGTTTACCTGTTATAGTGGAAAGAGATTTTCGTTCAACCGATGTCAATAGGCCTGCCGTCCCCTGAGATAAGGATTGGTCAAGCCACCGAACAAACCCAGGTATCGGAGACAGGGTAGAGAACGTCTTTAGTCCATCGAATTCTCGTGAAAGCTCAGCCGCAACTTTTTTTATGAGAAAATTCCCAAAACTAATACCGGCCAATCCACGTTGAGCATTATTAATAGAATAAAAAATTGCAGTGTCAGCACNAGTAGGGTCTTGGACCGGCGCGTCTTTATCGAGGAGGGCCTGAACATTTCCAGCCAAGCCATTAACTAATGCAACTTCGACAAAAATTAACGGCTCATCTGGCATTTTTGGATGGAAATATGCAAAGCATCTACGATCAGAATCCAATCGGTTTTTGAGATCATCCCAGCTTGATATGGCGTGAACAGCCTCGTAGGCGATGAGCTTCTCAAGCAATGCTGCAGATGCAGTGTCCCAAGTTATGCATCGTAACTCTAGAAATCCAATATCGAACCAAGATGATAGCAAATCTTTTAAATCTTGCTCTAAAGACCTAAGCGAAGGATCAGCAGGGATAAGCTTAAGTAAAGTTGCTCGCATATCCACTAAAAATTTAACTCCATCGGGTAATTCATTGAATTGTCGTAATAAAGCAATGCGAGGCGACTCAAGGGTACGACGGAGGTCCAGCTCAGCTTGAGCTATTATAAAAGGATCCTCCGCCTTGTTATATTTATCAATTGCATCGCGAATAGCTGCCCTTGATGTACCGAACTCATCGTTTAAAGTTTTAAGAAAACGCGTTTTTCCTATTTCATCTAAGGCAAGGTAAACGTGACCTAAGGCTGCGGAACGTGCACGCGCTGAGACAGCGCCTCCCTGTACCTGCAAGCAAGCCTGCATTTGCATACGCAAGTGCTCTAAATCGTTGTCAGGAAGATCTGGTCTGCAACTGGCACGCTCCGCATCATAACCAACACTAGCTAAAGTCCGCCAGCCGTTCCTGAGATTCCGCAGAGTTCGATCTAAAAAACCAGCTTTTTCTTGAACGTTCATTACATTTAATGTGCCTTAATCTGAAGTTTTTAGTGTGATAGGAGTAAATTTCATATTTAGGTCAGACCTCACTATCCACAAGCCGACGCAAAGTTCCAGGAATTTTATCAATTAAGTCTTCAGCAATTAACCCCGGCCCAAAAAGTTCGGCTGCAATTCCATGAAGCCATACGGCTGCGCAAGAGGCTTTAAAAGCAGGCATGCCTTGCGTTAATAATCCCGTTATCATACCAGCCAAAACATCGCCGCTTCCCGCGGTTGCTAAAAATGGCGTTCCTGTAGCATTGATGACTGCTTCACCGTTTGGTGCGGCAATAACCGTATCTGCTCCTTTTAAGATTACAACTGCGTTACTCATGGCTGCAGCTTCGCTTGCGCGCGCAAATTTTGTTGCACTATTAATATTATTTTTCACTTCTTCGCCGAATAATTGCTGAAACTCTTTTTCGTGTGGTGTAAGAATTACTGGGGAGTGTATCGCGTTAAATAATGTTTTCGGATTATCCGCAAATACTGTGAGAGCATCTGCATCCAAAACACAGTTTTTGCGAGCTTTTAGCATTGATAAGGCTTTTGATTGAGTAGAACTGTTGACCCCTGTACCAGGCCCAATTAATGCGGCATTAAAGCGCGGATCAGTAAAAAAATCTTGAAAGGCATTATCGTCATCTGTGCAGTTAACAAGGTTTCCCGGCTTATCTGCTGCGTATACAGACATTGCTCTAGAGGGTGCAGCGATTGTAACTAACCCTGCACCAATACGCCGAGCTGCTAATGCGGCTAAGCGCGCGGCCCCGGTCATTTCTGCTCCGCCTGCAATTACGGCGTGGCCACGGTTATATTTATGACCATCGGTTAACGGCCACGTAAAGCTTTGCCCCCAAAGCGCGGGATCGTTAACAAAAATCTTTGGATTGATAGCTTCAAGCGTGCTTTCGAGAATGCCAATATCAATAACTCGCACACTACCGCAATATAGCCTTCCAGGCACGAGTAAATGTGCTGGTTTTTGCCGAAAAAATGTTGTTGTTATAGTAGCATACGGCGCGATTCCCATAACTTCACCGGTATTGCCATGAATGCCGCTTGGAACGTCCACAGACACGCACGGAAGTCTATGCATATTAATCGCCTCAATCACTTCTGCAGCAACACCTTCGATGGGTTTTGATAGTCCAGCGCCAAAAAGGGCATCAATAACCAACTCGGAATCTTTAATGCAATTAGTAGAAAAAGCTCTATTATAACCTTTCCATCGATCTCTATTCGTTGCGGCATCTGCCCTTAAAGCTCCGGGATCACCAAGTTGTGCAAGCGTAACCGGCCAACCTGCTTCCATTAGTAGGCGTGCCGCTACATAGCCATCTCCACCGTTATTTCCAGGGCCGCATAATACTGTGAGTGGTCGGGGCATCCATTGTTCCATAACCACACTGGCTATACCACGTCCAGCAGCTTCCATTAACTCCAGACTAGGTATCCCTGCTTTGATGGTAAGCTTATCAGCGTGGTACATCTCTTCAATAGTAAGAACAGAGTATTTGGACATTAAGTTTAGCTTTCCACTGTAAGACTTAAATTTCTTATACCATAAGACTGTCTGGTTGTTGCGGAAATGATCTCGAGCATTGACGAACGGCTTGATTTTAGTTAGAACAAAGAAAGAACATTAAAAACTGTTTAGAACTAATCATGACCAAAAAAAAATTAGAAAAAGTAACAAAAAACCAAAGGATGAACCGAGGTGATAAAACCGCTAATTTAAAATATTTAAGGCAGCTGATCGCCCATTTAGAATACCCGTCTGTAAGTAGTACTTCTTCTATTATACCTCTAACCTTCGGTGTGAGTGAAATCGACAATCATCTGCCTTGGGGCGGATTAATGCCAGCAGCATTGCACGAAATTGCTGCAGAGACTTCAAATGATCGCCCGGCAGCACTCGGCTTTGGAGCGGCGTTATTAGGATTGGCCTCCCAAAAAGCGCCTGTTTTATGGTGTCGTTCGGCAGAAAATTTATATGCCCCTGGTTTAGAACTCTTCCAGCTTAACAAAGATAACTTAATTTTTGTTAACACATCAAAAAATCAACAACTTCTGTGGAGTATGGAGGAAGGTTTACGTAGCGGTGCTTTGGCGGCAGTCTTGGGAGAAATAAATATACCGACGTTAGCAGCAGCCCGACGTCTTCAGTTAGCGGCGGAAGACGGTAATACATTGGCTTTTCTCATTCCGTCAGGAAATAAAAAAAGCTACAACAGTACCTTGGAACCTTCGATAGTAACGGCAGCCGTTACCTGTTGGCAAGTTGCCTCTGCCCCCAGTTATCATCCCCTCGGACCATGGCCTGGGCAAGCGCGTTGGCGCTTAAAACTGAAGCGTTGTCGAGGTGGCAAAAGTGGAGAATGGCTTATGGAATGGTGCGATGATGGCGAAACAAACCGATATACTAATCAAACGGCGTGTGGTTTCCGTTTGGCTACCACGATTTGCGACAGACCTTCACGTCCAGCGCAGGCAGGTAGTATCTAATCGTCCCAGTATTACGGGCGACAAACTATCACCGCAAAAACGATTTGATTGGTCGATAACGCCTTTGGCTATGGTTGCAGAAGAGCATGGTCAAGTCGTCTTGAAAGCGATTAATCGGACAGCGGAGGCTTCAGGGTTACAATTAGGGCTGCCTTTAGCCGATGCTTGCGCGCTTTGCCCTACTCTGCAAATGGCACCGTCAAACCCAAAGGGAGACTTGCAGGCTTTGGCTAATTTGAATGCGTGGTGTGGGCGTTATACGCCTTGGACAGCCTTGGATAGCGGGGGCTATACAGCGGGAAATCTCGGCCTGTGGTTAGATATATCTGGCTGTGCGCATTTATTTGGTAACGAGGATACGTTGTTGCAGGAGTTGAGTCAGCAACTCGCAACATTTGGATACGTACATCGTATCGCCGTTGCAGATACCCCGGGTGCAGCTTGGGCTATGACCCGGTTTGCGCAACCTTTGCATAAGTTTGTTATGAGCGTGCCGAGTGGTAGGGATACGTTAGCCGATCATATAGCGCCTTTATCTGTTGCGGCCCTAAGATTGCCGTCAAACGTTGTTGAAATGCTTTTCCGTTTAGGTTTACGCCGTATTGGGCAATTATTTAACCAACCGCGTGCGCCCTTGACGAGGCGATTTGGTGATATATTGCTGCGTCGCCTCGATCAAGCATTAGGTACGCACGAAGAGATTATCACTCCAAGCCGACCCCCTTTAGTTCATCAAAGTCGTTTAACTTTTGTCAATCCTCTGGTGTATCGAAAAGATATTGAAGCCGCCTTAGACCAACTGTTGGATACGTTATGTGGCCAATTAGCGATATCTCGGCTGGGTGTGCGGCAAATGGCGTTGCGCGGCTTCCGCGTTGACGGCGGCACAAGTGAAATTATGATTGGTACAAGTAAGACTGTGCGGAGTGTAAAGCATTTAAGACGCCTATTTGAGCAAAAGTTAAACGAGTTTGATACCGGTTTCGGCGTTGATACGTTTATTCTTACCGCTAACGTGACTTCCCCTTTGGCATCGGAACAATCTTCTTTGAAAACAAGTTGTGTCGTCGGCCACGGGTTGCGGAACGACAAAATAGCGCTTACTCAATTGCTTGACCGCCTTGCCAACCGGGTAGGACCACAGCATGTACGTCAATTGAAGACTCGTGCGCGCCATCTGCCCGAACGGTCTGCACAGGCTATATCAGCTTTGACCTCAAATTTAGGTCAGTCGGCTTTCAAAGTTGTGAGGCCTTCGCCCTTCCCTCGTGCCACACGGCCATTACAACTTCTTGCCTGTCCCGAACTTATTAAAGCAGTAGCCCCTATTCCAGATCACCCGCCCGTTATGTTCCGTTGGCGCCAACAACATTATAGTGTAGCGCAAGCTGATGGCCCGGAGCGGATTGCACCCGAATGGTGGTTGGAAGCTCCTGAGTATTTATTTAATGGGCAGGCACAAACCCGGAATTATTATCGCGTTGAAGATACAACTGGCTGCCGGTTCTGGATCTTTTGTTTAGGCCTTCATCAACAGGAATTGTATCATCGGAGTGAGCCGCTTAAGTGGTACATGCACGGTTTTTTTTCATGACTTATTCTCTTATAACTGATCTTCCTAAACCAGCCTATGCTGAACTCTGCGTGGCGAGTAATTTCAGTTTTTCGATTGGTGCTTCCCATCCGGAAGAATTGATTGTTACGGCTGCAGCATTGGGATTAAAGGCTATAGCCATAACCGATATTAATAGTGTTTCAGGGTTGGTTCGTGCCCATACGGCTGCGAAACAAGCTGGTATCCGATTAATTATTGGATGCCGTATTACACTTGTGGATAGTCCTGATCTTCTTATTTATCCCCATGATCGTGAAGCTTACGGCCGCCTAACCCGGTTGCTCACGCTAGGTAAACGCCGAGCGCCTAAAGGGGAGTGTCATATCGAAATATCTGATGTCACAGATCCGAGTAAGCCCTTTGCCGCGGGTCAAGGTCAAGAAATTGCCGTCATTCCTCCGTTAACTCTGACTAAAGATGCTAAATACGCGCTTAAAAGACTATCTTCAAATCTAAAAAACACTCCCTATCTATCTGTATATTATAACTATTCAGGTTGTGATAAAGTCCATGTACAGGGGCTCGCAAACCTCGCCAAGTGTATGGGCTTTAAATTACTATCCACCAATAATGTCCTCTATCACAACGCCGAACGGCGACCTTTAGCAGATGTTCTCGCTTGCATCCGGGAAGGCTGCACGGTGTATAAGGCCGGATGGTTACTTTCCGCTAATGCCGAACGTTATTTGAAGTCGCCTGTCGAAATGGCGCGATTATTTAGTTACCATCCGGAAGCACTTTCCCACGGGTTACAAATTCTTCAGAATTGCACGTTCAACCTAGATGAACTGCGCTATGAGTACCCCATTGATTCAGTACCCGCAGGGCGAACACCTCAGCAGGAATTAATCCGTCTTTCATGGGCTGGGGCGGCAGAGCGATACCCAAACGGCACACCGAAAAAAGTCAAAAAACTAATCAAGTATGAACTAACGCTGATCGAGGAACTTGGTTTTTCCTCCTACTTTCTGACCGTACACGATATTGTACGGTTTGCCAGAAGGCGTGGCATTTTGTGTCAAGGCCGAGGTTCTGCTGCTAATTCTGCCGTTTGTTATTGCTTGGGTATTACCGCTGTCGATCCGGTACGTGTCGACTTGCTGTTTGAGCGTTTCGTCAGCGCCGAACGTGATGAGCCACCTGATATTGATGTAGATTTTGAAAACGCGCGGCGTGAAGAAGTCATCCAATACGTTTACGAGAAATATGGCCGTGAAAGAGCCGGTATGACGGCAACGCTAATTACCTATAGGGCAAAGAGTGCATTGCGTGAGGTTGGCAAAGTCCTAGGCGTCACAGAAGATACGATTATCGCCTTGCAGAGCGTTGTGTGGCGACGGTCATGGGCGGATATCAGTCAAGATCATATTCGTGATGCCGGCCTAAATCCCCGCGAGCCGACCATCCGCCGTTTGATGGGTATTGTAGAAATTCTAAGAGGTTTTCCTCGACACTTATCCCAACACACGGGAGGGATGGTGATTACACGTAACCGTTTGGATGAAATAGCGCCTATTGCTAATGCCGCCATGGATGAACGCACGGTTATTGAATGGAATAAGGACGATTTGGATGCACTGGGTATTTTAAAAATTGATATTCTGGCGCTTGGTATGTTGACGTGTATCCAAAAGACTTTTGGCTTATTGCGTGACTATTATGGCCGTGATTTGAGTCTAACAACTATTCCGCCGGAGGATCCAGCCGTTTATGATATGTTGTGTGAAAGTGACTCGGTTGGCGTTTTTCAAATCGAAAGCCGGGCACAAATGAGCATGCTTCCGCGTCTTAAACCGAGGAATTTTTACGATCTAATTATTGAAGTAGCTATTGTCCGCCCCGGCCCTATCCAAGGCAATATGGTGCATCCATATCTGCGGCGGCGTGATGGTAAGGAACCCGTTGATTACCCTTCAGATGTGCTACGTCAGGTATTGGAAAAAACGCTTGGTATTCCGCTTTTCCAAGAACAAGCCATGAAAATTGCCATTGTCGCAGCTGGATTTTCTCCTCACGAAGCAGATGCGTTACGACGCGCACTGTCGACGTTTCGACGTTTTGGCGATATCAATAAATTCGAGGAACGGTTTATTTCGGGTATGCTTAGAAACGGCTATGAGTTGAGTTTCGCTGAACGTTGCTTTAAACAGATCGAAGGGTTTGCCGATTATGGTTTTCCGGAAAGCCATGCTGCCAGTTTTGCCCTACTTGTCTATATCTCAGCTTGGTTTAAATGCCATTATCCAGCAGCTTTTAGCTGTGCTTTATTAAATAGTCTCCCCATGGGATTTTATGCTCCTGCCCAATTGGTCCGTGATGTACGCGATCATAGTGTTGAGGTACGCCCAATGGATATCAATCTAAGTCAGTGGGACTGCACATTAGAAAACAGCGATGTTGCTGGCTTTCCGGCACTGCGGCTTGGGTTGCGAATAATTAAAGGATTAAAACAGAGCGATGTTGAGATTCTCATTGAAGCTCGAAACGCGCCTTATCAAAGTGTTCACGATCTCTGGCGCCGCGCAGGGCTTGGAAGAGCTACTTTGGAATGCTTGGCACGTGCGGACGTTTTTTTGAGTATGGGTCTGACACGTCGTAACGCACTTTGGGAAATTAAGGCTATGGATGATACGCCATTACCGTTATTCGATTTTGCAGAGCGTCATGAACCTAATATGACCTTACCGGTTATGTCTTTAGGTGAACAAGTGACGGATGACTACCGCGCTTTAACCTTGTCGTTAAAAAGTCATCCGCTTGCTTTACTGCGCAGCAATCTAAATGCCCGGAATTGTGTTTCAGCCGCTGAATTGCAGTATATTACTCATGGTGCACCTGTCCGGTTGGCAGGGTTGGTAACGTCACGGCAACGTCCCGGCAGCGCCAAAGGTGTTATGTTTATTACCCTAGAGGACGAAACGGGGCATGCCAATCTGATCGTCTGGCCGAATGTTTTTGAACGCTTTCGACGACAAATTCTCAAAACGTCTTTATTGGAAGTCACTGGTGAAGTTTTAAAGGAAGGATTAGTTATTCACGTCATATCACATTGGTTGCAAGATTTGACACCTTGGCTTGGTCATTTAGGTAATGCATCTGAAAAAATTTTGACGATACCTTTACGTGATTTTAAGCGAAGTCATCAATAATTTAGAGTAGGAACAAAGCTTGATGGATGAATTTTTTTTCTTTAAATCCACTTAAAGGCAAACAATTCCCCATTATAGGCATTATTTACCTCGGGACGGTTTAGCGTAACTGTTACCATACCTCGAGCATCCTTCGTCAAGAAAACTACAGCTTTGGAAATTTAAATTACTCCATTCGAGTTTTAAAGGTAAGTTTTAAACAGCTTTTAACTCCGCCAACAACAAACTATTTCACTTGCAAATAATTAGATATTAGGAGGTAGAGTTGAAAAGTACTGATGTTCATATACTAAACAAAGAAACTCCGTTTAAAGGATATTTTCATATTGATAGGTATCGGCTTCGCCACAAACTATTTTCAGGTAGTATTGGTGCTGAAATCAACCGGGAAGTTTTCGAGCGGGGTCACGCTGCGGCATGTTTGCTTTATGATCCAGAGCTCGACTTATTAGTTATGATTGAACAGTTTAGGATAGGAGCTCTAGCTGCTCAGGAATCACCTTGGTATTCAACTACTCAAACACCTTGGTTAATTGAGATTGTAGCTGGAATTATTGAGCATAACGAGACACCTGAGAGCGTTATACGTCGGGAGGCTCTTGAGGAAGCTGATTGTGAAATTCACGAAATAGAACCTATTTGTCATTACTTTGTTTCACCGGGAGGTTCGACGGAGTCTGTTTTCACGTTTTGTGGCCGAATTGATGCTTCGAATGCTGGCGGCACTCACGGTTTAGTTGAGGAGGGGGAGGATATTCGCGTCTTTACGATCAGGCCAGAGCACGCATTTGATATGTTGGCAGAGGGTAAAATTTGTAATTCTATGACAATGATTCCACTTTATTGGTTTAAGGATCATCGAAATAGGTTACGGCATAAGTGGTGCGGCAAGTAACTATTGCATTACCTTTTCTTGCCTCATGCTAATTAGAAAACTATCTTATTTTTAGAATTTTTCCTCTTTCTTCAAATGTAATTATCAAGGTAAACGGTTAAATTTATGGATATTCGGACAGACTTTGTTGCTTCAGTCGGCAATACCCCCCTCATTCGCTTAAACAAGGTATCAGAGAAAACAGGATGCGAAATTTTAGGTAAAGCTGAGTTTCTCAACCCTGGTTGCTCTGTAAAAGATCGAGCGGCTCTCTTTATGATTAAGGATGCTGAAAGGCGTGGTTTGCTAGCGCCTGGCGGCTTGATCGTGGAGAGTTCTGCTGGCAACACAGGGATTGGTTTGGCGCTATGCGCCAATTCTTTGGGATATCGCACTATGGTCGTTATCCCAGAAACCCAAAGCCAAGAGAAAAAAGATATGCTTAGACTTTGTGGGGCAAAACTTGTCGAGAACCCCGCGCTTCCATTCTCAAATCCGGATAACTATCAGCATGTTGGTCGTCGCATGGCTGAGGAGTTACTTAAGACCGAGCCAAACGGTGTGCTTTTTGCAGATCAATGGAATAACTTGGCCAACCGGCGTGCTCATTTTGAGACAACCGGACCCGAAATATGGAATCAAACGGAAGGAAAGGTTGATGGCTTTATTTGTGCAATCGGTACTGGTGGCACTATTTCGGGGACGTCAACTTTCTTACGCTCCCAAAACCCTAATGTTGTCATTGGTTTAGCTGATCCATTTGGTGCCGCGATGTACAACCACTTTGCACATGGTGAGATTAAGTCAGCGGGTAATTCCATCACAGAAGGAATTGGTCTGGGGCGGATCACTCCTATTATTCAAGACATCACTGTCGATAAACCTTATCAAATTCCAGATGAGGAAGCTCTTAATATTGTGTTTGATCTACTCCAGTATGAAGGTCTATGCCTTGGAGGTTCGAGTGGAATTAATGTAGCTGGTGCTGTTCGGCTTGCCAAGGAAATTGGCCCCGGTCACACCATCGTCACCATTCTATGCGACCATGGGACACGTTATCAGTCTAAGTTATTCAACCCGGTATTCTTGAGGGAAAAAGGTCTGCCAACACCCTCGTGGATGGAGTAAGCTTAGATAGGGTATGTCAACCCAGATGCCTTGGTTGAGACTGAGTGTTTAGCTGCACACCTTGATGCACCGGACGTTAGAGTCATTCATGCGACAAGCTGCTTGCCTACAGTTGACCATGATCCCGAAGGTGAATTCAATTTTGCAAGATTTTTTGGCATCACTGACACTGTAGATTCGGTTAATCCATTACCACATATGCTGCCTAGAGCCGCACAATTTTCATCGAAGATAAGAACATTAGGTCTCGGAGATGGCAGTCGAATAGTTGCTCACCATTCTAGCGGTGGGACTTCAGAATCGTGCTGGGCGTAGCGGATGTTTCGTGTTCTTGGATATGAAGATGTTGCCGTCCTTAATGAAGGATTGCTAAAATAGCTTGTAGAGAATTGGCTATTAGACGACTTGGTACCCGTTCTTTACGGTCGGCACTTTATAGCACGCCAAAATAAATTTTAAATTCGGAAAGTTGAGCAACTTATCAAGAAGATTGATAGCGGACGGGATCAAATCGTGGACGTGCGCCGTCCTAGAAGTTTTAAAGATATCGACTCAGAGCTGCATCCAACGCGTAAACAAGGTCATATTCTGAAAAGTATTAATTTGCCGTATCTTGCACTAATGGACCCTGAGAAAAATGGAATATTTAAATACTTTGCTGTAATCAGTTCGGTAATGAATTCTGTTGGATTGGATTTTTCGGGACCCATTGTCAAGAGTTGTGGTTCGGGCGTAAGTGCGTGTGTCGCGGCTTTAGTCGTCTACCTCATTGGGCGCACAGAAGTGGCTGTTTGTGACAGTTCTTGGGCAGATTGGGGCGACAATTTAATACTCCCGGTGAAACGTGGTGCCATCCAAATACCTTAAAATAAAAATTACATATCTAGAAATAAAAATTTAACGTTGAGGCGCGCGCGAGGCATTTGGAATCGATTGGTTTAATATAAAGCTACGAGACACCATCACCATATAGACTATCGATGAGGTATTACCCCATACCGTGTCATTGGTTATTTCTGAACCTCGCGTAATAAAAGATAAGGGGTCCTCCAAGGTAGTTCATCGAACATAAGTTGAAGTTTGCGTAAATTAACCGAAAAGGTGTGTCTACAGTTCATGATAGACAAATAATCAAATTGGCTTGCTCTGGCCTTGTGTCAGGATTTATTTTTTGTAAATTTGGCAATTAATTTTCTCGATAAATGTCTTACTAAAGCGCGGGGGCATAGGCTGGGAGAATTCGAGTCCACTCGGAATAACTCACTCATCCCAGTGCTTTACGCATATGGAAACGTACCGACTTTGATGCCTAAAAAGGTGAAACTCTGCAATTTATCAAGGGGCGGTTTAACTGCCCCTTCCCCCGAAGCATTGACGTAAGCCATAGTACTTGAGAGCGATTGTTTTCCGATTGATTTAAAAGTTTTTTGGAGCCTAATACTCTTTTTGAAATATAATCTTAATCTGCAAAAATCTATCTCAAACTAATACAGTAAGAATAAAAACTTAAAATAATTGAGCGGTGTGACTTGGTATTTGATAAGGCATGCTATTTTATGGCGGTAACTGTTTCTGAGTAATAACAACAATTAGAATGTCGAACACATTGAGATCAAATCACAAAGTCCCCGATTGAAAATTCACCGCTGGTCCTAGTTTCTTTTTAACCTCATTACGTGCTATTAGGAACTAGGATGTTCCTGTTAACCTAAAGCTTAAAAGAAAAATATTAATCTGAGAGTGGGAATGAAAAAAGATACGATTGTGACTAACGCCGGTAGGAATCCGCAAGACAATTTCGGAGTTGTCAATCCACCTGTATTACATGCTTCTACGATTACTTTCCCCAGTATTGAGGAATTCCAAAACCGTAATCTGCAGCCATATAAAGGGCCTCAATACGGTAGAAGTGGCACACCTACCCAGTTTGCTTTGGAGAAGGCAATAACTGCCTTACATGACGGTTATAAAACGGTTAGTTATCCCTCGGGATTGGCTGCTATAGCCGGCGCAACAACGACGTTTCTGCAAAACGGGGACCATCTTTTAATGGCTGACACTGTGTATGGTCCCAGTCGAACCCGGATTGCTGGCAAAGTCCTTGAGCGCGCAGGCGTTGAAACTACTTTTTTTGACCCCAAGCTTGGTGAAGGTATTGCTGGGCTAATTAAACCTGAGACTAAAGTAATTTTTATGGAGTCACCCGGATCTCTCACATTTGAAATGATGGATGTGCCGGCAGTTGCCGCTATTGCACGAGATAATGGAATATTATCTATGATCGACAATACATGGTCATCACCGTATCTCTGCCAACCGATTAAACTAGGCGTAGATGTTGTTATCGAGGCATGTACAAAATATATCGTTGGTCATTCTGATGTGATGATGGGTAGTGTGACCGTCAACAATGAAGAGCACTTTCAGGAATTGAAAAGTATGGCTAATTCTTATGGTTACCATGCGGCTCCAGATGACTGTTACATGGCGCTGCGTGGATTACGAACTATTTCTGTCCGAATGCAACGTCATCACGAAAATGCATTCAAGGTTGCGTCATGGCTTCAATCTCGATCCGAAATTTTGAAAGTCATGTATCCTGCGCTTTCCAGTGACCCGGGACATGACTTATGGCAGCGGGATCATCTCGGTGCATCAGGATTGTTTGGAGTTATATTTGCTGATGGCGACTGGAAAGCTGCTGCTGCAATGATTGATAATTTACAATATTTTGCTATCGGTGCTAGTTGGGGTGGTTATGAGAGTCTTGTTATACCAGCCTATCCGGAAAAAATCCGCACGGTCACGGATTGGCCTCACAAAACACCTTGCGTCCGTTTTCACATTGGCCTCGAAGATCCAGATGACTTAATAAACGATTTGGAAATGGGATTAGTACGATATGCAGCTAATCGATAACTACTTAAAAACTGAGCCTGATCTATGACAAAAGCAATCTCAGAGGAGACTATTGCGTTAATATTAAAAGGATTGAACTTTAATTCCGACGGCTTAATACCAGCGATTTCCCAACAGCACGACGACGGTAAAATATTAATGATGGCATGGATGAATGAAGAGTCAATTTGCGAGACCCTTCGAACAGGTCATGTTTGTTTTTGGTCTAGATCTCGTCAGAAGTTATGGCGAAAGGGAGAGAGTTCTGGTCAGATCCAAACGTTACACGAATTGCGATGGGATTGTGATGCGGACACGCTCCTTCTTAAGGTAGAGCAAAAAGGTGTGGCATGCCATACAGGAAGAAAAACGTGTTTTTTTTACGCCGTTAGGAGCGATAAAATTACTGAAATTGTTGACGTTGAAATTGATCCAAGCGAACTTTATGGATGATGTTTAATGTGGTTGCCGCGCGTTTGCGTTATTGTTGTGGTTGCGTCAATATGGTGGGGGGCGTCTCCTAGTCAGGCCGAAGTCATTCATGTATACAGCGCAGCTAGCCTCTCTGATGTATTTACTAAAATTTCAAGAGTGGGTTCAACCCGAGGGTTGCCTAAATGTGTTGGTATTCATGCGGCGTCCTCGGCGTTAGCTAGACAAATTATTGCGGGGGCTCCTGCTGACATATTCATTTCTGCAAATTCTGAGTGGACAACTTATGTCCGCAATCAGGGATTAACCAGAGGACTACCCAAAGTATTCACGAGAAATAAGCTTGTATTAATTACTCCCCTTCAATCTGACTTTAAATTTGACTTTGGAGAATCGGTTGGCCTTGCGCCGTTGCTTCGTAATGATTGGCTAACCATAGCCGATCCCAACCATGTGCCAGCCGGTAGGTATGCTCGCGCAGCCCTTAAAAAGTTTGGATATTGGAGTGCCGTAAAACACCGCGTGGTGCGCGTTGCAAACGTTCGGGCTGCATTAGCACTAGTCTCTCGCGCTGAAGCTTTAGCGGGAATAGTGTATGCAAGTGATGTGAAAAAAACGACTAGCGTCCGGGTAGTTTCATCTATTTCACAAAACTCGCATCCAGATATCCAATATATTGCAACCAAAATCGGAAAAATATCGCAACCAATTGTTGACGAGTATTTTAAATTTCTACTCTCCTCTGAAGTTGCGTCTATCCTCATTGAACATGGCTTCGAGCCCTTAAAATAAATCGTAAACATTATGGTTGGAAACTTGTTATGTTGTCCTTAAATGGGTTTGAAATCGAGGCATTACGACTCAGTTTAAAAGTGGCCCTTTGGTCTGTTTCTCTGAGTTTACCGGTTGGGTTCGGGGTTGCTTGGATCCTAGCGCGCAAGCACTTTCCTGGAAAAATATTGTTAGATGGTTTGGTTCATTTGCCTCTTATCCTTCCCCCAGTGGTGATAGGTTACCTGTTATTGGTGCTTTTGGGGCGGCAAGGAATTATCGGTAAGTGGCTATTTGATGTCTTCAATATAAGCGTCGCTTTTACATGGCGGGGCGCGGCAATTTCTGCATCGGTTATGGCGTTTCCATTAATGGTTCGTGCTATACGTCTCTCCCTTGATGCAATTGATCCAAAATTAGAGAATATCGGCCGTACGTTAGGAGCTGGGCCATTTTTGGTATTTCTGACTGTTACGCTGCCTTTAGCCGCACCCGGAATAATTTCCGGTGCAATTTTAGCGTTTGCTAGAAGTATTGGAGAGTTCGGTGCAACCATAACTTTTGTATCAAATATTCCAGGAGCGACACAAACTTTACCGTTAGCACTCTACAATCTATTACAGATACCCGGTGGTGAACAGGGAGCGCTTAGATTGGTAATACTATCTATAATTTTGGCAGCATCAGCCCTAATTGCCTCTGAATTACTGGCTCGGCGGCTTAAGAAATAGGGCGATTCAATCATGAACTCAACCCCTGCATTCGATTCAAATATACTTCGTGTCAAGGTCAAAAAACGTATTGGTGAATTCGATTTAGACGTCAGTTTCATGGCACGTCAAGGGGTCACCGCATTATTTGGAAGATCGGGTTCGGGGAAAACGACATTAATAAATTTGATTACTGGGTTATCGGTCCCGGATTGGGGTAGAATAGAAATTGATAATCGTATTCTTTGCGATACAGATAAACATATTTTCCTAACGCCCGAGAAACGTAGTATCGGCTTTGTATCCCAAGAAGGAGATTTATTTCCACATTTAACAGTAAAAGGAAATATAGAATTTGCCTGTCGTTTTGGAAAAGGTACTGGGTTTCATATCCCAATTAAGGAGGTTATCGAGTTACTAGACTTGGGTTTTTTGCTGGGCAGATGGCCTAATACTCTCTCAGGAGGCGAAAAGCAGCGGACTGCAATTGCTCGAGCACTCCTCTCGCACCCAAGAATTTTAGTTATGGACGAACCCCTTGCCTCACTTGATGCATCCCATAAAAGTCAAATCCTTCCTTATATTGAGAGGCTTCGCGATGAATTTATGCTTCCAATAATTTATGTTAGCCACGATATGGAGGAAGTAGTCAGACTGGCAGATACTATGGTGCTGCTTGATCAAGGAAAAAACTCTGCAACGGGGTTAGTCGAAGAAATTATGAGCCGGGCAGATTTACGTCCGTTAACTGGGCGTCATGAGGCGAGTTCTGTGATTAATGTTATAGTTAGTCAACAAGATGAATTTTTCAAATTAACGCAATTAAGCTTTTTTGGTGGAAAATTATGGATACCCTTTGTAGATGTGCCGCTTGGCACAGAAACACGAATGCGGGTAAGAGCGAGAGATGTCTTACTTAGCTTAACACGACCCAAAGGCACTAGTATTTTAAATATTCTTCCCGCTACAGTTAAGGAAATCATCACTGGTAACGGTCCACAAGCCGAGCTAGTCCTTGATTTGGGAGCACTTCTTATTGCAAGCGTAACCAAAAAATCCATCTCAAATATGAAACTTGAGCCAGGTACAAAAGTATACGCAATGATTAAGGCTGCAGCCATAACACATCGTGCGCTTGGTTTAGGTGGCCTTCGGTCCCGACGAAATTGAATGTTTAACTGACGGTACTACCACTGTGTCACAATGACCTATCTATCATTAAAAGCCTTAATAGCTCCTTATTTGATCCCGTTTCGCTAACCTACTTATTCCATTGCGCTGTACTTGCATGATTTCAGTTTAATATGTCGAACAACTATTATTTCATTTAGTATGCGCACTTTCTATTCCGGTCATCGGTTAGATTATCTGTCCCCTACTAAAGAAAATTTTTTTTTATTTAGCGATAAACATTACAGAATAGTGTCGATATCAGCACACAAATACTTATTCATTAAAAATTCTACATGTGTGACTGTTCGTTGAATTAGATTCTATTGTGCACAATATTTTTAAAAAATTAACACGTTAATTTAAACTTAGCATGATCCAAGAGTTTACAATGGGTTGATGGCAATGTTTATAATTGTAAGTAATGGTCAGTCCATTAAAATAAAGTTACTCCTTGTTAAAACACGTGTTCCTTTTCAACCATTTTGGCGAATAAAATACCGCAACGCAAAAAGCTAGATAATCAATAACCCCTACTGTACTAAATCAGGAGATTCTGAATCGACACTTGGATCATTACAAATATTATTCAAATTAATTGCAGCCTGAAGACCATAAAACTTTATAAGGTTTGGGCTGGATTGGCGACGATGATATTTATTATAATTCGTATTTGAGATTAACACATAGCAGATACCTATGAAGTAACCACAGGTTGATTAATGCGGGTCGTGATTGTTGTCGCATTTTCAATTTAGATCAAAGCAACCATGCGTATACTCCTTCATCGAAACATCAATACCCACGTTCTTAAGAAGCTTCATAATTACTTAGTTGACGTCGTCTTATTATCCATCGGTTGCGGGCAGGTCCAGTTCAAAAATTTCATTGTGTTGTTAGTTTGTTGGACGGGGTTGATTATTTCTCGTTAAATCACGTAGCAGTTTAAGAAAGTCACGGTTAGGTTCCTTGAGAGTTTTTACCGGTTTTGGCTAAATTTTATTTAGCTAAAGATTTATAAATATCATTTCAATATTGTATTTACCGCCGGTTTTTAGGGGTTTCGGCGATATAAACCTTACAATTAGTAAAACCTTGATTAAAAAAATGATAAGTCTTATTTGGTTTTGCTAGTTTATATGGGTCAATTAAATTCCAGTTGCTGGTTGCGATACCAGTTACTGCCTTACCTTCTCGGCCAACAAAACCGATAGATAAGCGCATATGCTCACGCTGACCGAACACTCCGCGTTGGCATGCGCTACTTAAGCGGGCACTTAACTTACCAACTTTCCAATAGGGTTGTGTCGAGTATCCATATTGGCCTTTGACCCGCTTGCTCACTGCGCCTGCATCCATCGACGCTAATAAAATTCCAACACTCAGTAACGGAAAAAATTTATTTCCCATTTTGGTCATATTTTTTGCCCTCTCGTGTTGACCAAAGTTTGTGTGTGAGTAACCTAATATCTACACAGTGTCCTAGAGGGTTTGTGGATAAATTGAAAGAAGTATTAATAAAAAATTAATGGCGCGCCCGGCAGGACTCGAACCTGCAACCCCGAGCTTAGAAGGCACGTGCTCTATCCGGTTGAGCTACGGGCGCGCAGAGAGTTGCGGACAATAGCGTTAATGCGGGATTTTATTCAAATCTAAATTTATAGTTATAGTTATCAGAGTAATTTTTTGGACGAAGCCGACGTTGTTTCGGAGTATGCACCTGATAATCAATTCCATGTCGTTCGGCAAAGGTCACGGCGTCTTGCTTTGAATTAAACTTTAACTTAACTTGTTGACGCATATCGGTGGAGCCGATCCATCCCATTAGGGTATCGATGTCATAACCGTGCTCAGGCTCAAACTCAAGGACCCATTGTTTAGTGTTGCGTTGACCCGACTGCATTGCTGTTTTTGTCGGTTTATATATTCGGGATTCGCTCATTTTGGCCTCATTGAACGTTCTACAGAATTGGTCGGGGAGACTGGATTCGAACCAGCGACCCTCTGCTCCCAAAGCAGATGCGCTACCAGGCTGCGCCACTCCCCGTTTTCAATAGCCAATGTTTATTAGTACTTTCATTCACGGGTCGCAATCCTTCTTTTAAAATGTTTTGTCCTTGGCAAAATACACCACGCCGCCTGCCCGCAAAACCTGCCATATTAATACAGCATTTCTCAATGACTTCGCTGGGCAGGCTAACTTTAACACAAATGCATAATTTGGGCATGAAAGAGACCAAAACACTTATCCCTGAAAGCGCCCGATACCTCTCCTCGAAGGTGATTTATTGATTCCAAAGAAAGTATTTTTTTTATTTGTTGCAATATATAATGAAGGCGGGTGTTAAATGATGATAGAGCACATTCAGCACGTTGCACTGAATTCTACGCAGGACCTGAGCCAGAAAATGACGCGGTATTACGAACCTTGACCGCAGATGTTTATGTTCTCTAATTGTATACCCCTTACAAAACAGAAATAGCTGTCCACTATAAAGGATTAAGTGTCTTTTGGTACCACCCAACCTTAAGGGCACCTGTACTGGTGTTTCCGGATCTGGCACTGGAGTGTCATCCGACGGAGCAGCAAAAGGCATCGTGTGCTTTGACCACAATGTGTCAGGGAACGTTGTTCTCGACGGCTGGTGTCTGTAAGAATTCAGTAACAAAGCTTAGACATTCGCTTGCGTCCTCCGCAAGTGCCAGCAAGGACAACTTATCTATTTGCCACTTCCACTGGAGAGGGCGCATACTTTTTTGGTCAGCAAACCCCATGTCCCAGTCGTAAAAAACTCTCTCTTCGATCATACCATCTTTCACCACATTTACGTCTTGGTGTCGTTGATCTTTTTCTATCACTTCGTACAACTCTGTTACGTGCTCACTGGGACCCTCTAAATACTGTAAGAAATCGTCATCTTTGTAAATCAGCATACCAGTTACGGAATTGCGTGCGTTGTTTGCCCGTGACACCCGCAAAATGTCTTTTATTTCGCGATCCCCGCACTCACGCGCGACCTTGCTCGTATACAGGATGTACTTCAACATGTTTTCGAAACCCCATTGATACTGAAGTATTCACAAAATGCTCTCCCTCCGCCTCGGAACAACAAGCTCTTCGGTAAACTCCATGGTCAAAGATAACTACTCACAGCCTCCGCTCAATTTAGCAAAGGGAGGCCACGTGCCTCAGGAATGCGTGCTCTTATTATCCACCCCAAACGTCGTCATATCGTGCACAACCGTCATTTGGGTCCTTAAACTTGCTTCTATGGTCCGACGCACTACCATTGTTAGAACGGCGAAAAACGTCAGCCGTGAAAAAAATGCCCACGAGTATGATAGAGTGAGCAGCGATTGACGGACCAATCATGGTAAGCGCTCCAATCCAAACACAAAAGATGACAGACCACATGATTGCCAGATAAGTCATTAGTTGGAACCTGACAATTTTTGGAAGTTTGGACAGAGCATTGTTGTCTGAATTCATTACGATTGAGTAAGCCTGCGTGAACATTTTTGTTTCTCCAATGTTATTCCTAATATAATACGCATTAAAGATTGAACTGGATCATTAAAAATTAAGTTCCAAAAATTTTAATTTAACAACACAATAAATGAAAAAAAATTTTGGTTTAAGGATTACTATATTTAATTGGTATTGCCTCGTTTATCACGCTGTATCTTACTAGGTGTCTTGCTACACACTTACTCGAAAGCTATCGAAATTACTATAGCGTTTAAACCCCGATCTCGCTTCAGTTTGGCTGATTTACGCGAGCATACACCTAATAGTGTATATCTCTGTACAGTGGAACGTGATAAAAATCAAATTTAGAAAGGCCCACATGTAGTTACGCATCGTCAAATTTAAGAATAGGTCTTGCCATTAATTTTTTTACAAAAAGATCCCAGAGCTTATGTTACTTATTGTCTCCAACTCAATTTATCACCTACACTCAATTTTAGGCGGCTTGCTGTCCCCGCCCGAACCTCTAATACATATTTAGCGGGCCCGATTGACCTAATTATTTGGGTAGAAAAAGGTTTTGTCTCACGCGCTATACTTACAATTGTCATATCGATATCAGCAAAAATCATGTCGAGTGATATAGGGGTGTTTTTCATCCACATTTGAATTGAAGTTTGGCGATCAAACACAAATAACATACCAGTGTTAATGGGGATGATGGTTCGATGCATTAGGCCTTTACGACGTTGCTCTTGATTTCCCGCAATTTCTACTAAAAAGTGATAGCGTTGTCCTTTTGAATGGATTTCAAGAATTGTTTTTGGAAAGTCGAGCGTTGAAGATCCTGTCTCTGAAATCCAATATATTTGAACGATAAAAAATGCAAAGAGCGTCCAAACAGACCATTTCAACCCGCACAAATCCAATCCTCGCGTTTTTTCTCAAGATTAGGTTGATAGTATGGCTAAATTTTTAATATTTGCATTTGAATAATTAAATTTTTACTGGATTACAAAATAAGCCGTGACTATCCTCAGTCTGCTGTGTTTTGCAGTGTTATTGAAAGAAATGGTGAAGATATTGATGCATCTTATTACTCTTGCAATTGGGCTAACCGTTCTGTGGTTTTTGCTATCAGGATATTTCATTCCTCTTACACTAGCGCTCGGTGTAATCTCAGTTTTATTTGTTTTGTGGCTTGCGCATCGAATGGATGTCATTGACCACGAGAGCCACCCCATACACATGACAGCAAAAGGGATAGGTTATTACTTTTGGCTCCTTTGGGAAATAATAAAATCAAATTTCAACGTTACGATAGCAATTTTAAGCGGTCCGCGCTCTGTAACACCGAGCCTTTTTAAAGTTCAGGCTTCTCAAACGTCAGACGTTGGCAAGGTGACATATGCTAATTCCATTACTTTAACGCCGGGGACAGTAACGATTTTGGTTGAGGACAATAAATTTACCGTCCACTCGTTAACATCAGCGGCAAAAGAAGGGCTTCAAAGTGGAGAGATGGACCGTAAAATAACAGCTCTTGAGGGTTTCGTTGCCCCGGGCTCGGAAGGTGCTGGATGAGCATGTTTGGTGTTGCAGCAAGTGCATTATTGATATCAATGTTACTCGTCTTGGTGCGTGCTTTCATTGGCCCGACAGTCTTTGACCGGATCCTTGCAATAAATAGCATTGGAACGCTGACTGTGTTGCTTATCGCGGTTCACGGTTATTTAGTTGGCCGACCAGAATTTCTTGATCTAGGTTTAGTTTACGCGCTGATTAATTTCATAGGCACTATCGCCGTCACTCGGTATGTGCGTTTTAAAAAATTAGGACCGGTGGATACATCAAGTGAACACCACGGAGAAATCTAGTGGAACTGCTGTTGGATGGTTTGAGTTGGATAACAATTATCTCAGGTAGTTTATTCTGCATAATTGGCGCATTCGGCGTTGTCACCCTACCTGACTTTTTCTGCCGTATGCACGGTGCAAGTGTTATAGATACCATGGGGCTCGGTTTAATTTTATTGGGATTGGGATTTCAGACAGGCTTGACACTTGCATTGGGCAAATTAGTTATGATTTTCGTGTTCATTTTTTTTACAAGCCCAACGGGCACTCATGCCCTAGCACGTGCGGCTCTATACTCAGGCTTGGATCCAGTCGCAACGATTAAACCAAGAACGCGAATGCAGTAATCGTGGAAACTTTTATTATATTTTCATTATTAGTCTTCATGACCTTTACTGGATTAGCCATTGCCCTGCTGCACAATTTGTTCGCAGTTGTAATGCTCTCAAGTATTTTCAGTTTATTGGGTGCGGCGGTGTATGTTGCTCTAGATGCGGTCGACGTCGCGTTCACCGAAGCTGCAGTTGGTGCGGGTATTGCCACTGTTTTAATGCTTGGCACATTAGCTCTGACCACCAGTGACGAGAAGCCAGCACGGCCGCTGCAGGTTTTATCTGCCCTCATCGTTGTCACTGGTACTGGAATGGTTCTCATTTATGGTACGCTGGATATGCCCGATTTCGGCGATCCGGCAGCTCCCATTCATAATCATGTGGCTCCGCGGTATTTGGGGGCCTCGGGAGAAGAAATCGGGATTCCAAACGTTGTTACTTCAGTACTCGCAAGCTATCGCGGTTACGACACGCTGGGTGAAGTATTTGTGGTGTTCACTGCCGCGGCCGGTGTGCTCGCCATACTTGGTCGGGGACGCCGGCCAAAGCGCAGGCCAAAAAGGAAACAAAACATGAAAGAAATATCGTCATGAAGGAAAAAATTATCCTCCGGGTTATCTCTAAGTTTCTGATACCTTACATCCTCTTATTTGGATTGTATGTTCAATGGCATGGGGATTTCGGACCGGGTGGTGGTTTTCAAGCCGGGGTGATCTTTGCCTCTGGTTTCATACTTTACGGTTTGATATTTGGAGTTTCTAACGTTCGAACAGCAGTGCCGTCAGCTGCTACTCGCATATTATTGCCGTTGGGCGTACTAGGTTACGGATTGGTGGGAGTTATGGGTATTTTTAAAGGTGGTAACTTCCTTGATTATAACGTTTTGGCCGCAGCGCCAACGGGTGGCCAACATCTTGGTATCATTTTAATTGAGTTGGGTGTTGGTGTAACTGTCGCAACTGCAATGATTACTATTTTCTCCACCTTTGCTAGTCGAGCTGAGCTGCAAAAGCCAAGAGATGAAGAGAGATGAGTTTGGAAACGGAATTCTACTTCCCGAGTTTAGGACTCTATTGGATCATAATTGTACTGATGATGATAGGGTTTTATATCGTTATCGCGCATGGTAATTTGGTAAAAAAAATAGTTGGACTTAACGTATTCCAAGTGTCTGTTTTCCTACTTTTTATCACTATGGGAAAAGTCTTGGGGGGCACGGCGCCCATTCTCAAGGAAGGAGTGTCTACTTACTCGAACCCATTACCTCATGTGTTGATTCTCACAGCAATTGTAGTTGGAGTAGCAACAACAGCTCTCGGTTTAGCATTAGTGGTGCGAGTGCGGGAAGCCTTCGGTACTGTGGAAGAGGATGATATTTGCGCTTTGGAGAATGATGCGTGATTGCGCAACATTTACCCATTTTACAGGTTGTGCTTCCACTTCTTGCTGCTCCAATTTGTATGTTTATCCGTCATCCTCGTGTAGTATGGATGTGGGCTTTTGTGACTGCTTGGTTGTGCTTGCCTATGTCCGTTGGTTTGTTGTTAAAAGTTTTAGAGCAAGGAACAATTGTTTATAATCTTGGGGGCTGGGCAGCCCCTTGGGGTATCGAGTATCGAATAGATATCCTCAACTCCTTTGTGCTGATCATTGTCTCCATGATTGGTGCAATTGTTTTACCTTTTGCTCGCAGATCAGTTGAGCGCGAAATTCCCCAAAAACGAATTTACCTGTTTTACACGATGTTGTTACTTTGCTTAGCGGGACTTCTTGGGATGACCATTACTGGTGATGCTTTCAATCTCTTTGTGTTTCTGGAGATTTCCTCGCTCTCGACATACGTTTTGATAAGTTTTGGAAAAGATAGGAGAGCCCTGACCGCGGCCTACAGATACTTGATCGTGGGAACGATCGGTGCGACCTTTTATATCATCGGTGTCGGATTGTTATACATGGCGACTGGCAGTTTAAATATTGCTGATCTAGCAGTCCTTATCCCTAATATTGGTGGCAACCGCACTGTTCAGTCAGGAATGGCTTTTTTAATTATTGGGTTAGCTTTAAAAGCCGCATTATTTCCGATGCACATGTGGCTACCGAATGCATACACGTACGCTCCATCAGTTGTTTCAATATTCCTCTCCGCAACGGCGACAAAGGTCGCAGTATACGCATTTATCAGAGTGGTTTTCTCTATCTTCGGGGACGTTAATATTTTAGAGATCTTACCTGTGCGCAATATGTTAATGGTTTTGGCAATAGCTGCAATGGTTATCGGTTCTGCGGCAGCGTTATACCAAACGGATGTTAGGCGCCTGTTCGCTTACTCCTCGATTGCCCAGATTGGATATATTATTCTGGGGATAAGTTTTGACTCAGTGACAGGTGTTACTGCTGGAGTAGTTCATCTTTTCAATCACGCGTTAATGAAAGGTGGCTTATTCATGGTCCTAGGCTTGTTAGCCTATCAGATTGGTAGCACAAAAATCCAGGATATCGCGGGCCTTGGTGAGAGGATGCCATTAACTATGGCTGCCTTAGTAATTGGTGGACTAGGCTTAATCGGTATGCCTTTGACAGCAGGCTTTATTTCTAAATGGTATTTGATTCAAGCGGCGATAGATATTGGGTTGTGGCCGATCGCGTTCATCATCGTTCTAAGTTCTATTCTAACAGTGGTCTACGTCTGGCGTATCGTTGAGGTTATATATTTTCATCGTCCGGTAAATCCTATCAATGATATTGATAGAGCTCCAATTTCAATGGTTGCTCCAATGTGGATATTAATCGGGGCCACCATATTCTTTGGTATTAATACCAATGCTACACTGGAGATAGCCGGTGCTGCCGCCAAGGCACTTTTGGCGGGAGGCGTTTGATGACGGCTGAAAGTTCTATCTTAATAGCAATTATTCTACCGCTTTTTGCGGTTCCAATGTTGGTAATGTCGAGCTCAAGGCCCAATCAACGTGAGCGTATCACTCTCGTAACAGCGGCAGTTACCTTTTTTGTAATCGGAAGTCTGTTTGACGATGTTGCGAGCGGAGCTCGTCCAACTCTAACACTCGGTGAACTACTCCCCAGTCTGTCTATCACATTTACCTTAGAGCCACTGGGTATGCTCTTCGCTGGCATTGCGAGCTCTCTCTGGATTGTAACGACAATCTACGCTATTGGATACATGCGCGGACATCATGAGCAAAATCAAACCCGCTTTTTCGTTTGTTTTGCCATAGCGATTTCAAGTGCTATTGGAATAGCGTTTTCGGGAAATCTGTTAACGTTTTTCATATTTTATGAAGTTTTAACGCTTTCAACCTTTCCTCTAGTTACACATTCGGGTACAGAATCTGCAAAAAGGGCAGGTCGTGTTTATCTTGGCATTCTAATTGGCACTTCCATTGTTTTTTTGCTCACCGCAATAGTTTGGACCTACAATGTAACCAACACTCTAGATTTTACAGAGGGTGGTATTTTTGGAGAGAATGTCTCAGTTGGGGTAATGGCAACGCTACTACCCTTGTATATTTTTGGTATCGGTAAAGCCGCAGTAATGCCCTTCCATCGATGGCTCCCAGCTGCGATGGTTGCACCAACACCAGTGAGCGCCCTTCTTCATGCTGTAGCAGTTGTAAAGGCGGGGGTTTTTGGAGTTCTTAAAGTAACTATTTATATTTTTGGCATAGATAATTTAGTGGCTTTGGGGAGCTCCGCGTGGATTCAATATTTGGCAGCGGCTACCATATTGGTTGCATCTTTAGTGGCACTTTCCAGAGATAACCTCAAAGCGAGATTGGCTTATTCAACAGTTAGCCAACTGTCGTATATTGTGCTTGCAAGTTTGCTGGGCAGTGCCTTGGGAACCCTTGGGGGTGCGATGCATATTGCGATGCATGCTTTCGGAAAGATAACGTTATTTTTCTGCGCTGGTGCAATTATGGTCGCAAGTCATAAAACTGAAATAAGCCAAATGCGCGGCTTGGGCCGTAAAATGCCAATTACGTTTTTCTGCTTTTTAATCGGCAGCCTCAGTATTATTGGACTTCCACCATTCGGCGGGGTCTGGAGCAAGTGGTACTTGCTTTTGGGTGCAGCCGATATCAATGAAGTGATATTTATTCTGATTTTAATGATCTCCTCGTTATTGAACGTCGCCTACCTCATTCCAATTGTAATACGGGGTTTCTATAACGAGAACTTGGAAATTGACCAAGAGTATCCTTCTAAAACTCACTATACTGAGAATCGCAGGTTGCTGGATCCCGGTGATGCTGTTGCTAATAATGTTTGGAGAGTAAGAGGCTTTCATGAAGCACCTGCAACTTGTATTGGTGCATTATCATTCACAGCCCTAGGGTGTGTCGTTTTATTTTTTTATGCAGATACACTTTTTAGATTTCTGCACCCTATTGTTTCTGGTGGTGCACCATGAGTAAAAATTCGAACGATGCGTCCCATTGGCTAGACGATAAACGCAACGTAAAAAAGATCGTGTGGGCCCTCGTTATTGTCTGTTCAGGGTTGCTAATAGCAGAAGGATTTTATGATAAGCATCCTCACTTTGCTATTGAATATGTCTATGGATTCTATGCGATATATGGATTTGTCATGTGCGTCGGATTAGTTCTTGTTGCCAAATGGATAAGAAAAATCCTCATGCGCTCGGAAGATTATTACGATGGTTGATTTTAACCCCGGCCTTATCATGGTTTTGGGTGGTCTGCTTGTCCCACTTTTGTCTAGCAGTGTTAGGCGAGTCGTCCTATTAGCTCTTCCGATAGCCGGGCTCACATATGTCATATCACTACAAGTTGGAACTACAGTAACCGCAGATTTTATGGGTTATACGCTTGAGGTCCTGCGTGTCGATAAACTAACGCTCCTTTGGGGATATGTTTTTCATATCGCTGCATTTTTGGGGGTGCTTTACGCCATTCACGAGGACGATCCTGTTCAAGCAGCTATGGCACAGATTTATATGGGAAGTGCAGTAGCGGCAGTTTTTGCAGGTGATTTGATCACTCTATTTATATTCTGGGAATTAACCGCAATTTCATCGGTATTTCTCATTTGGGCAAGTGGCACGGAGCGGTCTTTCCACGCGGGCATGAGGTATCTTGTTGTACAAATTGGTTCTGGCGTATTGTTATTGGCAGGAGCTGTTATAATTTTTGCTGAGACAGGCTCTATTCACTTTGGGCATATCGGTGTTGAGACGTTCGGTGGGAAACTAGTTTTAGTTGCCTTCGGTATAAAATGTGCATTTCCGCTTTTGCATAACTGGCTTCAAGATGCATATCCAGAGGCTACAGTCTCAGGCACGGTTATTTTAAGTGCATTTACAACGAAACTTGCTGTCTATGCCTTAGCGCGGGGTTTTGCGGGTACGGAATTTCTCATTTACATTGGGGCAACGATGACAGCTTTTCCAATCTTTTTTGCTGTTATTGAGAATAATCTTCGCCGCGTCCTAGCCTATAGTTTGAACAATCAGCTTGGTTTTATGGTTGTTGGCATTGGAGTAGGAACAGAATTAGCGATAAATGGCGCTGCTGGCCATGCTTTCGCCCACATCATATACAAAGCCTTGCTCTTTATGACTATGGGAGCTGTTCTCATGCGTACAGGTACTATTAATGGTTCAGATCTTGGCGGATTATACAAAACTATGCCGTGGACAACAGGCTTTTGCATCATCGGTGCTGCATCGATCTCTTCATTTCCGCTCATGTCAGGATTTGTTACTAAATCGATGATTTTGACTGCGCTTGGAGTTGAAGGGTATTGGTTTATATGGGCAATACTGCTCTTTGCGTCTGCGGGGGTATTCCATCACTCAGGAATTAAAATACCGTACTTTGCTTTTTTCGCGCACGATTCCGGAATGCGTCCCAAGGAAGCGCCCTTCAACATGCGATTCTCAATGGGCATTGCAGCGTTTTTGTGTATTGCTGTAGGTGTTTACCCTGCCCCTCTTTACGCTATTCTTCCCTTTGACGTAGACTATATCCCATATTCCCCGGCTCATGTAATTACTCAATTACAATTGCTAATGTTCTCAGCACTTGCATTCACATTCCTTATGTTAACTGGTCTTTATCCGCCCGAGCTCAAGTCGACTAATTTGGACACAGATTGGTTTTATCGACGATTAGCACCTAAATTTTTTCTGTCCATTACGACAACTATACAACGTGTTAACCAACGCGGTCGCAGGATACTTGTTGGAACTTTTGATACTATAATTCGGCTTTTAGATCGATATTCTAGTATGCAGGTGGTGTTTATTTGGATTAATTCCGCCAGCACCATGGTTTTTTGCGCATTAGTTCTTCTTTGCTTTTTCTTAATATTATTTTTGACTTCTATTTAATTTTTAATCCGTCGACTTATTACCCGGCACCCAAGACTTCACTACCACTGGTTTTCCTGACTGTGTTCTGTAAATTTTTGGTTTTATAACTTGATCTATATGTGGCATTTTTTCCGTGCGAATAAATGATGATCTCATTTCAGCCGGATCAATTTCAGCTTGTTTACCCCTCTTATAAGCACGTTTGTACGCTTCGGTGCTGCTCGTCAAATGTATGACTTTTTCCGATGACATGTGCCCAAATCGACGCCAGATTGCCTCGAGGAATCTCTCTACTTCACGAGGAAGAGACAAGCCCTGCGTTGCTTCTAGTTTTCCCCTAGAGAGGGCGACATATACGTTTGGTTCTAGCGGTCCAAGCTCATCTGCAACAAAAACCGCTGGCATAAGTTTACGATCCTGAAACGCCACACTGTAATATGCTTGTGCTAAAAATAACAGGCTTTGTAATTTTTGTGGTTGTAGGTACTTATTTTCTGACAAAGCGGCATCTGAGAAAAAAAGGGCTACATCAAAGGCGTTTGAAACATCTGCGGGCATTCAGATAAATCCATCGAAGTTTTTGTAAAACCTAAGAAGTTTAGATAAAGGAACTTACATAGATACTGACCACTACAATCTCTCAAAAATAAACAGGTGATACCGCTCATCCACGAATAATTTCGCTTATTCAAAATACCGATTATAGTCGCATACTGATATGCAAGCCCGTCAATTCGGACTTGCCGTGAATTATTTTTGCATTATTCTCGTAAGTCGCAATGGCTTGGCTGATCAAGCCGCCAGATTGACGCGGCTTTCCTAGAGGAAAAACCTCGTTCCCATAATACTCCAGAAGCGCTCCAAAAGCCCTGCTGGATATCATTAACAAAGCACGATTGTTCGGGGCTTTCTCGCGCCCTTGACGTTCTTGACCATGCTCTGGGGGGTGGTCTCCGCTAAATGTAAACGGTGCCGTGTCAAGGTTTGCGGCCGCAAAGCCCGTATTTAACTCTGTAACTTGCGGATCAATGGATGCTACTCGCGTCGAAGAGGTACTTCTTATTGGGGGTTGCGTTCGGGTAGCCGCAGTCGTCTGGGCTAAAGTTGGCGAATAAAGTTTTGGAATCTGCGCCATTCGCGTTCAGTTTCCTTTATGGATAATGCTTCTCTCCTTTGAATAGGAGATCCCTGCAACTCAAACTCATTTTGATGTTAGCAGGCCAACGTCGTCATCGCAATAATCTACGAAACTCCGCGTCCTACTGATTATTAATAAACCTTAGTATAAGTGTTGCCACCCCAAATTCGTACAAATTATTGTGCGAGGCATCATTTATAGCCTCAAAGTATTTTGGTTCTTGGGCGGCAGTAAATAGTGTTTGACCATGGTGGATCGGTACTACTTGGTCGCTCGTTCCATGAACAATCATCAGCGGCGCGCCTAACTGAGCAATCTTATCAATCGAGTTGTACTTGTCCCTTACCAATAATTTTGCCGGAATAAAAGGGTAATGCTCCTGCGCTGCATCACCCATCGACGTAAATGGAGCTTCTAACACCACTGCTGCAACTGGCGTCCCTGCAATATTGTATTTTCTAGCGACTTCAACCGCGACCCCTGTACCCAATGATTCACCATACAATACGAGATTTAATGGAGTAAAACCTAAGTCGTCTAAAAACCTTAAAGCGGTCTTGGCATCCTCATAAAACCCAAGTTCTGAGGGAGAGCCGGGATTTCGTCCATATCCACGAAAGCCTACTAATAGAACGCCAATACCCTCGTTGATATAGGCTTGGACCTTAGCCTCTCTATCACCTATGTGTCCTGCGTTGCCATGAAAATAAACTAAGACTTTTGGTTCTTTTTTTGCCAAGGGCGGCTTGACAAACCAACTTTCTAAAAGCTGATCGTCTGAGTTTAAAAGGGTAATAATTGAAAAAGTTTTAACGCCATTTTGTGATGGCTGTATGATATCATGCCTCGGTTGATACATTAAATGCCGTTGAAACAGGTACATAACCGCCACGACGGCAACATAGCAAAACATTATAGCAATTGGGACATAGATCGCCAGACGAATATAACCCGGTAAATCGATCGGAATCAGCCTCTCAGTGGAAATCGTTATTCAATGCGAGCCATTGGCCATCAGCCAATTGACAAGCACCACCCGACACTGAACTAACTCTATCTGCAAAAACTATAGATGAACGATATTTAGCGCATGGTATCCCATCTCGTCTTGTAAAACGAGACACGGTACGTACGATACCGCTTAACCCAGATTTCGGATTATTCCATCTATGGATCCCCCGTGATCCAGTCTCTGCCAAGGCGCTTTTAGTGGCCTTGTTGTGGAGCACTACATCCCTAGAGGACAACAAGCGCGCTCCCGCGTAACCGGAACCTCCTCCAGATATTATACCAATCGTCGTGAAGGCTGTTTTGGCTACTCCGCCCCCGAATTGTGAACCAACATATCCTCCAAGAGCCGCTCCACCTAATGTTCCAGCAATTTCAACAATATTAGCTGTTCGCATTTTATCGATAGGCTTCGCACAACCACTCATCGAAGATATTATCGCAATAACAATAACAATTAGAAAATGCGCTGGTTTCACTGTAAAACTTCCCTGAATAATCGAACACAACAACTCTTAAATTTAGTGGGTTATCCTTCTCATTATCATTTTCTAGCTTGTCTAACGCATTTATATACTGCCGCAACAGGCGTATTTAGAGGACATGAATTATAGGAAGTTTTATAGAATTCGGCGATTTTTCCAAATTTACGACATTCATCTGCTGCAAGATTTTCGATTCGAAGCGCGTTTGTTTTCCGAGGCGCGTAACAGATTTCAGCTCGGTTTTTCTCAGTTATCCCTTTGAGGTAGTATTCTGACTCCCTGTTAAATTCATCAACGTAATGTACGTAAGGCTGTCCACCGCACCCTGCTTGACCGAGCAATAGAGTGACAAAAACCCCATACAAACTACAACTACGTATAGACATACAATATTTGTTTATAGAAATATGCCCGGAAAAACAACTTTCTTAATCTTGATTGACTTTGGTCTCTGATAACCTCTACCCATGCCTTAGTTGTGCAATTAAAACTTTGAGGACAAGCCAAAAGTGGTGCAAAAATGGTTTTGAATTTTATGCATCTTCAAATTAATGAGCTGAAATACGGTTGGACGTGTCAGGTCAGTGTTACAAATATCATTCTATGTATTACGACTATATTTAAAAATTTAGTCTTTGATGTAACCAATTAACAAGTAGGAACTCTCTGTCACCCTTCATGTCTTTGTGCAAAATAAATTGCGTCACAGAGTTCGCGAACGGCCCCGTTCCCACCTTTTTTATTAGTAACAATATCTGCAGCGTTTATGACTTCTAATACAGCATTTGCGGGTGCGATACTCGTTCCAACTGCAGCCATAACGGGAAGGTCATTAACATCGTCACCCATGTGAGCAACTTCGCTTAAAGAACCACCCAGAGACTTCACGTGATTGGAGAGTAACTTTTTCTTGTCAAGGACGTTGGTGAACACGTTTTGAATCCCCAAGCGCTTTGCGCGATGTTCTATGGCTCCTGGAGCGCCTGCGGAAATAATAATAATCCCAATGCCAATCTTTTGCAGTCTTACCAGTCCCATCCCATCCTGAGCATTAAATTTACGAAAAGTTATACCTTTATCCGAATAATAAATTCCTCCATCAGTTAATACTCCATCAACATCTAAGGATAACAAACGGATTTTTGCCAATTGTGTTGTTGCTTGGGCCATTGTTTTTTGTTTAGGCATAAAGATTCAACTATTTAATAAATTTAATCGGGTGAGGCTAACATGAGGATGACGTTCCGACAAATCAATGAAGTTTACAGAGGGCAGTATTCCAGAAAAAGTAAATAAGAAAAATCGAATCCGACGAAGTCGCTTACTAATTTGGCTTTGGTAAATCATTAAATGACTATAATAATCATACTATACGTCACATCATTTGACTTGTGCAGTGACCTATATATGCGATCAGTCAGAACCGGTGTATTCCCGTCTAATGAATACTGCTAACAACGCTTTATGATAAGGATTTCGATATGGCGCGTCACGAAACTAATTACGATTATATCATAGTAGGCGCGGGCTCTGCGGGTTGCACATTGGCAAATCGATTGACCGCTGATAAAAAAAATAAAGTTTTACTTCTTGAGGCTGGGGGCATGGGTCAAAACTTTTTGGTTGATTTGCCCGCTGGGTACCTTCGAACGATGGTGGATCCCAATTTAAACTGGTTGTTTGAAACCGAACCTGAGCATGGCCTTGATAACCGAATAATACCAATCCCGCGGGGGAAGGCATTGGGGGGGTCCTCTGCTATAAATGGTATGCTGTATGTTCGAGGACAAGCACGAGATTATGATGGCTGGGCTCAACTTGGGAATCGTGGATGGTCGTTCAAAGATTTATTGCCATATTTTAAAAAAATGGAGAGCCGTGATTCTAACACTGATTATTTGCGAGGAAAAAATGGGCCAGTAAATGTTGCAAATATTACCGAGACTTTTCCTATTTTAGACAGCCTAATGGAAGCTGCTGAGGAGGCTGGTTACCCCAAGAATCAGGACTACAACGGAGAAAACCAAGAAGGTTTTAGTTATTATCAAGTAACCCAAAAAATTGGTCGACGCGAGAGTTCTAAAACTGCCTATTTGGATCCCGCACGAAATAGGTCAAATCTTCATGTTCAAACCAAAGCACAAGTCACGCATCTAATCATTAACAATAAACAAGTTGATGGGGTTGAGTTCAAGATTCACGATCGACTTCAGAGATGTTATGCCGATCATGAGGTCATACTTTGCGCGGGATCCATTCAGTCACCGCAACTTCTCGAACTTTCTGGCGTTGGACGACCGGAGATAATCAAAGCGCAAGGAATAAATGTCATTCATGAATTACCTGGTGTCGGGGAAAATTTACAGGACCATTACATCAGTCGCTTGGTATGGGAGATCAAGAATGCCTCGAGTTTAAATCAAAAAACGCGTGGAATTAATGGTGCGGTCGAAGCAATAAATTATTTGTTGTTCTCGCGTGGAGCGCTCACGTTACCGCCTGGAGTTTTGTGTGGTTTTGTAAAAAGTGCACCTGAACTTGAGACCCCTGACATCCAATATCATATCGTTAATGCAAGTTTTGAAAATCCAAAGAAACGGGTTTTCGACAGGTTTCCGGGACTTACTATTGGTCCATGTCAACTTCGGCCAGAGAGCAGAGGATCCGTTCATATTAAATCCCCAAACCCCTTTTCAGCGCCGGCTATAAGACAAAATTTTTTAACTACAGACCTTGATTGCCAAATTCATTTAAGAGGCATGCGAATTGCCCGTGATCTCCTCAATACCGCGGCAATGACACGATATCGGGAGAGAGAGGTTACTCCGGGTCCTAGGTGCCAATCAGATGACGAACTATTGGATTACGCACGAAGCACAGGTTCAACGCTCTACCACCCAGTCGGTACCTGTAAAATGGGGAATGACATGGTGTCTGTTGTCGATGATCAGCTCAGAATTAAGGGTATGGAAAAACTGAGAATAGTTGACGGATCGATTATGCCAAGGCTTGTCTCAGGAAATACTAATGCTCCGATTATTATGATTGCGGAAAAAGCGGCTGACTTAATTCTCAAAGTTCATAAATAAAAAACACAGCTAAAGAGATACTATCATTAAAATTTAATCAGACTACGAGAAGCTGCTGACATTAGAAAATAGATTATAATTCCAGATGGCAGCATGAGTCGATTTTTGGTGATAATCCATAATTGAAGGAATATTATCCATCGTCCAAAAAGCAAACCCGTTTGTTGTTTGGATACACCATTTAAAAAATGTTAACCAAGTCAGAAGAGTGTGGGCGCAAAACAAGAGTATGGATACGCAAAAACGTTATTGCACTTCTTACTGGATGTATTTTTAGGATTGCAAATTATTCAAAAAAGGAAACACCATGGCATGGGTCTGGCTTGCAGCTGCTATTATTACTGAAGTTATTGGCACTATCGCTCTTAAGGCGTCCAATGGATTCTCTCACGTAAACGCGAGCCTAACGGTAATTTTTGCGTATGCTGCTAGCTTTATCTTACTAGGTCTATCACTAAAGGAGATTGAGTTAGGGGTCGCATACGCGATATGGGCTGGCGTTGGGACGGCCCTTATTACTGTTGTCGGCATATCTTTTTACAATGAGCCTTTTTCAGCCTTAAAGATCGGATCAATTTCGTTGATTATCGTTGGGGTTGTTGGGCTAAACCTATCAGGTCCATTCAGTGTTTCCCGATGATAAAACTTAATTTATTTTACATTAAAGTTAGTCATTACCTATATTGAAGTGACTACCGTTACTCAAATCGCGTATGCAAAATTAAATTTTTTTAAAAAAACTTTTTTCAACAGTCATCTTCCTTATCGTCTAAATAAAAATCCAATTCGAAAAATTATTGTAATTAATATTTTTACACAACCGTCTCAATTTTCGTTTTCGGTTACACTCCCAGCTTAACTATTAAAATTATGAAATCTTATCCAAAAACACAGATATTTTTACGGGACTCCCTTAAAAACTTTTTTTACAAACATTTTAAGGTACTCTTATACGCAAAATAGATTTGTTTTTTTATTATCCTTCTAAAAGGAAAAACCTTGCGATTAGATGTCACTTATGGCGATACGGTTGGTGAAGATGGGGTGTGGGTTCAATTATTAAAACAACCCATCGGTACGCTCGTACATCCAACTTTGTTTTTAGATCGAGATGGCGTAATAGTAGATGATGTTGGGTACTTGCACAAAGTTCAGGACACAGTACTAATACCGGGTTCTGTCGAGACTATCCGTCGCGCCAATTTGCTTGGATTACCAGTAGTTATTGTAACTAATCAAAGTGGCATTGGGCGCGGAATTTTTGGATGGCAAGAGTTTTCAGCTGTACAGGAAAAAATGCTAAATGATCTCAGTGATGGTGGGGCTTACGTAAATGCTGTACTGGCATGTCCTTTTCATGTGGAGGCCAATCCGCCATGGAATAATGTAAATCATCCAGATCGGAAACCGGCTCCGGGAATGTTGCTTAGAGCTGGGAAATTATTCTCAATCGACTATACACGTTCTTGGATTATTGGTGATCATGCTAATGATATTAGAGCCGGAAAATCTGCAGGTATTCAGGGCGGCCTGCTTGTTGCTAGTGGCCATGGGTCGTGCTCTCACCAACGCGAGAATGCCAGAGCTTGTGCAAACAATTATTTTTGTGTCAATGAAGGTAACACTATTATTGACGCACTTCATCTCATTCCTCTTTTTAATTAATCGACAGACAAATTGAAAGTTAATCATTTATGAAACTCTTAAGGTACGGCCCTAAGGGTCAAGAAAAACCAGCACTTTTAGATAACAATGGTCGTATTCGTGATCTTTCAGATAAATTAAATGATCTAAGCGGCTCCAACTTAGATCCTGACCGTCTCTCGGCATTTGCTAATTTAAATACAGATACACTGCCAATCGTTGAGGGAACTGTCCGGCTGGGTCCTCCGGTAGCAGGAATAGGTAAAATCATCGCGATTGGATTAAATTATGCAGATCACGCTGCTGAGACTGGAATGGAACTTCCGGATGAACCAGTTCTATTCTCTAAAGCTATTACGGCTATTAATGGGCCCAACGATCCTGTTATATTACCTAAAGGGTCAACGAAAGTGGATTGGGAGGTTGAGTTAGCCGTAATAATTGGCCGCAAGGCTCAGTATGTTGAGCAGATGGAAGCATCCTCATTTATTGCTGGATATGCGGTATTTAATGACGTTTCTGAACGCGCCTTTCAACTTGAGGGTAGTGGGCAGTGGGTAAAAGGCAAAAGTTTTGACACTTCTGCACCGCTTGGTCCGTGGTTGGTGACACCTGAGGATATAACAAATCCGCAAGATTTACATATTTGGCTCGATGTTAATGGTGAGAGGTTCCAGGACGGGAATACTCGAACCATGGCATTCGGTATTGGGCATTTAGTTAGCTATGTGAGTCATTATATGACATTAATGCCCGGTGATGTTATAGCTACAGGAACGCCACCAGGTGTTGGTTTGGGCTTTAATCCTCCAATTTTTCTTAAACCTGGAGATCTCATGCGATTAGGGATAGAGGGACTAGGAGAGCAAAATCAAGAGGTTAAAGAGTACAAAAAAACATCGTGACCTCAAAAGAATCGGCGTTCAATTTCAGACGCAATTTTTGCAGCGGTGTTTAACCTTAGGCAAAAAGCAGAGTCGAATTGTCCACAGAATATACGGGCATGTCCATTCTGAATAAGTTGATCTAAAAATCGCTTGTGCTTGGGAGAAATAAGCCCCTCTGGCGCGTAAATATACACAGGCGCTGGGGTTGAACACGCCTCAGAACACAATGAAACTGAATCCCCAGTAACTATGATCATATCTGCTAACGCCAAAAATCCTTTATATGGGTTCTCCTTATAGTCACCCCAGAGGAAAACTCTTTTTGGACAGTCCAATGCATTAATCAACTCTGTTGCCGCACCTCCTGTTCGCCGACTTGTTGTCAACATAACGGTGCCGCCTAATGAGCGAGCCATATTTGCAACTTGTTCACCAAGCTCACGTGCCATACGGTCTGAAAAAACTCGCCGCCGGGTCGAGCCCCCAACTACCAACGCAATTCTCGGCTTAGTCAAATTGCATAGCTTATCGTGCCAATAATCGTAAGCGCAGAGCAATTCTTGCTCATTCAACTCATTTGGAGCCCCGACTATCGACATCGTATTTTTGCCATGAGTAGGCAGATCGTGGGTGGGTAACGCAATCAAATCAAATTCCTCCGCACCGCTTCCGGGGTTCATGATTTGAATTAAACGAACTGAGCCACCTGATTTCCGCTTAATTGCACGAGCTATTGGTCCGGTTCGACGTCCAGCGGAAATCACTAATCTTGGCCATGGGGGAGGTAAAATTAATCGAGTCTCGCGGGTTGCACTTGCAAAACTCGCACCCAATAAAATATTTGGTATACAGGCCAACCAATTATAACGGATTTCTTTTATTAAAAACGGTTGTTTAAGTGCTTTCGCTACGCCTATAACTTGTGAGCGATTACCCTGCCGCTCATCTGCCAAAACCCATATGCCTCTGGATCTCGTCATAATTAATTGATTGGAGCAAGGTGGTTAAAATTGATCAACTGCAAAAACCTCATAGTTATATTCATAGTCATAGTCATAGTCTTATTCTAACCTTATGTTCAGAGTCCGTATATCTTTTATCTGCTAAAATACTCATTCAGAGAATGCTTTTTTTAATAGCTCAGATATAGTGAGCTGCAACATGATAAGTCGTACATTCACAGTGATTCGTTGCTTAAATGTATTTGCTCAATTTAAAGGTGATGACTGGCTCGCATCAACTATTCAACAAACCTTAGATTTTCAATTAAAGGGTCTAAAAACTTCTCGTAGTGTTTGACCCGGTCAAGCGCATTAGCATATATCGGTTGTCTTACACCCCAGTTCGACGCAGATTTTACGATGCGTTTCGTTTCATGAAACTCCAGACACGAGTCATTCCAATCTAATTCTATGGAATGTATCAAATGACGAATTTGAGACTCAGGGTTCTTAACAAGGCACTCATATTCTACTTCTATTATTGAGCTGCCGAGTAACTCACGCCAATGATTCATTAATCGGTTATAACCATTTATATATCCACCAATTTCAGTTAAGTCACAGGACCACAAATGATCATCAACAAAGTTTTGCATATAGCATGAAAGCCCTACCGAGATAACATCTCGACGACAATGAATGATATAAGCCCGCGGAAATATGCTTCGTATCAAACCAATATCGAGAAAGTGGAAAGGTGTTTTATCAATGACCCTCTCAGCCTTTGGAGCATGGTCGATCATATATTTTAAAATTACGTCAACTTGAGGAACAGCATTATATGAACTTTGCCCTTGTATCATACTTTGAGCCTCCCCTATTCCGCAAACTAACGGGTGAGAAGCTAAAATCTGCTCGATCAATGTCGTTCCTGAGCGCGGCATACCGACAAGAAAAACTGGTCGATTGCTCAGCGATTTCTCTGTTACTTTTCCGCTACTACTCTTATTTCGTAAGATAATTTCTGTAATGTTTTTCTCCCAAAGTGCCAAATTAAAGCGCTGATCTTGAGCTGCCTTATTAGCCCTTCGAATTTCATTGCCGGCCTTGTAGTAATGAAAAGCCGCAGGAAAATCGCTACGACGGTCAAATGTATCTGCAAGTGCAAAATGGGCTGCAATTTGCCTCTCGATACCCGCTTTTCCATTATTCGCCAGAGTTGATAATGCTCTCATATCTTCACGAGATAATGATGATTGGGGTGCTCCCGCAAGGGCGGACCACGCCTCACCGTGACTTGGGTCGATCGTAACAGTTCGTCGAAAATGTTTTTCTGCCTCTCCTAATTCTCCTGCAGCCAAACTAATAACGCCCAAGCCGGCCATAGCATCGGCATTTTCCCCAAAATCGTTGAGTACGCTTGAATATTCTGAAGCTGCGTCTGATAAGCGATCAAGCTTATACAGGACCGCCGCTTTGTTAAGCCTAACCGCTATAAGATTTGGTTCTAAAAATAGCGCGCTGTTATACGCCTCCAAAGCTTTTGAGAATTGACCGCTTGCCGCTAGGCTATCCCCCAATACGGCATATCCCTCGGGATGGTCAATCCGTATTTGAATTGCCATATTAGCGTGCTCCAGTGCCAGATCATATTCACGTGCATGTTTTAGAGCGGTTGCAAGGTTAACACGCGCGACAGGGTTCCGGGGCGCCAGTTCTACTGCTGATGAGAGTGCTTCAATACCCACAATCAAATTTCCTGATTTGACCGATATACTTCCTTTATTAATAAGCGCATCTACAAACCCCTCACGAAGTAGAAGGGCTGTATTGCAAGCATCAAGGGCCTCATCCAATCGCCTTTGATGTTCCAGCGCTACACACAGATTATTCCATGCGTCGGCGTGACCGGGAGAATAATTTATAACATGGCGACATGCTGCTTCAGCCTCTGGAGCACGCCCTAACATATTCATAATTGCGCCGCAGTCGGCATATATCTCTATATTAGTATCGTCTCGTTTAACTGCTTCTAGAATATAGTCTCCCGCATTTTGCAAATGATTTTGGCTGCAAGCAATATGAGCTAAAAGATGAAAAGCTTTTGCGTTGAGCGGGTCGATAGCGCTAGCGTCTCGGCATGCCAGTTCTGCGGCTTTTAAGTCCCCCTTTTTTACAGACTTACGAGCGTAATTCATACACGATGAAAACTTCTCGGCCCGAATTTTATTAAATGTTCGGCGATTTTCCCGATTTTTTTTCTTATCCATTTTTTCAATATAACCACGCTGACTAGCGTCAATAAAACGTCTAAATTGATTCCAAACTCTTCATCAAATAATAAATAAGGAGATGTAGTTAATACTTTAACATTTAAAAAATTATCTTCATTTTCATATTTTCATTATGCAATATAATTAACCGAGAGTCTTTTAGATCTGGGATAATATTTAAGTTTTTTGGACCACAGGAGTATCATGATACAATACGCCCCGACGTCTCTTGAGAGCGCGAGATGGTTATTAGATATCAAAGCTGTAAATTTTCGACCAAAAAATCCCTATACACTCACTGCAGGATGGGTGAGTCCCGTCTACATCGATTGTCGATGGGTAATTTCTTTTCCAGAGGCCCGGCGTCGTATAATTAAATTAGCTGTGGAATTGCTCCGTCGAGAGGGAAATCTCGATGTTACTGACTTAGTAGCCGGTGGGGAGACAGCTGGTATACCGTATGCTGCATGGATAGCAGAAGCTACAAATAAGCCTATGCTTTACGTTCGGAAAAAACCCAAAGGCTTTGGAAGAAACGCACAAATTGAAGGAGCTTTAAGAGAGGGCCAACGAGTTATTTTAATAGAGGATCTAGCAACTGATGGAGGATCTAAGATAAACTTTGTCAGGGCTTTACGTGATGCTGGTGCTGAAATAAGCGATATTTTTGTAGTTTTTTTTTTATGGAGTATTTCCCAATGCTTTAAATGCTATCGAAGAAATTGGAGTAAATCTTCATTATCTATGCAGTTGGCAAGACGTTCTCAAAGTAGCCGAAGAGGATCAATATTTTTCAAAAAATTCCATAAAGGAGGTACGCGAATTTTTAATGGACCCAACTGGTTGGTCAAAGGCGCGAGGTGGACGAGGCTCGTAAACCCGTATGTGAAACTCTTATGTTGATGTTAACCAGTTAACTCCAAATTATTGATGTGATAGGTTTTTCAATTGTGGTTTATGAACCAACGACAAACTAGATGAGATTTTCAGTTGGCTGAAAGGTAAAAAAGAATGAGTGATGACTTGACAGGGTTTCAGTAAAAATAATGGCTAACCAAATTTTTAAAATTTTACTAAATTAAATCAGTCTCAATATAAATTATGTTTAAAATGAGATATTTACCTACATTGATTTCACATTTACTTACATTAATTTCACATTTACCGAATACTAGTGACGTGTCACGGAAGAAGCGGTCACCGAATAGAAAGTGGGTTATATCTCAACTAAAAAAGCTTGGGTTACTTATTGTATTCCTAAAATTATGTGTTGGCACTGCCGAACTCGCCTACGGGCTCAATCATGAACGCCTGACTATTGGGATAACCCAGTTCCCATCGTCGTTCCATCCTAACATCGACTCAATGTTAGCAAAAAGTTACATTTTAGGTCTAACCAGAAGGCCACTTACAGCTTACGATGCAAATTGGCAATTAATCTGTATGCTGTGCACGACTCTTCCAACACTCAAAAATGGTTTAGCTAAAACGGAGATAACGCCGGATGGAAAACAAGGTATTGCAATTACATTTTCAATTCATCCAAAAGCCACTTGGGGTGACGGAATACCCGTCTCCTCAGACGATGTAATTTTTACATGGAAAGTTGGAAAAAATCCAGAGACCGGTGTCGCGAATATGGAGCTGTATCGGAGTCTCTATAGAATAGATAAAATCAACACCAAGACATTCACACTGCATTTTGATAAACTGAATTTTGATTATAATTCATTGAGTGGATTTGAGTTACTCCCTGCACATATCGAGTCTAAAAATTTTGAAGAACCAAGAGAATATAAGGAACGAACGGATTTTGATTCTAACCCCGCAAACCCTGGCTTAGGTTTTGGACCATACCGCCTGATTGAGGTTGAGTCTGGTTCGCATGTCGTTCTTGCGCCTAATCCAACGTGGTATGGTTCAAAACCAAAATTTAAAAAAATTATTATCAAGGTAATAGAGAATACAGCGGCACTTGAACTCAATCTTCTTTCCGGAAGTATTGACATGATTGCGGGTGAATTAGGTTTTACGATTGATCAAGCGTTAGCGTTTGAAAAACGTCACGGGGACAAGTTCAACGTTTTGTACAAATCGGGCCTCATTTATGAACACATAGATATGAATTTAAACAATAAATTTCTAGCAGATCGCAGAGTTCGACATGCATTAATTTACGCTATTGATCGCAAGGTTTTAACCGAGCAACTGTTTGGGGGAAAACAGCCCGTCGCAGATACTAATGTTAATCCACTTGATTGGATCTATGCAGAAGATATTCCACGCTACCGGTATAATCCCACATATGCTGAAAACCTTTTAGAACAAGCGGGATGGAAACTAGGTTCTTCAGGGCAGCGTTATAATAAACAAGGTCAATCGCTCCGGTTAGAGTTTATGACCACGGCAGGAAACCGCTCGCGTGAGCAGGTTGAACAGGTCCTACAAAGCCAATGGAAAGCCGTTGGCATTGACGTAAAAATTCGTAATGAACCAGCACGTGTTTTTTTCGGACGCACGTTGACAGAGAGAAGATTTACGGGATTAGCGATGTATGCGTGGATTAGTTCACCCGAGAGCGTACCAAGAACCATACTTCATTCGAAACACATTCCGACAGACAAAAATAATTTTGCGGGACAGAATTATACTGGCTTTCGGAACTCCGAAATGGATAAAATTCTTGAAAGTATTGAAACCGAGTTAAATCGCAAAAAACGACGTGATTTATGGCGTAAACTACAAGTTATTTATGCAACTGAGCTCCCAATTCTTCCTCTATATTTCCGTGCAAATTCGTTTATTCTTCCCAAATGGCTTAAAGGTATTCAACCAACCGGCCATCAATTTCCAACTACGCTATGGGTAGAGCATTGGAATATTGATCGGTAATAGGAGAGCTTAAAGGCCATCCTAATTATAGTTTGCGAGCCTCATCGAGAATAACACTTATACAAATTTTTAATTTAAATAATCTCCCTATAACAGGTGACTGCGTTTGGTCGTTTGCAAACCAAGATGACACGATATTAAAATGAGGCTACCCCGTTAAATAATATGAGCTTATTGCAAAATTTCACTTATTTCATACTTGTTTTGATTAAATTTTATTATTAACCACAGATCTCATGTGGTATTCGCGCGTTTATAAACGGACTTGTATAAACTTATCCATGAAATCGATGATTAGATTACCTAACAAAACGTAGGCAAAACATAAGGTTAAGCTAAAAGCACTGCAGCGAAGAAGTTTAGCCGAGTGTTTTAAAACTAAAAAAGGGTTAAGTTCATGGTTAGTTATCCTTCATCTAACGGATGGTTTGTCTCACCATCCGAGTATTTAAAACAAAGGCATAAAGTATTTAAGACTGAGCAAATTACCTCACAATATGTCTCCGTTCGAGATGGCACTAAACTCGCGGTTGATGTCCACTTGCCCCGACCAGCTGAGGAGGATTCAGTATTTCCAACAATAGTCGTATTGACACCATATTATCGCAGATTTGCGCTTAGCGATGATCATCGCAGCGACATTGATGCCGCTCCGACCATTGCATTTTATCGAGATATATTTTTGCCTCGCGGTTACGCTTTAGTTGCAGTAGACATCAGGGGCTCTGGGGCAAGTTTTGGGTGTCGCGATGGATTCCGTTCGCCCGTTGAGCGACTTGATCATTATGATGTTGTTGAATGGGTTAACCAACAACCATGGTGCTCTGGAAGGATTGGTGCTACTGGCATCTCGTATCCAGGTGCGGCATCAGATTTTTTAGCCTCGATGAACCACTCTGCCGTTAAAGCTGTCGCACCTCTGTTTGCTGTTTGGGATACTTGGGGCAATCATCTTTATCCAGGGGGGATTCTTTTAACTTGTGTCACAAAAAACTATGGAACATTAGCTGAGTCTCTAGACCAAAATAAACGAGAACTCATACCGTCCTATGCTTATTTCAAAGATAATGATTTAAACGGACCTGCACCCGTCGATAGTGACCCATCTGGCGAAATGCTTCAAAAGGCTTTATATGAACATAAAGCAAATTTTGATATGCAGGATTTTGCACAACAGTTGCGGTTTCGTGATGATGGGTTGAGTGATAACCCTGAGTATACCGGGGCAAGTATTAGTCCATATCATTATGCAAACCGTGATGCTGATGCCTCAACGCCGTATTTTACAGTTTCAGGGTGGATGGATGGTGGAGGCTACTCAACTGGTACTATTCAACGATATCTATGGCTTAGGAATCCGGAATCATGTTTGGTTCTAGGTCCATGGGATCATGGTGCGCGCGCGCATGTCAGCCCTTGGCGTCCCAATCTAGATAATCAACAATTAATTCTCGGGGCCGCTATTCTGAGGTTCTTTGACAAACATCTTCTTGGTATAAATAACGCTATTGATAAAGAAAAATCAGTTCATTACTACACGATGGGCGCTGAGGAGTGGCGGTCAAGTGATCATTGGCCGCCAGATAGTGATGAACTATGCCTATATATGAGCGAAAATAGGAGCCTCGCTCATAATCCTTCAACTTTAACCACAGGAGTAGATACATATAAAATTGATTACGCCTGTGGCACAGGCCACCATACACGCTACGACCGTCTCTATTTGGAAAATGTAGAAACCTATTATGATGACTGGGATGGTCGCAACGAATTAATGTTAAATTACACGAGTACTCCTCTCGTAGAACAAACTGAGGTGACAGGGCATCCATCGGTGGAAATACATTTTAGCGCATCAGAGAGGGATTGTTGTTTTTTTGTTTACATTTCTGACATCACACCAGAGGGAACCGCAATTTACGTAACTGAGGGCGTCTTTCGGGCAATACATCGAGCTTCCGGTCAACAACCATCAAATATTCCCGCTACCGGACCTGTCCACAGTTTCAATCGCAAGGATGCCAAATTAATTAAACCTGACAAGCCAACCTTCGTAGCTTTTGAGCTCTTTCCGACGAGCTATGTTTTTAAAAAAGATCATCGGATACAATTATCAATAGCGGGAGCGGACTCAGACCACTTTACTAAAATTCCAGACGGTCGCCCGCCCGAGCTCAAAGTTTTTAGAACCGTTAAGAGAAGATCGCGAATTCTCCTCCCGATACCTCAATTGTAATTACATATTAAATGTTGTCTCAATTATTCAGTTTAGATGTTGCGCGTCTTACAATACTTGATAGGCTTGCTCTCATTGGGGTCTGAGAAGTCATAAAAATTTTTTTGAACCTCAGCGAATAATCCATAAGGGCGAGAACAATAGGTTATTGTGTTAAGGTACTGTACTGTATAATAAATAGTGGTCGTTGGAGATAAATTTTTATATAGTGTAAAGATGTACGCAGATAACACACTTACCCCAAAAGAAGTTGCCCGGTTATGCGCCCTTGGCACACTCGCCGATCAAGCTGATCTTCCATACTCTGAGCTTGCTGCTTCTATCCGGTACTTTATTGACCGGATCCAGGGTCCTTCATTGGATGTGTTGGGTTCATCTATCGAGCTTTTAAAGTATGAAGGTTTGGTGCTCACAACTGACAAAAATGGTGAAACATGTTTATCTCTCTCCGAGAGAGGCTTGAGAGAACTGCATGTATTACTCAAAGCCCAGATTCGTCCAGGTGCCACAGACTTAAATAAATTAATCATCTCCTTGAAATTCCGATTTTTGCATTTGCTTAACGGCAATGAACGAGCTGTTCAAATCGAAGTTTTACTCGATACTGTTGAGGTGGAGCTAGCGCGGTTTGAAGATCTTCGTGAGCACCATGCTGACGTATCAGGTTACCTTTTAGCTTGGCTTGATCAAGAAATTAGAGAACTGTCCACTCGCGCAAGTTGGTTGAAACAAGTTTTGGTTTCTCAATAAATCTTTACCTTTTGAGTAAGCTATCTAGGATGACTTAGACATCACTTTTTCGAATACTTTTTCTAATTCAGCAATGATTTTATTGCTAGCTTCAGTTCCTTTACCTTCAACTTGTTGAGAAAAGACTACCTTCATTGAGTCTATATAAACTCGTATCGCTCTAATCTCTAAGTCACCGCAAGAATTTAATTTTTCAAGTAACCGGCATAACTGATCACTAATTTTAGCCACTAAATCAAAGTTATAACCTTCGCCTTGTTTCTTTATGTTATTTGCAACTTGAAACACGCCATCTAACTGTTCAAATTGGTCATCAACAGATGATACGAGAACTTTAAAGGCAGCGTCTATTAGTTCCATGTTTTTTTGAAAAGAATCCAAAAATTCCTCAGGCAAGTCAATAACGATGTCATTTACGTTTTTAGCTGTTGACCCTTCGCCCTCCCCCTTATTACCCGTGTTTACTTTTTCTTGGATGTTAAGGGTTGAATCCATCTTTTCGGCATCAATTTCGCTCATGTGCCTTCACCAAAATTGGGGCTTAGAAGCTTTAGTATTGTTCATTAAGTATCCTTAAGTTTAACGCATCAAGACCGCGAAAAAACATAATTTCTGTAACTTAAATGTTATGTTAAATGGAAGCAAATGTAACTCTAATTCAGTAGTTGTCATAATAACCCTAATGCCTTCAAGTCTGCAGCCATTTGATGCGGAAGTTGAGTGTCCTCTATCCCCTTAGCATTTAAATCTTGTGGAATTTTGTCTTCTGGTAAATAACGCCACCCTTGAAAGGCGCGAAACGGTAGCTGCTCAGTACGCACATGGTTAAGGTCTAAAATGATTAAACAAGCTAATTGACCTGTCTCCCGTCTATATTTTTCTATACCAATAATTTTCTGCCGCACTTGAACAGAACCTTTAATTACCCAGTACAGGGAACCACCATTTAGAATCTCTTTGTGGCGGATAGGCATATTTCTTGTGATAACACTTAGCCTTGAGACATCCCCTCGCGCTTTGGCTGAGTTAATACGAGTAAGCTGTCTTTCACTTAAATGTTGAATATTCTCGATACCCACAGCCACCTTAATTAAATTCAAACCCACTTTGAGCCCCCGGATAAGGCTCGCGTCACTTTTGCATTTGAGGGCTGTCCCATTGATTTGGCAATAAATATACCTGTTTCGACTAGTTGCTCAAGGTTGATACCCGTCTCGATATCGAGACCATTAAGCATATAAATTACATCCTCACTGGCGACATTACCTGATGCACCGCTCGCATACGGACAACCACCGAGTCCCGAGACTGCTGTGTCAATAACTGCCACTCCTTGTTCCATTACTGCAAGAATATTGGCTAATGCCTGACCATATGTATCGTGAAAATGAACCGCAATATTCTCTATTGGTATATGTTTAGCAACGGCTTCAATCACTGACTGAGCTTTTCGTGGAGTCCCCTTTCCGACGGTGTCACCTAATGAAATCTCATGACATCCCATAGCCTTAAGCTCTCTCGCTACGGAGCCGACTAATTCTGGTGCAATACCCCCTTCGTACGGGCAACCCAAAACACATGAGATATATCCTCGTACAGGAACACCCGCTTTTTTTGCCGCTGCGCATACTGGCTTAAAGCGCAACATGCTCTCAGAAATTGAGCAATTAATATTTTTTCTTGAGAATGTCTCTGATGCCGCACCAAATATGGCAATCTCATCAGCTTTTGCCGCCATCGCAGCCTCATAACCATACATATTCGGGGTAAGAACCGAGTAAACAATATTATCGCGTCGGTTAATTTTTGCCATCACATCATGCGAGTCTGCCATTTGAGGAATCCATTTAGGAGAGACAAATGCAGCAGCTTCAATGTTTTTAACGCCGGCATCACCAAGGCGGTCAATCAGTTCGACTTTGGTTTCTGTTGAGATATTTACTACTTCATTCTGCAGTCCGTCCCTCGGCCCAACATCCACAATCTTCACTTTATTTGGATATTTCATTCTGTCACGTTTGTTCTTTTAAAACTCAGTAAATCTAAACCCTCTGCTACCTGATCTCCAATTTTACAATTTACCCCAACAATCTCTCCATCCTCTGGAGCCTTAATCGCATGCTCCATCTTCATGGATTCCAATATAATCATCGTTTGGCCCGCCGATACTAGTTCATTTGCTTTTACCTTTATTTCAACTATACGACCCGGCATCGGAGCTGCAAATATCGGTTTAGCAGACTCCATTAGAATATTTCTCATGAACTTATCGTTTAATTGGATCTTATTAACTTTATTTTTGCTAAAAACTACAATGTCGTCGTTATGTTTAAAAACGTGGAAGTGGAATATCCGACCATTAATTTCTAGCACTATTTTCTCTGTTTGGTCTGGAAAAACAGTTACATGATGTTCAAATATTTCCCCATCGCTGTCGATAAAAAAAACATAACAATTTTTTTCCTGTTGCGCTTTAACATCAATCGATCCATTTAACCAAAATAGTTTAACATGTTGATAAGAGGTACCATTTATCCGCCAGCACTCCGAATTGGTCCACGGGGAGTTGGGATCCCCACGCCGATTAGCCATGATTAAGGAATTAGCCGCACGTGCCCTTAAAGCGTAAACGGCAGTGGCAATCAATGAATCGATTGCCGGCTCTATTTGTCGGCGAAATTCATTTAAATCTAACCGCTCGATTAGACCTGTATCGATCTCTCCCTCCCGGAAATACTTTAAATTGACAAGGTAAGAAATAAACTCAACGTTGACCGCTGGCCCAACCACCCGAGCATTCATTAGTGCAGAAGACATATGACGACAAGCTGCATCACGATTTTTATCCCATACAATAATTTTAGCTATCATTGGGTCGTAATGTGGAGAGATATACTCTCCAATTTTTACTCCGCATTCGACCCTGATATTTTCAGTTTCAATCGGGAGATCTAAGTGGGTCAAAATACCGGAGGACGGCATGAACCCTGCGCTGGGATCTTCTGCGTATACACGAGCTTCAATAGCATGCCCAGATAATTCAATCTCGTCTTGGGTTAATGGCAGTTTTTCACCCTCTGCAATCCTAAACTGCCATTCAACGATATCAAGTCCAGTTATCAACTCCGTCACCGAATGCTCAACTTGAAGACGGGTATTCATTTCCATAAAATAAAAATTGTTATCATTGTCCAATAAGAACTCGATTGTTCCTGCATTTTGATAATCGACAGCCTTTGCGGCGTTAATGGCAGCCGTACTTAAATTATTGCGAAGTTCATCAGTTAGATGAGGCGCAGGAGCCTCTTCAATTATTTTTTGATGACGACGTTGAAGAGAGCAATCACGCTCAAAAAGGTGCACAACCTCCCCATGAGAGTCCCCAAACACTTGAACTTCAACATGCCGGGGTTTACGAAGATACTTCTCTAATAATAAGCGTCCATTACCAAAAAGTGCTTCACCTTCCCGCCTAACAGCAGCGCTAGCACTCTCTATATCAAGCCTGCTTTCTACCAACCTCATCCCTTTGCCGCCACCACCTAACGCTGCCTTTAATATTATGGGATAGCCAATTTCCTCAGCAGTCTTGATAAGGTGAAAGTCACTTTGGTCATCGCCATAATAACCGGGAAGTACAGGAATACCTGCCTTCTCCATAATTGCTTTTGCTTTATCCTTGGCCCCCATCGCCCGTATCGCATTTACAGGAGGTCCAACGAAAATGACTCCGGCTGCCCCAACTGCCTCCGCAAAATCTGCGTTCTCGGATAGAAATCCATAACCTGGATGAACAGCATCTGCCTTCGTTAAGTGTGCAATTTCGATGATTTTTTTACCACACAAGTAACTTTCTGAGGGATTTCCGGGTCCTAAACGAAAAGACTCCTTAGCCATTTGCACGTGAGTTGCATCAGCATCAGCGTCAGAATAAACGGCCACAGTCTCTATCCCCAGACGATGAGCAGTCCGCATTATTCTGCAAGCAATCTCACCCCTGTTTGCGATAAGAACCTTTTTTATCACCCTCTCTGTACCTCTAGCTCCACTTTGGCCTCCGTTTTTCTAAAAATGCTGCGATGCCCTCCTTACCCTCTAATGAAGCTCTAATCTCGGCGATGCGTTGCGCCGTATCTTCAAGGATACGATCGTCTATTGGCCTATTAGCCACAGCTGAGATTAACTTTTTACACTCAGCGATAGCGGATGGACTGTTCTTAAGTAATTTGATCACAAATTCAAATACCGACTCTTCAAGCGTATTGTCCGGTACAACTTTGTGCACAAGCCCCATTTTAAGGGCGGTAGCAGCGTTAAACCGCTCAGCCGTAATGAAATATCGTTGCGCTTGTCGCTCACCCATAGCTCCAATAACGTAAGGGGAAATAGTAGCGGGTGTAAGTCCTAATTTAACTTCCGAGAGTGAAAACATTGCACTCTCAGCAGCTACGGCGATATCGCATACAGCCACTATACCTACTCCTCCACCATAGGCTGGCCCTTGGATCTGCCCTATAACCGGTTTTGGACATGTTGCGATAGTATTTAGCATCTTTGCTAATGCCCGTCCGTCGGCCACATTCTCGTCATGGGTATAAGTTGACATCCGTCTCATCCAATTCAGATCAGCCCCTGCACAAAAGCTCTGCCCATTAGCCATTAAGACAATCACTCGGACATTAGCATTGTGACACAAGTTCTCGAACGTCTCTTGAATAGATTCGATTAATACCTCGTCAAATGCATTATGGACTTTCGGTCGATTTAAGGTGACGGTCGCCAATCCGTTTTGAGAAATATCAGTGTTTAAATTCAAATTTTTATCTCCTACATCCGAAAGACACCGAAATTAGTTTCCTTAATAGGAGAATTTAAAGCTGCAGATATTGAGAGACCTAAAACCATGCGTGTGTCTTTAGGGTCAATTACGCCATCGTCCCAAAGACGGGCACTAGAATAATAGGGATGACCTTGGTTTTCATATTGATCTAGGATCGGCTTTTTAAATGTATTTTCATCATCCACCGACCACGAGTTTCCGGTAGCTTCTATGTTTTCACGACGAATGGTCGCCAAAACGGACGCTGCTTGAAAACCACCCATAACCGAAATTCGCGAGTTAGGCCATGTCCACAGAAACCGAGGTGAGTACGATCGCCCGCACATTGAATAATTCCCAGCACCGAAGCTACCGCCTACAATAACTGTAAACTTCGGAACAGCCGCAGTCGCAACCGCCGTGACCATTTTAGCGCCATCTTTTGCAATGCCGCTAGACTCATATTTTTGACCTACCATGAAACCAGCAATATTTTGCAAGAATACCAATGGAATACGACGTTGCGCACAAAGTTCGATAAAATGTGCACCTTTTAGAGCAGACTCGGAGAATAAAATGCCGTTGTTCGCAACAATCCCAACTGGATATCCAAAGATCCGTGCAAACCCGCAAACCAAGGTCCAGCCGTATAGTCTTTTAAATTCATCAAACCGCGATCCATCTACAATTCGAGCGATGAGTTCCCGGATTTCGAAAGATTTTTTTAAATCAATGGGGACAATACCATAAATTTCTTCCGGATCGAATGCCGGGTCTTCAGAGTCACGAATATTCATTCGTATATCCTTAGTGCGATTAAGGTTGTCTATTATCCGGCGTGCCATTGCTAACGCATGGTCGTCGTCACGGGCTAAATGATCAGTGACGCCTGACGTCCTTGAATGCACTTCACCCCCGCCCAATTCCTCAGCTGATACAATCTCACCCGTTGCTACCCTAACTAAGGGAGGACCACCTAAGAAAATGGTTCCTTGTTTCTCAACAATAATGCTCTCATCAGACATAGCTGGCACATACGCGCCCCCCGCTGTACATGATCCCATGACAACAGAAATTTGCGGGATTCCATTGCTACTCATAGTTGCTTGATTAAAAAATATTCGTCCAAAATGATCTCGCCCCGGGAAAACTTCGTCTTGCTCAGGTAAGAAGGCCCCCCCTGAGTCAACTAAATATATACACGGTAAATTATTTTCTTGTGCTATTTCTTGGGCGCGAAGATGTTTTTTTACTGTGATCGGATAGTAAGTACCACCTTTAACCGTAGCATCATTTGCAATAATGACGACTTCCTGCCCGCACACGTGTCCAATACCTGTAATCACACTTCCTGCGGGAACTGGATCTTTGTATAAATTATAACCGGCTAATTGTGACAACTCTAAGAAGGGTGAGCCTGGGTCGAGCAAACGACGAATACGTTCCCTTGGGAGTAACTTTCCGCGTGCAATATGTTTAGTACGTGCCGGTTCTCCCCCGCCTTTTTTAATATTAGCGACCACTCGCTGTAGATCCTCAACAAGTGAATACATATTTGCCGCATTGGCTTTATATTCGTCAGATTGGGGTTGAATGGCAGTTGACAGTTCACTCATTTTGATATCTTTTTTTCGTATTCAATAACGGGCCCCCCGGCTTTTTTCCATCCGTTCAATCCGGAGGAGAATTGAACAACATTGGAAAACCCCATACTCTGTAAGGCGTGTGTCGCAAGGGCCGATCGCCATGCAGATGTGCAGTAAAGAACGTACGTCTTTTTCTCATCCCCAAATACTTCCCGGTGGTAGGGACTTTCTGGGTCAAACCAAAACTCAATCATACCTCTCGGGGCATGAATGGCATTCTCGATTACCCCGTCCCGTTCTAATTCTCGAATATCTCGAATATCAACAAAAATCAGATTTTTATCACCATGCCGTTTTATGGCATCATCCGTTGTTAAAGTTGTAATTTCCGCTTCCGCGGCGGCAACCAACTCTTTGATCCCCCTTTTTAAAACGATTGTCATCTCTTGTTCCTTTTCCTAATTACCACCCGTCGCGCTCGATCCATCGACGGATCATCCACATCCTATCGCTTCCCCAAAAACCTTCTCCATTAACAATAAAATAAGGCGCACCAAAAACACCTACATCTTGGGCAGCCTGCACCTCATATTTAACCCGTTCTTTGACGGTTTCACTCGATAAAGCAAAGCTTAGCTCAACATCACAAACGCCAAGCGACGCAGCGATACCCACAACAGATTCTGATGAGGAAATATCTTGACCATGGCCAAAGTATGTCATGAAAGTTTCCTTCGCGAACTTAAGAGCTAACTCGTGGTCCCGTTCGTGAAGCCAGTAAAATGTTCTAGCTGCAACTTGGGTAGCAATCGGAAAAATTTTAGGCAAGACCCATGGCACATTCATGTATCTAGCCAGTCTATCCCAATCATTCACACAATACTCCGCTTTCATAGGGATGGTATTTAATGGAGCAGATCCAGTAATGTTAAATAGAGGACCCAGTAAAATTGGTTTCCATTCAACTTGACAACCAAGTGACTCACAAGTTTGATTTATTTTAAACGACGCGAAATAGGAATAAGGTGACGAAAAATCGAAATAGAACTGCACAGAGTCTACCATTAGGTTTCCTCCTGAATAGCTCGGCAAATAAGTAGCTTTTGAACTTCACTCGTTCCCTCATAAATTTGGCAAACACGAGCGTCACGATAGATCCGCTCGACGGGAAAATCCGATAGATAGCCATAACCACCATGCACTTGAATAGCATCAGAGCACACGCGTTCAGCCATTTCCGAACAGAATAACTTCGCCATAGATGCCTCTTTTAAGCACGACTTCCCAAGAGCTTTAAGATTGGCAGCATTTAACATCATGTGCCGACCAGCCTCAACTTGGGTCGCCATTTCAGCGAGCTTAAAGCCGATGGCTTGATGATCAATTATTCGTTTGCCAAAGGTCTCACGTTCCATGGCATAAGTTTTAGAAAAACGATATGCAGCTGCAGCAAACCCCACAGCTTGAGCCGCAATACCAATGCGACCACCCTCCAAATTCGAGAGCGCAATTTTATATCCTTGCCCTTCCTCGCCAAGTAATAAATCTGTCGGTAATCTTAAATCATCAAAGACGATCTGCGCTGTATCCGAACTCTTCTGCCCTAGCTTATGCTCCACCTTGGCAACTTTATAACCCGGCGTATCGGTTGGAACTATAAAAGCCGATATTCCTCGACTTCCCTCCTCCGGATTCGTCACCGCAAATGCGATAGCGACGTTTCCGTTTGCCCCTGAAGTAATGAATTGCTTCGTGCCATTTAATACGTAATGATTCCCATCTAAGTGAGCTTTGCATGTGATCGCGCTTGCCTCTGAACCAGTCTGGGGCTCACTTAACAGAAACGCCCCTATGGCCCTCCCAGATGTTAAATCAGGAAGAAAACGGTTTTTTTGCTCAACATTTCCGTAGGCTAAAATACAGGTTTCCGCCACTGCTTGAACGGCCATTACGGTTGATAAACCCCCATCACCTCCTGCGATTTCAGTTAAAGAGACTGCATATGAGATAAAGTCAGCGTTTGCGCCACCCCAATCCTCTGGTACGAGGATCCCCAACAAACCGAGGTCTCCCATTTCTGAAATTACATCACGGGGGAAATATGCTTTGCGGTCCCAGTCTTCCGCCTTTGGAGTAAGACGATGTGCAGCAAACCGCCGCGCAGTATTTTGAATTAGTAAGTGTTCTTCGCTCAATTGCATTATAAATCTTACCAGAGTAAGGACGAACCGTCGTAATTAAAAAATTTACCGCTATCACTTGGCACAAGACCCGCAATCGTGTCACGCATACCGGCTACACTCGTCATCACATCAATATCAGCGCTAGTTCCTCCCATATCGGTTTTAACCCAACCCGGGTGGAAAACTGAAACAATGATTTCCCGATCAATCACATCACATGCAAAACTCCTCATAACTCTATTCAGAGCAGCCTTTGAAGAGCGATATATATGTTCACCACCATTTGCTGAGGCTCCGTTACTAGCCATTATAGAGGATATATTCACTAGTTTTTTCTGCTCACTCCTCGCAACGTGCTTGGAGAATGTGGTTGCCAATTTAAATGGTGCCATTGTATTAACGCGAAAAACTTCCTCCCATGCAGTATAGTCCATTCTCTCCGCGGTCATACCACGCGGCCCATAAATTCCCGCATTATTAACAAATACATCGATGGGCACTGGATTCAAATCCGTTGCTAGTTTATCGACTTGAGCATGATTAGTTACGTCCAATCCATGGACTTCAATATCACCGGACAAACTGGCTAACTCACCGGGTTGAATAGGGTTTCTGCAGGTGGCGATGACTTTCCACCCGTTAGCTCCGTACTGTCGTGTAAACTCAAGACCAATCCCACGATTGGCACCGGTGATGAAAATCGTTGGCATATTATAATTATCCTTTTGTGCTCACTGTGGTTCTAGACATATTTTTTATTCCGGACTTTCCGGCAAATTTGATTTTCTCTTTACTAGGTTAATCTTTATTCTCTGGTTAAATATTAAAAGTCCAATTATTATCGGTTAGTTTGATAAAATCCCAATTTATAAATGACTTCTCTATGAAAGAGAGTTGCGGGGCATCTTTAGGCGTTCAATACAGATTTTTTTTTTTAAATAAAATCTATTTAGGCTAGTTCCCCAAAAGATTACATAATTACCGCGATACGACAGTGAAGCATGGAAACGCGGCATCCGGCATCGAAATCAAAATATAATGTTCATACGCGGATTAATTTATCCGCTCGACAGCAACGGCTGTAGCCTCACCTCCACCGATACACAGTGAGGCTATCCCCTTACGGAGATCGTATTTTTCGAGTGCATTGAGTAAAGTTACAATAATCCTCACGCCAGATGCCCCGACTGGGTGCCCCAAAGCGCAAGCACCGCCGTGGACATTGACTTTATCATGCGGTAAATCAAGTTCCCGCATAGCCGCCATTACAACTACAGCAAACGCCTCATTAATTTCGTAAAGGTCAACCTCATCCTTATTCCACTTCACCCTTTCAAAAATTTTTTTAATTGCTCCAATGGGCGCAGTAGTGAACCAATTCGGCTCTTGGGCATAAGTTGCATGGCTATGTAAAATCGCGATCGGTTTTAAACGGCGTCTCTCAGCTTCAGATCTCCGCATTAATACTACTGCGGCTCCACCATCGGAAATTGAAGACGAATTGGCCGGGGTGACTGTTCCATCTTTTTTAAACGCAGGACGCAACGTAGGTATTTTATCAATCTTAGCATTTAAAGGTTGTTCATCGTGTTCAACCAACACTTCTTCATTTCGTTTTTTTACCATGACCGGAGAAATCTCAAGAGCAAACGTTCCGTCCTCAACCGCTCGTTTCGCGCGGTTAAGTGACTCTATGGCATAGTTATCCTGAGCTTCGCGCGTAAATTGATACTTTCCCGCACATTCCTCGGCAAAAAAACCCATCAAACGACCCTCGTCAAATGCATCTTCCAGACCATCCAAAAACATATGGTCTTTAACCTGATCACCATGGCCAAGTCGATAACCACTGCGGGCGCGTGATAGTAAGTAAGGCGCGTTGGACATACTCTCCATGCCCCCTGCAACCATTACATTATGCGATCCAGCAAGAATACTGTCGTGTGCCAGCATAGTTGCTTTCATCGCTGAACCACACATCTTAGAGAGGGTAGTTGCACCGGTTCCCCAAGGAAGGCCTGCCATGTGCGCCGCCTGCCGAGATGGCGCTTGTTTAACACCTGCAAAAAGACACAAACCCATTACTAATTCCTCAACATCTTGAGGCTGGATAGAGGCACGTTCCAAAGCTGCTTTAATAGCTATTGCCCCTAATTCTGGTGCGGTCATACTTGAGAGGGCACCTCGAAAGCCTCCCATGGGCGTGCGGGCCGCACCAACAATTACAATGGGATCATCTTGCATCTTTGAAACCTCTCAAAAACTAGTAAATTAATGAACCCTACGGACTGCTATTCAATAACTTGAAACGCCATGGGCTAACTGGCTTGGCCTCTCATTAAATGGAAATCATTATTTCTTTTCAAAAAACAATGGCTTCTCTCAAGCTAAGAAAATGGCAACCGGCGATAGCACTAATCCACCATAGAACACAACAAATCCACGAGCACTATAATACCACCTAATACTTTGACAATTGCTCGCACACCGCCAGATACTTACACAAGACCAAATCGCAAAAATGATATAACCAAGTGCCAGTAATCCACTACCAGTTGCTAGTCCAAGAAGCCCTAAATTCAATGATCCAGGGTCAACTGCAAACCCTAATATCAAGGTGATCACCATAATACCCCCACCTGCCCCAATAACAAAGCCGTGACCAAAAATAAAATAGATCCAAAAAACACGCCATAACTCCATGTGCCCTTCCCAACCCTGTCTCCACCAACGAATTAAAGTCGTTTGTTTTGTGATTGGCGTGTAATTAAACTGATTTATGAAAACGGGATCATTAGGCATCTTTAAGTGGTTTCCTGAAAGAGTTCGCGGCCAATTAACCAACGTCGAATTTCCGATGTCCCAGCACCAATTTCATAGAGCTTGGCATCTCGCAATAGGCGCCCAGTTGGATATTCATTTATGTAACCATTACCTCCTAGGCATTGAATCGCTTCCATAGCCATCCATGTAGCCTTTTCAGCTGCGTATAAAATCGCACCTGCTGCATCTTTACGCGTTGTTTGTCGTCGATCACAAGCTTTAGCCACTGTATAAACATATGATTTTGTTGCATTCATTACTGTATACATATCTGCTAACTTACCCTGCATAAGCTGGAAACTGCCAATAGGTTGACCAAATTGTTTACGTTCATGCAGGTAGGGAACTACCACGTCCATACAAGCCTGCATGATCCCTATCGGCCCAGCCGCGAGAACAACACGTTCATAATCTAATCCACTCATGAGTATCTTGACGCCCTCGCCTTCAGCACCCAAAACATTCTCCTCTGGCACTTCACAATCCTCAAAAACTAATTCACATGTATTTGAACCACGCATGCCCAACTTATCTAGCTTTTGTGCAGTAGAAAAACCCTCAAACCCTCTTTCGACAATAAATGCAGTAATTCCTCGTGAGCCAAGATTAACAGCGGTCTTGGCATAGATCACAAATGTGTCAGCATCTGGACCGTTGGTGATCCACATTTTATTACCGTTTAAAAGGTAATAATCGTGTTTTTTTTCTGCCCTTAAACGCATAGAAACCACATCTGAACCTGAATTAGGCTCACTCATCGCGAGTGCACCAACGTGCTCCCCTGAGATAAGCTTCGGTAGATACTTCTTACGTTGAGCGTTACTGCCATTACGCCTAATCTGGTTAACGCATAGGTTTGAGTGCGCTCCGTAAGAGAGCCCAACAGATGCCGAAGCCCTGCTAATCTCCTCTACCGCAATAACATGCTCAAGATAGCCCATTCCAGCTCCACCGTATTCCTCTTCTACAGTGATACCGAGAACACCTAGTCCCCCCATCTTTAACCACAGATCATTCGGGAATTCGTTACTTTTATCTATATCTGCAGCAAGGGGTGCAATTTCATTCGCAGAAAAACCTCGCACAGACTCACGAAGAAGCTCAGCCGTGCTGCTTAAGCCAAAATCTAACCCTGGATACTCGTTTGGTATCATCACATCGCCCCTCAGTAAGAAAACTATATAAATTTACCAGATTGATATAATGGTGCCGAATCAAGCTTCGACCTCAACAGGCCCAGCCATTCGCATCAACGTTTGTTGCATTACTGCAACCAAGAACTCCTCACCTTCACGCAAAGCAAACACCTCTCCTTTTACTGTGGTTAAAGTTCGACCTGCCTTAATAACTTCGCCACGTGCAATTAGGCATTCTCCAACCGCCGGTGCGATTAAATTTACTTTAAACTCGACAGTTAAAACACTCTCATCTTCCTTAAATAAAGTTAATCCAGCAAATCCTCCAGCAGTGTCGATAATGGCGGATAAACTTCCCGCATGAAAATAACCATGATGTTGTGTAAGTTCTAACCTGAAAGGTAACAAGATTTCACAATAACCCGGGCGAACTTTGATCAATTTTGCACCGAGATGTGCCATTAAACCCTGTTTATCAAAACTCAGCTTAACTTGTTTTTCACGGGACGAGTCATTTTTCTCAGAAATCATATGTAAGTCCCTATTTTAAAAATATTGAAGAACAAAATACGCTTCTCTCATAAAATATAAATCTATATTAATTAACGCTAACGGCAATATGCTTAAACTAATAATCTAATATACTAGAGAATGAGAATTAAAATAGATTACAAGTGGCAGTTGGCAATCACCCATTCATTGTTTGGAAAAAACTTATGATTAACCAGATAAGAATCCCACGCTTAGACGTTTCTTCATTAACCCCGAAACAAAACACCCTAGTTCGATCAATTATTAACGGTAAACGCGGAGCTGGACGGCCCCTATCTGAGTTCACGCTCTCAGACAATAGTTTGCGTGGCCCATTTAATCCTTGGCTACAGATACCGGAGACTGGTGAACATATTCAAAAATTGGGAGAGAGCATTCGGTATAATAGCTCATTGCCGCCAACTTTACGTGAACTTGCCATCATAACCGTTGCGGCCTATTGGGAGGCGCAATACGAATGGTGGGCCCATGCTCAAATTGCAAAAAAAGAGGGTCTTGCATCTGAGGTAATTGAAGCAGTGAAAGCTGGAATAATTCCTCCGGAGGCAGAACACGGTGTACAAGCCGTGGTAAATTTTGTCCGTGAGACACTCCATGACCACGAAGTTACCGATACCACTTATCAGGCGGTCCAAAAACAGCTTGGTAATCCGGGTGTTGTCGATTTAGTGACCTTAATTGGCTATTACTGCTTAGTGTCGGCAACACTCAACATATTTAAAGTGCCATTACCTGATGGAGAAACACCGCCTTTTTGAGAAATTCGTGTTTAAATCTAATTATTGGTAACCCATTCGAACCTCTTGACCCCAAGCATCCAAGAAATCCTTGTTTTTGATTAGTAGACTACATGCCCCAAAAAATTCGGCACATTTGAAAGTTTATTACTGAAAAAAAATGTCAGGAGGACACCTTGGGCAGCTCCATTTTTTGCTCTATCGCATCATAAACAAGGATACCGAAAGTGCTTGGTCGTGCAGTATGTCAATTGATCCTAAAATATACTCGTATGGTACCGCCTGAGGCCACGAAATTAAGTAACTAATTTAAAGAAATAAAAGTCGTCCAAAATACCGATAGGGATTTCAAACTACGTAAACAAAAATATTGAGGCACTCATAATTCAATATACAAAGACGTTATGTGTGCGTTATTATTTAATAGGAAGCCCTTGACTACATCGAAGATATTAGTGAAGACAAGGCTCTTAACTTCCGATAGTTAAAGGAGCTACTAAGCGCTCTAAAACGGCCATAACCGAGAGAGGAGTTAGCTTCCCTGTGGCAGGGTTTTCATCAGTTGGCACTCCAGCAATGGACATCTCAAAATAAGTTGAATCTGCGTCCACAGTTATTGAATGTGTATTTCGTTTAATAAATGGATCAACCCAAATTTCATACTCAGTTCTATCTGGTCCGATTCCCGCTAAAGCGAGTGCAACCGCGACATTAACATTTGCTGGAAATTTCTGCGCCGCGTCCCGCACAGACCCTTTGTATAGGCATGTTGCCTCAACCAAAGAGTCCAGATTTATCTCTTCTTCAATCACAAATGGTGCATGTTTTAAACCGGATGGCGGCTTTCTTGTTTTCATTATTACAGAGTAGACCTCACCTTTTGCAGCTGCTCGAACTGCGTCAAAGCCAAGAAGTGCGCCAGTCGCACCAATTATTGTTGCGCCTGTAGTTGCAGCCCTGTCGACTAAATCCATCCGTTCAAGCAACGAGGTTAATGTAAGAGCAATCAATGTCCCCCCATTTGAAATAACTGGTTCTGCGATATCCGCAAAGAAACGGGGTGGTAATCCCTCAACTACCACATCACTGATTTCAGCCAATTCCCCTAATTCAATAACGGGTGGTGATGAGGCAAAATTTGAAATTCGCTTTTCCGCCCGTTTTTTACTACCCACCGCAACACCAGATAGAGAGAGATTAGGCACACCGGAGTCAAGCCAACGCGCAACCGGGAGCCCAATTGCACCTAAGCCAGCAATACCAACTTTTATAGACTTGTCAAACTCCTGCATCACTTAATCCCACATTTAAATTAACAATCACCTATGTCCCTTTTTAGCAAGTGATCACACTACTGCTCGCGCTCACTTATCTTACTCCTAATACAAGGGTAATCACTCTGGAAGAAAAGGCCCGCCGCAATGTTTGGCGGGCCATATATGGTGGTGCGGTCGAGAAGACTCGAACTTCCACGGGCGCAGTGCCCACAGCGACCTCAACGCTGCGCGTCTACCAGTTCCGCCACGACCGCAATTTTCTTGCAGCAAACCTTCTGGTTGCGTAGTTAAATATACAATGAGCGGAAATAGCAAATGCTGACCCGTTGAGCAAGCGTAAGATCTCAAGGTTACTAACATGGATAGTATTGACATGAATATGTCATTTATTGAATGGCTCATTAGCGATAACACTGTGTGCTACGAGGAGGCCGTTGAGTTCATGGAGCGGAGAGTTACCGGTATACGTAAAGGAAACGAGCCTGAAACTGTATGGTTATTGGAGCATCCTTCATTGTATACTGCAGGTACAAGTGCTGATCCTGCAGAATTATTGGAAAATAATAAGTTTCCGATTTTTCAAAGTGGACGGGGTGGCCGTTATACATACCACGGTCCCGGCCAACGCGTTGTTTACGTCATGCTTGACCTCAAAAACCGAGATGACGATGTACGGAAGTACGTTCGCGACCTAGAACAATGGATTATGGATACACTTGTTCAATTCGCCGTTATTGGAGAACGTCGTCAAGGCCGTGTTGGTATTTGGGTGGGACGAGGTGCATTAGGTAGCCCGACATATCGAGAAGACAAAATCGCGGCTATCGGTGTTAGGGTTCGAGGCTGGGTTACTTATCACGGGATATCCCTGAATGTGGAACCAGACCTTAGCCATTATAGCGGCATTGTTCCGTGCGGAATTAAAAATTACGGAATAACCTCGTTGTGGGATTTAGGCCTTACCCCAACCATGCCAGACGTTGATTGCGCCTTAAAAGCAAGTTTTGAAACAGTTTTTAACCGAAGAACAAATCTGCCTTTTTCACCCTCATGTTAAACACTAGATTTTTTTAGGCGCTTTTCAATAAAAGTCCAAACATTGTAAGTGTGTGATATGGGGCATGCTTAGTGTTAATTCAGTTTGACTAATAACATCGATTGAGGGTGATAAGCGCCGTTTAGCAACTTAGTTTACGCTGTCCTTATTGTTCGATAACCATTGTCTCATAATATGACTGAAGTACAGTCCAGAACATCAACTTTTGCAATGGAACTAAGCCAACTCCACTCAAACTTTTTAAATGGTGAGTGAGATCTATAGATTACTCAAACTCCATAATCACCTGATCGACCATCAAGGAGTCCCCAACTTGAACTTTTATATGAGCGACGACTGCGTCGCGCTCAGCTCGTAACACATTTTCCATCTTCATGGCTTCGATGACCGCCAGAGGTTCACCTGTTTTTACTTGCTGACCAACGTTGATATCGATAGAGAGCAAAAGCCCAGGCATTGGTGACATTAAAAAATTCGTGGAATCCGGTAGCTTTTTCACTGGCATTAATAAATATAACTCGGCGGTCCTTTTTGTTAAAACCATGACGTCATCCTGTGCGCCACCATGAGTTATTCGATACGCTATGCCCTCACGCTCAATTTGGAAACAAACCTCAATTCCATCTATACTTCCATGTAATAAGACTTCCCCGGGCTTCCACACAGTTTTAAGGACATGTTTTTTCCCTTCAATAACTACACCAAATCCCCCAGACTCAGGCCTCACAACAACTGGATACTTAGTACTTCTGAGCACCACAATCCAATCGTTAGAGACATGGTAATTACGGAACTTTTTTTGACTACTAATCTGAGATTCTAAATCTTGATAAGTACGATGTATTGCAGCCGCAACGACAACCTGCAGCGATGCGCTTTCCAATGACAAATTACTCGCAATAAAACCTTCTGGATACTCATCGTTTATGAAATTTGTTGTTATATCTCCCGAAATAAAACGTGGGTGGGAAACTAAAGAGGCAAGAAACTGAATGTTGTGTCTTACACCTCTTATAAAAAAAGCATCTAGTGCTTTGCGCATACGTGAAATGGCGTTGATTCGGTCTTCCCCGTATGTGATCAGCTTAGCGATCATGGGATCGTAATACACAGAAATTTGGTCACCTTCGTAAACACCCGTATCCACTCGCACTGTGCTGCATTCACGTGGGGGAATATAATTTTCTATGCGACCAATCGATGGTAAAAAATTTCTCAGTGGATCTTCAGCATATATTCTCGCCTCTACCGCCCAACCCTGAAATTTTACGTCTTTTTGTTGCACACCCAGTTGCTCACCTGCAGCAATTCTAATCATCATTTCAACTAGATCTAGCCCTGTAATGTATTCTGTAACGGAATGTTCGACTTGCAAGCGAGTATTCATTTCTAAAAAGTAAAAATTTTTACTGGAATCAACGACAAATTCCACTGTACCCGCTGAATAATAACCAACAGCTTTAGCTAGTGAGACCGCCTCTTCTCCCATAGCCTTTCTGGTCGACTCATTTAAAAAGGACGAGGGCGCCTCTTCCAGAATTTTTTGATGACGTCGTTGAATAGAACACTCACGTTCGTGAAGGTGAATTGTATTTCCGTATTTATCAGCGATAATTTGAACCTCGATATGGCGTGGTTGCTCTATAAATTTTTCAATAAATACGCGATCGTCCCCAAAAGATGACCTTGCCTCATTGATGGCACGCTCTAACCCTTCTCTGCACTCTTTATCATTCCAAGCTATGCGAATGCCTTTACCCCCACCACCGGCCGAGGCTTTGAGTAAAATTGGGTAACCAACAGCCTTTCCAATTTGAACTGCATGATCAGGGTTGTAAATAGCATCTTCATGCCCCGGGACAGTATTAATCTTTGCTTTATTTGCTAATAATTTAGACTCAATTTTATCACCCATAGCGCTAATCGCATCTGCTGATGGGCCAATAAAGGTTACCCCCTCCCCTTCAACCCGCCTTGCAAAGTCTGCGTTTTCCGACAAAAAACCGTAACCTGGATGCACCGCATCGGCACCAGTAGCCTTGATTGCATGTACTATGTTGTCCATGTTCAAGTAGCTCTCGGCACTCGGTCCTGGACCAATGCATGCAGACTCATCGGCCAAACTTTTATGTAAAGACGCACGATCGGCGTCCGAGTAGACTGCTACGGTTTTAATACCCATCTGGCGGGCAGTTTTAATAATGCGACACGCGATTTCACCTCGATTGGCAATGAGGATTTTCTTAAACATACTTTCTCGCTTTCCATTAAGGACACAACATTCCCACGTATGCCGCTTTGATATATGCCGATTGACATGTTTTGTTTCAGAAAGATAGCCACATTCCATTAGTTGAGGCAGAAAAAAAATACGAGCGTCCCCTACCCACAAATATTACCTTCCTATCCGCACAATAATTATCCAAGGTTTACACGCTGAACGATGCTTACACCAATGTAATATCAAAAAAATAAACAAGAAAATCATAAAACATCGAGTGGCAATAAGATCAAAATGAGAGAAGTATCTCCAGACTGATTTGCTTTAAAATTTTTGATACATTAATTTCTGTTACCTCGACAACCAATCATAGCCATATCTTTTGCATCAGATAGTGAATTATAATCCGAATAAAGCATGCATTGATTATGGGATCAAAATCTCCGTTCCCGGAATTGGTGTGATTGTTTGAAAGCGCTTAAACACATGATTTGCCTCTCTTTATTGGCATACATGACGGTTGTTTTCTATATCAATGCATTTAGCACGAAGCGACACAAACTCATTAAAACTGAAAAAGTTAATTTATTTGGCAACTATTAAAGAATGAGGCAGAAAGTATGGTCATAATTTTTTGGAGCCTCTTAAAATCGCTAAAGCGAGTGTCGTTACAACGTAATAGAATTACTAAATTTATTAGCAAGTAGTGTATATTATATATGGAAAACGAAAACGTGAGTTGATGGAGCTTTTGAAAATTAATCTATAATGGGTAATGGAACCAGAGGCCTAGGAGCTGAGATGTCTGATCAACAATTAATCACGAGTCTTAACAATCATGTACTTTCGATACGGTTAAATAACCCGAAAACTTTAAATTCTCTTACAAAGCAAATTCGCGAAGGCCTATACGAGGCTGTAACACGTGCCATTAATGACGAACATGTTAGAGCAATTTACCTCACTGGTAATGGAAGGTCATTCTCCGCGGGTGGTGACTTGGAATCGATTGAAAAATTCAACGATCCTTGGTCGACGCATAATCGTTTTCGACAATTAATTCAATGGATAACCCCCTTCGTTCGCCTTCAAAAGCCCGTGATTGTTGGCCTGAATGGGATGGCTGTGGGTGGTGGCATGGGATTGGCGTTATCTGGAGATATTTTAATCGCAGCCGAAAGTGCCGAATTTCGGTGTGGCTTTACTCGTATTGGTGCCATTCCAGACTTTGGTATGATGTATCATTTACCTCGTCTTGTCGGTATGGCGCGAGCGAAAGAATTTGTTTTTCGTAATGGGATTTGGAGTGCTATGCAAGCACAGGAATTGGGCATTGTTTCAGAAGTTGTTGCAGATACTGAATTAGATAATAAAGCATACGATCGAGCATGCGAGTTAGCAGCCGGACCAGTGGAGGCAATGGGATTAGCCAAGTGGTTGATGGGACGGTCTTTTGAGACATCCATTGAGGATATGATGGCTTTCGAGAGCCTGGCTCAGCCCCTTGCTTTTCAAACCAATGCCCACAAGGAGGGTTTTGGAGCATTACGTGAAAAACGTGAGGTGGATTTCCCGAGTGCAAGTGCCAGAGAAACTTGGTATAAAAGTCGTCTTGAAACAAACGAGACTGAAGATTAATTCATAATTATCATGATATTCTTTGATGGTACATTAAGCGTGATCATATCCCGAAGATTGAGCGCGGCTTCTCATCATCTGTAACGTTTAAAAAAAATCCATGAGTGAGAAGATCTTAAGCTTAGCCGAATTACGTGGTAGCAAAAGCCACACACCTAATCTGAGACGATAAATAGAATGAACAAATTAAAGGTTGTGATATTCGCAGATTCATTTTTTTGTGAAATAGCAAACCGTCGTATTTCAATCTACTTCTCTTGATTGTATCAGTAAAAAATCTAGTTTTTCTATCTCTATAGCTATCGATCTGGTTTAACGGGATCTTCAATGTTAGAGAACATCCTTATATACCTGCTGAAAACGACAGGCCGTTACAACTTTTACAGTGGAATATTTCCATGCTTGCGCCAAGGGTTAATTATATTCTTGCCCTGAAGCATCCGAAGACTCTTTGCAAGTCGCATCCGCGTAGTGTGAGGCATAATCACATCATCAATAAAACCTCGATGACCAACTACAAACGGATTGGCAAATCTCTCCCGATAGTTTGTAATACGTTCACTAATTTTTTCCTGATCATCCAAATCCCCACGGAAAATAATCTCAACAGCACCTTTTGGTCCCATAACTGCAATTTCCGCCGATGGCCACGCGAAATTAACGTCACCACGAAGATGCTTAGAGCTCATTACATCATAAGCACCACCGTAAGCCTTGCGTGTGATCACTGTAATTTTCGGAACTGTACACTCAGCATAAGCATACAATAGCTTTGCTCCATGCGTGATGATACCGCCATGCTCTTGCGATGTGCCCGGGAGAAATCCTGGGACATCAACGAATGTTATTACAGGAATATTGAAACAATCACAAAACCTCACAAATCTTGCGGCTTTTATTGCAGAGTTAATATCCAAACATCCAGCTAAGACCATGGGTTGATTGGCAACAAAACCTACGGTGCGCCCTTCAATCCGGCTAAAACCGGTGAGGATGTTTCCTGCATAATCCGGTTGAAGTTCAAAAAACTCGCCTTCATCTACTACTTTTTTTAGTAATTCGCGCATATCGTATGGCTTATTTGTATTGTCAGGAACGATTGAATCGAGTGAGTTATCAGCGCGGTCCCATGGATCATTGGTTGGTCGAATCGGCGGATTTTCTGTATTATTCGCCGGCAGAAAATCTACAAATTGTCTCAGTGAAAGAAGCGCTTCTACATCATTCGCAAAAGCTTTATCTGCAACACCTGACCTTGTTGTGTGGGTTAAAGCTCCGCCAAGATCCTCGTGTGTGACATTCTCGTGTGTGACGGTTTTTACGACGTCTGGTCCCGTCACAAACATGTAACTGGTATTCTCAACCATAAAGATGAAATCAGTGATAGCCGGCGAATAAACGGCGCCACCTGCACAAGGACCCATAATTAGAGAAATCTGGGGAATCACTCCAGATGCCATAACGTTGCGTTGAAAAACCTCCGCATATCCCGCTAGAGAGTCAACACCCTCTTGAATACGCGCTCCACCAGAATCATTAAGCCCTATTACCGGCGCACCGACTTTCATCGCTTGATCCATAATCTTACAAATTTTTTCCGCATGCGAGGCTGATAAAGACCCCCCAAATACTGTAAAATCCTGAGAAAAAATGAAGACTAAGCGGCCGTTGATTGCACCATATCCAGTGACAACGCCGTCACCAGGAATGGTTTCTTTTCCCATATCAAAATCAGTGCACCGATGTTCAACAAACATATCCCATTCTTCAAAGGAATCCTGATCTAGAAGTACTTCAATTCTCTCACGCGCTGTCAATTTTCCTTTCGCATGCTGTTTATCAATTCGTTTACGCCCACCGCCCAATCGTGCACGTTGCCGTTTCTTTTCAAGCTCCTCGATGATTTCTTGCATTTAATCACCTCATTAAGTCACGTGACTCGCTACTCTCTATCCCCACGTACCGTACCATACGCATTCAAACGATGACCATGACCATACGAGAGGAATACCGACTGAACCAGAAAAAACTATGGTTTCTCAGATCTCGCGAGTAGAAGAAAATTTATAGAGTCGTTAACTTCAAGTTTTATTGCGTTACGCCGTTGCATTGCATCGTGATCTTCACCCCACATTTCAACTTGAAACATCTCCTCCAATATAGAGGCCGAATAGGCCTGGTCCCACTTAATTTGATTTTCAGAAACAGCCAGAGCCAACAGCAAAGACCCAAATATGGGTGCCATTTGTGTAATGCTCGTGAGCTCCCAATTATCATAACGCTCCAGTACATTACGTAGCTTGAATATGGCCTCATCCGATTGCGCGACGTACCTAATACCATACCCAACCTTTAAAGGCGTATTAAGGGTTTTTGCCGCCCAGTTTAAAATGGGTTGCCAAATATCATTTTGACGAGCGTTCAAATCTACGGGTGTCTCTGCTCGGTAACATAATAGATCCGTGTGCGCATACTCGACCATTTGTTCAATAACTGACGTGCGATTGGGAATAACACGATCAAGGGTTGTGCACGTTAATTGCGTAATTGGCATGGTTGCTGGTTTTATTATCCCCTCTTGCTTTTGCCATTCCAAAGTAATCGCACGGGCTAAAAATGCATTAGGCACGGTCACCATCAATCCCTTGGGTGTTTTTATTGGTTTCCCGTCGAGATATACGCTGAAGCCATAACCTGATGGCGCAAATGAAACTTTTTTCAAGAAGCGTTGAACCTTTTTGATCATGATTTAACCAATCAATCTGATTTGGATAAAATACTTAAAAGGCTAGTTTGGTCATAACTTGAGACGAATAACAGTAGTGTGGTGCTAAAATAATTTAAAGTCTGTGTCAATTTTAGCTCACTCACAATTTCTATATAATATCCATTCAAGATATCAAAAACCTACTGGCAATGAAGCACGGAGCAATCTTTTAGCCAATATTAGTCGAACGTGATAAAATCCATTCGGTCAACACATCAGGTAATTCACTATATGAATCTATGACCGTGTAAGCGCCACTCTCACGTAATTCCTGCGAATTATGATAGCCCCAAGAAACACCTACGGGTGTTACATCAGCGTTTCGAGCCATCTCCATATCAAAAGTGGTGTCACCAATCATTATAGTTTCGGTGCTATTAACACCAACCTCTCTCATAGCGCGCTCTAACATTTCGGGGTTTGGCTTTCCGCGAGCACGATCAGACGTTTGCAACGTGACAAAGCGCTCAAGAATATTATGCTTTTCCAATGTTACCCGTAAACCATTGAGAGATTTACCGGTCGCTATTCCGAGAAGCCATCCATCCTCTTCCAATTGATTTAATATTAATGGCAGGCCTGGAAATAATGGTTCATTTATTCCCTCAGTTTCGCGAATATGATTCCACATATCGCCAAACGCGCATTTAATATCTTCAATTAATTTGCCCGGTGTATCAGGGGTTAAAGTCGTAATTGCAGTTAATAGTGGTAAGCCAATGACCCTTCGAATGTCCTCTTCACTAACACGGGGAACATTATGAGTATCGAACGCATGATTCATACATGTTACAATGGAATATTGGGAGTCAACTAGTGTCCCGTCACAATCAAAAACAGCTAATTTAACACGCTTCATTATAATATTAAGTCGCCCCCTTTAGTTAGACTAGAAAAATTCATGCAGATATCACATTCAGTCACACTTATAGATTCAAATTTTCGATAATATTTACTGAATTAAAATTACCGAATTTAACTCTAAGAGAGTACACAGATATCGGCCATTTTGAAGATAATAGAAGTTCTCAATTAAGAAAGGTAAAATTACATTGCCCCTTTTCAAAACCAAAAAACTGAAAGGTCTTCTCGATATGGTCAGGTATATCAGCATAAACTTCAATTTTTTCACCACTTGGCTTTGTAAGCAGAACGCCTCTCGCGTGCAGATGGAGCTGGCGGGAAACAGCATCGGTCTGCAAGAATGCGAGCTTACCACCATACTTACCGTCGCCTAAAATGGGAGTGCCCAATATGGAACTCGTGTGCACGCGGAGTTGGTGCTTGCGTCCTGTAAAAGGTTCTAAAACAAGCCATGAGACTAATTTGCTTGCACACGCCACTGTTGCATAACGTGTCAAAGCTGTTTGCCCATCTCCATTCTCAATCAATATGCTTTTTTCAAAATGCTTATTCTGACCAGTTATTAAGTTTGCGTTTATTTCGCCCGTATCCACCTCTGGAACACCGACAGTAACAGCCCAATAAACTTTACGGATTTTGCGTTCACGAAATGCTTTAGTTAGCCAACGGGCCGCTTGATCAGTTCTTGCAAGGATTATCCCGCCGCTGGTATCTTTATCTAATCTATGAACTAATTTGGGTCGCTGACTATACTCAAAACGTAGTTCTGGGAGATACTTGTCTAGATGTTCGCGCACACCGCTGCCACCTTGAACGGATAACCCCGCAGGCTTATTAAGAATAATTATCTCATTATCGCGATACAAAATACTTTTTTGTAATTCTCTAGTTATAGACAAATCTACCCGACTACGAGTTCCTCGAGGACTTTTTTTTAATGAAAATGAATCTGTCTCTAAGGGCGGGATTCTGACCATTTCACCATATTTAACTCGATATCCTGATCTCACACGTCCACCATCAACTCTTATCTGCCCTGTTCGAAGCCACTTTTGTAATCGACTGTGGGTTATCTGAGGAAAATGTTTTTTAAACCAACGATCGAGACGAACGTCCTCATCATCCTCCTCAACAGTAATGATTTGGGTACTACTCATATTGCATTAAAATGAGAAAAAGAGTGTTGGAAAATGAGTCTAGGGATGTCAAACACCAATTAATAATCTTATCGTTATTTAAAAAGTCTTTACCCTCAGAGTATACCACATGCTTTTCTGTAAAAGTGGGTCGAATCACCATTGATTACCGTGCCATATTCCTTGGAAAGAACCTCCACGTTTTAAAGTTAAATAAACAAACCACTAAAACGATTATTCATCAAACTTTTATCTACTGCTAAAATTCAATTAAGCGAATGTTGCAGCGCTCTAAAAATATGGGAATTATTATCGATTGTTTACCCAATAATACTCTCTTTTATGGCAGGTATCTGAAAAGCTATTCGGGAGTCTTTTTTTATCTCAAGTTAGACCAATACTCTAATCGTTTTATAATTTCGCGTTCAAAGCCTCGCTTAACTGGTTCGTATATTTGCACACGTAACACAGTATCAGGAAAATAGTTTTGTCTCGAAAACCCATTACTTGTGTTGTGATCATTAACATATTCGTCACCATATCCCATACTCTTCATCATAGCTGTTGGCGCGTTTAAAATATGTTTTGGAGGCATCAAAGAACCCCCATCTCTCGCTGACTTTAATGCTTTCTTCTCAGACTCGTATAATGCAGGGGATTTTGGCGCCGTTGCCAAATAAATGATACACTGCATCAAAGCTAATTCTCCCTCTGGGAAACCTAAACGATCAAAGGCGTCCCATGCCGCCTAAGATAGTGTTAGGGCATTAGGATCTGCTAATACAATATCCTCGGATGCGAATCGAACTAATCGACGAGCTACATATCTCGGGTTCTCTCCACCATCAATTATACGAGCAAACCAATACAAGGCGGCATCCAAATCAGAACCCCGTAAAGACTTATGTAGCGCGCTAATAAGGTTGAAATGACTACCCCCAGCCTTGTCGTACAGAGGTTGCTTTTGTCGCACTTCTGTAACCAAACCCTCAATGTCCAACTCAGGTTCTTTCGGCAGATTAAACAAGCCTTCCACCATATTTAACAAATAGCCCCCATCAACATACGCCATGGAACACATAGCCTTTCTCGCCTCAGAGTTGAGCGGGACTTTATGACCAACGTAAGCCTCCGCACGTTGTAACAACGCCATCAACACCGGTTTTGTTGGTGGTTTTAGGATCACGACTTGAGTACGCGATAAAAGCGCAGCGTTAATTTGAAAAGATGGATTTTCAATTGTTGCACCCACTAAAATAATGGTTCCATCTTCCACATACGGCAAAAACTATCTTGTTGGGAGTGATTAAAACGATGAATTTAATCAATGAAGAGAAGGGTTCTTCTTCCGTTTTTACGTTGTCGGATAGCCTCTTGAAATAACTTTTTTAAGTCGGCAACGACCGTAAGAACCGCCCATATTGACTCAAACTCCATCTCTGTTTGACTTGCTCAAAGTTTTGCTATTGCGGTCTTTCCTGTCCTGGGAGATCCCCATAAAATCATAGAAAATAATTGGCCAGACCGTAATGAATGTCTCAGGCTCCCCTCGGCCCCAATTAAATGCTCTTGCCCAATCACCTCATCTAAGCTTTTGGGCCTTAACATCTCTACAAGAGGTTTCGGCAACTGTTTTTCAAACAAAGAACTCATCTGTTAATCACTACTTCTCGCAATTTCCCCCCGCGTAAAAAACCAATACGCCATTGATTCGTTGGCTCCCCCATCTCATCTAATAGCATATCCACATTCTCAATTACTTTACCATTAACCGATCGAATAATATCATATGCACGAAAGCGAAGTCTGTATGACGGCGTATCCATGAGAACTTCAATAATCAAAACCCCCTTTAAGAATGGATCGATATCATGCTCCTCAGCAAATGCCGGGGAGAGGTTAACAACCGTTGCACCAGATAGCGGTTGATTACCATCCATTATAGTTTTATTTTCCGCTGGTATTGCTGGGGCGGGTGCAAGTTTGACCTTCAAAGCCCGTGTTTTACCCGCACGCCAAATTCTCAAAACAGCCACGTCACCAACTGGTAATGTTGCAATTCTATGCTTAAGGTTACTCGCGTCCATCACCTCATGACCATTAACGGCAAGAACAATATCGCCAACCACTAACCCTGCCTTCGCCGCTGCAGCCTTTGCATGAACCGCATTAATTAAAACACCACCAGGTCTCTGTAGTCCGAGGGAAGATGCTATATCTTGGTTTACAGCCTGCCCCGTAGCTCCAAGCCATGGGAGTGTGAGCTTTCCATCAATTCCTATACCGTTTAAAACAGCTCGCACCATATTAGATGGAATAGCAAAACCAATCCCATGGGACCCACCACTTTTAGAAAAAATTGCCGTATTAACTCCAACTAATCTTCCATCCATTGCAATAAGAGCCCCTCCTGAATTGCCCGGGTTTATCGCGGCATCAGTTTGAATAAAAGCGTTTATATCTGAGTCATCAATACGCGTACGCGCAACCGCAGAGACAATGCCGCTGGTAACAGTTTGCCCCACGCCAAAAGGATTTCCTATTGCCAATACTAAATCGCCAACCTCAAGATCATCAGAGTCTTTAATTTCAAGAAATGAGAATTGTCCGATTTCTGTTTTAATCTTTAAAACAGCCAAATCAGTTTTGGAGTCCATAGCTAAGACTTGGGCATCGAATTCGCGGCGGTCTGAAAGAACAATTCTAATTTCATCGGCCCCCTCGATAACGTGTTTATTTGTAACGACCATACCGTCACCGGAAACGATTACCCCAGATCCAAGAGAATTCTGGCGTCGCGTTTGTTGTTTTGGAAAATCAAACTGAAAATTATTACCAAAGAAACGCCGAAAAAATGGATCATTAAATAAAGGTAGAGAACTCCGAGCACGAATAATTTTTTGTGTATATATATTTACAACCGCCGGAGCAGCCCTTTGCACTAGAGGAGCGAATGTCAAGTTTATTTCAACTTTAGAAGTTGGAACCGTACTTTCAGCACGCGCAATATTTATTTCAATGCCCTTTAAAAAGATCATTATAAGTGTAAGAGTAGAGAATAAAGGGACAGATTTCTTCATCATAGATTCCTAATAACTACAGACCACTTCTAGTGTTAACATTATGGTAAAAAAAAAGGCAACCTAATCGGCCACCCTTGTGAATTTTAAATATTAATAAACTAAATTTTAATTAGAAGTTGTCGTCACATCCTCTTCCGCCTCTAATTTGGCTTCTAGACGCGCTAAATCTTCGGCACCTTTCGCATCAGGATCACGGTCAACCAATTCAATCAACGCCATTGGGGCATTATCTCCGTAGCGAAAACCAGCTTTTATAACACGGGTATAACCACCGGGACGCTCAACATACCGCGTAGCAAGAGCCTCAAAGAGTTTCCGCAACGCGTCATCATCGCGAAGATAAGAACCAGCTTGCCGACGTGCATGAAGACTCCCTCTCTTACCAAGAGTAATTATTTTATCCGCAATACGTCTTAACTCTTTTGCTTTCGGGAGCGTGGTTTTTATTTGCTCGTGGCACAATAATGCCACCACCATATTAGAAAACATGGCTTTGCGATGCGAATGAGTTCGGTTTAGTTTCCGATAACCATGCTGGTGTCTCACTTTTCAGGCTCCTTACTTATTAACCGCACGTGCCATTTTACCTACGATTTTTATAACCCTTGTTTTAATACGTTCCGTACCGAAAAAAAACCTAAGCTTTTAAAAAGGTTCCTCGAGTTTTCTAGCCATATCTTCAATATTTTCTGGCGGCCAAGCAGGAATTTCCATCCCTAAATGCAGCCCCATATGCCCTAACACTTCTTTAATCTCGTTCAAAGACTTTCGACCAAAGTTTGGCGTACGAAGCATATCAGATTCGCTTTTTTGAACCAAGTCGCCAATATAAATTATGTTATCATTCTTAAGGCAGTTAGCAGAACGAACGGATAGTTCTAGCTCATCTACCTTGCGCAAAAGGTTGCGATTGAAAGGTAAATCTTCATGTTCCTCCTCAGCTTTTTTAACCTCAGGATCTTCAAAATTTATGAATAATTGCAATTGATCTTGAAGAATGCGCGCGGCTAAGGCCACTGCATCATCAGGGTTTACCGCACCATTAGTGGTTACTTCAAGTGACAGTTTATCATGATCGGTTACTTGACCGACACGCGTATTATCAACTTTATATGACACTTTACGAACGGGAGAGAAAACTGCATCAATCGGGATAAGCCCAATCGGAGTATCTTCAGGGCGATTTTGAGTTGCTGCTACATACCCCTTACCAATCTCTACGATCAATTCCATATCTAATTTAGCGCCTTTATCCAAATGACAAATTACCAAGTCTGGGTTCATGATTTCGATATCGGCACGACCATCGATATCGCCTGCCTTAACATCACAGGGCCCCTCTTTTTTCAGAGTCATACGCTTTGGCCCATCGGAATGCATACGCAAGCCCACAGATTTTATGTTTAGCACAATGTCGGTAACGTCTTCACGCACCCCGGGGATTGAGGAAAATTCATGTAACACACCTTCTATTTGAACAGCTGTTACAGCTGCTCCTTGAAGAGATGAAAGAAGAATTCGACGAAGTGCATTACCAAGAGTGAGGCCAAATCCTCTTTCTAAAGGTTCGGCTACGACAATTGCTGTGCGAGCCGGATCGTGACCTGCAGTTACATCGAGCTTGGTCGGTTTAATAAGTTGTTGCCAATTGTTCTGAATCACTGAAGTGGCCTCGTACTCGTCAGGAATGAATAAAGAGGCTGGAACGTCCAGCCACACCAAGATTTCCGGAGATATAAACACCGGGTCGGGGAAAAATATACACTATACCCTACGTCGTTTGCGTGGACGGCACCCATTATGTGGAATTGGGGTCACGTCTTTGATGGAAGTAATCATAAAACCAACAGTTTGTAGCGCACGTAGTGCTGATTCTCGACCAGCACCCGGCCCCTTTACCTCAACCTCAAGGGTTTTCATACCGTGATCCATAGCCTTACGCCCCGCGTCTTCGCCAGCCATTTGGGCGGCGTACGGGGTAGATTTTCTCGATCCCTTAAAGCCCTGTGCGCCAGCCGACGACCATGCAATGGCGTTACCTTGCGCATCAGAGATTGTAATCATGGTGTTGTTAAACGTGGCGTTCACGTGAGCAACACCTGCAGTGATATTCTTCTTCTCTTTTCGGCGCACTCTCGTGCTAGCAGATTTTGCCATAACCGCTCCTTATTTTTTCTTACCAGCAATCGCTTTAGCTGGTCCTTTGCGGGTTCGGGCATTTGTATGGGTCCGTTGGCCGCGAACAGGAAGACCACGGCGATGCCGCAGCCCTCGATAACAACCCAAGTCCATGAGTCGTTTAATATTTATTGAGTGCTCACGACGCAGATCTCCCTCAACTTGATGATCCTGATCGATGGTATCCCTGATCCTTGTCAGTTCATCATCTGTCAAATCAGACACTCTTCGTTCACTTGGTATCAAATTTTTGTTACAAATACCTTCCGCCGATGTACGACCAATGCCGTGAATATAGGTTAGTGCTACAACTACCCTTTTCCCCGACGGAATATTTACGCCAGCAATACGCGCCAAAGCTCGTTCTCCTTGAGAGTTTGGATCAACAATTCCATCCAATGGGATCTAAANTTTTTCGAAGTATATTCTCTTTTCAAGCCAAGTCAATAGGTCTAATGCTTTGAAAGCCTTACTAAACTCCATTTTTCAACTCGATAATTTCATTGATCAAATCCGTCACCGTTTTTATACTGCACATGCCGTTAACTTTTTTTAACACACCTAATTTCTCATAATAACCAATGATTGGTTCGGTTTGCACACGATAATCGACCAATCTAGCTTTTACCGTTTCTTCATTGTCATCTGCTCGCTTAAAAAAACTATTACCACCACAAATATCACAAACGCCAACCTTAAGTGGTTTTTGGAACTCATTATGATACCCAGCGTTACACGCTGTACAGGCATAACGCCCAACTATCCGCTTTATCATAGAGTGGTGATCAACCACAATTTCTATCACGCAACTGACAGCTAAATTTCTAGATTTAAGCATATCATCTAGTGCTATAGTCTGCTGGAGGGTCCTCGGGAAACCGTCGAGAATAAAGCCCCGAGAGCAATCCTTCGCTTCAATTCGTTTTCCAACCATCGCTATGATTAAATCATCGGAAACAAATCTGCCGGCCTCGATAATTACCTTCGCTCTTAATCCGGCAACGCTTTGAGCTGCGACCTCCGCCCTAAGCATCTCGCCGGTTGAAAGTTGAACGATATTGTGTGCTTCTTGGATTGTCTTCGCCTGTGTGCCTTTACCTGATCCTGGCGGCCCAAGGAGAATGACAATTTTCATCACCGCCGTCCCCGCAACCTCGATTTCTTAATTAATCCATCGTATTGATGGGCTATCAGATGAGACTGTATTTGGGCCACCGTGTCCATTGTAACCGTCACCACAATTAACAAACTAGTACCACCAAAGTAAAATGGCACAGAATATTTTGCTATAAGTATCTCGGGCAATAAACAAATTAAGGCTAAATAGCCCGCTCCAACAACTGTTAGACGTGTGAGTACCTTGTCTAGATATTGCGCAGTATTGATGCCAGGTCGAATGCCAGGAACAAAACCTCCATATTTCTTTAAATTGTCAGCCGTTTCTTCAGGGTTAAAAACCACCGCGGTATAGAAAAACGCGAAAAATACAACTAGTGAAATATAAACGATTAAATAAACTGGCTGACCATGACCAAGATAAGCTGCAACTGTCGTCATCCACTCTGGACCTTGGCCAGCCGAGAAGTTCATTACAGTCATGGGCATTAACAACAATGAACTAGCAAAAATAGGAGGAATGACTCCAGCAGTATTTAGCTTCAAGGGCAGATGAGAACTTTCTCCACCAGTCATCTTGTTTCCGCGTTGTCGTTTCGGGTATTGGATTAGAATCCTCCGTTGAGCACGCTCCATGAAAACAATAAACGCAATTGTTACAACTGACATAAGTAACAAGAATAAAATGAGACCAGTTGATAGAGCACCAGTGCGTCCTAACTCTAGGGTGCCAGCCAATGCGCTTGGAAGATTCGCTACAATTCCGGCCATGATAATTAGTGAAATGCCATTGCCAATTCCCCGAGCTGTGATTTGCTCGCCAAGCCACATTAGAAACATCGTTCCCCCAACTAGCGTGATCACGATAGACATTCGAAAGAAATACCCGGGATCTGGTACGGCCGGCCCTTGGCTAGATGACATCCCCTCAATTCCAACCGAAATACCGTAAGCCTGCAGTGCACAAATCGCGACAGTTAGATAGCGGGTGTATTGGTTAATTTTCTTTCTTCCACTCTCCCCCTCTTTCTTCATCGCAGCCATCTGGGGTGACACTGCACTCATTAACTGCATTATAATCGAGGCAGAGATATAAGGCATGATATTCAATGCAAATATTGACATCCGCCCTAACGCACCACCAGCAAACATGTCGAACATCCCAAGGATACCGCCTTGGTTTTGACGAAAAATATCAGCCAAAACCACAGAGTCTATCCCGGGTAAAGGAACAAATGTTCCTAGCCGATATATAATTAGTGCTCCCAAAGTAAACCAAATTCGCTTTTTAAGCTCAGTTGCCTTGGCAAAAGCACCGAAATTCATGTTCGCGGCAAGTTGTTCTGCAGCAGATGCCATAACCTTTAATTTAACTCCGGATCATGTCCCTAAAGAAAAAGCAGAGACTATTTTATTTTTGTATTTCTGCACGTTCGGCTTTTCGCTCAGCCGAGATACGGTCTCGGCGTTTCCCTTTACCGTGTTGTTTTGGCTTCAGTTCAGGCAGTGTTACACTACCGCCAGCCTTTTCAACAGCGGCCTTGCCCCCTCTGCTCGCAGACGCGACCGAGAGGTTAATTTTTGATGAGATTTCCCCTTGCCCTAGCAATTTCACGCCGTCTTTTGTTTTGCGGACAAGACCCACCTCAATCAAAAGCTCATTGGTAATAGGCAAATTATGATCTAGCTTCCCAGAATCAATTGCACGTTGAATAGCACCAACATTCAGCACCGCAAACTGTTTTGAAAACGGATTATTAAATCCGCGCTTGGGCAAACGACGGTAAAGAGGCATTTGCCCACCCTCAAAACCAAGAAGGCTTACCCCACTCCTTGATTTTTGACCTTTTTGACCTTTACCGGATGTTTTACCAGTCCCAGATCCTATCCCGCGACCAACTCGCTTGCTCGGGCGCGATGCGCCGCTATTATCCCTTAATTCATGCAGTTTCATAATGGACTTCCCAAAAACTCCTTATTATGTCAAATCGCTTAAATTATTTCGTCCACGCGCACTAAATGCCTAACTTTCGCGATCATCCCACGCGCAGAAGGAGTATCCCTAAGAACACTAGTTCGATTTATTTTATTCAAACCAAGCCCTTTTAAGGTCGCGCGCTGATCCCTTGGACGCCCAATCGGACTTTTAATTTGTGTGATTGTTACAGTGTTAATTTTATCCCCCATTACACTTAAATCCTCCCTTAACTAGCGATTTTCTCGCCACGGCGAGCAACAATATCGCCAACTTTTTTTCCACGACGAGACGCGATACCGCGTGGTGAGGTGCAGCCAGCCAAGGCTTGAAAAGTTGCCTTAACCATATTGTGTGGATTGGCGGTGCCAACCGATTTTGCGACGACGTCTTGAACACCCATGGTCTCAAAAACAGCTCGCATTGGGCCACCTGCAATGATCCCAGTGCCCGGGGGTGCCGCACGTAAAACCACCCTGCCCGCTCCAAAGCGACCTTTAGCGTCATGATGCAACGTACGTCCCTCACGAAGAGGGATCCGAATAATGTTTCGTTTAGCTGCATCTGTCGCCTTACGAATAGCTTCTGGAACTTCACGGGCTTTACCCGTGCCATAACCCACTCGCCCACGGCCATCGCCAACAACAACTAATGCACCGAAGGAAAACCGGCGNCCGCCTTTGACTACTTTTGCAACTCGATTGATGTGCACCAACTTATCTATGAGATCGTCACCATCATCCCTATCGCGTCCGCCGCGGCCACCGCCCCGACCTCCACTCGTCTGATCACGCCTAGCTCCACGCGGTGCCGTTTGTTCTGCCATCTTGTAATCTCCTAGAACGATAGGCCGCCCTCACGGGCGCCTTCAGCTAAAGCCTTAACGCGCCCATGGTAGCGGAACTCGCCACGATCGAACACGACTTCTATTACCCCCAGTGCAACAGCGCGCTCAGCTATTAATTTTCCAACCTCGCTGGCCGTATCAACACTAGCACCGGTACTATTTTGTTTTCGCATTATTTGGTCCACTGAAGATGCCGCCACCAAGGTTTTACCTTCACCATCATCAATAATTTGAGCATATATATGTTTACCGGAACGGTGAACGGATAATCTTGGGCGCCCGTTAGTCCGCCTCCGAATCTGCAAGCGTGTTCTATTTTTACGACTTTGTGATTTATTCTGACGTGTACGAGTCATTTTTTCTTGCCTTCTTTACGCAGGATGTATTCATCGTCGTATTTTATTCCCTTACCTTTATATGGTTCCGGTGGACGATAAGCACGGATGACTGCGGCAACTTGGCCAACTTTCTGTTTGTCTGAGCCAGAAATTTCAACATGGGTTTGATCTGGACATTTAATGCTTATGCCCTCTGGAATTGCGAATTTTATGTCATGGCTATAACCCAACTGTAAGACTAATTCTTTATCTTGAACCTGAGCGCGATAACCAACCCCATTAATTTCAAGCTTTCGTGTAAATCCGTTGCTGACCCCCTCAACTAAATTAGCAACTACGCTTCTCGATGTACCCCACATTTTTTTTGCATTTGGTGCACCCGCACGCGGGTTCACAATTACCAAGTTATCAACTTGGGATATCTCCACATCATCAGTCAAAGTAGCTGTTAGCATGCCGAGTTTTCCCTCAGCAGTAACAACCACACCTGCCACCTCAATGGTAACACCGTCAGGGAGTTCAATCGGGTTTTTTCCGATACGCGACATNATCAAATCCTATCCTAGTACGATCCCAATTAGAATATTTGGCATAAAACTTCCCCGCCCACATTTTGATCGCGTGCCTCATTATCCGACAAAACCCCCCGCGGTGTTGAGAGGATAGCAATGCCTAATCCGTTATAAACGCGTTGAAGGTCCTTAATCTTAGAATAAACCCGGCGCCCTGGTCTTGAGACGCGGGAGATCTCACGGATGACAGGCTCACCCTCATGATACTTCAGTTGAATCTCGATCTCGGAGAGACCGGGACGTAACTCTCGTTGCTCGTAATCCCGGATGTACCCCTCACGTTTCAAAACATCGAGCACATTACATCTCAGCCTAGAGGCAGGAGAATTAATCTGGTTTTTCCGGGCACGTTGACCATTACGAATTCGGGTTAACATATCACCTAGAGGATCTGTCATCGACATACTAAGTCGCTCCTTACCAACTCGACTTGACCATACCGGGTATTTGTCCGGCAGAGGCCAACTCACGCACCGCAATCCGGCTGAGCTTAAATTTACGATAATTACCACGCGGACGACCACTTATACCGCAGCGCAGACGTTGACGAACCGGCGCCGCATTTCTTGGTAATGCGGCAAGTTTTATACGAGCATTAAACCGGTCTTCAGGTGATAGCGACTCGTCTTTAGCAACGGCTTTAAGTCGCTCTCGCTTAGACGCGTATTTTTTTGCAAGCCGCTCTCGTTTTAAATTTTTTTCGATGGCGCTTTTCTTAGCCATAAATTTTGTCTCCGTCGTCCGTCAATTCGCAAACGGCATGTTAAAGTGCGTAAGAAGGGCTTTTGCTTCTGGATCGGTTTTTGCCGTAGTGCAGATAATGATATCCATGCCCCGAATTTGATCAACCTTGTCGTAATCGACCTCTGGAAAAACAATTTGTTCTTTTAAACCCATTGCATAATTCCCGTTACCATCGAAGCTCTTAGAAGAGACCCCCCGAAAATCCCTTACTCGCGGTAACGCAATTGTGACCAATCGATCGAGGAATTCGTAGGCCCGGTCACGACGCAATGTTACTTTACATCCCACGACCATTCCTTCGCGTAACTTATAAGTCGCAATAGCATTTTTCGCGCGGGTGGTTACTGGCTTTTGTCCAGCAATTAGTGTCATGTCGGCAATGGCACCTTCAATTTTTTTCCGGTCTTGCGAGGCTTCACCAACCCCCATATTAATGACAATCTTTTCAAGCTTTGGGACCTGCATCACAGATCCGTATTTAAATTCTTCAATCAACGAAAGTTTGATTCGGTTTTCGTAATCGTCGCGCAAACGTGCCATTTCCTTTATCCTCACCTATCAATGATCTCGCCGGAGCGTTTCGCAAAACGCACTTTGCGACCATCTTCGAGAATTTTGAATCCTATTTTCGTGGGCTTATCGTCTTTGGGATCAATATGAGCTAAATTTGATATATGCATCGGAGACTCTTGCTCAATAATTCCACCAGCGCTCGCCTGTGTGGGCTTGGTATGACGCTTGACTCGATTTACCCCTTGGATTATCGCCCGATTACGATTAGGAAACACCTTCAATACTTCACCTGACTTACCCTTGTCTCGACCTGACAAGACTAAAACTTTGTCCCCTTTTTTTATTTTTAGCTTTACGGCCATTATAGGACCTCCGGTGCCAGCGATATAATCTTCATGTATCGCTTAGCACGTAATTCACGAGTTACCGGTCCAAAAATTCTCGTCCCAATTGGCTCACCTTGCTTCGTAATTAGCACCGCCGCATTGTTATCAAAACGAATTGATGTTCCATCTTTTCGTTGAATATCTTTCGCCGTACGAACAACCACAGCTTGCAAGACCTCACCTTTTTTTACCCGGCCGCGCGGGATAGCCTCTTTAACGCTTACGACAATTACATCTCCGACAGAGGCATATTTTCGTTTAGACCCACCCAGAACTTTAATACACTGTACCCTGCGCGCACCCGAATTATCTGCCACGTCCAGATTGCTCTCCGCTTGGATCATCTTTTACCTCCCCCTACGAACAGATATGACAACTAAGCGCCCGCTATAACGACTTCCCAAGTCTTACGCTTAGACATGGGGCTGCATTCACGAATACTCACTCTATCGCCAGTTTGAAATTGGTTATTTTCGTCATGAGCGGCGTATTTCTTTGAACGCCGGATAACTTTAGAATAAATGGGATGCTTGATCCTGCGCTCGACTTTTACTGTCACTGTCTTATCAAGTTTGTCACTTACTACTATACCTTGTAAAATTCGCTTAGGCATTTTTAACCAACTCCGTTTAGGACGACGTTGCCACTAAGCAACGTTCATTCAATACTGTTTTGATTCTTGCAATATCCCGACGCACTTCACGCACTCGCGCAGTGTTCTCCAGCTGACCACTTGCAGTTTGAAACCTGAGGTTGAAAGACTCCTTGCGCAAGGAAAGAAGTTCTTCCTTAAGCTCGTCTTCACTTTTTGACCGCACATCAACAGACTTCATGGAATCACCCTTCTTCAACGAGGCGAGAGACAAATCGGGTTTTTACCGGTAACTTGGCAGCGGCCAGTTCCATGGCTCTCTTGGCCACGTCATGACTTACGCCATCCATCTCAAACATAATTCGTCCAGGCTTCACCCGGCAGACCCAATACTCCGGGCTGCCTTTTCCCTTTCCCTGACGAACTTCTGCTGGTTTTTGCGACACAGGAACGTCTGGAAAAACCCTAATCCATACTCGTCCAGCCCTCTTCATATGGCGTGTCATAGCACGACGCGCAGCTTCGATCTGGCGAGCGGTCACGCGTTCTGGAGTAACTGCTTTCAGGCCAAATGCCCCAAAGGTAAGGGTCGTCCCACCTTTTGCTTTACCGTGAATTCGACCTTTGTGTGCTTTCCGGAATTTTGTTCGCTTTGGTTGCAACATGCTCTTTTCTCTCTTGCCTTAAAACCGCGTTAACGTTGCGGCTGCTGTTCCTGCGCTAGCTTGTCCAGAGCCATTGGATCATGCGCCCAAATATCACCTTTGTATATCCAAACCTTTACCCCACAAACACCGTAAGTAGTTTCCGCTGGTGCCTCTGCATAATCAACGTTAGCACGAAGTGTGTGTAGGGGGACACGCCCCTCTCGATACCACTGCATGCGTGCTATCTCAGCCCCGCCTAAACGACCTGCACAGTTAATTCTAATTCCCTCTGCTCCCATCCGCATAGCTGATTGCACGGCCCGTTTCATTGCACGTCGAATTGAGACTCTCCTCTCAATCTGCTGCGCAATATTTTCTGCAACTAACTGCGCGTCAATTTCAGGTTTACGAACCTCAACAATGTTGAGATGAACCTCAGACGTCGTCATTCCTGCGAGTTTTTGGCGCAATTTCTCAATATCGGTACCTTTTTTACCAATCACAACACCCGGACGCGCAGTGTGTATTGTTACCCTTGCCTTTTTCGCTGGCCGCTCAATTATTACCTTTGAAATCCCTGCTTGAGACAGTGAAGACTTGAGGAACTCACGGATATGCAGATCTTCGTGTAATAAGTTCGCGTAATCGCCACCGCAGGCATACCAACGAGAATCCCACGTTCGATTTATGCCAACGCGCATGCCGACAGGGTTAACTTTCTGACCCATTATACTTTCTCCTTACGCTCTCGCACGATAACTCGCAGATTCGAAAGTGGTTTTTGAATACGTCCAACCCGACCGCGCGCACGCGCACGCCATCGCTTCATGACCATTGCACGCCCCACTGTAACTTCTGCTACGTACAGCCTGTCCACATCGAGTTGGTGATTGTTTTCTGCATTGGCTATCGCACTCTCTAGAAGCTTTTTCACTTCATCTGCAATACGACGCCGTGAAAACTGCAACTCAGCTAGAGCAAGCTCGCAATCCATACCGCGGATACTTGCCGCCACAAGATTGAGTTTTTGCGGGCTAGTACGAATTTGTTTCGCAAATGCCATAGCTTCATTGTCCGCATACGGGCGTTCGGCAGCATTTTTGCCCATAACTAACCTCTCTTGGCCTTTTTATCGGCACCGTGCCCAAAGTACGAACGCGAAGGCGAAAATTCTCCCAGTTTATGGCCAATCATGTCTTCATTAACTAAAACAGGGATAAATTTTTGTCCGTTATATACCCCAAATGTAAGACCAACGAATTGGGGCAAAATTGTCGAGCGGCGGGACCAAGTCTTAATCACACTTTTTCTACCGGAGGCTCGCGCGTCCTCCGCTTTCTTTAATAGATAACCGTCAACGAACGGTCCTTTCCATACGGAACGAGGCACAATTCCTCTCCTTTACTTACGCGACCGACGACGGCGCATGATAAGCCGGTCGGTTTTCTTGTTTGAACGGGTGCGCTTACCTTTCGTAGGCTTTCCCCACGGTGATACTGGATGTCGGCCCCCAGATGTCCGACCTTCACCGCCACCATGGGGGTGGTCGATTGGGTTCATTGCCACCCCGCGAACGCTTGGCCGTTTGCCCAGCCAACGATTCCGGCCAGCTTTACCCAATTTAGTGTTTTGCTTATCGGGATTTGAAACTGCGCCGATAGTGGCCATGCACTCCGCACGCACCATGCGAATTTCACCCGATATTAGACGCAGTTGGGCATAACCTTGGTCTTTGCCGATAATCTGAGCATAAGCACCGGCAGAGCGCGCCATTTGGCCACCCTTACCCGGCTTCATCTCTACATTGTGCACAATTGTACCAACCGGAATGTTTTGCATCGACGTGGCATTTCCTGGCTTGATGTCTACACTTTTTCCAGCAATGACTGTGTCCCCAGCCCGAAGCCGTTGTGGTGCCAAAATATAGGATAATTCTCCGTCATCGTACTTAATTAATGCGATAAATGCAGATCGATTTGGATCATACTCAATCCGCTCAACTATAGCTGCTACGTCAAACTTCCGACGTTTAAAATCAACAAGCCGATAAAGGCGCTTATGACCACCGCCACGACGACGTGCTGTCACACGACCCTTATTATTTCTACCCCCCTTACCACGAAGNCCCTCTGTTAAGCTTTTTTCTGGGCGACCTTTCCAGAGCCCCGAACGGTCTATCAGAACGAGACTCCTCTGGCCTGGCGTAGTTGGATTAAAAGTCTTAAGCACCATCAAGCAATCTCTCTCTATATTCCTGTCGACACATCAATGGATTGCCCTTCGGCCAACGTGACAATTGCTTTTTTGCGGTCTGGTCGCACGCCCGGCCGACCGCGAAAAGTCTTGGTTTTACCTTTGTTCCGTAGGGTATTAACATCCGTTACCTTCACGTCAAACAAACCCTCAACAGCGTGCTTTATCTCAAATTTGTGTGCATTTAAAGGCACCCAAAAGCTAACTTGATTGTACTCACTTATCAAAGTGGACTTTTCTGTAATTAATGGCGCCCGAAGAAGTTCATACATACGCTCCCGACTTGGCTTTTTATCACGGAGAACTGAATATCGCATCACTTAAGCCGATCCGTCAGGGTGGTTACAGCTTCCACGGTTAAAACTAAAGTATCTCGGCGCAGGATGTCATAAACATTTGCCCCAACACATGGAAGGACATCTAATTCTTTGATGTTTCGTGCAGCCATAGCGAATTTACTGTCAACTTTATTACCGTCGATAATTAGAGCACGTCCCCAATCAAACTCACTTACACTCTTAACCAACTCTTTGGTTTTTGGTGAGTCTATCTTAGCTTTCTCCAATACAACCAGCTTGCCCTCCAACTTTTTTGCTGAAAGCGCGGATTTTAAAGCTAAACGTCTAATCTGTTTTGGTAATTTAGTCTCATGACTACGAACATGAGGCCCAAAGACTACGCCACCCGTTCGCATTTGAGGAGCTCGCAACGTGCCCTGCCGCGCCCGGCCCGTTCCCTTTTGATTAAATGGCTTCGACTTAGTACCATTAACTTCAGCGCGCTCCTTTACTTTATGGTTACCAGATCGACGCTTATCAAGTTGCCAATTAACAGTGCGCGCCAGCAGGTCCCGCCGAACCTCAATACCAAAAATATTTTCGTCTAAGTCGATAGTCCCCGTTTTTTTATTGGTGAGATCGATGACATCGCATTTCATCGGAAGCTACCCCTTATCTTCTTCAAGGTCATTATTACCGTCAAAACCAGTCACTTGCTCGTCAATGCCAACATCACCAACAGATTTAACAGGAGCCTTCTCGTCTCCCGATCCCTTGGCGGCTCCATTCTGCAATTCAACCACGCCTGCCTTTAAAGCAGCAGGATATGGGGCATCCTCAGGTAATTTAGATTTAACTGCATCGGTAATTCGGACAAATCCACCCCTAGCACCCGGGACCCCACCACGAACCAAAATAAGGCCCCGATCATCATCAACACCAACGATTTCTATATTCTGAGTAGTCACACGGACATTGCCCATTTGACCTGCCATCTTTTTGCCTTTGAAGACCTTTCCGGGGTCTTGGCACTGCCCCGTGGAGCCTAATGAGCGGTGATTTATGGAAACACCATGAGACGCCCGCAAGCCTGCAAAACCATGCCGCTTGATCCCACCAGCAAAACCCTTACCAATAGAAATACCACAAACGTCAACCTTTTGGCCCGCAAGAAAGTGGTTGACCCCAATTTCCTGCCCCACATCAACCAGAGCGTCATCGGCAACTCGAAATTCACATAACTGTTTTTTTGGCTCAACTTTTGCGTTGGCAAAATGCCCTCGCATTTGTTTCGATACGTTCTTAGATTTCGATTTTCCCCACCCAAGCTGCAACGCCGTATAACCGTCTTTATCTAGGGTACGCTGCTGCACAACTTGGACGCAATCCACCTTTAAAACAGTTATTGGCACATGCACACCACTCTCACTAAACCTGCGGGTCATACCTAACTTCTGTGCAATTAAACCTGTTCTCATCCAAAAGCCCCTAGAGTTTAATCTCGACGTCAACCCCAGCGGCGAGGTCGAGCTTCATCAATGCGTCAACGGTTTGCGGCGTTGGATCTACAATATCCAGCACACGCTTGTGGGTTCGTATTTCAAATTGCTCACGTGATTTCTTATCAATATGCGGCGAACGTAATACTGTATATTTCTCAATACGGGTGGGGAGCGGGATTGGCCCACGGACTGTAGCCCCTGTTCGCTGCGCCGTAGAAACGATCTCACGAGCAGATTGATCAAGGACACGGTGATCGAACGCTTTTAATCGAATCCTAATATTTTGTTGTTCCATTGCCGGGGCCCCAGTCAAATTTGCCTACCCGAAGTCCGGGGAGGCATTAACATTACTACTCGATAATTGATGATACGACGCCCGCACCTACTGTTCGACCGCCCTCTCGAATGGCAAATCGCAGGCCTTCGTCCATAGCAATAGGCGCTATCAGGTTCACCTGCATGGCAATGTTATCGCCAGGCATAACCATTTCCGTGCCATCGGGAAGATCAACTGTTCCCGTCACGTCAGTCGTACGAAAGTAAAACTGCGGACGATAATTGGTGAAGAATGGTGTGTGACGGCCACCCTCATCCTTATTCAGGATATAAGCCTCACACTTGAACTTCGTATGAGGAGTGATTGAGCCCGGCGCCGCTAGAACTTGACCACGCTCAACGTTATCACGGGCTGTGCCGCGCAAAAGAACACCAACGTTATCGCCAGCCTCCCCCTCATCCAATAGCTTTCGGAACATCTCAACGCCCGTACAGGTTGTTTTATCTGTGTCTTTAATACCAACAATCTCAATTTCATCGCCGACACGCACAATACCACGCTCAACCCGACCAGTAACAACCGTGCCGCGACCAGAAATCGAGAACACATCCTCTATCGGCATCAAAAATGGCTGGTCCTTTGGACGGTCCGGTTGCGGGATATAATCATCAACCGCTGCCATCAACTCTTTAATGGCATCTGCGCCAATGGTTGCGTCACCATCTTCCAAAACCGCTAGCGCCGACCCTCTAATAATTGGAATATCATCACCCGGAAATTCATAACTCTCTAAAAGCTCGCGGATCTCCATCTCAACAAGCTCCAAAAGCTCTTCATCATCGACTTGGTCAACCTTGTTCATAAACACAACCAATGCCGGAACACCAACCTGACGCGCCAAAAGAATGTGCTCGCGTGTCTGAGGCATCGGACCGTCAGCAGCAGACACAACCAAAATTGCGCCATCCATCTGGGCAGCACCCGTGATCATATTTTTTACGTAATCCGCGTGGCCAGGGCAGTCGACGTGCGCATAGTGACGATTTTCTGTTTCATATTCCACGTGTGCAGTTGAGATCGTTATGCCACGGGCCTTCTCTTCAGGAGCCTTGTCAATCTGATCATAGGCAGAAAACTCAGCACCTCCGGCCTCTGCCAGCACCTTAGTAATCGCAGCCGTTAACGTCGTTTTACCATGGTCGACATGACCAATAGTCCCAATGTTACAGTGCGGCTTCGTACGCTCAAATTTTTCCTTGGCCATGGTATATAAACTTCCCGTCTAAAAGTGTTTCTAACCAATTCCGCTGTCCCGTATAGCCCAACGAGAACTAAATAAGTGGAGGCTGGAGCGGGTGATGGGAATCGAACCCACGTAACCAGCTTGGAAGGCTGGGGCTCTACCATTGAGCTACACCCGCTGTTAAAACCCCCATGACCGTTTTGCGCGGCCGCGCAGATCATCCTGTTCAAAGACCTCCAACACCCACCGATCTAATTCCGCCGCCCTCTCGACGTGATGGTGGAGGGGGTTGGATTCGAACCAACGTAGGCTTACGCCAACGGGTTTACAGCCCGTCCCCTTTAGCCACTCGGGCACCCCTCCTTCAAACCAGCCGAAAATTTCGAGCCGACACACACACCGGCGAGCCCGAAATATGAGAATTTACAGCCGATTGTCAATGTCAAAATCGCACACATTCCACCTCAAGGGCTCCGAACGGCAAACGCCAGAATAAAACTCATACAGACAATTTACACAAAGCGTGTTAAAGCAAATCATGGTTAAACGCATGTCTTCACTTAGATCAAGCTCAGGAAATTCGCTGCGCGCTCGCTATCCGCACAGCTATCACCAACATCGAAGAGATAGGGTTGCTGGTGGAGATGATTATTGGATTTTTGGAACCCATGCAGCACTAGCCGCGCTCTCAAACCCAGATAGAGAATGTTCAGAAATCCGTGTAACTCATGGTTTTGCAAAAGCTAATCAGAATCGCAGAGAGCTAGAGGGGGCCTTTATTGTAGGCTC
>NZFO01000012.1 GCA_002690705.1 Magnetovibrio sp. | reverse complement strand
TTTTTGGAGGAGTGTAGGTGTCTTCGATTTCTAGTACATCGTTGAGATATACACTCACATCAAAGCTGCCTGCGCCGTCAAAGTCTATAATTATTCTAAGTGTGTAGGCCGTTCCGTTGCGCAGAATAGGTGTGGTGCCTGTGTTGTACATCGCGTTTCTTACGCAACTCTCTCCATCACCAGTTTTATAGTCTGCTCGTACGTATAATCGTGATGTTGAGTTAAAGCCTACTTTTAAGGGAGGCGCGCACCCGTTTCTACCATCGTGTATTTGAAAGATATCAAACTTGTTTTTGGTTGGAAGAAAACCAGTTTCTTTTAGAGTAAAACGTGTCTTAAACTCGTATGCGCCGCTCTCATTAGCCGGTAACTTTTCGCTAGTAGTAGCAATCTCTGCTCGTTGTCTAAAAATACCAGTGATTTGGGTTGTTCCTTTTTTATAGCATCTGTTCTTACTTGTCCTAAAGGTGTATTCACCGTTGCTCTTTGCGATGCTACCAGGATCTACACTACAGCTGGTAATCCAGTTCCATGAAGTTTTAGGTTTAAATAAGCCGCTGGCGGTGTTTGTTGAGCAGCTGCTATTGAATAATAACACACCTAAAATTATTAAACGTTTCATAGCTAACAATTCCTACGGATTTGAAAATTGTTCTACAATATTTTATTTTTTATATTTTACTCCCACTCGATAAAACCCGACCTAATTCACCAATAGACTCAATATCGTATTTTTAGTTCGACGCTACTTCGACGCTGGCTGCCATTTCGCTGGAAATCTGCCTTTGGTTTTGTGTGGCTTAACTTACACCCTATCAAGAGTTCAACGTTACAATCGTTCCTCATATTAAGCGAGAGGTTTGATCATGGTGGAAGGTGATATTGAAAACGATGATTGGCAAAGACAACCAGACGTCTGCGCAGAAGAAAACCCATATCTGGGGAGTAAAATAACTTTGATTGGGTAGAACATTAAACTGGTACAATTTTGATTTTAAGTGTTCGTCTGTTCTTGTTTCGAATCTTTACTGTTTATTATTGAGAGTGAATAAGCTTAGTTAAAACGTTATCATGTGATTACAGACAAAATTGATTTTTTTTTTGAATTAAGGTAGATGAACACAACTAAACCTTAAAATCAGCATGGTCATTGTAAACACGACATTTTTCGTATCTCCAAATGGTTAAATAGCCGTTGTTTGTAGTCCACACCTGTTTACTAAGAATCTTAGCGTTAGAAAGCTAAACTAAATTTATAACCAAAGAACATACGATATTATTCGGTATGAAAACCGCGGATATTAAAGGGTAGTAAAGCTCTCTGATTATGGTGTCTAGTCACCGAACAAAGTTTAAGCGTATAGTTTGGCCCTTAGCCATCGCTCAGACATTCCTATGGGCCGGGGCTTTTTACCTTTTCCCATCATTGTTAGGCGAATGGGAACGTGACCTTGGATGGTCAAAAGCGGAGGCCGCCGGCGCTTTTACAACCGCCTTACTGCTATCGGCGTTCTTAGCTCCGTTCGTAGGCAAACAGATTGATAAAGGTCGCAGCCAAATTTTATTTCCAACAGCAACACTAGTCACCGCAGTGTTATTGGGGGCCTTATCATTTGTGACAGAGCTTTGGCATTTCTATCTCGTCTGGGCGAGTTTAGGGGTGGTTATGGCGGGCAGTCTTTACGAACCATGCTTTGCAATTTTAACTCTCCACATGGGAAAACGGGCGCCTCAATCAATAACGCTGGTTACGCTTCTTGCTGGATTTGCCGGTACTATTGCCTTTCCAACCGCTCACGCTCTGATCGAAGAAATTGGTTGGAGAGGTGTTATTTTGACATTTGCCATTCTAATAGGTCTGATTTCTGCACCTTTAAATTTATATGCTGTGTCCCAAGCACAGACTGCAAATCCGGCCCCACCAGAACCGCCCGCCCAAAATACTGGGCAGAATTTAAACCCTGTAACCCTGCGTACTTTGGTGCTCCTTGGCTTTGCATTCGCTGCGATGGCATTCGATCATAACGCTATTCTATCACATTTGTTAGTTTTGTTAGACGAGAGAGGCGTTCATTCTGAAATGGCAGTTTTTGCAGCGGCTATGATTGGGCCAATGCAGGTATCTGGGCGACTGGCAATGATCGCATTTGAAGGGCGGGTTCAGGTTGTTGCGGTAGCAACAGCGGCCTTTCTCTCGATGGCTTTTGCCACGCTAATGTTGTTCGGCGTTGGGTCCGGAATGGTGTTCTTAATCCTATTTGTGCTGTTTCAAGGAGCCGGTTTTGGGGTTGCGAGCATTGTGCGTCCAATCTTAATTGCGGAACTTCTTGGGCGTCGTCGGTTTGGCGTCGTTGCTGGATTTCTTGCCGTCCCATTTTTGTTTTCGATGGCTATCGCCCCATCGATTGCCGGGATGATCTGGAGTATCGGCGGCTACCATTTATTGATTGTCACCACTGCAATTATTGGTCTATCAGGGGCCATAGCTCTTACTCTTGCGGCGCGATCAGCGAGGACAATTTAAACGTGGGGGGGCGAAAATCTTATTTAGAACTCGGTTCTCAACTGGTTAGAGAAGCCAGAAGACTGCGTAGACGAAAATCCGTATCTGGTAATCAAAAGTCCCATGACCGGGTTGTGAGGGAGTTATTCAAGGCTTGGTACGCTACGGCAAAGAATACAGTTTTCTCTGCTACTGAGGTTAAGCGTATATGTGCCTAATTTACCCTTTATATATTAATCTTTATTTTGCCGACTGTTTTTGAATACGCCATATGCGAACCAAAGCAATAGAGAGTGGACTATCAGCGAGACGGCTCCAGTGGTGTAGGCTAAAAAAGCTCCAGTTTTGATCGAGGGATAAATATCAAAGACAATTATTATAAACGGTCCTAGTACCGTCCACGCAAGTGCCTGGATTGGGACTATTTGCTCATAATCCAATTCGAAGGCATAAAGCAAGATTAAGCCAAAGTAAGAAGAGACCATGAGCCAAAGAGCAAATGATGCGAGAAAAAGTAAAGGTGCCGTTTTTGAGCTTTTTATAGAACTGGCTTGGAACTTACCGTCAGGCATCTCTATTTGAGGCAAGCCATCAATAGACCAACCTCTTTCAAGATAGGAGTTAATAATTATTTGACGTGCGAAGAATGGATAAATTAACCAGCTAATTCCGACCGTAACTATGGCCGCAATAATACCAATAATGAAGTGCTTCCACGCCCCCTTAAACGCAAAAAAGAATGCGCCAAAAATCAAACTCCACAACCAACTCAATTCAGAAATTTCTTGTTTGTAGTCGTTTACTGGATTTGTGGCTTTTATTGTTGCCATTAGTTATTCTCCGAACTGTGGCGCACAGCATATTTTTAATAACATTGATGAGAACATCAGTGTTTTAAAAAAATTGAATTTCAGCATTTCGCATATCACCCTAATAAAATTTTTTGGATTATTCCCACTCAATAAAAATACCCTATTTTATTCAATAAAATCAATAGTTTGGTTTTACTTTGAAACTGCTTTGAAACTCTGGTGGATTATAGCAAATCAATAAAGAAACTACTCATCACCGCTTTCATATCTCTTTCTTCTTTCGTCTAATATTTCTCCTTCAAATTTCCAATTAAGTGGTCCAGCAACGCTCTTCCAATTGAAACCAAATCTATTAGTTGCGATCAAACCGGCGCTCGAGAGTGAATGCTCGCTTCCTTCAAATTCAACCTTATTTTTTGATATGACTTTACAGGTGATATTTTCGTCGCGAATAAAATGAAGCATTGATCCAATTTTGATGCCCACCATTTCAAAGTTAAATCTCTGTCCAATTCTCGTTGCTCTCTCGAAAGCAACTTCGTCCTCTTTATCTTCAAATCGATCTTCTCTTGGGGTGATGTCTTCCCCTTCAACCATTTCCAGAAAATTAATTACTTCATCTTCTGCTATTCGAAAAAATTCACGATTTGGATTTTCTCGCATACTTCTTAAACCGTTATGAAGTTTAGACTCTACTTTTGAATAATTTTTTACTCTTTTTGCATATACACATCGAAATGGGATAGGAACACCTGTGCTGAACAGACTATTGAGTCGATTTTGTAAATTGTTTGTTTTGCCAATTTTAACTAATCCAGGCATTGCAGGGTTCGAGAGTATGTAAACAATTCCTTCGTCGGAGAGGGGAGTTGAACCTTGGTCTGTTCTAAACTCTATTAATTTGTTGAACGCAGCGCTGTACATACCTTTGCCTCGTTCATCTAATTCCTTATTCTCTGAAATCTGAAAATATTGACTTTTTAAATGCGTCAAATCATCTGGACTAGTTATTTCAAAAAGATTTTGGTTAGTCAGATCGAGTTCCAGAAGATCTGCCTCAATTTTCTTTACTCCACCAGCGTAATTCTTCATCGACTTTTCCGACAGATCGGTACTTAACTCCATCCATTTCTTGAATTCGATCATATCATTCATAAAAAAACGCCTAACCTATTGATATTAAACAATAAATAAATCACTCCCACTCAATCGTCCCAGAGCGATTTCATAAATAAAATCAACGCTTTAGTTTTACTTTGACGTGACTTTGACGTAGAGTGCATTGTGGGATGTATCCTCGCCCTAGGCTTTCTGTCGTTCCTGTTCGAACTTGTCATCACTTTGATTTTTCAATCGTCCCTCATATTAAGCGATAGCTTTCGCACATTCATCTAAATACTCAAAATATTTTGTCCGAAACTCCTCTGGTTTCTCAATGACTAACTGCCCGACCCACTCTGGTCTACATAGTTCGTGAATGAGTTCTCTATGACCTCTACATCTCAATTCAATGATAGTTGAGCCACCTCGTCCCTTGCTCATCTTTTGAGATGGATGAAATGAAATTTTTTTGGCTCTTTTTGAGCCTTCGCCCGTAAAACGAAGTTTTATTTCCAATAGCTTGGCCCAGAGAAAAAATCTAAAACCCGGTTTCGCCCACTTTTTAAATTTAAAGTTTCTCGACCCCATGAACTCAATTTGATGAGCAGACGAGAGGATATACGTGAGGCAGCCACCTCTTTCAATAGAATGATAAAGTCGTTAATTTTTTAGCACGTTATCATAGCCATTCTGGTCGAAAGCGCATCTGGGACACTCGTTCTTTTACCCTTTCTCTTATCCGCTCACTATTAGCGTAATAAAAAGTTTCTTTGAATGGCCCTAAATCGCGGGAAAAAAATATAATCGATTCAGATTTATAGACCGGGTTGAAGTTAACCTTGCCAAGCGGGCTATTCCCGTTTTGACTCCATTTTTCATTTAGCTTCTGACGAGCTTGCACAGATTGGATCATCTCAATCGCGCTCAGTGAAGCCTCAGAGTTCCCTGCTATGTCGCCCACCATTGGGTCAAGCATGATCCATTTCTTGTGTTGATTGGAATAGTACTCGAGCAAAACGTGATTGAAGACAATCTTTTCCGCCGAATTAGCAACGCCAAGTAATCTAGTCTGAAATCCGAGATCACGCAGTAATGTTAACGTTGCCTCAGCGGTTATGCCGCATGCGGTTGTGGTAGCTGCAACTTTAATTAAATGGTTCTCACCATGGAATGGCCAATTCAAAAAGGTCTGAGGATCATGCGGTACACTCGCTCTTTTGTGCTTTTGATAGAACTTATTAACTAAAGCGACTACTTTTTTGACTGCCACATCCTCGGTTATTGCGTCGGCCCCTTGATAGGAGTCTCTTATTTTTAAATAAGCTTTTATGAATATTTGAAAGTTTTTGATAACTTTTGCCTCTATTCCTGTTTTTGACCTAAGTGCGGCGTTAGCTTTCCTCAAGTTGACCCTATACCAGTGCCTATCCTCGTACTGGTTTTTATAAATAATTTCGGCAAGTTCTCGGCTCGCGGGTCCAAAAACTTCTGCTGAATAAATAAGCGTTCGGCTGAGATAAGGGCCGTTCATAAAAAGGTAATCGACAACATTAACAAAAGATGACCACTTAAAATGGAGGCTCATAGCAATTACACCAATTGCAAATAAAGCGACTTTTCTTTTGGTTAAAAATTGTCTCATGATATTAGAAATACTGATGGAAAATCAATTTTGGCGACAAGTTGCCAGAGGTCTTACCATTGTTCCGTTGCTTGTGAAACCAAACTCTGCTTTCAACAACTGCTTCATAGGTATCGAGAAGGGGACGGCATTTTGCCATACCGATAAGATACCATAAAAACAGAACTTGTCCAAAACTTGTCCATAAAAAAAGGAAGTCGCAGATTTCTGCGACTGTAAAGAACTCTATTAATTGATTAAATTAGGCTGAACGCAAATGAAGGGCTGGAGAGCTATCTTATGCCATTGTAGCGCTCTCCCAACTGAGCTACGGCCCCAACTAATAAAATCAATGACTTACGATACTCTTGAAAACACCAAAAAAAGATTGTCAAAAGATTGTCGGGAATTTCTCAACAATAAACGCAAATTTCTCCCTTTTTCTTGCGTAATTTCGCCAATATATCGACAAGTTGCGGAAAAGCAAAGTCAGGATAGTTCTCCCAACTCTTTTACATACTCGAAATACGATGCACGGAATTCGTCTGGTTTTTCAATAGCTAATTGCCCAACCCAGTCTGGGTGGCAAAGTTCGTGGATGAGTTCTCGATGACCTCTACACCTCAATTCAATGATGGTTGAGCCACCTCGTCCCTTGCTCATCTTTTGAGATGGATGAAACGAGATTTTTTCGGCTCGTTTTGCCGCTTCTCCCGTAAAACGAAGTTTTATATCCAGCAATTCATCGCCGTGAAAAATTCCAAAACTCTCTTTTGCCCATTCTTTAAAATCAAAATTTTTGGGTTCCTCGAACATCTCTCGCAAATCCTCAACATCCTCGATGAGGTCGAGACGGTAGGTGAGGGGTTTCATTGCGGTCTTGGATAGGTTCGCCACGAGATAACCAAATCGACCAAATAGAAGCCCAAGAGGTTCAACCTCTCGCCACGACGCTTTTGCCTTACCTGTTGTTCGATATTTAATTCTTAGTCTCCCAAAGCCCAAGATAGCATTCTCGAACTTGCTCATCTGGGAAGCGGTTACCTGTTGTCTGGGTCCGATATTGCCTATGTGGGTTGTTCTCTCAATCAACTCGGCTGTGTCGACGGCTATGAGTTTCCCTAAAGGCTCACTCTTGGCTAAGACCTTGGATAGTCCGTCTCTTACGGTTCCCTCTGGGAGAGTGTCCAAGAGCCTTTATTCTTCGGGGGAAGTTCGGCCTTACACCCCCATCGATGGTTATTCTTGCACTTGCCCTGACTACTGACCATCTTTTTAAGAATGAGTTTGATGGCTGCCGGTAGAAGCAATTCTCAGAACACCCAATCTTTGAGAAAATCAACCTTGAGGTTATCCCTGCATACCTATATGAACAACTGCCTAGTTATAGGTAGTCCATTTGCTGGTATGAACTAGGCACAACTGAATTTTTTATGGGTAAAACTGGTTATAATTATATTGCGAGTTATTTTACGCAGCGCTGTTAGAATAAGTTTACCCATGTAATATTTACATGTTGGTCATTAAATAATCGCTGAAGACATAACCGGTAATTTGCATTATTAAAATGATGTATGATCTTTTCAGAATAATGGGAGGAATCTTGGCAAGATTAGCTCTTATTAAAATTATGAACAGTAAAATGTTGCATCTATTAATCGTAATTAAATTAAGAAGTAGTGGACACGTAAATGGATAAGAAACGGATTGTTGTGATTGGCGGTGGGGCTGGCGGACTGGAATTGGTGCGTAAGCTAGGGACATATTTTAGCGCTAAAGATACTGAAATCATGCTAGTTGACAAAAACCGAACACACCTCTGGAAACCTCTTCTTCATGAAGTAGCAGCAGGCTCGCTGGACGCTAATCTGGATGAGGTCGGGTATGGTGGTCACGGTGTAAAATGGGGATACCGTTTCTTTTATGGAACATTTCATAGCATTAATCGAAACAAGCGGCTGATAACAATTGCTCCACTTAAAGATCAGAATGGAGAGGAAATCATCAAAGCTCATGACATTTATTACGATTACTTGGTTATAGCGACTGGCGGTGTCTCTAATGATTTTTCCATCCGTGGAGTTTCGACGAATGCGCTTTTTTTGGAGCAACGTGCGCATGCTGACGAATTTAGAGCCAAACTTTTGAATGAATGTTTTAAGGTATCTCTTCAAGTTGATTCAGGCCATAAAGATGCTCACGTCGATGTGGTGATCGTTGGTGGTGGAGCTACAGGGGTCGAACTCGCGGCGGAGCTTTATAACGCAGCGAAAAGTCTAAAAAATTATGGCTTAGAAGATTTTGACGAAAGCCGCCTGAGGGTCAGTCTGATCGAAGCTGGTCAGCGCATACTTCCCTCGCTCCCCGAGAAACTGGCAAGTACGGCAAAGAAGGAATTATCCTTGATGGGAGTAACCATTCACACATCAACAGTAGTTTCCGAGGTTGGTAAAACCCAAATTACGACGAGCGACGGACGAAAAATTAACTCTTCCCTCACCTTATGGGCCGCCGGAGTAAAAGGTGCGGATTATCTCTCGGAATTGGATGGTCTTGAGACCGATAAGCTCTCAAGGCTAGTGGTGGACGAGTTTTTGCAAACGAGCCTAGATGAGCGAATATCTGCAATAGGCGATTGTGCTTCATTCATTCCGAAAACAGCTGACCGTCCCTTGCATCCACGGGCACAGGCTGCGCACCAGATGGCTAAAGCAGTGTTTGTAAACCTTTGTGCTAAAATTGAAAAAAAACCGCTTCAAGAGTTTATTTATAAGGATAATGGATCGATTGTGTCGCTTAGCCGTTTTTTCACAATTGGAAGTCTTATGGGGAACCTAATCAGAGGTGATATGGCGATAGAGGGCAGATTGGCTAGAGTAGCTTATTGGTCTCTATATCGTCTGCACCTTCTGGCTATTCATGGTTTATTAAGGGGTCTCACGCTCATTTTAATTGGTCATGTTAATCGGATAGTGCGGCCAAAGCTAAAAGTTCATTAGTCTCTTTGAGCTTTTAAATTTCCCTCAAACTACTTAGTTAAGCGGGGAAGAGACGCAAAAAAATGTTAAGCATCGTTTCTTAGCCACTCTAAACTACTCACAATTAACATTCTATTTGCCTTGGCAATTAGGGTGTCTAACACTGCATGGTCGTTTGATGACATGCACCTGAAAAAATTTAGGGCGCCGAAAAAATGTGAGAATTGTGAGTTGAGTGGAGCCAACATGAGTGTCTGCTAATTTTGTTAGCGTTTGTTCTCATTTTGATTTTGCAATCGCTCCTAAAATCAAGCTACTCAGCATAATTTAAATCACTAATTTGGATGGTATGTAATTTGGCAGTCACAAATACTATCGATCGCCACATTGCTGTCGAGATTGCGAACTCCTGAAATTTTAGCTTCTTCCGGAGAGGTTTCTTTTCTCTGTATTTTGGTTTTCTGTAAGCTGTTAATTGTTAAACTCAGACCCAAAGTTTCAGCAAAATCAGATAACTGACGCATTTTATGCTCGAATTCCTCAGTTTGTTCAGGTGTTAGTTGCATCATCTTCTCCTATTTATCACCGTAAGTCTTATAACATGGAGTGCGGTTACCTTGATACCCATATGCTGAGGCAATCAGACCTGCAATTTCAACTTTGGTGGTTTGACAAATGGCAAATTCCAAGAAACTACTCGTAATTAACATTCTATTTGTCTTGGCGATGGGTATTTCTGCTCCCGCGTGGACGTTTAATGAAATTCATTTGAAAAAGTTTAAGGCGCTAAATAAATGTGAGAATCGTGATTTGAGTGAAGCCAAGTTGATTGGGGCGGACTTAGGTGGAGTGGACCTTTCAACGGCCAACTTGAAGGATGCTAAACTGGATGGAGCTATCCTCTGTAAAACAAAAATGCCATGGGGCGAGGAAAACTCTGGTTGCAAGAAGGGTGAGAAAACAAGCTAACAGCCTGCTAAGCAGAAAAGTGCTGCCAATTATAAAAAATGTAAGAAGGGTTGTGCAGAGCTTTATATGACTTGTGCGGTGGGAACAAATATTAAACCAGATACCTGTGCGGAGAATTCTAATCAATGTTTGTACGGCTGTAAGGATAAGTTCCAATAGGAGATGGGATTTGACGAATGGCGAGATATAATAAATTCGATAAAAATAGGGATGACCCGTTTCCCATATCCCGTTCAGGGATAGACCAGTTCCTTCGCTGCCCAAGGACCTTTGTCCTTCAGAGAAAGTTCGGTCTCAAACCCCCATCAATGGTTCCTCTTACCCTTGCTGTGGCTACTGACCATCTCCTCAAGAATGAGTTTGATGGCTACCGAGAGAAGCAATCCTCAGAACACCCAATCTTTGAGAAATTCAATCTTGAGGTTATCCCATATCAACATCCCGAAATTGAGGATTGGAGAAACAACTTCAAAGGTATCCGTTATTTAGACGAGGCAACCAACCTTGAGGTGTTTGGGGCTGTCGATGACGTATGGGAAGATATCAACTCCAAAGAACTCTATATCGTTGATTACAAGTCGACCTCGAAACAAGGTGACCCAGATATCGAGAGCGGTTGGGGTTCTGGATACAAGCGACAGATGGAAGTCTACCAATGGCTATTCCGTAAGAGAGAATTTCCCGTCTCTGATTTGGGATATTTTCTCTATGTGAACGGTATCAAGGGCGATAACGACTTCTATTCTGACCATCAAGGCTATGAGGACGTTGGCTTTATGGAGTTCAAGACAACCCTCATCCCTTACATTGGGAACTCTGACTGGGTTTCTGACACCCTGTTACGCATAAAAGAAACCCTGATGGACGATAAATTGCCACCAGCTAACGAAAGCTGGGACGATAACCGATATTTCTATGAGCGACTTCAGCTTGAACGAGAGTTAGGCGACATCTGAGAATTTCTGTCTAAAGGCTCTGCAAACATCTCTGTGATTTTGGCGTTTTCGCAAGTCTAACAAAAAGCGACTTTTTTTTTGGTTTAAAATTGTCTCATGATATTAAAAATACTGATGGAAAATCAATTTGGGTAACAAGTTGCCATTAACGAGCATAAAAGGATTAATGTTTATTACCAAATGGCATAAGCCTAAATGCACATGCATTCTCCACATGTACCTCTCCTACATCGGCGCTGTCCAATATTTTAGGCCTTCGCCGTGGTTATTTTAATTTCAGTTTTTAGCGCATAATTCTGCTATTCTTTGACATGAGATTTAGCAGCATAATGTTCCGAGGAACGTCTAAGAAACGTGTTAGCATTAGGATACTTGTGCATATAAGCATTCATCTGAATTTCTGTCATGCCCAAGAATAAACTCTGTCGAGAGTTGATAAAACTCCTGATAGTATTTTAGTCCGTAGTTTATATGCCACCCTGGCGTAACATTAACCTCTAGGAACACAAGTTTGTCACCTTCCCGAGACGGAATGAAATCAAGCCCTCCTATCATGAACGAGGAATCAAGATCCTCTGCAATCCCTCTATTAGCTAAAGGGCTCAGCCGCTTATATATTTTTGGAATAATTATCTCTAACTGTGCTAAATAATCAGATATAGGAAATTGCCCAGGCCGAGTTTTTTGGAAAAAGCTACCAGTTCCTCCTGTCGCCATCGGCGTTGTAAATTGATATTGCTCAGGATCTTTATGTTCTCCTTCCTGATAAAGGTTGGGATTTATCCTGTAAAAAATATTTTTATAAATCATGATGGCACCGGTTCTACTCACACAAACGTATACTCGGATATCAAATTTTTTTCCTCTGTAGAGTTTTGGTAATATTTCTAACTGCAAAAGATGAGATTTTGGAACCAAGGGGGGTAACTGACTGCCATTAAGAATTATTATATCCTCGCTATTATCTGATCGATAATTCTTTAAAAAGAAAGTTTCAGAGTTTCTTCCGACTGGCGTTGTTTCGAGTTCAAAATAAGTTTCAGGAAAAAATGAGTCTCCTGTAAAATTTTGTAGAAACTTTTTATTGTGGATGTCGCCCTCGCTAGAATATTCAATGAACAGATCAGAAAAATCCTTATTTCCAGTTACATAACGCCCGGGCATCGGAATACCCTTAAAAGTATGAATTTGGGATATTTGATTAAAAAGAGCGCGATAAACGTATATTGTGGACATAGACTTGGATCATTTCTTACCTAGGGTCTTCTTTGGAATTGCCAGACGTTACTACGCCCTTTAAATCTTAGTTCAATGACTTGTGGAGATTTTAAAAACTTTCAGAGGGTCCTCGGTAGCATTGCTCCTGTATAAGCCTCGTCTTTCCCATCCGTTTCTTCCCTTTTTTATAACACATCGATAAATGCGGGAAGGAAAATCTCTCAATAGTCCCCCCCCCCCGACTAAATCACGATTGCAGGCCAAATATTTTAGTTCTTGATAAGCGGAGTGCTAAATTTCAAATGGGCTAATCTGTTCCGCCGCTCATTAAGAGTTTAATTACCCAAAAACAATTTAATTACTCAAATTTGAAGTTTTTGACACTAAAATGAAGCCGATATTTACTCATTGCTGTATTGGCGCCTTTATACCAGTGTAGACGCGTTCTTATAGCTCAAAATAGAGTATTAGTATTAGGATAGTATTTAGAATGACCCCTAAGATTCTTGTAACTGTCGGACCGAATTCCCTAAATCCCCGTGTTATTCAAAAATGCGCTGATATCGGAGTCTTTTTGTTTCGATTAAATCTCTCACACACACCCATCGAAAACGTGGCAGATAATATTGACAAACTGAGGGCTTGGACAAGTGTACCCATATGTTTGGATAGCGAGGGAGCGCAGCTACGTAACCAAGAAATGAAAAAAAACGGCGTAAATTTTAAAGCTGGTGACCAAGTAACTATCCATTTCTGCAAGACGATTGGAGACGCGTCTAATATCTCATTTAATCCAACTGGAATTGCTAAAAAATTCAAGGTAGAGGACGAGATTAATTTGGACTTTAATGGGGCGGCTCTGCGTGTGCTGAAATGTGAAAAAAATAATTGTATTGCAAAGATAATAAAGGCCGGGCATGTCGGCAGTAACAAAGCAGCTAGCTTAAACCGACACATTACAATGCCGGCAATTACCAAAAAAGATAGGATGGCGATAGATATCGGCTTGAAGAACGGCGTAGAGCATTTTGCTCTCTCATTTGCAAGCAGTGCCAATGACGTTGCGCGGATGCGGAGATTATGTGGACCAGATGCCAAGATAATCTCTAAGATCGAAACCCGTAAAGCATTGGCTAACTTACCTGCAATCTTATCTGAAACTGATGAAATTTTGATAGACCGCGGGGATCTCTCAAGGCAACTTCCAATTGAAAAAATCCCTTTTTTGCAGCGGCGGATAGTATCCATGGCCAAAGCTCAAGGAGTACCTGTCTATATTGCTACGAACCTCTTAGAGTCTATGGTAACGGCCGAAACCCCCACACGGGCTGAAGCAAACGATATAGTGAGTTCATTACTTATGGGAGCAGACGGGTTAGTGCTTGCGGCTGAAACTGCAATAGGTCGGTACCCTGAAAAATGTGTCGAAATGGTGAGCCGCCTCTCCGACCTAACTCTTAAATGGACGGCTAACTCAAGTATAGAAGATGTTATGCAGTTCTAAAATTGCCACCGTGGGAGAACGCTGCCAAGGATGCTAGCGTTCAGAAATTGCTAAATAGTCTGTCACGTTGTCGAAATGTTACTCTTTTTCACCGCTGGGTGAGGAGATGTGTTCTTTTACTTCCGACATATCCGAATCATCGTCGCCGATGTCAGACATGTCCTCCATAAGATCATCTTCCTCCTCCTCGACCTCGTCGATCTCGACCTCCAAATTATCTGGTTCTTCCACATGAGCAGGTTCTGGAACCCCTATTTTTCGGGAAGATGACTTGGATTGAGGGCCTGGACGGCGGGGTTTTAGCAACAACTGTACTTCGACCCGGCTACCACATTTGGGACAGTCAACGGGCGTGCGTCTGAAGTCATAAAATATAGTGCCACAGTTTTGGCAGGTATGCTTTTTGCCTCTATCAGGTTTTGCCACGGATAAACCTATTCATTTGATTAATAGTTAATTAAAAACGATAATTAACGAACGATTTTGCAGGTGTTTATCATATATCATAACAAACTGAATCATTTATTTTCACTTTGACGAACTTCAATTGCCATTTTACGCGCCATCTGTCAAAACGAAAAAGCATGATCTAGTTTCTTTTTGTTCTTTTCGAGGCACTTTAGTTTTTGAAAACCCTTATCTCTCATTGTTCCAGTGCCCTCAGTGGCCAAGCTCGAGTGCCGGGAGATAAATCAATTTCTCATCGGGCTCTGATTTTAGGTGCGTTGGCGGTCGGTGAAACACGGATAGAGGGCCTTCTCGAGGGAGAGGATGTGCTCGCGACAGCGGGCGCAATACGGGCCATAGGGAGCATCGTTGAAAATAAAGGTGAGCAATGTTGGGCTGTCCATGGCTGTGGACTTGGTGGTTTGAATGAGCCTAATGATGTTATTGATATGGGTAATTCGGGAACTGCCGCTAGACTCATGTTGGGGTTACTCGCGACACACCCTATGACTAGCGTTGTTACGGGCGACGCTTCCCTGCGATCTCGCCCTATGGACCGGGTAACAACGCCGCTTCATAAGTTTGGAGCTGAATTAAGAGGGAATGAAGATGGTAAGTTGCCAATAACTGTTTTCGGCACCGCCGACCCTGTTCCTATTCACTACGTTTTGCCCGTTGCTTCCGCTCAAGTTAAATCTGCTATCCTCATAGCGGGCTTGAACACACCCGGCGAGACAACGGTAGTTGAGCCAACCCCAACTCGCGATCACACAGAGCGAATGCTGAAATATTTTGGAGCAGAGCTCAATATTTACGATGCAAATCCGGCGGGACGCACCATCAAAATCACCGGTCAGTTGGAATTAACACCGCAGTATATTCGAGTGCCATCGGACATTTCCTCCGCGGCCTTTCCAATTGTCGCGGCAACCTTAGTGCACGGGTCGTCCGTGCGCCTTAACGGCGTAGGTATCAATCCCTTGCGCACTGGGCTTATTTCAACGTTGCTTGAGATGGGTGCAAAGATTGGCATTGAGAATGAGACAAATGATGGCGGAGAACCAACGGCAGACCTTTTGGTAACTGCATCGGACCTCCGAGGTATTGAGGTCCCTTCGACCCGGGCACCCTCCATGATTGATGAGTATCCGGTGCTTGCAGTTGCTGCAGCCATGGCAGAGGGTCCGACTGTGATGCGGGGACTCAGGGAACTTCGATTTAAAGAGAGCGACCGGCTCGCTGCGGTAGCGTCAGGATTGAGCGCCTGTGGTGTCAAGATAGAAGAGGGAGAGGATTATTTAATTGTCTACGGCCAAGGAAGAGCTCCTGTTGGAGGTGTGACTATCAATTCTGGCCTTGATCATCGGATTGCCATGAGTTTCGCTGTGCTTGGTCTTGTCACGCGCGAACCAATTACGATTACTGGAGCATCAACAATTAATTCGAGCTTCCCTAGATTTGTCGATTTAATGTGTGCGCTAGGTGCAGAAATAAGGACTCCGAAAACAGAGTGTGTCGCCAAATGATAATAGCGATAGACGGTCCGGCCGCGGCTGGAAAAGGAACCTTGGCCCGCCATCTCGCAGTTGAACTGCGGCTTGCGTACTTGGATACAGGCCTCCTTTACAGGGCGGTTGGCAAGAAAGTGCTCAGCCTTGGGGTGGATCTTGAGGACATCGCCCGCGCTGAGTCCATCTCTAAAGCTCTCAAGCCGGCAGATCTTGAGATTGACGGTTTGCGCGCTGATGACGTCGCTCAAGCTGCTTCCAAGGTTTCAGCTATTCCAGGCGTTCGTGCGGCTCTCTTGGAGTTCCAGCGGAGTTTTGCTAAATCGCCATTGAAGGGGAAAAAAGGCTCGATTCTTGACGGCCGTGACATTGGAACGGTTGTTTGTCCAGATGCGCCAGTAAAGCTCTTTGTAACCGCTAGTACAGAGGTCCGTGCTCAACGGCGTTTTAAGGAGTTGCAGGATCGGGGTAGCACAGTTATATATGCGCGCGTTCTTGAGGACATGAACGAGCGAGATGCTCGAGATAGCTCACGCTCTGTGGCACCTCTGGAGCAGGCTGAAGACGCCGTGAAAATTGATACTAGCGTAATGGATGCCGAGGCGGTATTTGAGACGGCGATGGGTATAATTTTGGCTGCCGCTCCCGAAGTGAATGTTTTTTGAACTTGTAACGCGCAAAAGACCGCGCTTGCTATTCACACCATAATGGCGTTGGGCAATTCCCTATGCGTCTTTATGGATTGGCCCATTTTGACAGACCACCGGATCCAACCGGTCGGCATGAATATTATCAAACGTAAGGAACTGAGATTATGAATCCTGCCACTGATACAACCGCAGATGTAGAAACCACTCCAAAAGAAAATTTTGCTGACCTTCTTAATGAGACGTTTGGTGAGGACGGTTTTGAGGGAAAAGTTCTCAAAGGCACTGTCTTAGCCGTCGATAGTGATGTTGTAACCATCGATGTGGGCTTGAAGTCCGAGGGTCGCGTACCGCTTAAAGAGTTTGGTGCGCCTGGCCGTGACCAAGACATTAGTATAGGTGATACCGTTGATGTTTTTGTTGAGCGCTTCGAAGATCGCGATGGAGTTATCCGCCTTAGCCGTGAGAAAGCTCGTCGGGAAGAAGCTTGGACCGATTTAGAGAAATCTTTCAAAGCCACTGAGCGCGTGAACGGTGTAATTTTTGGTCGAGTAAAGGGAGGCTTTATCGTTGATCTCTCCGGCGCAGTGGCGTTCTTGCCGGGTAGTCAGGTGGACATACGTCCCGTACGAGACGTCGCACCTTTAATGGGATCCCCCCAACCATTCCAAATTCTTAAAATGGATGCTCAGAGGAATAATATTGTCGTCTCTCGACGGGCTGTTCTCGAGGAAACACGGACTGAAGCTCGGTCCGAGTTGATGTCAAACCTATCTGAAGGCCAAGTTCTTGAGGGTGTTGTCAAGAATATTACTGACTATGGCGCATTCATAGATTTGGGTGGTGTTGATGGTTTATTGCATGTGACAGATATTGCATGGAAACGGATCAATCATCCATCGGAAGCTCTGCAGATCGGTGAAACTATTAAAGTCCAAGTCATTCGCTTCAACGCCGAAACACAGCGTATTTCGCTTGGTGTAAAACAGCTTGAGGCCGACCCTTGGGATGGCGTTGCTGCAAAATACCCGATCGGTTCTAAGTATTCAGGTCGCGTAACCAACATTACTGACTACGGAGCGTTTGTTGAGCTGGAGGCAGGTGTTGAGGGGCTGGTGCATGTGTCTGAAATGAGCTGGACTAAGAAAAATGTGCATCCGGGGAAAATTGTCTCGACATCGCAAGAAGTTGAAGTTGTTGTTTTGGATACTGATTCTGATAAGAGGCGTATTTCTCTCGGATTAAAGCAATGCATGGATAATCCCTGGGAGTCCTTCGTTACACGCTTTCCCATCGAGAGTATTGTTGAGGGAGAAATAAAGAACATTACCGAATTTGGTCTGTTTATTGGACTCGATGGTGAAATTGATGGCATGGCACACTTATCCGATCTTAGTTGGGAAAAGACTGGTGAAGACGCCTTGGTCGATTTCACAAAAGGCCAAATGGTGAAAGCCAAAGTCCTTGATGTTGACGTTGAGAAAGAACGAATTTCTTTAGGTGTAAAGCAGCTTTCTGAGGATCGTGTCGGCGGGGCTTTGGATGGGCTGAGTAAAGGCTTGGTCGTCACCTGCACTGTCTATGAAATCGTCGATAACGGCATCGAGGTTCGGGTAAATGACAGTGTGCCGGGTTTTATCCGTAAGTCGGAACTTAGCCGCGATCGGTCAGAACAGCGCCCCGACCGGTTCGCTCCCGGCGAAAAAGTTGATGCCAAAATAACACAATTGGATAAGGTCGCTCGCAGGGTGACACTGTCAATTAAAGCGCGAGAGGTGAGAGAAGAGAAAGAGGCGATGGCCACATACGGTTCCACTGATGCAGGAGCGTCACTCGGGGATATTCTGGGTGCGGCTATTGCCGAAAAACAACAGGCGACTGAGGGGGAAAACGGTCAGGAGCCGATCAGAGAAGAAGCTGTAAAAAAACGAGTGACAAAAAAAGACGATGTTTCAGCCGTCACCTCAGCCGTTACCTCAGAAGGTAAGGAAGAGCATAAGGTTTCTGGTGAAGAGACGGGAGATCCAGAAGTCACACCGGAAGAGTAAAGAGTAAGCAACGTAAGGTCGTGGAAAAGCATGGTTAATGTGTAGGTCAGGTATGATTATTTTGATCGAGGAAGCTACCCATGTATCGAGACATTGATTCAATTATCGACAGGCGCCGCTTAAAGCGGCGCCTGAATTTTTGGAGAATAGCCACCGTTTTGGCGCTGTTCGTGGCGTTAGGCATTGGATTGAATAGCACTCAGCCAGTAAATTTTGGCGACTATATTGGTCGAATGAAGATCAATGGAATAATTACAGCGGATCAAGAAACCTTGCAAGCCTTGGCTGAGGTCGCAAATGCAGAAAATGCTAAAGCATTGATTTTATCAATCGATAGCCCGGGCGGAACGGTAGTCGGTGGCGAGGTTTTATTTAAATCTTTACGAGAGGTTTCGGCCAAAAAGCCGGTTGTTGCTGTAATGGAAAACACCGCAACTTCTGCAGCATACATGGCTGCCTTAGGTGCTGACCATATTATTGCTCATGCTGGAACGGTAACGGGGTCAATAGGGGTATTGTTGCAGTCTGCTGACGTTACCGGGCTTATGGAAAATATTGGGATAAAACCTGAGATAATTAAAAGTAGTCCATTAAAAGCACAACCCAATCCAATGGAAACACTGACCTCTGATGCACGAGAAATGACACAAGAGGTGGTCCGTGATCTGCATTCCATGTTTGTCGATATTGTTAAAGCGCGTCGCGGTATGGATGATATCAAAGCTCGCTCTCTCGCAGACGGCCGGATATTTAGTGGACGTCAAGCCCTGGCAGTGGGGCTCATTGATGCAGTAGGCCACGAGAAAGATGCCCTGAACTGGTTAGAAAAAAATCACGCAATCAAGGAAGGCACAGAAATTCGACCTATTTTAGACAGTAGAGAGGGTGAGATATGGAGAGAAATTCTATCGTTGGCTTTTGGAACCACTCTGTTTTCTGATAGACTTAAACTTGACGGAGTGATTTCTCTCTGGCACCCTTAAGCCTAGAGAGTCTGTGGCGAGATATAGGCACGGCTCATATAAAGCACATTCGCGTCGAGAGTAAGATGTGACTTTGTCACATGTGGTGCCTTGGGGGGGGGCAAAGGTATGACCAAATCGGAGCTCATAGCGTGCCTCGCGGAGGCACATCCGCATCTTTACCAGCGTGATGTAGAGCGGATTGTTGCTACGATTTTTGAAGAAATTACGTCCGCCTTATCCCGTGGAGACAGGGTTGAGTTGCGCGGATTTGGCGCATTTTCCGTTAAAGCGCGGGGGGCTCGTACGGGCCGTAACCCACGGACTGGTGAGGCCGTGGAGGTCGAGGAAAAATACATTCCATTTTTTAAAACTGGCAAACAACTCCGTGAAAAGCTTAACCCTAACCGGTAAAAACGCAAGGGACCGCAGATATGCGGCGCGGGACTGGAAGGCGTGGGAGTGCACATATCTTTCTTAAAAAAATACTCACATATTTTTTCTGGCTTGCAGTAGCGGGATTATTGATTCATTTCTCTGTAATCAATCGACAAGGGGTGTCCATTGATTTTTGGCCGTTTGCACAATCACTCGAAGTACGATTTTTTATAGTTGTACTGGGCTCTTTAACTGTTGGCGTTTTATGGGGAGGGCTTGCTGGCTGGATTGCAAACGGGGATGCTAGACGTAAGGCCCGAGAAGCAGTTAAGCAGGCTGCTGATTTGAAAAATGAACTACGAGTTGCACAATCAGAGGCAACACAATTGAAGGCTAAGCTCCGGGACTCGCAAGTAAAAACACAAAATTATTTATCACCAGCAGATGCTGCGTGAAACCTTAAGTCACCGACGCCGATTGTGTTGCTGCCTTGCTCGATCACTCATCCTTATTTGATAGTGGTGAACTGACCTCCCAACGTATCATTTCAGCCTAAGGTCTGGCATCGCGGTACTTGTCTTGGACGGATTCAAGAAACCTCACCAATCTCGGAACGATGGTTTTTACCCCCACCTTGTTCACGCGCATCTATCGCAGGGGCCGATGCAGAAGCGGACGTTACGGGGCAGTGATCCAACCAAAGCAATAGCGCTTGCACATGAATTGAGCATCCAAAGGTTCTTTGCCGAGGCTGAGGCCGATATTCGGGTTGCAGTTGCGACACCAGACATCATCTTCTTGTGCAACGCTTAGCTGTGAACCGTTGATTAGAGGAGATTGGCTCCAGCTGGGGCAAAACCTTGATCTAATAAGGGCGTTTTCTAATGAAATGTGTGAGGTAGATAAAGCAACGCTAATGCGGGCATAGATTCGTGTCGGTACAACGGATGCGACTCATTCGGTAGGAGAAATCTATGGGCCAATATTGCGTGGCTTTATTTCTATCGACGATATCAAAGGGAACCTTTTCTCGCCTATCAAGGGCTTCCCGGCGGTAAAAGCCAGCAACATTGAGCTGATCTTGCTATTTAAATCGGGGGTAATGGCTATTGAGAATCTGGTGGCTACAGAACTGGTATATCTTTGCGTTTGAGGATATAATCTTAAGGTATGAATCCTTTGGAACGTATATTTGTCGCCCTTGACACCACTGATATCGATCGTGCTACGGCACTCTCACGCTCACTTTTTGGCCATGTTGGTGGAATTAAGATCGGAAAAGAGTTCTTTACTGCAAATGGACCAGCGGGGGTCCACGAGGTAGTTCATGAAGGCCAACCGTTATTTCTTGATCTTAAATTTCATGACATACCAAATACAGTTGCTGGAGCCCTTCAGGCGGTCGCGTCCATAAACCCAAAGATCCTGAATGTCCACGCTTCGGGTGGCGCGGTAATGATGCGTGCTGCTGCAAAAGTCGTGGCAGAAATGGAGAATAAGCCTCTACTGGTTGCGGTCACGGTGCTAACTTCGCTTGCAGATGATGATCTCGTTGAGTTGGGAATAAACGTGACTGCGGCTGAGTACGTTTTAACGCTCGCGAAACTAGCCCAGGAAAGTGGTTTGGGTGGTGTGGTTTGCTCCCCCTTAGAAATATCTGCTATCCGGGAGGCTTGTGGGCCGGATTTTAAATTGATTGTTCCGGGTGTCCGACCGAGCTGGGCCTTAAAGAGTGATCAAAAGCGGGTGTTGACGCCAAAACAGGCTGTTTCACGAGGTGCGGATTATCTGGTTATTGGACGCCCGATAACTGGAGATGAGGATCCGGTAGCTGCTGCTCGTAAGATCTGTGAAGAGATTGCCTTAGCATAAAAACCCCACTATTCGGCTATTAATTAGAGCGGTGGAAAAATTATGTCATTTTTAAACTCGTGTTGATTTCAGAATGAATAGACGTTCGCCGCATGCAGTAAATTCGAATGGATTATTAAGTAAAGTAACGGCGTGGTGCCGATTAGCGGGTAATTTTTGTAAACTTTGATGGGAGGCTCTTGCTTGAATATCTAAATACAACTGTTAACACGCCTAGTTAATTTGTTAATGCTACCATGTACTCGTAAATTATTCACTCAAGCTTTGCTATAACTTGACGAACGCCAGTCAGCGGCGGCATATGACCCTTGAGAGTTATTTTAAAAAAGCGCTCTCCAGTATGTGCAGTTAGGTCAGAGAGTTGTAGGATGTCCGTACGTGTAAAAATCTGTGGTATTACCCGTGAAAAAGATGTCGATGCAGCCGTGGCGAACGGTGCTAACATGTTAGGGTTTGTATTTTTCCCGCCATCTCCGAGGTCGGTTGATATCGAGCGTGCGAAATCACTTGTTAAGCGGGTTCCACCACATGTGCAAAAAATAGCACTTAGTGTAGATGCGAGTAACAGCTTTTTGAGCGAAATTGTAAGGGGAGTGGATATCGATATGATTCAATTGCATGGTGGTGAGACACCAGAGCGCTGTCAGGAGATTCAATCCTTAAGCGGGGTTCCCGTAATGAAAGCTTTGGCAATAGCTGTTCCAAAAGATGTTTCTCGCGCGCGCTTATTTGAGCCCTACGTTGATACATTGATGTTTGATGCAAAAGCACCCGTTGGTGCAACCCGACCGGGTGGGAATGCACTGTCTTTTGATTGGAGCTTGGTTTTTGGAAAAGACTGGTCAAAACCGTGGATCCTGGCTGGCGGTTTAACAGCTGAAAACGTCGGCGAAGCGATTTCAAAAAGTGGCGCGGTCGCGGTTGATGTGTCTTCTGGTGTTGAAAATAGGCCCGGCATTAAAAGCGTAAAAAAAATACAGGATTTTATCACTGCGGCTCGCTCATAAAATTTCAAAAAAGCTTGCAATTCAGCCGTGTGTAAAGATTCATATCGAACTCGAAGGAGGAGTTGTAATGAATAAACTCAACAGCTATCGAACTGGTGTTGATGACGATGGACATTTTGGTATCTTTGGAGGCCGATATGTAGCCGAAACTTTAATGCCGCTCATTCTAAATGTTGAAAAAGCTTACCTTACTGCGAGGGATGATGACAAGTTTTGGTCGGAATTCCACTATCTTATGGAACATTATGTGGGGCGGCCAAGTCCGCTTTATTTTGCAAAACGATTGACTGATGAATTTGGCGGCGCAAAAATTTATTTTAAACGAGACGAATTAAATCATACCGGTGCGCATAAAATTAATAATACCATCGGTCAGATTTTATTAGCCAAGCGTATGGGCAAGACCCGAATTATAGCGGAGACAGGAGCTGGACAGCATGGCGTCGCGACAGCAACGGTGTGCGCGTTATTTGGATTGCCGTGTATTGTTTACATGGGTGAGACAGACATTGAGCGTCAGGCACCTAATGTTTTTCGAATGAAGCTGCTCGGAGCTGAAATTCGCCCCGTAACATCCGGAACCGGGACACTAAAAGATGCAATGAATGAGGCACTTCGTGATTGGGTGTCAAATGTTGAGGATACTTTTTATATAATCGGCACCGTTGCTGGTCCACATCCTTATCCGACACTTGTTCGGGATTTCCAATGCATCATCGGTGAGGAGACTCGTCAACAAATGCAAGCAGCAGAGGGCAGGCTACCTGACGTGCTAGTCGCATGTTTAGGTGGGGGCTCAAATGCGATGGGCTTGTTTCACCCGTTCTTGGATGATGAGAACGTCCGGATTATTGGGGTTGAGGCTGCTGGACATGGGATTGAAACCGGAGAGCACTGCGCGTCACTGACGGGAGGTCGTCCCGGCGTATTGCATGGTAATCGGACATATTTACTTCAGACTGAGGGAGGACAAATCCTAGACGGGCACTCCATTTCAGCTGGCCTTGATTACCCCGGTATCGGGCCAGAACACTCTTGGTTGAAAGATATGGGACGCGTAGAATACGTTTCGGTAACAGATAATGAGGCTCTTGAGGCATTTCAATTATGCACACGCATGGAGGGTATCATTCCTGCCTTGGAGCCCAGTCATGCACTCGCCCATGTAGCTAAAATTGCACCACACTTATCTGCCGATACATTACTGGTCATGAATTTATGTGGACGTGGAGACAAAGATATTTTTACCGTGGCTAAACATTTGGGTGTAGAGATAGATAACGGATGAGCACGCGAATTGAGCGCAGATTTGAGGCTCTGAGCAAACAAGGGCGCGCCGCGTTAGTGACCTTTTTGACGGCTGGTGATCCAGATTTAAATACGGCTCTTGACATTTTAATGGGGCTGCCTGACGCAGGAGCTGATATAATTGAAATCGGTGTTCCTTTTTCGGATCCAATGGCGGACGGACCGTCCATACAGGCAAGCTCGCTGCGTGCAATAAGAAAAGGAATGACGCTATCCAAGACCCTCGATGCAGTTCAAGCGTTTCGTAAACATGATGATGATACGCCGATCGTGCTAATGGGGTATTACAATCCGATTTACTCTCGTGGTACTAAACAATTTTTGTCTGATGCTAAAGAGGCAGGAGTGGATGGATTAATAGTTGTCGATTTGCCACCGGAGGAAGAGGGCGAACTATGTATACCCGCTATTGAGGCAGGGTTAAATTTTATATACCTGATCGCCCCTACAACCGATGATGTGCGTTTACCAAGAGTTATTCAAAATGCGTCAGGCTTTATTTATTTCGTATCGATAGCGGGTATAACGGGTACAAAATCTGCGAACAAAACGGACGTTGCGTCACATGTTAGACGTATCAAATCGCACTCTAATTTACCGGTGGCTGTGGGTTTTGGTATTCGCACACCGAAACAGGCAGCTGAGATTGCGCAATTTGCAGACGGTGTTGTCGTCGGATCGGCCTTAGTGGACATAATTAGTGAAAATCTCAACTCAAATGGGGATCCGGTATCGGGCACAACTGAGAAAGTTTTTCAGCTCGTCAGTGAGTTATCTGGCGCTGTTAAGGGTGTGCACAGTTTAAGCTAGGAGAATAATCTGATGAACTGGCTTAAAAACTTCGTCCGTCCGAAACTGCGGGAATTAGTTGGTGGGCAAAAGGAAGTGCCGGAGAATCTTTGGCACAAATGTGGCTCTTGCGGCCAGATGATTTTTCACCGTGATTTAGAAAAATACCTGCATGTCTGTCACCATTGTGGTCATCATATGCGGCTTGGCGCGACTGGGCGACTTAATTTACTATTTGATGAGGATGGCTTTGAGATAATTATGTTGCCCAAAGCTATTATCGATCCATTGAAATTCAGGGATTTGAGGCGTTATTCGGACAGATTAAAGGATGCCCGAGCAAAAACGGGCGATGATGATGCCCTGAAAGTTGGCTTTGGAAAGATTAAAGGAAACAATGTGGTTATTGCCGCATTAGATTTTTCTTTTATGGGGGGCTCCATGGGACTTGCCGTAGGCGAAGGTTTGCTGATCGCTGCTCGTGAAGCTGTTAGTCGCCATGCGCCATTAGTTGTGGTGCCATCTTCCGGTGGGGCTCGCATGCAAGAAGGTATTCACTCATTAATGCAATTGGCGCGGACAACAATTGCTGTGGATGAAGTGAAGCAGGCAGGCTTACCATATATCGTGGTGCTTACTGACCCAACGACTGGGGGTGTAACAGCGTCATTTGCGATGCTTGGCGATATTGCAATCGCGGAACCTGGTTCAGTTATCGGATTTGCGGGCCTAAGAGTTATAGAACAAACGATTAGAGAGACTTTACCCGATGGTTTCCAAAGGGCGGAATACCTGCTTGACCACGGCATGATTGATATGGTTGTGCCCCGAGCCCAATTACGTAAAACGTTGGCTCGGGTCATCGATTTGCTCATGAACAAGACACGGGATCCAAGTCAAGTTCTGAAAGGGATTGAGCCGGATTTAATTAGGGAGGAGAGCGCAGGTGATGCCCTGCCCCTGGACGCGCATACGGATAAAGCAGATAAGCCGTTGCCGCCTGATATTGAATTGGATAACATTAGCACCGGTGTTATAGGGCACGGATCCTGACGACTAATACAAGCAAAACTTTGGTGATTAATAAAAGTGGCATTTGAATCCAGAGACGCTGTCTTCTCCCGGCTAATTGCATTACATCCGAAGTTAATTGACCTGTCTCTCGGGCGAGTAATCCATTTGCTTGGTAAATTAAATCAACCACATCAGCGGTTACCGCCAGTCGTCCATGTTGCGGGAACGAATGGCAAGGGTTCAGTGATAGCTACCATGAAGGCTTGCCTAGAAGCGGACGGGAGGCGTGTCCATGTTTATACATCCCCCCATTTGGTGCATTTCCATGAACGAATTAGCCTGTGTGGCACGCATATTACTGAAGATAATTTGGTCCAATTGCTCGAAGAATGTGAGGCAGTTAACGATGGTGCTCCGATAACTTTTTTTGAGATTACAACTGTGGCTGCATTTTTGGCCTTCTCCAGAACACCGGCGGATATCCTACTTTTGGAGACTGGTCTTGGTGGACGACTAGACGCAACAAACCTAATTGCAAAGCCCCGCCTAACCGTTCTGACACCGATCTCGATGGATCATCAACAATTTCTTGGTGATACTTTAACGGCCATTGCTTATGAAAAAGCCGGTATTTTGAAATTTGGTGTGCCATGCTTTTCATCACAGCAATTTAGTGAGGTTAGAGATGTTATCTTAACCCGAGCCAAAGAATTAAGCGTCCCAGTGTTTCAGCAGGACCATGACTGGACTATCAATCGTCAAGAGGGTCGTCTCGCATTTAGTTTGCAGGGCGAGACCAAGTATTTTCCGCTACCCACACTGGCAGGTTCCCACCAAATATCAAATTCCGGAACGGCAATTTCGGCGCTTATGGCTCTGGGGGATTTGGCTCCCCGAGCACAGAGTATATCTACTGGCCTTCAAAAGGTCCAATGGCCAGCGCGGTTACAAAAGTTATCACGGGGTAAATTAATAGACATGGTTCATCCAGACTGGGAAATATGGTTGGACGGTGGACATAATGCGGCGGCTGGAGCAATGCTGAGTAGTCATGCTAAAGCCCAATGGCGTGATAGGCCTCTGTATTTAGTATCGGGAATGATGAGTAGTAAGGAGGCGGCAGATTTTTTGCGGCCATTGAGCTCCGAAACTAAAGCGGTTTATACTGTCTCAATCCCGGGTGAAAAAAATAGTTTTTCGGCAAATACTTTGGCTGAAATTGCTAAAGGTGTTGGAATGAATAATATCCAATCATCAGATAGTATAACCGACGCGTTCGCTGAAATTCACAAAAATTCAACAGAGTTAAGTCGAATTCTCATTTGTGGATCCCTTTATCTAGCTGGCACTATACTCGCCAGAAACTCTTGAATATTTGCCGTCAAAAAGTGGTAATTTGACCAGTAAATTTTAATTTGACGTTGGGGGTCCGATTGAGGCCTGCGAGGTAAAAGTTCATTAATTTATCACTTATTTGTGGGCACGGCACCTGCAAGGTTCTAAAACTGTTATAATGAAGTTCACCCGAGGGCTTTCATTTCAAGCATTTGACCATTGCTAGGGTTCACGGATATTCTAAGTTTTTAGTGTCGAGGTTTTAACTGGACCGAGGGAATAAGATGTTTGATTTAGAAAAATTTATTATTGATTGTAGAAATGCAGTTCTTGCCTCTGACAGTCATTTAGCAATTAAAGAATTAGTTAGTGAGGCGGTTTCCGATCGATCTGACTTAATGCTTGCGCTTGGCAATCCGAATGAGGGTGGCGTCCACAAACTTTATGTTTCCGATGATCTAACTATTCTTAATATTGTGTGGGCTCCACGAATGACCCTTCATCCCCATAACCATAACATGTGGGCAGTAATAGGACTCTATAGCGGACGAGAAGACAATATTTTCTGGAAGCGAGCTAAAGGGGATACACTTGGTCTTATTGAAGCTGCTGGTGCAAAAACGTTGGGTGAAGGGGAGGTGGCGCCTTTAGGTAAGGATGTTGTTCATTCTGTCACTAACCCGTTAAGTCGATGTACGGGCGCACTTCATGTCTATGGCGGTAATTTTTTTGAGGAGCCACGGAGCGAGTGGAACCCAGAGGATCTGCTGGAGCAGCCATACGACGTAGAGAGAAATATGGAGCTTTTTGCGGAGGCTAATCAATTTATTTCCGCCGCCTGAGGTCTTTGTAAATGATTGGCCCAAGGTTTCTCGTTTGGTGAAACAAAGTCTAGTGTTATTACAATGCTAGAGGGGTGGAATTTGTGCAAAGCAAAAGAGACTTAACCCTTAACAGTTCGATAGAGGTAATAATAGATTTTTTAACTTTTAGGCGTCTATTTCACTTCCGAAATAAATAGCCAAGGAGGGGGCTGAGACTACTTCGCATTATAATTTTTTTACGTATTTTCTAAACTCGGGTTTGCGCTTCTCAAGGAATGCCCGAACGCCCTCCTTAGACTCCTCGCTATCATAATACAGCGCGACACTCTGCATGCCCATGGAGCTTATGCCTCGTATATGTTCTGTCGCCGCATTGAAAGAACGTTTTGCGATTGCCAACGCCGTTGGACTTCGCTCTATAATTTCTGCACACCATGCGTCGACCTCCGCATCTAACTGATCATGCGGTACGACATGATTAATGAGTCCGATCGCCAGTGCTTCTTCCGCGGAATACCTACGACACAAGTACCAGATTTCTCGTGCTTTCTTCTCACCCACTGTGGCTGCTAATAACGCTGTGCCAAAACCTGGATCTACAGAACCAACTTTTGGTCCCACTTGTCCAAATTGTGCGTGTTCGGAGGCGATCGTAAGATCGCAAAGCATCGCCAAAACATTTCCACCTCCGATAGCAAAACCTTGTACTTTGGCAATAATTGGTTTGGGGACATCACGGATGATCGTTTGCAGGTCCTCGATAGGAAGCCCTAGCGTCCCTCGTCCGCCGTAACCGCTACCGATCTTTGTATCACCATGAGCTGATTGATCGCCTCCAGTACAAAATGCTTTATCACCGCTACCGGTTAAAACGATGACGCCAACTTCTCTATCCCAGCCAGCTCGAGCTATACCGTCTATAAGCTCTACACAGGTCTTTTCGCGAAAGGCGTTATATCTCTCGGGTCGATTAATTGTAATTGTGGCCACGCCGTTTTCGTCGGAATACAAAATATCCTGATAATTCATAATTTATTTAACCCACCAATCGTGATGATTCTGTCCCCTCACATTACTTGTGCAACTTTTAATTGCGCATCTCCTTTACTGAATATCCAATAATTCTCGAATCATATTTCTGGCAATAACGATTTGCTGTATTTGTGTTGTCCCCTCATAAATTCTAAATAATCGCGCATCGCGGTACATTCTCTCCACTCCATAGTCAGCGATGTAACCACTACCGCCAAATATTTGAACAGCTCTATCCACAACACGACCGCACATTTCGGAAGTAAACATTTTTGCGCATGCGGCCTCTGTTGCCACGACTTGGCCGGAGTCTCTTTTTTTTGCGGCGTCAATAGTCATGCAGCGTCCAGCATAAATCTCCGCTTTTGACTCAGCTAACATTCCTTGCACTAATTGAAACTCTGAAATGGGTTTTTTGAATTGTTTTCTCTCACAAGCATATCCAAGTGCTACTTCTAAGGCACGGTCGGCGAATCCAACGCAAACACCAGCGAGATGCAGCCGGCCCCGATCTAGTGTTTTCATGGCTGTTTTGAAGCCTTGGCCCTCGATACCCCCAATCAAATTTTTCGCTGGAACTCGGCAATTCTCAAAAATCACATCACAAACATGCGCTCCGTGTTGCCCCATTTTTTTTTCGGGCTTGCCAAAAGATAATCCCGCTGACGTTCGTTCTACAATAAATGAGGATATTCCGCCGTGACCGCTTATGTCTGGATTGGTTCTAGCCATTACAGTCAGCACATCAGCCCAAGGCGCGTTGGTGATATAACGCTTTCTGCCGTTTAAAACATATTCGTTACCTTCTAGGCGGGCGGTGCTTTGAAGATTCGCAGCATCGGAACCAGCTTCGGGTTCAGTTAAGGCAAAAGATGTGACATATTCACCAGATGCAATTTTAGGCAAATATCTTAGTTTTTGCTCCTTCGTGCCATCAATAACTATAGCTTGTGACCCTATGCCAACATTTGTACCGAATACGGAGCGAAAAGCCGGTGACGCACGACCCAACTCCATGCTAACGCAGACTTCTTCCTCTGTTGTTAAGCCTATTCCACCATATTCTTCCGGAACTGTCAGGCCAAACAGTCCCATTTCTGCCATTTCATGTTTTATGTCTTCGGGCACCTCATCATTTTCTGCAACTTCTTTTTCCAGAGGGATAAGACGTTCATTCACATACTTTCTAACGGAGGTCAGTAAATTTTGGAATGTATCTGAATCCATCGTCATAAGCTATGTTGCCCGCTTATGGCGGGCCCTTCTTGTTAATTCTAGTTTAGATATCCACACTGCGTCGCATATGGTTTCAGGTCAATCATTCAGCGAATAATATCAGTAAAAAGATACATAAACAGGCAGTTGTGAACAGACTAAGAAAAAGCAGGATGAGAAAAGTAGTAGGTGAAATTACTCACTTAATAGGCGATTTTAGGTTAGGTAAGCTCAATAACTAGGATAAGAAGTTGCGGTAAGTCCTCGCTATTTGAAGCGACGTTTAAAGTCTCTTTTTCTGGGCTTTTGTTTTACTTTGCTAAGTTTAATCGCCTAAACCTGATTGGGTTGAGGATTTTCCATCGAACAATAAGACACCCAAACTTTTCTTGTAATTTACCTGTCATTGCTGGGAGCCTATTGGCTGTTTCTGTCAAGAAGGCCACGTGCAATAACGTGACTTTGTATCTCCGCAGCGCCCTCAAATATATTCAAAATACGGGCATCACAAAGAACGCGAGATATGGGATATTCCAGAGCATACCCATTCCCACCATGAATCTGCAAAGCGTTATCAGCATTTGCCCAAGCAACGCGAGCCGCCAGTAACTTAGCCATCCCGGCTTCAATATCACAACGGCAGTCTAAGTCTTTCTGACGAGCTGCGTAATGCGTAAGCTGGCGCGAGACCATTAACTCAACCGCCATCCAAGCTAATTTTCCAGCCACCCTCGGGAAGGCCGCAATTGGCTTGGTGAATTGAATGCGTTGTTGCGCGTAGTTGACGCCGAGCTCCAGAGCGTTCTGGCCGACGCCAACTGCACGAGCGGCGGTTTGAATACGTGCCGATTCGAAAGTGGCCATAAGTTGCTTAAAGCCTTGGCCTTCTGCACTGCCAAGTAGCTGAGAGGCTGGGACTTCGAAATTGTCGAAGCTGATTTCATATTCTTTCATTCCTCGGTAGCCGAGCACCTCGATCTCTCCACCAAACATTCCAGGAGCAGGGAATGGGGTTTCGGGATCAGCCGATCGGGGCTTCTCAGCCAAGAACATTGATAAACCCTTGTAGCCTAGCTGATCACCATCCGTCCGAGCCAAAAGTGTCATTATATCCGTCCGCGCGGCATGCGTAATCCATGTCTTATTTCCTGTAATGCGATAAAAGGCGCCATATTTCTCTGCGCGAGTTTGAAGATTTGCCAGGTCCGAACCAGTGTTTGGTTCAGTGAAAACTGCCGCAGGCAGGATTTCCCCAGAGGCAATTTTTGGCAAGTAAAAGTTTTTTTGTGCATCGGTGCCACCTAGGCGAATAAGCTCGGCGGCAATTTCTGAACGTGTGCTCAGAGAGCCAACTCCTATATAGCCGCGACTGAGTTCCTCGGTGACGAGGCACATGGATATTTTACCTAAACCAAGACCGCCCCATTGCTCAGGGACTGTGAGCCCGAATACACCTAACTCTGCCATTTTTTTAATTATATCCATCGGTATTAAATCATCATTGAGATGCCATTTATGGGCGTTTGGCATGACCTCTTTGTCGACAAAGCGGCGAAACTGATCCCGGATTAACTCCAGAGTTTCATCGCCTAACCCGATTTCACCGTAATTGCCATATTTCATTAGATCAGCAATACGCATCCGCACTGCATTTGTATTTCCGTTTTGGATGAGTGAGGTTACCGCGTCTGAATAAAATTTTTGCAAATCATGGTCTGTCAAGCCGATATCACGGGCACGAACGACCTCAACTTGGGACATCGCAATCCCGCTTATCATTTGATTTAGGTACTCGCCAAACGCGGCTTGGGTAATCAAAATTTCCAATTCACTGAGCTTACCCTTGCTTTCAATCCGCCTAGCCCATTTGAGCATTTGACGTAAACCCTCTACATAGGTAGCCAACCAAGCATAGCCATGCGCCGCAAATTGATTTGCTTCCAGTAAATCGCTATTGACACATCCATCTCTGAATACCCGCTTACCCAACTTTTGGTGTGCTGCTGTCAGTAGATTTTCGGTCTCTCTTAGCGCAGCGCCACATTTGCCGAGTAAATTCTCGATCACTATGTCATTACTAGAATAAGCACCATCCATTTTTAGGCTCCTGAATTTTCATCAAACGATCAGTAAAAAGATAAGAATTAGCCTTCGAGGTAATCCTCAATGGATTTCCTGCAAGGTTTAGCCGCTTGAACTAATACACATATATTACGCGGTTTGTGCTGATTGCGCATCATCTGCATATGTGCTCCTAGAATATCACCCCATGAGAATACCTCAGACATTCATGGCTCCACACGCCGCTCAACAACTAATTGAATAGCTTGAGATAATTGCCATAAATGGGCGAAGTGACTGCCCTGAATGCGCTTTTGGTGCATCCATATAAAACAAGCACCCTTTGTCAAATCGTAACCCATGGTTTAAGCACAAAACATTACCAGCCCGCCTCGTTTGACCACTTTATAACTAACTGAGAGCTGATTCATTCGGATGTAAGAATGCGAAGTCGATATCGTTACCTTTCCCTGTGATACCCCAGATGGCTTTACCGAAACTGAGGATTTCTCCCACGTAATCATTTAACGTCTTAGCACTCGCCTCTAGAATTTAGCCCTAACGATGATAATTTTTTGGTTTGGAACCGCTTTTGCGCTCAGGCTCACAGCAAAGTCTGTCTTGTACTGTAGCACAAAGAACTTTAATTGGAGTTCGTTGTCTGTTTGATCCCCCACATTTTATTTTAGCCTTTTGGAGCTTTACCGGGTGGGTAAACAGCGATCATATCACTGGTTTTCATCTCTACCATCTGAGGATTGGCTACCTGTGGATTCAACTTTTGTGTCAGGTAAGCCACTACGCCATCCGCGAATTTGTCGCGAACGAAGCACCAAGTTACATATAAGGATCCGCGATTATCAAAACTAATCACCTCTTTATTTTTTCCCAATATAAAAAATGTGTGAGCCAAGTCCTCGCTATGGCCGACGTAAACCCACCCCGGCTTTACGCCGGTATGCCAGATTACAAAGACACCTGATTTCCCAGATAATCCAGCCTCCTCGGGGTCTAAGCTAAGTAATCTCATAAAATGACCACCTTTGTCACGCACCCACCCCGGATCAAGAGGTGTCTTGGCCGTTTCAGAGCTACTGATTATATTTTCAAATAATCCCATGTTATAAGTACGCTTATGGACCCAATTGCAATTTTATTTTATCTTGAACACGCCAAATGGCAATATTGCTTTTAATAGGATTACTGTGGACTTAATTATCCTTGGGCTAAGCCTTGTCGCGATCGCGATGATTTTCTGTTACACGCTGCTAACTGGCAGTCCACCAACGCCAACTTCCCCCAAAGTACGGAACGCTATGTTGGCATTGTTACCAAAGCGCCTTCCAGAGGTGTTTGAGGACAAGGGACGCGTATACGAGCTTGGGGCTGGTTGGGGAGGAAATGCGTTAGTTTTTGCTCGTATGTTTTCAAGCCATCGCGTGATCGCAATCGAACGTTCACCATTACCATGGGTATTTACATGGATCCGCTTGGCCACGGGAGGTCCCAAAAACTTAGAAATCCACCTCAATGATTTCAGTCAATACAATCTTTGTGATGCCGCATTGGTCTCGTGTTATCTCTCGGCTCGGCAGATGGAAGTATTGGAAAAAAAATTAGAACGTGAAATGGTACCTGGTACATTGGTGGTCTGCCATACATTTGCGATGCCCAACTGGCAACCCATTGCCACGGTATATGCTGACGATCTCTATAAAAGTCCTGTCTATTTGTATAAAACACCGAATTTTAAGGTTTAAAGTGGGGCCGTAGCAGAATTTAGCCAAACCAATACATCATTGTCGACATGAGGTGAAATTTCTCTACGTACACGACCATGATATTCGTTCAGCCACTCTATCTCATCGTTATTCATTAGAGAGTTTTGAATCAGGTGACGGTCAATTGGTGCGATGGTTAGCGTTTCAAAATCAAGAAAATTACTCGGTTGGCTGCCACACTGTGACTCCTTTACGGCAACCAAGTTCTCAATACGAATGCCGTACTTACCTGTCAAATAAAAACCAGGCTCATTCGAAACAACCATTCCAACCTCTAGCGCAATCTTATCGGGCGTTTTTGTAATCCTTTGAGGTCCCTCATGAACGCTTAAAAAGCTACCAACGCCATGACCCGTTCCATGATCATAATCGAGGCCTTCCCGCCACAGCGCTAATCTGGCCAAAACGTCCAACTGGCTTCCACTTGTTCCCGCGGGAAATACTGCACGAGCTATAGCAATATGCCCTTTAAGCACTAATGTGAAATGTCGTCGCATGTTCTCGCTTGGAGTGCCAATGGCGATAGTCCGAGTAATGTCAGTTGTTCCGTCGGGGTATTGTGCACCTGAGTCAACCAAGTATAGACTATTCTGCGTTAATATACGGTCCGTCGCCCCGGTAGCTCGATAATGGACGATCGCTCCGTTTGGTCCCGCTCCGGAAATTGTTGGAAAACTTGAGCCCCTAAACATTCGGCTCTCCCGTCTAAAATATTCTAATTGGTTTGCTGCTGAAATTTCGGTAATAGGACTAATTTTTATCGTATGTTCCAACCAGAATAGAAAGCGCGTTAGAGCGATTCCGTCGCGGAGGTGAGCGTTTCTCATGCCGGAAATTTGAGTGGAATTCTTCCGTGCTTTGGCTAACTGGCAGGGATCAACAAGTTGCGATAATGTGGCCCCCGCCGTGTGTAACCGCTCATGTATCCACTCTGCTGCAGAAGCCGGGTCCGCACGCACTACCTTCTTGCATTCTCCCAGATGGTCGATTGTTTTGCTCAATGCGCTAGGTGGATGTACTTTAATATCGCTATCTAGCTCATCTCGCAGGTTGGCTGGTATTTTCATTGCGTCAATAAACCAATCCGCACTTCCATCCGAATACAGGATTGCAAATGAGAGTGCAAACGGGGCAAATGGCACATCGCCGCCTCGAATATTAAATAGCCATGCTATGGAGTCTGGAGCTGTCAAAATTACTGCGTCGGCCCCATCACGCATGAGGACACTGCTTATACGGAGCCTTTTTTCAGCGGATGTCTCGCCAGTAAATTTTAAATCAAGATACATTACGGACTCTTCCGGAGCCATTGGCTGGTTTAGCCATACAGCGTCAATAGGGTTATTATTACACCTTTGGAGGTGAATGCCGATCTCTTGGCAAATATCTCGATAGATTTTGACTTGCTTAGGCGTGAATAACCATGGGTCGTACCCTAATGTTTGGCCGTCAGACATGTGCTCGCATATCCACCTTGTCGCAGGTTGATCACTGAGGTGGAGGCACTCATACAAATTTGCGTCCACCTCCGTTTCAACCTGCAACGTGTAGCGGCCATCGGTAAAAATAGCGGCGTGGCTCTGACTGATGACGGCAAGTCCAGCGGAGCCTGTAAATCCTGTGAGCCATGCTAGCCGTTCTGAGCGAGCTGAGACATATTCCCCCTGATGTTCATCGCTCCGCGGTACAAGAAACCCGTCGAAGTTTTGGGCGCCAAGCTCCGCTCGAAATGCTTGGAGGCGGGCTGCTGGTGAAAGTGTTTTTTTGATCATAGTTTTAAGAATTTAAGAATAAGGTCGCCATTCAACAAGACTATCTATGGGCAATCAAGTTGATTTACTTTTTGCCGAGGTTGGAATGACAAGCCGATATCCACGCCGTTTTAAGCAATCGCTGTAGATTTTTTGGTAGGTTTTCCTCGCGTTGTGGCTGCGGATCAGTTTTTCATAACCCATGCCTGTGTTTAATCCGGCTTGGTGTTGAGGATTAGGCTGCAGATCTTGGTCATGGACCAATTTATCGGCTTGACTTCCACATATTATCCTATCGTTTATCCACTCGTTTCTCGTTATTCCTGTCTTGAACCAAATTTTTTTTGCGGGTGTGCATCCACTCAGTATTATGAGAATAACGATTGCACTAACGCTACATGAGATTGAATAATAAGCCTTTCGCATGAATTTGACGGTACTACTTTGTTTATCTGTCTGCCAATAATGAATTTACACAAAGCTGAAAAATTTTCATCTCCGTGGGCTCTTTGGCTTATGTAATCATGACCTAATGTTGAAATGCGGTCTGTCTCGAAACGTATTTCGCCCGTCCATTCAATTGTAATCCTATTTTTAAAATATCGTGACCAATCGTATGATCTAGGATCACTAAAAATTTGGTTTCTAACTCTGCTCAAGGCGTAGTACTCGCATACGCCTCAAAAATTATCATGGTTATTTTGCCTAGGCTGTGTAGATGCCAGCATAGTGCCGGTGCTAAAGGCCCCAAGTTAATTTTTTACGGGTTAAGAAACCGGAGTAATTTATGCGAGTCGTCTTGAGCTATAAAAATGGTGTCTACACTCCTTATCAGACCATTGAATAAGTGATGTGGAGAAAAGCAGACTTTGCAATAGATTACTTGATGGTCGGCTGAGGCGCCGCGGTGGAATTACCGCGGGGCTATTTTACGGGTAGATTATTTGAATACGTAAATCTTGTTTAAAATTTATTTTGGGCTGCCGGGCTCTGCGAACGGCTTAAATTGCATGTCGTTAAGGCGTTGATTTTCTGGCAGATTAAGTGTGGCTTAAAAAGCGTTAATCGAGATTAAATCCAACTAATCTAGCAAGCTTAATCAAGAAAACTTGCTCCACCCCGTGACCTGGTTTAAACCGCCGAAGACGAGGGAGTATTTTATCGCAAGAAAATAATAAAGGAGTCGACGATGCCTTTTAATGATTATACCATAGCAGACATAAATCTAGCAGAATGGGGCAAAAAAGAGATTGATTTAGCTGAAACGGAAATGCCTGGCCTCGTTGCTATTCGTGAAGAATACCATAGCACTCAGCCACTTAAAGGGGCTCGGATTGCGGGCTCCCTTCACATGACAATTCAGACGGCCGTTCTTATTCGAACTTTACGGGCTTTGGGCGCGGATATCCGCTGGGCCTCCTGCAATATCTTTTCAACTCAAGATCACGCAGCCGCGGCGATTGCAACAGAAGAAATCCCGGTATTCGCTGTTAAAGGCGAGAGCTTAGAAGACTATTGGGAATACGCTCATAAAATTTTTGAATGGTCGGATGGCGGAACTCCGAATATGATCTTGGATGATGGGGGCGATGCCACTTTACTTGTACACTTAGGGATTAAGGCAGAGCAGGATATCTCTGTGCTCGACCATCCCGGCAGTGAGGAGGAGGAGGCATTATTTGCTAGCGTAAAAAAGCGAGTTGCTGAACAGCCGGGTTGGTATAAAAAGCTTGGTAAAAACATAATGGGAGTGACGGAGGAGACAACTACGGGCGTGCACCGTTTACTTGAGATGGCAAAGGAGGGTGCGCTTCTATTTCCTGCTATTAATGTAAACGACTCGGTAACGAAGTCGAAGTTTGACAACAAGTATGGGTGCCGAGAGAGTTTAGTGGACGGTATTCGGCGAGCGACCGATGTGATGTTGGCGGGGAAGGTGGCAGTCGTTGCTGGATATGGCGATGTTGGTAAAGGATCGGCAGAGAGCCTGCGAAGTGCTGGATGCCGGGTTATGGTCACTGAAATCGATCCGATCTGTGCTCTACAGGCTTGCATGGAGGGATTTGAGGTCGTAACTATGGAAGATGCGGCGACGCGCGGTGATATTTTTGTCACCACGACCGGTAATATTGACGTAATTACCTTGGATGACATGCGGGCTATGAAAGACCGTGCCATTGTTTGCAATATTGGCCACTTTGATAATGAAATTCAGGTAGCAAGCCTCAAAAATTTTAAATGGAATAATATCAAAGGCCAGGTTGATGAAATTGAGTTTCCAGACGGAAAGCGAATTATTCTCTTGGCTGAAGGTCGCTTAGTCAATCTAGGTTGCGCAACAGGACATCCCAGCTTCGTAATGTCGGCCAGCTTTACTAATCAGGTCTTAGCCCAAATGGATATCTGGCAAGACCCATCAAAGTATGAAAATCAAGTTTATGTATTGCCAAAACACTTAGATGAAAAAGTGGCGCAACTCCATCTTGATAAGTTGGGCGCGAAGTTGAGTCGGCTGCGCCAAGATCAAGCGGAATACATTGGTATTGACGTCCACGGCCCATTTAAGCCTGAGGCTTATAGATATTAAGTCGGTATGATTTATCATGAAGTTTTTCAGCTTTCATGGAGCACATATTTTACTTCCTTGCCCATAACGTCAGTCAATGGCTAAATAACGTGTATGGACCTGCCATCCGCAATATTTGATTTGGATCCCGCCCAAATAACGGCGGCGGGTTCAACGTGCCTTGCTTTGGTTTTTTTTATTTCATGGTTAGTCCAGCGCACTGGCTTTAGAAGACTAAAAAGAGAGCGTGATCGGTTGAAGGGTGTGGCAACGCGCGCACGTGAAATTATAGCAACTGCACCGGATGGTATCTTTCTCTGGGATCACATTTTAGGAGGGATCACTTGCTCTAGTCGGCTCGCGGTTCTTTTGTCCTTAGAAGCAGGTACAAAGTCACGTTATGATGATATTCGTGAGAAGTTCAAAAACGACTCGTTAATGCGGCTTGAACGCCACGTCTCTGCATTACGCGGAAATGGTTCGCCTTTCGATATCTTGGTTAAAATGGATGAGCGCGTTTTGCAGGCGGTTGGCGCTCGTGCGGAGACGGACGAGGGGCAATCGGTCGCTGATATTGTTTGGATGAGGGATGTAACGCTGATACATGCTGAACATGAAAATATGCATTCTGCAATGCTCGAGAGCAATAAATCGGGCTTAGACGATCGTCATCTAACCGCATTGTTGGACGCGTTGCCGTTCCCCATCTGGCTGCGGGACTCGACCCTTGAATTAGCGTTCGTTAATCTGGCTGGGGATGGGATTGTTGACGTTGATCCATCTATGGCTGAGCGGGCACGAGGTCAGGGTACGATGCTTTCCGAGCGGCGTTTGATTGACCGAGACGGTGTAGTAAGCTCTATGGATATTACTGAAGTCCCTCTGGGTAATGCTGGGGCCCTTAATAAGGTGACCGGCGGCACAGTTGGCTACGGCGTTCCCCGGACTGCAAATGATGATGTGGAGGGAGATCGCAAACCACATCCGCATTACCGACACGATATACTTGAGGCCTTGGGTTCAGCAGCAGCGATTTTCTCCAGTGATAAACGCTTGGAATTTTTTACTCACGCCTATGCTGAACTTTGGGAATTGGATACGGACTGGCTCCGGGATTGCCCGGGTTACGGAGAGATTTTAGAGAAACTCCGCGAAAACCGGAACTTACCCGAAGTGCCTGATTTTCGAGTATATAAGTCTGAGAGCCTTGCGGTGTTTGATACGGTGGATAAGGCGATCAAAGACGTTCTGCACCTTCCTGATGGAAGGACTATTAGCCGCATCACGACCCCGATTGGGGGTGGTGGGCTAGCATTCTCATTTGAGAACATGAGTGACCAACTTAAATTGGAGCGTGCAATTAATGAATTGAACGCCGTACAAAAAGAGACTCTGGATAACTTGCATGAGGGTGTGGCAGTTTATGGGAGCGATGGTAAACTTAAATTATTTAATCCAGCATTTGTACGGTTATGGGATTTAGATGGGGAGGTTCTTTTACAAGGCCCCCATATCCATGAAGTTTTAGATCAGACCCGTAACCTTGTGCCGGCAGCCTCGGGCCAAAAGAGTTGGACGGATGAGGCGTGGCAAGCGTATCTTGATCTTACCAAGACGAGCCTAATGGCTCGCAACACGAGTCGAGGAAAGTGCCTGCTAACAAATGATACTGTAATTGATTACACGACCGTGCCTCTCCCCGATGGGGCAGTGCTTTTATCATATCTTGACGTCACGGATAGTGCCCGCGTTGAAGATTCGCTGCGCCAGCAGGCGGTGGCTTACCGCGAAGCTGATAAAATGAAGTCAGGCTTTATTGCAAACGTATCCCACGAAGTTCGCACGCCAATGAACACAATCATCGGTTTTGCGGATATGTTGCGGCAAGACTATTTTGGCGGATTAAATTCACGCCAACAGGAATACGCTGACGGTATTCTTATGACGTCTCAAGGTTTGGTGTCAATCATAGGTGATATTCTGGATTTAGCCTCCATTGAGGCAGGGCAACTAGAGCTACAACGCGATACGTTTGACATCCATGCGATGTTAGTCGGGGCATTAAACCTTGTACAAGATCGTGCTCGACGGAGGGAGCTTAGCGTCACGTTTGATTGTCCTCCAGATATCGGTTGGATGGTGGGGGATGAGCGGCGATTGAAACAAGTTATCTTCAACCTCTTGTCGAACGCTATCACTTTCACACCTGAGCGAGGTGATGTCCGTCTAAGTGCCGAGAGATACTCTGAGCAGATTAGTATTTCTATCACTGATACAGGCGCGGGCATACCAACGGAGAGTCGAGAGCGTGTTTTTCTGGCCTTTGAGAAAGTTGGAAACCCCAAAGTTACGGATGCAGCTGACAGCGGTGTGGGTCTTGGACTGACAATCGTTAAAAGTTTCGTTGAACGCCATCAAGGTAAAGTCGAAATAAGGTCGCAACCAGGCCGTGGTACGACGGTAATCTGTCGATTGCCGGCAGGTCAAAGGATTGGTGAAGCCACCCACTCGGATTTTTAAAAACATGTCTTTTTTTTATAAAATGCAGAATAAAATGATTGCTAATGGTAATACTTCGGACAGCCTAGGTCTCCCAGTATAATCAGGACGGTTATTGTTTTCCGATTCCGGTTTTGAATACTAACGAGGTTACTCATTTTCGGACCAATCTTGAGGCTTTTGAGATCACTCAAGGTGGGTATTTAGAGCCCTGCCAGCGCAATAAGTCTCATCTCTTATTCAAATGGCTGGATGATGTAATTCGCGACCCAAGGATTCTTGCTCCTGTGTCGCGGCTGATAGGTAAAAATCTGCTCTGTTGGAATACACTTTTCTGGATTAAGGAGGCGGGGTCAGAAACTTTCGTCTCATGGCATCAAGATACGCGCTACTGGGGGGCTTTCCAGTGACCAAGTAGTCATTACTTGGCTCGCATTATCGCCGGATACAATTGAGAGCGGCTGTATGCATGTGATGCCCGGGACACATATTGGCGATATCCTTGCCGACTAAGACCGTTATGATGAGCATAACATGTTGACCCGAGGCCGAGAGATATCAGTCGACCTTGACGAAGACAAAGCCGCTTATATGCCGTTACAGCCGGGAAAGATGTCTATTCATAATTATCGGTTAGCCCACGCATCTGGGCCGAATAAATCAAGTGATCGCCGTATTGGTGTATCCATGCACTTCATGCCTACTGCCACAGCTCAAAGCGTTGGAAAATAGGATAGTGCAGCCTTGGTTCAAGGTGAGGATATTTACGATAATTTTGAACTGACGCCGGTTACCAGAACTGATTTTGATCCGGCTTATGTGGCGTTCCACAGCCGGGCAACTGCTGCTATCCGGGATGTGCTGTACTCCAAGGCCACGCAAACAACAGATAAACTTTAAAGCGTTTTTGACTTAAACTGCATAATAAAAGGTTGAGTTCTGCACCGATGATATCTCATACCTTATTGGTAATTAATTCCAATAGAGGCAAATTGAATTTGTATGTTAAAACTGCCCTCGGTTGGAAGGCCTTGAAGCGCCTATCAACCTTAAACGTAATTAAATTTTGGTAAATTTGGCGAGGCATTACTGAAACGACTTAAGAAAACCTGCAGAACAAATGTGGACGGGGTAATTGCTGCGACCCCGGGCTCACTATCAGTTATTGGTCAATAGCCTAGTCATTCAATTATTTTTGCGCATTTGTTCACGGGCATTTAAGGTTGATTGGGAGTGCGACAAAAAGGCTAATAATTGCTAGGTTGTTGCTTAATATCCTATAAATGTTGACCCCACACAATTTCGTGTAGATTGGTTTTAGGGCAGTCCCATACCAGCGGGGACCTCCAAAACAGCATTTGATCTCCCCAGAGGAATTATTTCATGGCGGATTGGTGTTGTGGTTTGCAACCGTCATTGAACCTCAAGAGTATTTTCGCGATATGGCTTATTTGAGCGCTCAACAAAATCAGATACGGTCTCCGGTTATTCGCGAAAGCCTCAACGCCGCGCACACATTAGAACATCCTGAAAAACCTGATATCCGGGGTTTGTCTCATATTATAAAGCTGTTCTATATGGTGATAAAGTAATCGACCGATCCCCCTGTGGCACTGGCACCTTGGCGCGAATGGCACAATTAGGTGCTGGGGGAGAGTTACGGGTTGGCGATAATTTTATACACGAAAGTATCGTCTCACGCTTATTCAAAGGACGGGTAGAGCAGACTGCTATGGTTGGTAATTTTAACGCGATTGTTCCGTTCACGGAGGGCTGGCCCTATATTGAAGGTAGGGAGAAAATTTTAATTGATAGCCGGGATCCTTACGCGTATGGCTTTCAGGTGAAGTGATAGCAAATTTTCAAACCATGGGGGAATTTAGAAAGATCATGACAACTAAGATTAACGCGGGAACCCTCAAGAGGAACATTTACGATGCGCAGCGTGGTCAAAGGGAATTAGCACTCCTAGATATTCGTGAGCATGGCCAATACGGAATGGGACACCCGTTTTTTGCGGTTTCTTGCCCCTACAGTCTCTTAGAAGCTATTGCTCCGCGGTTGGTTCCTCAAAATAGTGTGCCGGTTGTTTTTATTGATGATGATGACGGTCTCTCTGAACGGGCTGCCCAAGCCTTGAAGCAGCTAGGATATACAAATTTGCAGATCCTTGATGGTGGTGCACCAGCTTGGGAAGCAGCTGGTTTTACACTTTATCAAGGCGTTAATTTGCCATCTAAAACATTTGGCGAATTAGTGGAGCTTGTATACAACACTCCCACTATCACTGCAGGTGATTTAAAGGTCATGCAGGACCGTGGGGATAATGTTATAATTCTTGACGGACGGACACCCGAGGAGTTTCAAAATTTTAATATCCCGGGTGGTATTTCGTGTCCTAATGCAGAATTACCTCTCAGGTTTGATGCAATAGTCGATGATCCGAATAAAACGGTGGTAATAAATTGTGCGGGTCGAACGCGGTCTATTATAGGCGCGCAAACTCTAATCGATTTTGGTATCAAAAATAAAGTAGTAGCTCTTGAGAATGGCACCCAAGGCTGGGCGTTGTTTGATCTTGAATTGGAACGAGGGGCGGATCGATTTGCACCGAATATTATAAATGATGATAGTCTAGCCAGCGCGAAGTTGCGTGCTAGAGTTCTTGCAGAGAAGCGGTCCATCCCATTTGTGAATATAGAGTCTGTTCGTAAATGGCAGTTAGATTTGAGACGCACTACCTACGTGATTGATGTGCGGTCCAGCATAGAATTTGAGTCAGGTCATCTGCCGGGCGCAGTTCATGCGCCAGGAGGGCAGTTGGTTCAGGCAACAGATATCTATGTTGGGGTCCATGGCGCGCGCATCGTTGTTTGTGATGATAACGAAGTTCGTGCCATAATGGTAGCGCATTGGTTGCGCCGAATGGGTCGCGATGCCCACGTTTTAAGGGGTGGTGTGGGGGCGGACGCGACAGAAATGGGTTCCGTTAACCCGTACCTTAGTGCTGATATTGCGCCGAACTTACCTGAGATTTCAGAGAAGCAACTAGCCCTAAGTTTAAAGAATAAAGATGTTGTAGTTATCGATATTCGGTCTTTCCAATCATACCGGGAAGGGCATATTCCCGATGCGTATTGGGTGCTTCGGGCAAACTTACCTCATCAAGTAGCAATTATAAAAGATAAAGATCTTGTGGTTGTAAGTGATAATAATCTGGCGGCACGGCTATTCGCCCGAGAAGCTGATAGCTTGGGTTGTCGCTCTGTGTGTCTTCTTTCTGGTGGCCTAAATGCATGGGTGAGCGCGCAGAGTGATATACAGCGGTCCCCTGATGAACCCGCTGACCGCGAATGTAAAGATTATCTCTTCTTTACTGGGCAGCGGCATATGGGTAACAAGAAACATATGCGACAGTACTTGGAATGGGAAATCGGTCTTGTTTCTCAGCTAGATGCGGATGAGCGCACTTCCTTTGATTTATGAACGGTCTGGGGTAGTTAAATCCCACTTAATCACACTGGATCTCGATGTAAGAAAGTGGTGTTTAGAAAAAATATTCAGTTAATGTTTTTGCAAGGTTTTCACGAATCCGCTCCTTCACGGGTCGGTCCATTGGTGCACGTAGAAATTGTTCCCCCGTCACCCGTTCATAGAGTTGGATATATTTATGCGCGAATGTCATTATCGTATCATCAGGAATATCTGGGATTGGTTCATTATATGGATCACAGCGCGAAGTAATCCATAATCTAAGGAATTCCTTGTCTAGGCTGTCTGGGTTCGCTCTGGCTTTTAGGTTGCGCTCATAGGTGTCAGCTATCCAATACCTGCTTGAGTCAGGTGTATGAATCTCATCTGCCAGTGTAAAACGACCATTAGTATCCAATCCAAACTCATACTTTGTGTCCACAAGGATTAAGCCATTAGCTTTTGCAATATCTTGACCGCGAGCAAAGAGAGCAAGGGATAGCTCCACTAATTCATCCCATTGAGCTGGCGTAAGTATTTCACGCTTAATTATTTCAGTCGGCGTTATAGGAGTATCATGGTTCCCGGCATCACCTTTAGTCGTCGGAGTAAGAATAGTCTTTGTTAGCTTTTGGTTTTTAACCATCCCATCTGGAAAATTAAGTCCGTACATTTCTCGGTTCCCACGATTATACATTTGCCAGATTGACGTTTCTGTAGAACCCGTCATGTAGGCCCGTACGACCATTTCTAGAGGTAACATATTTAAATTTTTTACGATAACCACGTTGGGGTCTGGGATTTCCAGTAAATGGTTAGCACAGATATCAGAGGTTTTTTCAAACCAGAACGTTGCTGTTTGATTGAGCACTTGTCCTTTATGTGGCACCGCGGCCAACACATAGTCGAAGGCGGATTGACGATCTGTTGCAATCATGACCCGGCGCCCATCTCTTAAATTATATGATTCGCGAACTTTGCCAGTAAAATGCCCCGGCAATTCATCGAATATTGCATCGGTTAAGCAGTTGCTAATAGCAGTCTTCGTGTTGATCATGATCTCATTTTCATTAAGTACATTTTAGCTTTCGGATATTTCCAATCAGAATGGAAGCCCAATTGGTTCTTACCTAAGTAATATTAATATTAGGATCCCCGATACAATTAGCGCAATCCCGAGGTATTCCATGGGCGATGTTTTTTCCTTAAAAAACAAAACCGAAGCGATAAAAGTAAAAACCAGTTCGATCTGACCTAGGGCACGCACGTAAGAAGCATTTTGCATGGTAAAAGCTGTGAACCAACAAATAGAAGCTAGCACACCCGAAACGCCCACAGATAGTGCGGGCGCCCAATTACGCGCACATTTGCTCAATTCACCTGGCTCGCACAGCCTCAAATAGAGTCCCATTATCAACGTCTGCATGACCAATGAGACCGCTAACGCAAAAGCTGCACGCATCTCTGCGGGTCCTTCACCCAAGGAGAGGCCCGCCCCTCTGAAAAATACTACTGATGCGCCTAAAAATGCACCACAAATCAATCCAATCAAAGTTGATCTTTCTTTTAGGCCTTTGACCAAATTAGCCAATGTAATTTGACTTTGGACCAATGATAAGGCCATGACCCCTATTAAACTAAAGCCGATGGCGATTGATGCCCAGAGGGATAGAGTGTCGCCAAGTAAGATGAGGCCCAAAAGTGCGATTTGAATGATCTCAGTTTTCGACAAAGTTGTTCCAACGGCAAAATTCTTAAATGAAAACAGATAGATGAGAAAAAAAGTAAATAGAATTTGCGCGGTGCCACCAAGTAAACAATACAGTAAAAAGACCCAATTCCATTGAGGCCACTCGTATCCGCCCAGAAGTTTAAGCCCCCAGCAGTAAGCGAGTGCTAGTGGCAAAGCGTAAATGAAGCGAACGTAGGTCGCTCCGCCAGTTGATAGTCGGTCCTTTAAATATTTTTGTAATACAGAGCGCAGGTTTTGGAAAAATGCACCAGCGATTGTAATTGGAATCCAGATTTCAAACACGAAGATATCGACCTTTAATCAGAAAAAACTCGGCGGTGATTATCGACCGCATTTAATTGACTTGGCCAAACGCCTTAGGGACCCTAAGTTTAAATTATGCCGCAGTCCTTGTCACATAGGGAAATCGCATCTGCTGAAAACGGTGCACGAGGTAATAGAACGAATCTCAAGCCCCGATTTATCTGTAGTGAGGCCTATAGAGCGACTTCTCATGGGTCCCGCCACCCGTTGGCAATCCCTCGCGTCGCGTTGGCGATGGATATTTGTCAAGCTAACGGTTGGTTGAATAACGGAAATTTTATTGATAGTCCATGCGCGACAAAGAGCCAATTGACACGTTTTCATGAACCGGCTTACGTGGCTGCTGTTGAGGCTGCGGAAAAAACTGGAAAGGTGCCGGAGGATGTAAAGTGGCGACACCATCTTGGAGTTAATGGCAATCCATTGTTCGACGGTATGTTCTGGCGTTCAGCGACCGCCTGTGGCGGCGGGATGCTGGCTGCCCAGCTTTTAGCGAAGAATATGACGAGAGTAATTTACTCGCCAGGTGGGGGGCAACACCACGCTTTTGCAGGCCGCGCAAGTGGGTTTTGTTATTTTAACGAGCCCGTGCTTACGATCCTAAACTTATTAGACCTTGGCGCAAAACGGGTGTTCTATCTCGATCTTGACGCCCATCATGGAGATGGGGTCCAAGCTGCTTTCGCTAATGATGAGCGCGTGATGACTGTTTCAATTCATGAAGGGGGGCGGTGGCCAATGAAACGTCATTACAATGATATTAAGCTCGTGCGAGGTCCAGGTGGAGTAGAGGATCGCGCGGGTGGTTGGGCACGTAACCTGCCTGTCCCTGCGGGCTTCAATGACATGGAGCTCACCTATATTATGGAAAACGCTGTCCTGCCCCTGGCTCATCAGTTCAGTTGTGACGCTGTTTATGTTCAAGCAGGATGTGACGCACTAGCTGATGATCCACAGAGTAAATTATCCTTAAGCAATCGGGCGCTATGGTCGGCGATTGATAAGATGCGATTGGTTGCACCTAAATTGATTGTGACTGGTGGTGGCGGTTATAATCCCTATGCTGTCGGTCGTTGTTGGGCTGGAATTTGGGCAGTCCTTAACGATTTTAATATTCCTGCTCGCTTACCCATTGCGGCTGAGGCATGTCTTCGGCATGTTGTGTGGGACCACCGTCTTGGAAGGCATGTCTCGGTTAAATGGCTAACCACGCTTGCAGATCCGCCAAACAATGGACCGGTGCGGTCCGAGATAAAATATTTGGTGCGTTGCGTTTTGGAGCCTTGAAAAATGTCTGATCAAATTTCGCGTCCCACTCCGCCGTGGGCGGAAAAGCGACCAATCAGTGATACTCACCATGGGATTACCCGCTCAGACAACTATGCGTGGATTCGTGATTCCAATTGGCAGCGTGTGATTCGGAAACCTGAGACACTTACCGCCGATATTATTGAGCACCTGCAGGCGGAAAACCAATACACCGCAGCAATTCTTAAACCTCTAAAAAGTCAAATAGAGGCTCTTTATACTGAGATGAAAACGAGAATTAAAGCAAATGACTCATCCGTACCAATACCTGACGGTATATGGTTATACTCCCGTCGTTTTCGAATGGGTGGGGAATATCCGTTGTTCTACCGCTGTCTCCGTGAGGGCGGAATAGACCATTTGATATTAGATGGTGATAGGGAAGCTGAGGGAAATTTTTATTTTAAGCTAGTCGCCTGCAAGCATAGTCCAGACCATCGTTATTTTGCTTATGCTGCGGATTGTAATGGATCTGAAATTTTTACTCTTAAGATCCGGGATATGGATACAGGCGAGGACCTGCCTGACATCATTAGTAACGTCCATGGTGAGGTAGTGTGGGCTGCAGATAGTTTGACGATTTTATACACGGTCCTAGATAAAAATAATCGACCGTACGCTGTGCGACTTCATGAACTTGGTACCGACGAGACCGATGATGTGGAAATCTATAAAGAGAGCGACCCGGGATTTTTTATTACAATTTCAAAAACTGAGAGTCAAAAATTCCTCGTCATCAAGGCTCATGATCACCAGACGTCAGAGGCTTGGATTCTTGAAGCAACTAACCCAGCCGGGAATTGGCGTTGTGTTGAACCCCGCGATACTGGAATCGAATATGACATAACAGATTGGAATGGAGCGTTTTTAATCCGCACAAATATTGGAGGTGCCGCAGACTTCAAGGTGGTCTCAGCGCCCTTTCACTCACCCGATCGAGAGAATTGGCGTGACCTCGTTAGCCATGAGCCTGGTCGATTGATTTTAAACACCCAAGTTTTTGCCAAACATTGGGTTCGATTAGAACACCGAGATGCCTGTCCGCGTTTAATCATTCAAACGCTCAGTGGTGAAGAGCATAGCGTTACCTTTGATGAAGAAGCATATGCTTTGGGTTTTGATAAGTGTTATGAATATGACACAAATATGCTGCGGTTTATTTACTCATCAATGAAAACGCCGGAGCAGACCTTTGATTACAACATGGATAGTCGCGAGAGGGTGCTTTGCAAAGAACAAACGGTGCCATCTGGCCATGATCCGTCAAAATATGTTGTTCGCCGAATTGAAGCAGTTGCCTCGGATGGCGCTAGGGTCCCGATAAGTCTGCTCTATCACAAAGATACAGTCCTTGACGGCAGTGCACCATTGTTACTGTATGGTTACGGCGCTTATGGTTTATCCATGCCCGCAGGGTTTTCGACGACGCGTTTAAGCCTAGTTGATCGGGGTTTTATTTACGCTATTGCGCATATCCGTGGCGGCATGGAGAGAGGTTATAGTTGGTATCAGGGGGGTCGGGGTGTCAATAAGATAAATACATTCAAAGATTTCATTACAGTTGCAGAATTTCTAATATCAAGGAAATTTACGGGTCGTGGTCGTATTGCTGCACATGGAGGAAGCGCGGGCGGCATGCTTATGGGGGCTGTTGCAAATATGAAACCTGATCTTTTTAACACCATTATTGCTGATGTACCGTTCGTCGACGTATTGACGACGATGCTGGATGATACCTTGCCATTGACGCCACCAGAATGGCCCGAATGGGGAAACCCTATTGAGGATCCCGAATCGTACATACGGATTGCAGGATATTCGCCTTATGACAATATTTCGGCGCAGGCTTACCCGCACATTTATGTGACTGCTGGATTGACTGACCCACGTGTAACTTATTGGGAGCCTGCAAAATGGGTGGCGAAGTTACGCGCATTAAAGATAGATAAAAACATACTTTGTCTCAAAACTCATATGGGGGCCGGCCATGGTGGAGCTTCTGGTCGTTATAAACGGCTTTATGAAACAGCCGAAATGTACTCCTTCCTGTGTTATACATTTCAGTTGTTCGGTGATGCCTGATTTTGAGATTGAGGCAAAGGCTTTGGCAAACGGGAGCCAGTGCGTATGCGGGGTTGATGAGGCTGGGCGTGGCCCATGGGCTGGACCAGTAGTAGCGAGTGCCGTAGTCATAAACCCAAAAATTTTGCCAGATTGTTTGCGGGCCCAATTGGATGATTCCAAGAAACTGTCTACCATAGTACGTGAAGAACTATTCTTGGGCTTAGTGTCCTGTGCTCGGATTGGGGTTGGTATTGCCGAGGTATATGAAATTGATAAGATCAACATCTTGGAAGCAACGATGAATGCAATGAAAGGTGCGATTTTTAATCTGGATCAACCTGCACCTGATCTTGCATTAATTGACGGGAACCGAGTGCCCCCCCTAAGTTGCGAAGCTCAAGCGATAGTTAGAGGTGATTCCTTAAGCCTGTCTATCGCGGCTGCTTCGATAGTTGCAAAAGTAATACGGGATCGGCGTATGGTCGAGCTCGATCAGCTTTATCCTGGGTATGGATGGGCGCACAATGCGGGCTATGGGACAGCCTATCATCGCGATGCCTTGTCAACACTTGGTCCGACGCCGGAGCATCGGAAATCATTTGCCCCAATCCGCAAGATATTGAGTCCGATTAGTTAATTAATCTCAATATATAGCCTCATAGGCCCACCTAAGTTATTGATTCTAAATAAGTCTTGACCCTTCTACTGGGACTCGGCATGCTCTCTGCTTATGGGAATAGACCAAACAAAACAATGTCATGTAAGGGCTATAACTGATCCAGAAAGTGGTAACGCTTCGTCTTTGGACCGCTTGGAGAACAGTATTCTCGTCGGCGACTGTGTGGAGCTAATGGATAATCTTCCGGAGGCCTGTGTGGATGTTATTTTCGCTGATCCACCATATAATCTTCAATTGGGGGGTGATCTGCATCGTCCGAATAACACGAAAGTAGATGGTGTGGACGACGATTGGGATCATTTTGATAGTTTTGCTGCTTACGATGAATTCACCCAAAAATGGCTGAGAGCAGCCCGGCGTGTCCTTAAGCCTAATGGCACATTATGGGTAATTGGGTCATACCACAATATTTTCCGTGTTGGCGTTATTTTACAAAATACCGGATTTTGGATGCTAAATGACGTTATTTGGAGGAAGACTAATCCTATGCCGAATTTTAGAGGTACACGCTTTACTAATGCCCACGAGACACTACTATGGTGTGCTAAATCCCAGAACTCAAAATACAGATTTAATTATGACGCTATGAAAGCCCTCAATGATGACCTTCAGATGCGTTCAGACTGGCTGTTACCTCTATGCACTGGTGAGGAGCGATTAAAGAGAAATGGCAAGAAAGCTCACCCGACACAAAAACCAGAATTATTGCTGTACAGAGTGATTGTGTCGTCGAGTGAGGTGAATGACTTGATTTTGGATCCGTTTTTTGGAAGTGGTACGACCGGTGCTGTGGCCAAGAAACTTGGAAGAAAATATATTGGGCTTGAGCAGGACCCTAGTTATGCGAGGTTGGCGGAAAAACGCTTGTCCCAGACGCAACGGGTCTCGGAAGAGGAATTTCTGAGGACGCCGACAAAGCGAGATTTGCCTCGAGTACCTTTTGGACGCCTTTTGGAGAGTGGCATACTTGTACCCGGACAAGTGCTTAGTGATCAGCGTGGCCGTTATCATGCGCGCGTTCGTGCTGATGGCATGCTGATTACAGATGGTTTCTATGGTTCTATCCATAAAGTTGGCGCTTATGTCCAAAAGGCGCCGGCATGCAATGGGTGGCAGTTCTGGCATGTCCAAATCAAAGGCGAATTGGTACCGATTGATCTTTTTCGCCAAAAATTGAGGGCTGAAATTCATTGATGAGCAAACTGATAAAAAAGCGCAGTTGGTTCAGGAAGGCTGAAATTCTGTTAGGCGCAAATTGGCTAAAATGATATCTTTATTTTTTTACGAATTGCATGCTGTCTCGGAAGAAAAAACTGGCTTGACGGCGCTCTTGTTCCTCCCAACTCCATGTTTGTTCCTATAACTCCTGCAACGACGTTTGTTGAACTTGGCTAGCCCCTGTCAATTGACGACGTATTTCTTTAAGGCTACGAACCCGATTTTCTGCTATGGCTGAGAGCATGGCTTGACTGTTGACGTGACACTCCTTTTCAGTTACCGCAATCGCTGAACCAGAGTGTCAGTGAAGGCTGGTTATTAGCACTGATAAAGGCAGGGTCAATTTAACGGGTAGGAACCGGTTCATTGGTAGAATAGTCATAAAAGCCCCGCTTAGTCTTGCGGCCTAACCAACCTGCTTCCACATATTTTACCAGAAGTGGGCACGGGCGATATTTAGTATCTGCCAGTCCCTCGTGCAAGACATGCATTACCGCTAAGCATGTGTCTAGTCCAATAAAGTCAGCAAGCTCGAGGGGGCCCATAGGGTGGTTGGTTCCTAGTTTCATGGCTGTATCTATTGCGGAAACGGACCCAACACCCTCATAAAGAGTGTAAACGGCTTCATTGATCATTGGAAGTAAAATACGGTTGACGATAAAGGCTGGAAAGTCTTCAGCATTAACTGCGGTTTTATTGAGCTTGTCGGTTAATTCTCGGACGATCTGATAGGTAGTTTCATCCGTTGCAATTCCTCGGATAAGCTCCACAAGCTGCATGCGAGGTACCGGGTTCATGAAGTGCATTCCACAGAACTTGCCGGGTCGGTCCGTCTGTGCGGCTAGCCTAGTAATGGATATTGAAGATGTGTTTGACGCAATCAATGTGTGATCGGGCAGAACTGAGCAGAGTTCACGTAAAATTGATTTTTTGATATCTTCGTCCTCGGTTGCGGCTTCTATGACTAAATCACTGCCGGAAAAAATCGAATATTCCGAACTCCAAGATATCCGAGCCATAGTCTCTTTAAGCCCTTCTGCCGTGAGCCGGCCGCGCTCAACGTCTCTTGCTAGGTTCTTTTCAACCTGGATTTTACCCTTAGCTACGGCCTCATCATTAATATCCAAAACGGATACGTGAAAACCCTTTGCTGCGAAAACCTGAGCGATCCCTCCGCCCATTTGTCCGCTGCCAATAACACCTATGTTTTGGATGTTCATAAATTACATTCCTAGTTTTTATTTTTTATTGGCTCTTCTCAAGTTCAGCTGAAAGTTCAGGTACGGCATTGAACAGATCATCGACCAGACCATAGTCAGCTACTTGAAAGATTGGGGCCTCTTCGTCTTTATTGATTGCTACGATAACCTTGGAGTCTTTCATGCCGGCTAAATGTTGGATTGCACCAGAAATCCCTATCGCAATGTAAAGATCAGGTGCAACTACTTTACCGGTTTGGCCTACTTGGTAGTCATTTGGAACAAAGCCTGCGTCTACGGCTGCGCGACTGGCACCGACAGCCGCGCCTAATTTATCGGCGATTTCTTCTAACATGGGAAAGTTTTCCCCGGACTGCATTCCCCGGCCCCCCGAAATAATAATCGGTGCACTAGTTAGTTCTGGTCGTTCCGATTTGGTGAGTTCCTGCCCAACAAAGCTTGACAGTCCAACATCATCAATTGCAGAAATGACTTCTATGGCAGCGCCTCCGCCCTCCGCTTTGCTTGGTTCAAAGGCTGTAGTCCTGACCGTGATAATTTTTATATGGTCGTCAGACCGCACAGTTGCAATAGCGTTACCGGCGTATATCGAGCGCTCAAACGTCGCAGAATCATTGATAGCGGTAATATCAGAAATCTGAGCCACGTCTAATAAAGCAGCAACTCGTGGCATGATATTTTTACCGGATGTCATTGCAGGGGCGAGCATATGCGTATACTTATCGCCAAGGCTAACCATTAGCGCTGATACGTTTTCTGCTAACGCATGAGCATAAAATTCAGCATCAGCAACAAGAACTTTTTCAACACCCTCTACCCTTGCTGCTGCTTCGCCAACCTCTCCACAAAGGCTCCCAGCAACTAAAATAGTAACGTCCCCGAGTTCTTTTGCAGCCGAGACAGTATTCAAAGTTGCGGGTTTTAATTCTGAATTGTCATGTTCAGCAAGAACCAGAATGCTCATTAAATTACCTTTGCTTCGTTTTTCAGTTTGTCGACTAATTCGGTTACACTTTCGACCATAACACCAGCTTGGCGCACGGGAGGCTCGTTTACTCGTAACGTTGTTAGTCTGGGTGTTATATCAACGCCTAACTGTTCTGGGGTCAAAATATCTATTGGTTTTTTCTTCGCCTTCATGATGTTCGGCAGGCTGGCGTAACGCGGCTCGTTTAGGCGCAGGTCAGTCGTGAATACTGCAGGTATATTGAGATTAACGGTCTCTAGTCCACCATCTACCTCGCGGGTGACTTTTGCTGAGTCCTCACCAAGAACAATTTGTGACGCGAAAGTGCCTTGCGACCAACCAAGAAGAGCTGCGAGCATTTGGCCAGTTTGATTGGAGTCGTCGTCAATCGCTTGTTTGCCGACGATTACTATCTCCGGATTTTCATTTTGTACAATGGCCTTTAGCAGCTTTGCAACCGCCAGTGGTTGGAGTTCGACGTCACACTCGACTAATATGCCCCTGTCAGCACCCATGGCTAACGCAGTTCGAATTGTTTCTTGGCATTGTGATATGCCACAGGATACTGCGATCACCTCTTCAACTTTACCAGATTCTTGGAGGCGGATTGCCTCCTCAACTGCGATTTCATCAAATGGGTTCATAGACATTTTTACATTGGTTGTCTCAACTCCGGTATGGTCCGGTTTAACGCGAATCTTTACGTTGTAATCAACAACACGCTTGACGGCGACTATAACTTTCATCGGCCCACCTTAAAACTCGATCATTTGACTAATTCGATTTGGCCTAACCAACATTGTGGGTTTTTTACCCCCTAGTCGACTTAAGCAGAATCTTAGTCATATCATTACCGCGCTGCACAATAAGACTGGGTAAAACACCGGTCAAGCTATGTATCAGCGTTTTATGAGCGTCATGGAACCATGCGTTGCGGTGTGGCACAGGAAATATCACGGTATTTAGGCTGGATGGTGTGTCAATTGAAGAGGAACCCTTAAAATTATATGGTAAAAAATTTTAGAAACGGGGTGTGGAAAATGATGCAATGGGGTTATAATCATATCATTGCGTTTGCCCCGGTTTCCATAAAATATCTGATTGGCCATCGCCATTCACGTGACGCGATAGCTGAAAGAGATGGTCGGATAATCTATTGATGTATTTAAGGGCTTCAGGATTGAGCTCGTCACGTTCTGCTAATTCAGTTAGAAGGCGCTCGCAACGCCGCACAACCGTTCTCGCGAGATGCAGATGTGCCCCTGCGGGAGTCCCACCTGGTAAAATAAATGATGTCAAGGGAGCCAGCTTTTCGTTCATCAGATCGATTTCGTGTTCGAGCCGTAAAACCTGCTTCTCCGTAATTCTAAGGGCGCCAGAACGTCGCTCTGTTCCTGTTGGTGTGCAAAGGTCAGCACCTAGATCGAAAAGATCGTTTTGAATGCGCGCCAACATCGTATCCGCCTCGCCGCTTGAATGTAAGCGGACGATACCAATTATTGAGTTGGCTTCATCAGACGTACCATATGCTTCAACTCTAATATCGTGCTTGGCTACACGGCTGCCAGAGCCTAGAGACGTTTTCCCTTTGTCACCACCCCGTGTGTAAATTTTATCTAAACTGACCATGAGTATATAACCTAATCCTTAGAGCAATGAAGGTGATTTAATTGGTGACCATGAACATAAGTGCAGCGAAAAATACTAGTGCAATTGCTTGGAAAAGGATCCTAAGCCGCATCAACATGTTAGCGTTGCGCCTGTAGAAATTCCCATTAACGCCAAATGCTATTATACCAATTACAACAACTGCAAGAGTTACGAACATCGCACTGATCATTAGGATGGGGATAGTAGTTTCCATGTCCGATCCAACTGACGAGAGTTTTTACTAAAGTCACTGTGTAGGTTGTGCCTTTTGACTTTCCGATATTCATATGAGCCTGCTACTAGGCATTTTCAAGCCATTCCTGCCAAGCGCTACGATATCCTGCCTCAAGTGCTTTGGTAAATTTGGCCCCATCTGTCAAAGCGCCAACTCTTAATCTTTCTCGCATGGTCTGGCGAATATTATTTAGTAAATTTAGATTCGATGCCAATTGTTTGGCAGATTGGATGTATTCTTGATTATCAGTGGTAATGAGATCACTCAATCCGGTATGCGTCAGTATTGACGCGCCTACTCTTGATGCGTGCCAATCGCCAACGCGGGTAATAACAGGCACGCCCATCCAAAGGGACTCTAGGGTCGTAGTTGTGCCGTGATAAGGATATGTATCAAGCGCGATGTCGATGTCTTGATATGCTGTAAGGGGGCTTGTTCGCGTGATCCAATCCAAAAGATCGAGCTGATTTTCTGCGATACCATAAGTGGCAAAACGAGCTTGTATCCGTAATCGGACATTCATATCGCACAAAGCTCTCGCTTTCAAGCGAAGCCGCGATCGTGGAATTGTGTATAGAATTTTTGCCCACAAGGCGATGGTCTTTTCATTTAACTTGGCAAGATTGTTAAATGATCCGAACGTAATATGCCCGTTTTTCAGCGCCGGCGTGGGTCTGATCTCTGGTGCGTCTCGAGGTGGGAGGTAACATAAAAAACCTTTTTTAAGTCTAAGCAACCGCTCGGAGTGATACTCGTCGGTTACTCCATTTGGGTCAGCGATTGGGTCGGTAATTCGCCAATCAATTTGTGTTAGACCACTAGTTGCAGGGTATCCAAGATAGGTCATTTGAACAGGTGCGGGTTTGAGTGCGAAAGCCTCTAAGCGATTGCCGCGCGTATGACCCGAAAGGTCGACCAATATATCAATTTTATCTTTGACGATCTGTGCTGCTAGCTCATTGTCATTTAATCCAACCACATCACGCCAGCGACTGAAATGGCCAGCGAGCCTATCGGTTACTTCGTCCCGTCCAATCATGTTGGCATACGCGATAGTCTCGAAAAGCGTTGTATTATGGTTAGCTAAAATAGGTTCTAGAAAATAGGCGACAGAGTGGCGTCGAAAATCGGACGAAACATAACCAACCCGTAAACGCCGCTCCGGGTCGCGCGAATGGGTTATAAACCCTCTCTTTACTGACGGGAATGTAGCGCCCCATTCCCGATGTGCATGGGATACATCTCTGGGAGAAATCTCCGGAAGACAGCATAGTGCGAACAGCCTGTTGGACTTTTTACAGGCATTTATGTTAGGTGAATTGGAGGCGTGGTTGTAGTGGGACATGGCTTCGCTCACGCGGCCTTGTTCTTTTAAAAGTTCACCCAGATTTGTTTGGGCGTCGGTGTTATTTGGGTCCAACTCAAGAGCTTTAAGAAAAGCAAATTCGGCGTCATGATAACGACCTTGGCGATGCAATATTATGCCTAAATTATTATGCGTATTGGTCTGATCAGGTGCGTGCAGGACCGCTTGATTTGCTGCCGTCGAGGCGGTATCCATATCGCCAATATCAAGGGCCACATTTGCTAGGTTGGCCCAAGCACTTCCATATGTAGGAGCTAAACGCACCGCTTCTCTGTAATGCGTTACCGCTTCATCTAGTCGGCCGAGAGCTTTAAGAGGTGCACCGATATTGTTATGAGCGGCTGCGTAATTTGGCTTTAATTCAAGTGCACGTGTGAAAGCGGTTATTGCATCTGCGTGCCGCTCTAGACCTGATAAGCCTGTACCCAAATTGTTGCAGATCTCCGCCTCTTGTGGAGCGTGCTTTAGGGCAGTAGCAATGTATTTAATACCCCCCGGTGTTCGACCAGTTTGGCAATGGATAACACCCAGTAAATTTAACCCCCATACATGGGTTGGGTGATCCGTGAGTAATTTTTGACAGACTATTTCAGCATTTTGCATGGCACCACTCTCGTACAAAGTCGAAGCAAGATTGAATGTTGACTCTGCGCCTTTGCTATCGGGACCATTAGTTTGGCCCGTTTTTCCGAAGTTACGGTTTCGCTTTTTAGCCACAAGGCTCTCCTTTACTGCAGCAGATTTATTCTCGCGTGCCCAGATTGGGGGGGGCAAAGAATTAGCGGGGGTTGATGCAGGCCACTATAAAACCCAGTTACCAAATGGCTCAATTAGAAGTGGTAGTACTTAGCATGGTGACTAGATGCTGAGAACATTGTAACCTAGTTTCAACATAACTTAGAGTAATTAGAGTAATACATTATTTTAGGGGTTGATGCAGGCCTATCCCCAATATGGAACTCGTTTGCCATATCGTCGCAGTTTATTTCAGCATTCGCCCACTCTGTAATTTGGTCTTGAAAAATGTTTAAAATATTTGCCGTTTCTATCACTGATTTTTATTACACCTTGTGGTAAAAAACGGCCCGTAGAAGGACTGCACAGATGCTTAGCGTTATTATTCCAGTTATTGATGCGGCCACGACAATTACAGATACGACTCACTTTTGGCTAGATAGTGATGTTGTCGGGGAAATAATTATTGTTGATGGTGGTTCCGCGGACGCCACGCCTGAACTAGCTCAGTTAGCAGGAGCTCGCGTAGTCACTGCGCCCAAAGGACGTGGCATTCAATTAGCTGCTGGCTCTGATAGAGCATCAGGTGATTGGTTGTTATTTATGCACGCGGATACCCGGACTGGCCCCGGTTGGGAAACGGTAACTCGCCGCTTCATTTCTGACCCGGGTAACCATTTCCGAGCAGGCTACTTTTCCTTTGCTCTCGATGATTTTGAGCCTGCCGCGCGCCGCGTTGAAAAAGTTGTCGCATGGCGGTGCAGTTGGTTTGGTTTGCCATATGGAGACCAAGGTCTATTAATCCACGCGGACTTTTATGAGAAATTGGGGGGGTTCCCCTCTCTCCCTCTCATGGAAGATGTTGCCTTGATCCGGAAAATTGCGCGGCATCGGCTCGAGGCACTACCTGCTCTCGCTACGTCTTCGGCAAAGCGGTATAAGCAGGACGGCTATTTTTTACGCACCATTCGAAACCTTTTTTGTTTGGGTATGTATTTTGTGGGTGTGCCACCGCATTACCTTGTGGACCTCTATGAGGGCAGTTTTTATGATTCGTCGTCAACTCATAATTGTTGCTAAGGAGCCTCGCTTAGGCCGCGTTAAGACACGTTTGGCTTGTGATATTGGATCAGTGGACGCATGGAAGTTCTACCGCCAAACCTTAACGGATGTTAGTCGGCGATTGAGTGCAGACGCCCGTTGGACTACGTGGCTTGGCGTTACACCGAAACGCGCCTTTAGAAAGTTGTCATTGTGGCCAGGATTAAACCCGCATGTTAACCAGGGGATGGGAGATTTGGGAAAACGTATGACAAAGCTCATTACAGATGTTCCGAGAGGACCGACAGTCTTGATTGGTGCTGATATTCCGGAGGTTTGCCCCATTCACATTTGGTCTGCATTTCGGGTGCTTGATAGATCGGAAGCTGTATTTGGTCCAACACCTGACGGTGGTTATTGGCTTTTCGGATTGCAACGTCGTCGTGGTCCTATAGATGTTTTCCAAAAAGTGCGCTGGTCGAGTCCGCATACACTCTCCGATACCCGGCTAAATCTACCGGAGCACTGGAGATTTGAAGCCGTGACTGAGCTAAATGACATCGATGATGGAATTGCGTTTTATGCACTTGGAACCCGGAGAAAGACCGGGTAAACCGAGTGTGTAGTAACCATCTGATTTTGAACTGTGAGGGATTGAAGAGAGAGAGGCTAATATAATGAGCATCCGTGAGCGCGTCGGCGCTTTTGTTCACGCGAATAAAGTTCAAAATGTGATTACCGCACTAATTGTATTCAACGCGATTACGTTGGGTCTGGACACCTCTCCAGTCATCCGTGAGGATTACGGATTATTCCTAAACATAGCGGATACATTTGTGCTGACTGTTTTCGTTGCTGAAATCACGGCTAAATTATTTTATCGCGGATGGCATTTTTTTAAGAGTGGTTGGAACGTCTTCGATTTCATAGTTGTATGTGTCGCCTTAGTCCCAGCATCCGGACCATTTTCTGTCCTGCGCGCGCTTCGGATTTTACGCACGCTTCGACTTCTTTCTGTGGTCCCGCAAATGCGCGTTGTAATCCAAGCTTTACTGAGTGCTATGCCTGCTATGACATCCATCATCGCGCTGATCTCTCTGATTTTCTATGTAAGCGCAGTATTGACGACAAATCTGTTTGGAAACGATTTTGATGCCTGGTTTGGTTCAATTGGTCGTTCGATGTATTCCCTTTTTCAGATTATGACGCTAGAAAGCTGGTCGATGGGGATTGTGCGTCCTGTTATGGAGAAATTTCCCTATGCTTGGGCTTTTTTCGTGCCCTTTATTCTTGTGACTAGCTTTGCTGTGATCAACTTGTTTATCGGCGTTATTGTCGACTCAATGCAATCACAGCACCGAGAAGTCGTGGAAGATATGCATGGGGATGCCACAATTATTGAATGTAAGCTTGACTTGTTGCAGCGCGAGTTGGAGGAATTGCGCCTAATGGTGCGGGAGCAGGCAGAAGTGCCACCACGCACATGACCCTTGACTGGGCCTCTGATATCGATGCGAGAGTTTTTCAGTCATAGTGCATGGCGATATTCTTGAGAAACTTTACTGTCTCAGGTTTGTCCCATTCTTCGAGGCCGATTACCCGACCAATTTCGTGACCTTTGCGGCTGATAATTATAGTTGTTGGTAGGCCACGACCTTTGAAAGCCCTGAGCAATTTACCCTTAATGTCGGCAAATATTTCGAGATTTTTCAGATTATTAGTTTTATAAAATTTACGGATCAGTGGCAGGGGATTACGATCCTCTGAAATAGCCAAAACATCAACGCCGATAGGTTTAACTATGGCGTTTAATCTATCGAACTGTGGCATTTCTTGGACGCAAGGCGCACACCAAGTCGCCCAGAAATTGAGAACAACCACTCTGCCTCGATAACTGGCAAGTCTCCTTTCCTGGCCACCGTTGTCGATAAAGGGAAGATTTGGAACAAGTGTGGGCTCTTTTGCTTCTCGAAATGAAGGAAGAAGGTGTATGATTTTGTTAAGATTTACTCTAGTGCTTACACGGCTCTCTTTGTTACGACTGAAATCGGAGCTCAGGGCATCCTGAGCCGGTGGACATATGCTTAGTGCAAAACTAAGGAGACCGAAAAAAAATGACATTTTTCCTGTACGTATAGACATTTCAGACATATAGGTTGGCCCTCCTTCATGCTACCTTTTGATAGGCGGTCGATACTAAAGCAACAGTGGACGAAACAATGGCTAACGACAAATTAAAATCTAGTGATGAACCCAGTTTAATGTGGGGCGGTCGATTTTCCAGGGGTCAGAACTCGGTAATGGAAGCGATCAATGCCTCTGTTGACTTTGACAAGCGGATGTACGCGCAAGATATCCGTGCGTCTCAAGTACACGCCCGGATGTTAGGTGCACAGGGTATCATTAAATCAGAAGATGCAAACGCAATTGTGGATGGGCTTAATTTGGTAAAAAAGGAAATAGAAAAAGGTGATTTTTCTCTCTCCAGCGCTCTGGAAGATATTCACATGAATGTCGAAGCACGTTTGGCTGAGCTGATAGGTGAGCCGGCAGGGCGGTTGCATACGGGGCGGTCGCGGAACGATCAAGTCGCCACTGATTTTAAGCTTTGGGTTCGCGACGCCTTGGACGCCTTGGATGAAAATATGAGAGAGTTACAATGTGCCCTTATCGATGTTGCAGAGGTTCATGCGGAATCAGTGATGCCCGGATTCACGCATATGCAGTCAGCCCAGCCGGTAACCTTGGGACATCATATGCTGGCTTACACGGAAATGATTGGGCGTGATCGTGGGCGGGCTATGGATTGCCGTAAGCGATTAAATGAAAATCCGCTCGGAGCAGCTGCCTTGGCGGGGACTTCTTTTCCCATTGACCGGGATATGACAACAAAAGAATTGGATTTTGATCGACCTGCGGTAAATTCTATGGATGCAGTATCGGATCGGGATTTTGCACTTGAGTTTTTGAGTTTTGGGGCAATTTTGTCCACACACCTCTCACGTCTTGCAGAGGAATATGTGATTTGGTGCTCGCAGCAATTTGCATACGTGGCACTCGGCGACGCGTTTTCAACAGGTAGTTCGATAATGCCACAGAAGCGAAACCCTGATGCTGCTGAATTAATACGCGCCAAGGCGGGTCGGGTGATTGGTGCACTCAACGGCCTTCTTATTGTCATGAAAGGCTTGCCAATGACCTATGGTAAAGACATGCAGGAAGATAAAGAGCCCGTTTTTGAAGTCTTTGACACACTCAAGCTAAGCCTTCTCGCAATGACTGGCATCCTTGGAGATAGCACTTTCAATATTGAGCGGATGGCAACGGATGCGGGTCGTGGATTTGCAACTGCAACGGACCTTGCAGATTGGCTTGTCCGGTCGCTTGCTATGCCGTTTCGTGAGGCTCATAAAGTGACGGGCGGTCTTGTGAAAATGGCAGAAGAAAAAAACTGTGGCCTAGAAAATCTCAGCCTCGAAGAAATGCAAACGGTTGAAGCTGGTATAACTGATGATATCTATTCGGTTTTGAGTGTGGACAACGCATTGGCCAGCCGAAAATCATATGGTGGCGCTGCGCCTCACAATGTTAGCCAAGCCGTCAAAGATGCTCGACTTCGGTTCCTTTAGCAGTGGGTCAATGATAAACTATTTACCAGTTTGAAAAAAATGCCAGACGCTTTGAAAACTATGGAGGTTGTTTGTGTGAAAAATCTTGAGAAGATCACGGCCCCCTCAATTGCAGTGCTCATTACAAGCGTTGTAATTGCGGGTTGTGGGGTAAAATCATCCCCGCAGCCTCCTGATGACTCCATCTACCCGTTTTTTTATCCAGCATCATCGTCCGTTACAAAACTTAAGCTATCAAAACCTGAACTTGAGACGGAGACAATACGGGTCATTTCGCCGTCCCAAGAGGATTACTTTCCCGCGCCATCTCAATCAGATAGTCCATATGTCTACCCTAACCCTGCCGGATACGTCGCTCCTCTCGCTGGTCCGTTATTTGGTAGAAAGTTATCGCGTTAAAAGTTTGTCCGAAAAGCATTTTGAATGTCTGCTATCCATGGCAAGCTGTTCTTAGACGCGCACTTGTCTGGTAGAGAGAGTTTGGGGTGCCAAAATGAAAACACAGTTCACGGCAGGGGAGGACCATGGATTATTTTAATTACCATAAGGGTGAATTACACGCTGAGGGAGTTCAACTTTCGGCACTAGCTGACGTGATTGGGACTCCATTTTATTGTTATTCAAGCGCGGCGTTGGTCCACTATTTTAAGGTTTTTGCCGATGCAGTCTCCGCACTTGACGCCACTATTTGTTTTGCCATCAAAGCTAATTCAAATATCGCTGTTTTAGCGACTTTGGAAAGACTAGGTGCGGGTGCTGATGTGGTTTCTCAAGGCGAGATGCAGCGTGCTTTGGAAGCAGGAATTGACCCAAAAAAGATAATTTTTTCAGGGGTTGGTAAATCCCGTCAGGAACTCCAAGCTGCACTCGTTGCTGGTGTCACTCGTTTCAATGTAGAATCATTGTCTGAACTCGAAGTTTTGAGTGCTGTGGCCGATACACACGGACAGATGGCCGAGGTGTCACTCCGCGTCAATCCCGATGTTGATGCGCGAACGCATGAAAAAATTGCTACGGGCCGTCAGGAAGACAAATTTGGGATCGATCTGTCCTTGGCACGAGGTGCTTACAGGCGTGCTAGAGCTTTGCCCGGTATAGACGTTTCTGGCGTAGCTATGCATATTGGGTCTCAATTGACTGAACTCGACCCCTTTCGTATAGCTTATTCACGGATGGCGGATTTTGTGGGGGTTCTGCGCGAGGACGGTCACACGATTCGGCACCTTGATCTGGGTGGTGGCCTCGGTATTACCTACAAAGATGAAAAAGTACCGACACCCGAAGCTTACGGCGCTATGGTAGCTGAGACGATTGGCGGTCTTGGCTGCAAGCTCACCTTTGAACCCGGACGTGTGATTGCTGGAAATGCCGGGATATTATTGACCCGAGTAAATTTCATGAAGGAAGGTACCGCTAAAACATTTTGCATAGTTGATGCAGCGATGAACGATTTGATCCGCCCTACTTTGTACAACGCCCACCATGATATAGTTCGTGTCGCGGAAGCGATGGATCACGAATCTTTAAAAGTTATGGATATCGTTGGGCCTATCTGTGAGTCTGGTGATTACATCGCTAAAAACCGTGGTATGCCGTCAGTTACGTCGGGTGACCTATTAGCCATTCGATCAGCTGGTGCTTACGGTGCTGTAATGTCCTCGACCTATAACACTCGTCCTCTAATACCCGAAGTCTTGGTCGAAGGCGATGAGTATGCTGTTATTCGACGACGCTTTGAGGTGGCTGATATGTTGGCTTTGGAGAGGTTGCCACCATGGCTATCAGGGAGTCGAATTTCCGCGGCTAATGTGGTCGGTAAATGATGGGGGCGCATGAAGATAAAAATTTAAAAAAGCGAGGTAGTCTCCGTCTCACACTGCTTATATGGTGGTCGCGAGCGGCAATATTATGGGAGCGTGTATGGCTCCGCTCTTTTCCCATAACTGCAATATTTTGTCTTTTTTCCGTCATTACGCTCTTTGATGTATTACCGACCCTTCCGAGTTGGCTGCATTTTTCTATTTTAGCCGCGCTGGCTGGGCTTTTGATCTGGGCTACCATATACTTCTTAAAGGGTGACTTTAAGGTTTCAGTCGAGACGGGACGTAAGCGATTGGAGCGAGACAGCGGAGTCAAACATCAACCTTTAACTGCATTTAATGATCGACCGGTGCTAGGCGTTAAAAATTCAGCAAGTAGGTTTTTGTGGGCAGCGCATGTCGCCCGAACGCAACCACTACTTAGGCAGTTGAAGTTCTTTCTGCCGGCGCCGCGGATGGCTAGGCATGATCCCTACGGTCTGCGTGTGCTGATCCCTTTGACATTTTTAGTTGCTCTAAGTGTTGGAGCAGAGGATGCCGCCCATAGATTTGAACGAGCTATTAATCCAAAAGTTGAAATTACCAGCCTCTCTCAACCAACTATAGACGTTTGGGTTCGGCCTCCTGAATACACGAAAGTTCCTCCTCGATTGCTGCACGACAGCCTTTATCCAAAAAAAGAGGGAGCAGTCACAACAAGCAACAAACATGAGAGCCATTGGGGTGATCTTAGTCCCCAGATGTCTGAGGGAGTCTCTGTAGAGATCGACAAAGTGATTGGGATCCCGATGGGAAGTATGGTTTTAGCTCAAATCGGGCGTGCAGGAGATAATGCCCGGATTCGGATCGGCGAGCGCACTAAGCCGTTTTTAGCTCTGGACCCTAAGCATGTTGAAGACGGATCCCGTGCGGAAATACAAATAACACACGATGATCTCCAAGCCCAAACCTTAGATGTAAAGCTTGGTGATTCGATGATTGGGTCATGGCCCATTAAAATTATCGAAGATTATCCACCTCGTATCGAATTTACAGGACCATCACGGAACATGGGCAATGGGATTTTGCAAGTTCAGTTTGAAGCTTCAGATGATTACTCTCTTAGTGATGTAAGATTAGAAATAAAGAGCAAAGAGGGATTATCTGCTCTCAGCGGAAATTATCGTTCTTCTTTTGCCCTACCGGTTCCCAGGGCGGACACGGGCGGTAAAGGTCAAGCTAAGTATGATTTTTCAGACCACCCTTGGTCGGGCTTGCAGGTTCAGCTATCTCTTCTTGCGGTTGATGTTGCAGGGCAAGAAAGTCGGACAGATGACATTAGTATCGCATTACCTGAGAGGACCTTTAATCATCCAGTAGCTCGGGAATTAATTGCAGCTCGAAAAAAGCTCAATCAACCAACCGTGGATCTTTTTCAAGAAGTGCAAAACGATTTGTTAAAAATCGTTAGCAAACCGTCTCACTTTTTCAATGATACTGTAACCTTTTTGGCTATTGCTCTCTCATATAACCGATTAAGGCACGGCATAAGAGCTTCAAATATGGTCCGCCCTGAGGTTCAGCGACTTCTCTGGCAAACGGCACTCCGAATTGAAGGTGGTGAGTTTGCCGTCGCTGAACAAGCATTGCGTGACCTTCAGGGGCAAATAAAAAAAGCGTTAAATGGTCGAGGCACGGAACAAGAAATCGAGCGTCTACTCGATCAGTTAAAAAGTGCTATCAATAACTACATGAGAGCAATGGCCGATCACCTGAAGAGACAAGGCCGAGAGATCCCAGGAGACCTAAACTCGTCTGCGATCCTCGAAAGTGGAGACTTACAGCGGATGCTCGAAAAAGCGCGCCAACTCAGTCGATCTGGCTCGCGGGCTGCTGCGCGGCGGGTGTTGTCTGAGCTAGATCGTATGTTGAATGCTCTTCGCGACACTGCGCGCTTTCAGCCTCCCCTCTCTCGGAAAAACACGGGGCGTCAGATGCTCCAAGGATTACGGGACTTGAGCCGTCGTCAAAAAGATTTGCTCGATTTAACATTCAAGAGACAGCATAACCTTGGGGACTTGAGAACTCGACGCCTTCAGAAAGAGCAAGATAATCAATTAAGCCAGCGGTCAGGGGCAAAAAAACCAAGCGATGAGAGTGGCCAAGGCAATCAACTTTCCAGAAACCAGAGGGATCTGCGTAAAGCACTGGGACGATTTATAATTCAGATGGATAAAATGCTGGGTATGGTCCCATCAACTATGAAGCAAGCCGATCAAGCGATGAAAGGTGCTGGAGAGGCACTTAAACAAAACAACATATCCCGCGCTAGCCGAGATCAGATAAAAGCCCTCGAGGCCTTACGACAATCAGCAGAACGGTTAGCGAGAAAACTCTCCAATCGGGCCCGAGGTGCGGGGGTCGGTGCTGGTTTAAGTCGGGCGGGGAAGCCCTTTTTGTCAGGGCGCGATCCGTTTGGAAGGCAGCCGGGATCGGGCGTAAATGGGGCTGCAGGGATAGATGGCGCAGCGGTTCCGACGAAACGTGAATTATTCCGTGCGCGAGAAATTATGGACGAGTTGCGCCGGAGATCAGGGGAACATAACAGGCCACAGCTCGAACGAGATTATATCGAGCGCCTAATTAAGCGCTTTTAATTAGGTTTTCTGGCGGGGTAATTAATCGACTTTTTCCACGTCTTTCGTCCCTTTGGCGGGAGCAAAAATCACTTCTACTCGTCGTGCCAGGGGAGAGGGCTTGATAAGAACAACTTTAAATTTTACCCGTTCCCCCGCTTTGAGTTCACTCTTTAACGGTGCCGAGATGCCTGCTTGTATCTCTTGATCTTCTCCATTTCGAAGAGCCACCTTAATCATTGGAACCGAACGTAATTCTTGTGACACGTTTGTGATGATACCTGTCACAATCAAAGCATCCTTGCCCAGCACTTTACCGCGCTTTGGTGTTGCCTCGCTAATCTTCAATCCTGCACCGAGTTCTCTGCCAAAACCAACAGATTTGTATATTTCTTCGGTCACAGGCAACAGATCCATTACCATATTTCTCGCAAAAAAGAGCGTCGCACAGACGGCTACGGTTAAAACCACAATTCCAATAACAATTAATTTAATTGAGCTTCGCGGTTGGCTTGTTTTTGCACTGCCACCATCGTCGGGTGAGAACACCTCAGGGATTTCGTCGAGGCCGGGTAGGTCGTCAATGTCTAAGTCATCATCAGTGTCGTCTCCATCAGTATCTGCGGTCGGTATAAGGGATTCGACAGGCTCAGTGTCGGCATCTTCGGCTAAGGCGGCATCGATGTCCTCCCCGACTAGGTCTTGAGTTTTGTCGATCTGATTATTTTCGGATGGGGCGGTACCCCTATCCTCACTGCTTTCATCACCAGACTTAGGTGATGGATCCTCTTCTTCAGCTTGGCTCTTTGGTTGCTCTAGCTCCAAGTCCTCCTTGGTTCCTGAAGTAGTCTCCGTCTGTGTATTTTGTTGCATTCCTAGCTGGGTCAGAAGCTGCGCCATTTGAACGTGCGCCAGTTGGGGCGGGTTTGAATAAGGTTCTGCGGAAGCCATATCAGGGGTCATTGGCACCTGACTTTGCTCTTGGGGCGCGGGTGGTGGCCGCATGGGGGGTGGTGGGGGCGAGACAACTGGTCCTTGAAACCATGAATGGCCGCAGTTGAAGCAGCGAGTATTTCTTCCTTCACCGACAAGAGAAGGCTGGATGTTGTAGCGCGTGGCGCAATTTGGGCAGGTGATGATCATATACACTGGACCCTGTTAGGTTTTATCATTTATAGAATTTACGTGATTTGAACGCAACCCGCTGTCTCCAATCGCTGAGATTTAATAGCATTTTAAATGAGTTAAAGCTCCCCTAACTTTCTTATCCACAGCGAGTCTAGACGAAGCGGCTCTAGTCATGGCATTGTGCACACTCATGGCCCAATTAGAAACTTATTACACTCTGAATAATGCGGGCAGGAAAAATGCTCTAAATTTGGAGGAACTGTGCATATCGAAAATCTTATAAATGAGGAACCAATCGTTCGTTTTGACAATGTTGGTCTGCGCTATGGATTGGGCTCGGAGGTTTTGAAAGATGTTACCTTCGCCCTACAAACTGGTTCATTCCATTTCTTGTTAGGAGAGAGCGGTGCCGGAAAATCTTCATTACTCAAATTGATCTATTTGGCATTGCGTCCTTCACGCGGCCTGATATCCCTATTTGGCAATGATATTGCCACTACGGCGCGCGGTCAACTTCCTGCTCTTCGTAGAAGTGTCGGCGTCGTATTTCAGGAGTATAGGCTCCTTAACCATCTGTCCGCGTTCGATAATGTCGCTTTGCCATTACGTGTTGCAGGGGTAAAAAGAAGCGAGGTAGAGAAGCATGTTGGCGAGCTTTTAACTTGGGTTGGATTGAGAGATCACATGCGGGCACGGCCGCCCACGTTGTCGGGAGGACAGCAACAGCGAGTTGCTATTGCTCGGGCAGTTATTTCGAGGCCACGTTTATTGCTTGCAGATGAACCCACAGGGAATGTGGATGACACAATGGCATTTCGCCTCGTGCATTTATTTGAAGAATTAAACCGGCTCGGAACAACAATTATTATTGCCACGCACAACCATCAATTGGTTGAGAGGCTCGGGCATGGTAGCCTGCATCTTGTTAAAGGGCGTTTAAGTGTTACTCCCGGTCGAGTCGCTATCAAGCATGATATGACATCGGAGACATCTGTATCAAAGCCAATAAAAAATCTTCATAATGCTGGGCGTGAGCCTGAAAATGAAATGTCGAAACCTGTTTTAAATACGCAAAAAAAACTGAAATAAATACGAATTTCACCATGCAGACACTGGGTTTTATAATAAAATGGAGAATTATCGTTGATTCGGATTCGTTCTGACTTGCCACTAGACCGTGATCAATTAAACCGGTTTTTGCCTTGGTTAATTGCATTTATGGTTTTTTTATCGGTATTAGCAGTGGCCGGCATGCTTGTTCTTCATGCGACGGCCTCTAAATGGGACCGAGGTGTGCGAGGGACTATGACCGTTCAAATTGTTCCTAGTAACGACAATTATAGGGATGAGGCTCGGCTAAATGACGTGCTAACAATTTTAGCCACTTCTCCAGAAATATTGCGATATGACGTTTTAGATAATAATGAACTCGTGCGGCTGCTCGAGCCATGGATAGGTGCTGTTGCGGGTAGCGGTGAATTACCATTGCCAAAATTAATTGATGTAGAGTTGAGATCGACTGCGATGCTCTCAGCTGACGCACTTGGCGAGAGATTGACTGAGAGAGTTGGTGGGGTCAGCATTGACGATCATCGGGTATGGTTAGACCGATTAGTGCGTTTAATTGAGACTTTTGAGGCATTGGCCTTCCTGGTATTACTTTTTATTATATTAGCGACAGTGGGTACGATCATTTTTACCACGCGGACCGGGTTAGCCGTTCATCGCGAGGCTATAGAGGTGCTGCATCTAATTGGCGCACATGACTTGTATATTGCGCGGCAGTTCGCTCGCCGGGCACTCGGTCTTGGTCTCGCAGGAGGGATCGTAGGATTATTCTTAGCAGTACCCACTATTTGGGCGTTAGCCCATTTGGCGCAAACTTTGGACGACCGATTATTGCCTAATATTCAATTCGGTGTTTTGCATTGGGTGATTATGGCGGCGTTACCTATTGTTGTTTCTGTAGTTGCAATGTTAACAGCAAAAGTAACGGTTATGCGTTCGCTCGAGAGGATGTTATAGTTATGGCGCGGCGCACGAACCGCCAAGGAATTGCGCTATGGATGAATTTTATCGTGCTTTTATTATTTATTATCGGTTTGTGGATTATCGGTTTGCTGCGGTTCGTGGGTGAAATACCAGATTCTATCCATGATGTTAGTTCAAGAACTGATGCCATTGTTGTTTTGACCGGGGGGAGTGGGCGGTTGGACGCGGGCCTGCTACTGTTAAGTAATAACGGTGCGGAACGAATGTTCGTTTCAGGCGTATATCAGGGTTTAGATGTGCGCAATCTTCTAATGGCAGCACGTCGCGACCCGACTGGATTGGAAAGCCGAATCGGGATTGGAAATGCCATAAATACTCGTGAGAACGCCAGAGAAACTGCCATTTGGGTAAGGCTCAACAACATCGAATCGATTAGACTTGTAACTGCGGCCTATCATATGCCACGCAGTAAGTTGGAGTTTGAGCACGCATTACCCAACGTGAAAATAATTCCCAATGCAGTATTTCCAGCCCACGTGAAACAGACAGAGTGGTGGGCGTGGCCGGGCACGACGGCATTATTAGTGGGTGAATTTAATAAATATCTTATGGCATGGGTCCGTCAGCGGACGGAGCACCTTTTCAATGCGACCCCGTTAGATGCTGAATGAGTGGAGTAAAGGCGTGTATCGCTTTAGATCGATCATTGGGTCAGCACTTTTTAATTGCGTTTTTATCGGCTGGACCGCGGTAAGCGTGACCTTGATGATAGTGTTGCTGCCATTTCCTAGACTAGTGCTGCAGCGAGCAGTAAAGGCATGGGCTTGGTCGCAGCATTGGGCACTCAAGATATTGTTGGGCCTAGATTATGAGATTCGTGGTGCTGAGCATATTAATAACGGCGCGGCTATCTACGCGACTAAGCACCAATCAGCATGGGATACATATTTCTTTTATCTAATTTTTTCTGATCCAGCGTATGTTCTCAAAAAAGAATTGACCAAAATACCCGTATGGGGATGGGTGGCGCGGCGGTGTGGGGCGATCTCGGTTGATAGGGATGGTGGCGCATCGGCACTTAAAGTAATGGTGCACAATGCTCGCCAGCGGTTATCAGAGAGCCGCGCTGTGATAATTTTTCCCGAAGGTACCCGCACGCAGCCCGGAACGCATCAAGCGTACCATCCCGGCATAGCAGCGCTATACTCCCAATGTGATGCCCCGGTTATTCCTGTAGCACTGAACTCTGGCCTTTTTTGGGGACGCCGCAGTCAGATTAAGGAGGCCGGAAGAATTGTTATTGAGTTTATGAAGCCTATCCCAAAAGGCCTTAAGCGCCGTGATTTTATGGCGCAACTGGAGATAATTATTGAAACCAGAGCGTTGGAGCTTGCTAAAGAGGGCAGCCAAAAATTTCCTAACACTCGGCATCGTTTACATATCTCGCGACTAGTTAATAGCGCTGATCAAGCACCTGTGGATTGATTTGTGGACAGCATTTCGCTGATTGTTGTGAATTACCGGGGTAACGGCGCAAGTTATTGGACCTAATAACAAATTTTCGTTCCGATTAGGGGATATACTGACTTGTTTGCTGTGGAAACATAAAGAGAACAAAATATTGACGGTGAGGCTCCAAAAAATTACTATTTTAAGAAATAATGTTGGATCAGCTTGCCGTGTTTCTGGGCTTTCCAGCTTTGAGTGCCATAAGTTCTTAAAACGTCGTGAAATTAGAATAATTTTCTTTCTAAGGTTGATATAGGAGACTGCATGTTAGACCTCTCGCCCGTTTCCCAGCAAATCTGGGATATGAAATATCGTTTCAAGCGCGTAGACGGTCAACCTGTGGATAAAACGGTCCGTGATACTTGGCAGCGTGTTGCTCGGGCCCTCGCCGTTTGTGAGAAAGATCCAAGTCATTGGGAGCAAAAATTTTTTGAGGTAATGAATGGCTTCACGATATTACCAGCAGGGCGAATTATCGCCGGTGCAGGTACCAAACGTGATGTCACATTATTCAATTGTTTTGTAATGGGCGATATCCCCGACGACATGGGGGGTATTTTTGATGGACTTAAGGAAGCCGCGTTGACCATGCAGCAGGGTGGCGGCATTGGATATAACTTCTCATCGCTTCGACCAAAAGGTGCGGTGGTTAAAGGCGTTGGCGCGGATGCATCTGGCCCTCTCAGCTTCATGGATGTTTGGGACGCTATGTGCCGTACTATCATGAGCGCAGGATCTAGGCGCGGTGCAATGATGGCGGTGATGCGTTGCGACCATCCCGATATTGAGGCATTTATTGAAGCTAAGCGAGAGCCCGGGCGGCTGCGGATGTTTAATCTATCTGTATTGGTGACAGATGCATTTATGGCGGCCGTCAAAGATGATGCTTCTTGGGAACTCAATTTCAGTGGGACAACTTTTAAAAGTCTGTCGGCACGGGAACTTTGGGACAAGATTATGCGGGCTACGTTTGCTTATGCGGAGCCGGGTGTAATTTTCATTGACCGTATTAATGCTCGAAATAATCTGAATTACTGCGAAACTATTAACGCGACAAATCCTTGTGGTGAACAACCTTTACCCCCCTATGGAGCTTGTCTATTGGGGTCGGTCAATTTAGCACGATTAGTGGAAGAACCGTTCACTGATGCCGCTAAACTTGACCTTGAAGTCCTTGATGATCTGGTGCTTACGGCCGTGCGGATGCTGGATAATGTGATCGATGTGTCGAATTTCCCACTTGAAGAACAACGCCATGAGGCCCAATCCAAGCGTCGCATTGGTTTAGGTATCACCGGCCTCGCCGATGCCTTAATTATGTGCGGTGCGCGCTACGGTGGTTCACGTGCAGTTGAGTTGACGAAGACTTGGCTAAAATGCTTTCGTCGGTCTGCTTATTTGGCCTCAATCGATCTGGCAAAAGAAAAAGGACCTTTTCCAATGTTCGAACGGGGGAAGTACCTTGCAAGTGAGACTATCCAAACGCTTGATACAGACGTGAAAGATGCGCTCTCTGAACATGGTATTCGTAATGCGTTGCTTACATCGGTTGCGCCTACGGGAACAATATCGCTGTTTGCTGATAATGTTTCGTCGGGGCTGGAGCCAGTTTTCAGTTTTTCTTATAAGCGCCATGTTTTGATGCCGGATGGCACGCGTAAAGAGGAGGATGTCACTGATTATGCCTATCGCTTGTATCGCTCTATTAAAGGCGCGTGCACGCCTCTGACTGATGCGTTCGTCGATGCGCATGATTTAAGCCCTCATGATCATCTAGTGATGCAGGCTACGGTACAAAACTACATAGATAGTTCGATCTCTAAAACTATTAACGTGCCAGAGAAGATTGATTTTTCTGACTTCAAGGACATTTACAGCCAAGCATTTGAACTCGGTTGTAAAGGCTGTACAACATATCGCCCTAACGACGTTACGGGTGCTGTCTTGGAGCGTAAAAGCGAGGATGAAGAGACAAGTCACGAGCCCGAATTACCCCTAGAGCCGCCGTCCCAGTCAGTCAAGCCGGCTGACTATGGGGATGCAGGTTCGGTAACGCATCTATACAAACCCTTGGATCGGCCCGGTGAACTTGGGGGCAGAACCTACAAACTTCGATGGCCGGATAGTGATCATGCCATCTACATCACACTTAACGATATTTTAGATGATACGGGTAGAGTTCGTCCTTTTGAGATTTTTATTAATTCAAAAAATACGGAACACTATGCATGGACAGTAGCTTTGACACGCATGATTTCAGCCGTATTCCGGCGTGGTGGTGACGTATCGTTCGTAGTCGAGGAATTGAAGGCGGTATTTGACCCACGTGGCGGGCAATGGATGCGAGGTAAATATGTACCATCGCTGCTTGCAGCTATAGGTGAGATTATTGAAGCACACCTGATTTCGATTGGGTTTTTGGGAGCGATTGATGACTTGGCTGGTCCTAAAACTGTGAGAGCCGAAACTCGTCCGCCAGTGATGATCCGTGGGGGAGGAATTGCTCGTCATAGCAACAGTAAGGGTGAGAGGGTCGACGAGGCGGCAGCCCCATTTCGCCAATGCCCGAAATGCGCTCAACTTAGCCTGATTCGTCAGGAGGGATGTGATACCTGTATCAGCTGTAGTTATTCGAAATGTGGATGAGGGGACTTTATTTTGATAGCTTATAAAGTCTGCTTCTTTGAATAGTCGCTGATTTCGACGTAACAAAGTTATGGAGAGGTTAAGTCTGGTTAAGCTATTATTCTAAAATGTTGATTTCTATTATATGCTACAGGGCTTATTGAAGTGTTTTGACCTTTATCTACGATGATATTGCGAATAAACCGCATCATTTTCGCTCAGCGACAAACTACCTTTTACGGCATATCGTCATAAAAAACGTTCTGGCAGTGCGTTTTAGGCTGATATAACTAATGCTTCATCTTAATCGTATAGGGGCTATGTAAAACCTAACTAACTCAATATTGTAGCTAAATGATCTGCCGCTTCATCAACCATTCTCTCCGTAATGTCGAGATGAGTTACTGCACGCATTGTGTACTCGCCCATAGCCCCGATGTGGACACCCCTTTTAATTAGATTATCCCGGATTTGATTGGCCGTATGGCCAGTGTTCTGAACATTGAAAAAAACAATGTTGGTCTGAACTGTATTCGCATCCAACACTATCCCCGGTATGTGTGTTAAATGACGCGCTAACCTGCGTGCGTTTTTGTGATCTTCTTTCAGGCGCCCAATATTATTCTCAATTGCATATATTCCAGCAGCAGCGATTATACCTGATTGCCGCATGGCTCCGCCAAATTGATGTTTGAAACGAAGGGCACGCTCTATGAAATCGGTATTGCCGGCAAGAACTCCTCCGATTGGGCAGCCGAGGCCTTTTGATAGATCAATCCAAAGCGAATCAAAATATTCACCGTACAATGACGGCTTTATCCCGCTTTCTGCTGTTGCATTCAGAAGTCGAGCCCCATCCAAGTGCCGTTTAAGGCCGGCATCAAGTGCTGCTGCTGATACATCAGCTACACTGTTCACTGGCCAAATAGTTCCACCGCCAAAGTTACAGGTATTTTCAAGGGATACTAACTTAGATATCGGCGAATTCCGTTTTACTGGCCGCAGCGCAGCGCGCACGTTATGGCCTGTAAATATACCTTTATTGCCATGGACAGGGCGTAACATAACCCCTGATAAAGCGGCCGGCCCACCCGTTTCAGAATTAATGATGTGCGCGGTCACATCGCAAATGACCTCGTCGCCAGGTTCACACCAGGCACGGACGGCAATTGCGTTACACATGGTGCCAGAGGGTAAAAAAAGCGCGCGTTCTTTACCTAGGATCTCGGCTACCATTTCTTGTAGTTTGTTCGTTGTTGGGTCTGCATTCTGTTGCTCATCGCCAACTCTTGCACTTGCCATGGCATCACGCATTGCTGCGCTCGGTTTAGTATGCGTGTCGGAATACAGATCTATGTGAACTGGTGTGATCATTATTAATGTCCTGAATTAAGGCAGAATAAAACGCCTATATTTTCCATAGCTTTGCGGTGACTAAGTGAGAAAATACAAGCCGCTTGATAATTCTTGTAGACCATTACGGGTAGTTGTTCAGTTATGATGATATCTGTTTAACCCATTGACNAATTGCATGTATACGAGATCGGCTCTCAAGTTGAGTGAACCCTTATCAAGGACTAGATTTTTTGCTTTTGGTGACTAACAGGACCCCAATACCGGCAAGAACCATGCCTGCAATATGAATGATGGTGACGATTTCATCAAAAAGCAAATAACCTTGGATCGCAGTCAGCGGTGGGATTAGATAGAAAAGGCTCGCGATTTTTGATGCTTCGCCTTGTCGGATCAACANAAAAAGTAAACTGATCATGCCAATAGATAATCCGATTGTTAGCCAGCCGAGTGCAGCTATAAACACTGGCGTCCACTCTATTTCCCTCGTCTCAAATAAATATGTGCCCGGTAAAACAAAAAGGCATGCCGCAAATAATTGAATCGCTTGCGATGTTCTTAAATCTGTGGTCGAACCAAAGCGTTTTTGGAAAACGGTACTACCGGTTAAAGCAACCAGACCAATTCCTAGTGAGAGTATACCCACTTTCGGGATTGGATCGCCGTCTGGGTTTGGCCATATAATCAATATAACACCAAATAGTCCGAATGCGAAGCCAAACCACTGTTGAGTGGTAATTTGCTCGTTGAGCGTAGAGCCAACTACTATTGCCGTTAACATGGGGTGAATGCCAGTTAATAAAGATGCTACCCATGCCGGTGTACCATTGAAAATTGCCACGAAAACCCCGACCATGTAAACCCCATGTAGTAAAATTCCTGTTATGGCTGTGCTAACATATTCACTGTATGTTTGTGGCCAAGGCGCCCGAACGATCAACGCAAATACGGTCAAAATGGTGGCGGCAGCACCGAACCTTATTGCGCTAAGTGTAACTGGATCAGAATAAGAAAGGCCGTATTTGGCGCCGAGAAAACCAGTACTCCAAAGCCAGACTAATATAGCGGGAATACCCACCTTAGTTAGATAAGAGTTAGTTAGAGGGGTTGCGTTATTCGACTTGCGGCTATCTGTAGTTGATGGATTGTGATCATAAGTCATAAAAAATTTTAAACTGGAGTGTATTAGGTAGCAATTCGTGGTGAAAACAAAGTTGCCCTGTTTGCGGGGGTATGGCAAGTGGCTCACGACAAACCAGTCGGCAGTTTGTAAAAAATTGTTATTCGGTAAACTTTAGTTGCATAATTATGTTCCTTTTCTCAAGGGAAGAATTATGCGCTCTCCACCCGCCTTTCATTTAGTGGCGAATCGAACCAAAAAATTGGCTCTTGTTATCCTTGTGATTATAAGTTGCCTCACTGCGTTGTATGCGACTTTTTGGTATATAATAGCGGCGCAATTAGAAAATTATGTTCTGCGTTGGCTTGACAAGCGACCGGGGGTGGCAGGCGAATTTATTGGTGTAACGGGGTTTCCTAGGGCACTGCACTTTAGCTTGAATAATATTAGTGTTAACGGCTCGATCCCTAGAAAATGGAAATTGTCCGGTTTTGATCTTGATATGTCAGTTGTGCCTTGGGCTCCGCGGGTTATCAATTATTGGGTAAAGGGAACCTCCCAGTTTACCTCGCCTGCCACAGCTATAAACCGGGTGCTTAAAATTGATATTGGAATCGGTGGCGGGGTCCTAAAACTCAACGAACGAAATAAAATTCAGGGTAATTTTCGAGCTGATGGATTAAATATTGACCGTCATGATAAAAAATTTGTATCAGTTCGGGCTATCGATATTGACTTTGCTTGGCGAGGTTATGGAGTTGATAATAACGGGGTGAGCCCTCCCTTTAGCATAGCTTTTGTTGCACAGGGAGTTAGGATTACTGACTTGTGGCGAAACCCCAGGGGAATTAACTGGGCGGCGATTAGGTTCCGGGCAGATGTGGAAGGGCTACTACGGCAGGGAACAATTTACAAAGTATTATCTTCTTGGAGGGATGCCGGTGGTGTGCTCCAAATAACAGAGCTCGTCGCCGAAGACGGTCCTGTTGTCCTTGGAGGGAGAGGAACGGTGGCGTTAGATGCTGACCTCCAACCGCAAGCTGCTCTGACTTTGCGTGTTGAAGGGGGAACGAAAATAATTGACAAGTTAACGGCTGCAGGTTTTCTGCAGTCGGTTGAGGCGACCGCAGCTAAAATATTATTTAATGTATTAGCCAAGCAGCATGCTCGCGACAAATCATATGTAGAAGTACCCCTGACCATTCAAGACAGTGTATTGTCGGCTGGTAAGTATCAACTGATGCAATTGCCCTTTGTCGAATGGTGACTAGAAATTCGAGTCGAGTAAAAATATGAAGATGAGAGTCTTAGTTGGTCTATAATTATGTCAAGGAGGAGTTATGAGCTGGCTCGTGATTTGATCTCGAGGGGTAAGTATCACTTAAAACTGTTCGATATTAGCGGCAACCCAACGTGAGCCAAGTCATTGACGCGAGGCGGGGCGCCACAAGCTTTTACTCTTAGCAGCCTCGAAATAACTAATGCCACTCGTCTTAGTTTTCACATAAGTGTAACTAGATTAAGCTTGATTAGCGTCAATCACGCCTTTGCGGATGGAGCGCGTTCGAACAAATGTCTCCTGCAAGCGGTCGCCATCTGATCTACGAATGGCACGCTGCAACGCGGATAAATCCTCGGAAAAACGACCAAGGATCTCTAATACAGCTTCTTTGTTGGATAAAAAAATATCACGCCACATTATGGGGTCGGACGCGGCGATTCTGGTGAAATCGCGAAACCCACCGGCAGAGTATTTCACAACTTCTTTTTGCAACTCGCGCTCAAGCTCGGATGCAGTGTCGACAATGGTGTAGGCGATTAGATGGGGCAAGTGAGATGTAATTGCAAGAACACGGTCGTGATGTTGGGCATCCATAATTTCGACCCAGGATCCTAGTTTACGCCAAAACCTCGACATCTTATTTATGGCACTTGCATTGGTGTCTGTTGGAGGTGTGAGAATACACCATCGGCGCACGAATAAATTGGCGAAGCCTGCTTCGGGACCTGAATGTTCAGTGCCTGCCACAGGATGTGCTGGCACCAGATGGACGCCGTTCATCAAATGCGGTCCGACGTCAGAAATCACCGATGTTTTGCACGAGCCAACGTCAGTGACGATCACACCGGGTTTAATATGTGGACCGATCTCCTCGGCGATAGAGGCGTTCGCGCCCAACGGCGCGCATAGAATTACTAGATCTGCATTTTTTACAGCTTGNGTCGCTTTCAGGTGAAAACTAGTCCCAAGTTTCAGCCGACGCGCCTTATCCAGGGTTGTGCGCCGTCGAGCAGTGATGGCAATTTGGTCGGTGAGGCGATGTTTTTTGATCGCACGAGCGAGTGACGAGCCGATAAGCCCAATCCCAATAAGAGTAATTTTTTTGAAGGGTCGTTTAGATGGCATGTTGTTCATATTTTTTTCCCGAGAAAACGGGCTAAACTACTGACTAACATGTGCATTTCTTCTTCGGTGCCGATGGTAATACGTAGACAATTAGGTAAATTATACCCAGACATGCGACGTACAATTATTCCCTCTCCTCTGAGAAAATTATCTGCCGCTTCCGCACCATGATCTGGTGTATTTTCAAAACAAACTAGCAAAAAATTTCCTACGCTATCGGTAACATCCAGACCAAGCGAAATTATTTTTTTTCGTGTCCAAGGCAGCCACTTATCATTGTGGGCGCGTACCTTTTCAGTAAAAGCTATATCACTAACGGCTGCAGCCCCTGCAGCTTGTGCAGCAGTATTAACATTAAATGGGCCGCGCACTCTATTCAAAACATCAGCTATCTCTTTTGGCATATAAGCCCATCCCAAACGCATTCCGCCTAAACCAAAAATTTTTGAGAAAGTCCGCGTCATTACGACGTTATCATAAGTTTCCACTAGAGACGCCCCATCGTCATAATCGGCCCTTGAGACATATTCCGCATATGCTGCGTCAATCACAAGTATAACATCCTCGGCCAATTCATCTCGTAGGCGCTTGAGCTCCGCTTTAGATATATATGTGCCGGTTGGGTTGTTGGGGTTAGCTATAAAAGCAATTCGAGTTTTGTCTGACGCAGCGGCAAGAAGAGCATCTACATTTGTGGTTAAATCACTCTCTGGTGCACTAACGGGCTTTGCACCAGCCGCGTATGCGGAAATTGGATACATTAAAAAGCCATGCTTGCTATAGAGCACTTCATCTCCCGGGCCGGTAAAAGCTTGGCAGATAAGTGAGATAATCTCGTCTGAACCATTGCCACAAATGATTTTTGCTGCATCCAGATTGAACACGTCTGCAATCGCGTGGCGAAGCTCGCTGCAATTACCATCAGGATATCGATGCAATGTTGTGCTAAGCCCCATGTACGCCGATATTGCAGCTTGACTTGAGCCAAGGGCACTTTCATTAGAGCTAAGTTTAATNGTTCGAGACACACCAGGTGCGCGTGAGTCCCCGCCCACATAAGGAGCGATACTCATGATCCCCGGTTGTGCGCGTGGCGCTCTCATTATTTATCTTTCCCCTTAGAGGACTGAAGATCCCCCTCGGTTAAAGGAGTTCCATATCCACCAAGGTGGAGTACACGCGCAATACGATTACCCAGCCCATCGATAAAACGAGCCATTTGCCGAGTGTTGGGGCCAAGAAAACCGAATACTTCCACGAGGTATGTCCATCCGGGCGGCCTGCTTGGGTCATGCCAAAGCTGATGAAATACCGCCGAAAAACCTGCTTGAGATAGAGCGTTCTCAATAGCTGGAAAGCCAATATCTTCATCAGCCTCGACTGCTAGCATAGATCTGTCTCGGCCTGTCTCCTCTTGCGGAACTGGACAAATTACTACGGCATCAAGATTTTCATCATGGGTATTTGCCCCGGGTATGAACGGCAGGCGAGCAATGACTTTTGGTGATTCTGAGGAGTCATTGACTAAAAACCGCCACCAAGGTTCGTTGCGATCACGGGTCGGAAATGGAAGAACACCGACAGTCGCCTCTTGTTCGCGCACGGCCTCAACAACCGCCCGCGCGGCCGCGTGGCGCCGCATCGGCGTAAATGTTCCGTATTGGTCACGTGCTAAGTCCCAATAACCCGGTGTTTGCTCGGGATGAAATACTGCGACAGAGAATGGCCCTTCAAACCTAAGTGTCGCAACAATCATTTCGCGCCAGATACGGCAAAGTTCACGTTTTGGAAAAGTACTTTCATGCTCTTCGCACAACCGATAAAGAATTGTAGCTTCCCTTGCTGGCCGAATCTTGACCGCTGCATCTCTTTTTATTTCCCTTACACCCTCCACCACGCGTGTCCTGTTCACAATCAAATCGTGAATAGAGCGATCAATATCGTCTATCTCATCACGTAAGCCTGAGAGTTTCTCTTCGTTGGTGCTCATAACCGGTCCAATTCATCCGGGTTGGGTTCTTTTGTTGCTCGAAGACCGCTAGTGATAATGGTAAGGTCCGATAAAATCAAAGAAAACCCGGATTAATTTCGTTGAGTACTCTGATTATAGCTGGATTTTTCTGAGATAGGCCGGGTTTTACCTGGAACCGGCAAATAACTATGAATCTTGGATGAAACGCCCGCATCTGATCCAGCATAAATTTGTTTGGTTGCTTCAGCAATATTTACACCTCCCAAGACGGAGAAGTACCTCGCTCCTATTGTTTCCCAAGCTCCGGATGTGGAGTGGATCATGCGGGAGCGCAGTGGAGGCATGAATAAGGCGCGTCTCATATTAGTCAGGGTAAACATATTCTCGCGTAGTGTAAGGGAAAGCTGTTGGCTGGAATAGGGAAGACCAGACCCGAAGGGGGTTCGTTCAAACCTAGCCCAAAGGCCGCGCCGATTCGGTGCAATTACAATTAGGCGCCCCCCCCCCCGCGAGAACGCGCCATACCTCGCGGAGAAAGGGGCGAACTTGCTCGCTATGTTCAAGGGCATGCACCAAAATTACACGGTCGAGACTTAAGTCCGCAAATGGCAAAGATAATTCATCGACAAGGGTGGTAAGTCCTGGTCCTTCGATGGGCCAATGAAGAACACCCTGCGCTGCGGGCATGGCTGCTGAAACTCGACCAGCCCGCTGACGGAGTGCGGCGAGATAAGGTGTTGAATATCCAAGACCAAGCACACTCTGGTTTTGTAAAGTCGGCCATAGCTCATACAATTGAATATTGATTAGCCGTTGGCATTGACGACCTAGCATAGAATTATAAAAGTCTCGAATATTAATGATGTCATGCCACATAGGGACAACTTACACTGAGGGCTCGCTCATGCCAGCCTATCAACGACTTTAAAGCTAATGCCATTTCGTGGCCGTCCCGAGATGGAAATATTGTAACTTCTTTCTCTTGTAAAAAATTCTGCAAGAATAGCCGCCATGAAAATGTTCTACTGGTCGATAGCCCGAAATACCCCTAAGATTACAATCTTGTGTTGTGATCCTAGTATAAGCAATAAAATCGAAATGGATAAGATAATCCCATACACTGTTAATTTTATAGACTGTAGGCCTAAATTTAAAGAATTTTGGCACCTCTGATGCGTGATACAATAATGCTTTGCGGTTCGCTCATGATCTCTAGATTTTTTTTTTTATGATAATTACGGGAACGTGTATTTTTCTCCGCCGATAAGCCCAGCTCCGTGGCGTGTGCATGTATTAACCCACAACATTTGTTTGCGGGTGTTTGCAGACCATCCTCTGATTAACGCACCAGCTCACGTCGACACCGTTTAATGGTAGTCAGGTCAAATCATTACAAAGCTGCGTTTGTTGCTGCGCAGGACCTCCAACGTTCGGGACGATTAGCTGAAGCTGAGCGTGCTTGGCGTGAGTTGGATCAAAAGCTGCCAGGCCACGTCGGGGTAATTACAAATTTAGCCATGGTATTGTGGCAACTGAGTAAATTTGAAGCTGCTGAAATATCAGCAGAGCAAGCTCTTAAAATTGCGCCGGACACGGTGCAAGCGCGCGCCATTTTTGCGGCGAGTGCTGAGTCGCAGGGTAAAATAGATCAAGCAATTGAGCGTTATATCTATGCGTTGGAAATAGCCCCGCGGATGTCAACTGTTTTGCATTGCCTGAGTAATTTGTACCGTCAGAGGGGNGATTTAAAGGCTTCAGCTCACTACGCTCGACGTATGGCGCACGAAGCGCCCGACAATGCGGTCGCTTGGGATACATTAGGAGCAGTGCTGCTTGCAATTAATGAATTAGATGGAGCCAGTGATGCGTTAAACAAAGCGGTCAAGCTTGATCCGAATTTAGCTTCTGCGGAAGCTAACCTTGGTGTCTTAGCTGCTGCCCGTCATCAATGGTCGACGGCACTGAGGCATGCTGAGCAAGCATTGGCGATTGAGCCTTCATCAGCAGAAAGCAATAATAATCGAGGGAATGCTCTAATGAGTTTGGGCCGGTTGGACGAGGCTGAATGCGCCTTTAACGCGGCACTCTCAATTAACTCAAACTGCTTCGATGCTATGTTTAATCGTTCGTTATTATGGCTGAAGCAGGGTAGGTGGCCCAAGGCATGGCAGGGGTTTGAGGCACGGTGGCAGTCGCGTCAAATGGCACCCTTCAAACGAGAGTTCAATAAACCTCTTTGGGATGGTTCCGATTCGATGGATAAGGTATTGCTGATTCACGCCGAACAAGGTTTGGGCGACATGCTCATGATGGCACGATATTTTCCATTAGCTGAGGCTAAAGTGGGTGGTTTAATCGTCGAATGTCAAACCGAATTGGTTAAAATACTCACCACAATGAGCCTCGGTTTTGATGTCATAGGCTCAGGAAACCCATTGCCAAAGTTTGACATGCATCTTCCAGCTATGAGCTTGCCGAGAGTGTTTCACACAGATGTTAACAGCGTGCCCTGGAGGGGCCCGTATTTAAACGCGACACATGCGGCAACACAGATAATTCCAAGTGAAGGCCTGAATATTGGATTAGTTTGGGCAGGTAATTCCAGAAACCCATCCGACTTCCGGCGATCTATTGCCCTTCATGATTTGGCTCCATTGCTTGAAATTAACGGGGTAAATTTTTTCTCTCTGCAACATGGACCTGAGGGAGATCAGCTTGCGGCTAACGGTCTTTTGAGAAAAATTACTGATCTCAGGCCGCACATGGTCGATTTTGCTGCGACTGGAAGACTTATTTTGGAACTTGATCTGGTAATTTCCGTTTGTACCTCAGTAGCGCATTTAGCAGGTGGCATGGGGACACCGTTGTGGGTTTTGCTCTCAGCCGATCCTGATTGGCGGTGGCTTCGAAATTGTGGTACGTCACCTTGGTACCCAAATGCTCGGCTATTTCGGCAAAAAATTGTAGGTAGCTGGAAAACCGTCGTGGAAGAGACAAAGCTTGCATTATCTGAAATGGTAGAATCCGAAAATTATTCACGACGGAGAAAAACTATGGCCAATGATGGGAGCGAGGAGCTAGGCTCATTCACTCGTAGCTAGTATGTTATCCCATAATGAGCGGTTCAAAGCGTGTTGAGCGATTAGATGATAGTGGTAATCTCTCTGTAAAAGAGCCGATTATTATATAACTGACTCGGATAGTGTCCAAGAAATCGGGGCGGCTGCAGGGAGTGCTTTGCAAGATTTCTCTGGCACTCTGATCAAATTAAAAGCTTCAAACTGCGTAATGGGTCGTGTANTTATCGATGGGCAGCCTATCGTGATTAGTGGCGATGTTTTTCAGCATAGCGGTGGTTCTGCAGTATCGACAATTAAAGAGAAATCAACGGATCCAAAGGAAATGCCCTCTATGTTGCAGGCGGCGGACATTGGACTTTTGGGCGTTTATCCACTCGCTATGAGTAATTATCCACCGTTTGGAGGTTATTACCTTTGGCAGATAGGTGTAAATTGGCTTATCCCGCGGCGATGGAGTCTGCTGCTAACCCTCTTGCCAAGGCGCAAAAAATGAAGGTTGTCTTGAAAAATTACACGCACCACTTGGCACGGTCGAGACTTTTGCGGTTGAGGAAATTATTGGCCCCAAATTAGCGCGCGCACCGGTGTATAAGTTTGCCAATTTGCAAAAGAGTCGAGAGGGGGCGGACCCTTCACTTGTTACCATTTGGTCCTGATCGGGCCGCCTTGAACAACGTCTTGTGGGCTGCAAGCACAGCGCCGCCCGAGATCAATAACGTGGCTCCGCCAACTATAAATGTGGCTTCACCTTTTTCAAAAACGATTAAAAGAAGCGTTGATAGGAGAGGAGCAATATAAGAAAGAACCCCTAGTGCTTGGATATCACCGTGTTTGGTTCCATAATCCCAAGTGAAAAACGCGAGGCCGATTGGCAATGTACCAAGTCCGACAATGGCTAACCATTCCCCTATAGTTGCTGGCCATACTGTATTTTCGAACAGCACGTGCGCAATCCAGGCAAGAACGGAAACCACTGCACAAAAGCCGCCAACTGTGTCTGTTGGGACATTTCTGAAGCATTTATTGAACACCGAGTATAATGACCAAGTCAATGCACAGCACACAGCCATGATGTACCCAAGAATATTCTCTGTCCTTAGTTCGACAATGCCTTTTCCATCGGTAATCAATAACACTACGCCTCCAAGCCCTAGAAGGGCGCCAGCTAAGCAGTTCCAGCGAAGCTTCTCTTCTGGAAAGGACGCGGAAAATAGGACGATCAGCACCGGCCACATATAGGCGATTAAGCTAGCTTCTACTGGCGGCGCATGGCGCAATGCCATAAAATAAAAATAATGGTAACCGAATAGGCCTGTTGTGCTAAGTAGCCATGCTCCCAGAGGCTGCTGCAAATGCAATTTGATATTTTCGCGCCTAATTATCCATTTTACAGAAATTGAGGCAGTTGCAATCCCAAATGATAGGGCTAGAAGCAGAAAAGGTGGCACCGCCTCCACTAATGTGGTCAGTAGCGCAAGGAGCCCCCACATAAAAATAGAGAGGCTACCAATAAGAGTGGCTGTTCTTTGGGTTGAAAAATTCATTTTTGATGGCTCAAAAGGTCAATATCACCTAATTCTATGACTATAAAGCGCCCACTCTCTATTTCTTTCGGGACCGCTCTCAAGAATTATTCATCACATCAAGTATTGCCCGCCATTGGCGGTAATCGTTGATTTGGTGATGAAGGCAGTCTCGTTGGGGGCAAATAACACAACGTATCNTGCTATCTCTCGCGCCTGCCCAAGTCGGCGAACTGGTATTTGCGGAATAATACTGACGTTTAAAATCTTTTTAGGCACGGCCATAACCATTTCAGTGGTAATATAGTCAGGAGCGATAACATTTAAGGTGTTGCCTATAGATACGGTTTCTAGGGAGAGGGATTTTGTAAAGCCTATATCTTCAGCCGCGGCAGCCGAGGAGTTCGTTTTACCAAACTGCCCTTTCTGGTCATCGATAGAACTGATCAAGATTATTCGGCTAAAGCTCGCATTGAGCATATCATCTTTAATACTACGACACATCTTAAAGAGACTTGTAAGACTCGTTTTTATGACCAAGTCCCAGTCTTTTCTGCCTGTCTTCTGCAAAGGTTTATCTCAGGTGATACCAGCATTGTTGCCTAGCGCCTCAACTGCACGCATGTCGAACTGTATCTGATAATCGGCTGCACGGCGGGCATCTCAGTTCCCGACAACAAACTGATACACAGGTACATCTGTCTGGTTTTTTACTTGACTTTAGTCTCGGCATTGTCGTCACAATTCGTCACTACATTGTAGCCTTAGTGTTTCAAAGTGGTAGATATGGCTGAGCTAACTCCCCGTGTTCCGCCGGCAACGAGTGCTACGCGTCCAACAATAACGTTCCCTACTTCACGGGTATCTAGTTCAATCGCGTTCCACGCACATAGCAATTCCCATGCCACCCCCGATGCAAAGCGTAACCAAACCTTTTTTTGCCTCACGCTTTTCCATTTCATAGATAAGCGTTACCAAGACACGTGTGCCAGACGCACCAATGGGATGGCCAAGCGCGATGGCACCCCCGTTCACGTTGACTTTATCTGCATCCCAACCTAAGTCCTTGTTAACTGCACAGGCTTGTGCAGCAAAAGCTTCATTGGCCTCGATCAGATCAAGGTCGTCAATAGCCCACTCAGCTTTTTCAAGCGCCTGGCGGCTGGCAGGTATGGGCCCTGTGCCCATAATAGCTGGGTCGACCCCAGCGGTGGCCCAAGATTTAATTCGTACCATTGGGGTTATATTGCGTTTCTTTGCTTCTTCAACGTCCATCAATATGACGGCCGCGGCACCATCGTTAATTCCGGATGTGTTCCCTGCGGTAACCGTGCCATCTTTTTTGAAAGCGGGAAGAAGGCGCGACAAACTGTCAACTGTAACACCAAATTTTGGGTGTTCGTCAGTGTCAATTAAACCCTGATCGCGGCGTGTCTTAATGGGAACCGGAACAATTTCGTCTTTAAATCTGCCAGCTTTCAGTGCTGCTTCAGCTTTTTGTTGTGATTTGGCAGCAAAAGCGTCCTGCTCTTCCCGGGTGAGTTGCCATATCTCTGCAACGTTTTCGGCGGTGGTCCCCATATGATAACCCCTAAACGCATCCAGTAAGCCGTCACGGAGCATGGTGTCCACCAATTCAGCAGAACCCATCTTTGTACCATTGCGCAGATGAGTTACATGTGGAGCTTGACTCATACTTTCGTGCCCACCGGCAACGACAATATCACTATCGCCAATTTTGATAGCTTGGAAACCAAGCGCCACTGTCCGAAGACCAGATCCGCAAAGTTGATTGATACCATACGCAGTTCTTTCGTGGGGTATTCCAGCTGCTATAGCAGCTTGGCGAGCGGGGTTCTGGCCGCCGCCTGCAGAGAGAATTTGACCCATCACAACCTCTGATACGTCCTCGGGTGCAACATCAGCACGCTCTAAAGCCCCCCTGATGGCGACGGCACCCAATTTATGCGCTGCGAGGTCGCGCAAGCCACCGTTGAAGGTTCCTACGGGTGTGCGTGCGGCTCCTACAATAGCAACCTCTGTCATGACTTCGTCCCCCTCGATATGTAAAGCCGCGTTTTGCTAAGAATCTGGAATTTATTTGACTTAAAGCTGTGTATTAAATTTAAGATATTTTTTTAAATCCCGTAGGCAAATGTTATCTATCAACAACCGGAAAACGATGCAAATTTAATATTTTGCAGATGCGAAAAATGCTCCCGGCTTTAATTCCATTCGGCAACTGAATAAATGCCATGATGTTGACCGCATTCCATGCGCTATCGAATCGATAAGTCCCAATTTAGTCTGGGTGTCTGAGAAACCAATTAGTAAGAGGGGCATAAAGATTAGAGCGGGTACGCGACCCAATTACCATGCCGATATGGCCGGCATTAATGTGAATAACTACAGAGTTTTTATAGATCTAGCTAATACCTCTGCGCTGGCAGGCGGGACAATGTTANCGGATGGTGGGACAACAATTAATTTAGGAATCGTGATGGTGCCCAGGTCGACTGTAATGTCATATATTTTCCAATGGCCGCTTTTCGGGGTATTTTGGATATACCATTTTAACAAGCGTTCTCCTGCTAACCGTCCGGCTAGATGAACACCATCATCCAGCTAATCTTCGAGTGCAAGGAGTCTCTGTGAAGATTTACTTGTTGTACACATATCCGCGAAACTTCGGAATTTGACGCCTGTGCCACCAAGGTTTAACGCGATAAACATCGCTTGTAACCGGTCTATTGGTAGCCTGCCATGATAAGTAATTAGGTTATCCAATATCGGCGCAATGGTTTTCAAAACTCGTAAGGTCTACATAAGGTCATGGATCTAGCAATCTGGAAATCCCAAGGCGTTGCTAACAATACTCACGTTTTTATTTTACTCAGGGTACGTGCTGCTAGGGGCAAGGCGAGGTCCCCGTATGCAATAGTCGAGCAAGCCGGGTGGGGCTGGGCTTATCTTGGCAACATTTGCAATTGCTGATTGGAATAAATCGGCGACGTACTTGCTAAGTGTGAAGCTTGATCTGATACTCCGGGATAACCCCAATAGACCCAAAAAGGCACAAAGTCATTATTTGCGAGTTGTTGAAGAAGGCTACACTCATTTATACAAGTTTTAGATATAGGCCTTATTTATTAGGGATAGCACACAAATGAGTGGTCTGCAGTCTTGCGCGAAAATTTTCCCTACGCCGTAGTCCAGTAAACTAGTCGTTCCACTCGCCCAAATGCAAAGGGATTCTGGTAACTTAGGAGGGTGACCCGCAGATTGATAAAGTTGCTGTCTATACAAAATCATAGAGGCATCTCCTCGGCTCTCTCTCCAAAGTTAATACAAAGGTATTAGTGTTTGTTTGAGTTATCGCCCGTATCACTCTCTCGGCGGAGGTCTGCAAGTTTGGACGCCAATTTAGCGATCCGTTCTCAAAAAGAGGGAATGCGGCCATGGAGCTCATCAATGCGGCAGTTCCGCGGCTAGGTGTAACGAAAGAGGGTTTGGCCACATCTGCCCAGTTTTTGCCAGTTGCCCCCCAGAAGTGGCATCTACAAATGCCCGCGCGGTAGGCCTCACCCTGGACATCGTTTCTTGTATTTTGTTGTTGTTGCTACGCAAATGAATGTATTGAGGTGTTGCTGCCACAGGTCTATCTGGTTTTTTGCGAGGTCCGCAAGGTTCGATGGTGATGTATCTTAAGTGCCTCTCCAATCGCTCATATCTATCAAGCACCTTATCGTCGGTCATTTTTTACCTTGGTTTTAGTCAATCTGCCATATTCATGCTGTGTTCTTTGAGCATAACATTTCAGTGCAGCATCTTAAGATCAATTTATTTTAGAATAAAAACACTGAGGACGACAACTGATGCCTGATGAAGTGGTTAACAAAGAGGGTGTAAATAAGAAAGACGTAGTGACAATAAAGAAGTACGCTAATCGACGTCTTTACGATACGTCGACAAGCAGCTACGTCACTCCCAATTCTCAAGCACAAATGGTTAAAGATGGCATAGATTTTGTGGTCTATGATGTGAAATCTGGCTTTGATATTACGCGCTCCGTTCTCATCCAGATTATCGTTAAGGAAGAGAGTAAGGGGCGGCATTTGCTGTCAATTTGTTTTCTCCGACATTTGATCAGTTGTTACGGTGACAGTTTGCAAGCTGTCGTACCAAATTATCTCGAACATTCTATGAATGCTTTTGCGCAAAATCAGGCATCGATGCGGCTAGAAGTGAAGGGCGCTCTCGTGGAATCAACTCCATTCAGTCAGTTCGAAGAAATGGATAAGCAGAATATGGCCATGTTTGAAAATGCCATAAAAATGTTTGCACCATTGTGCAGTGGTGGTGCCGAGGAAGATGTTAGTATTAATCTGAAAAATTAAGGTTGTGTTGACAAATATAGTGAGCAGGCTGGCTCGGAGGCGACCCGCAGTAGAGATTTAAAGGCGCTGAAAAACCAGCTCGCAAATATGCAAGATCAATTAGACCGTATGTCAGATAACGCTAATTAGATTTACCCANTTAGCTTATTTGAAGATTAGTTCCCTGACAACTCGAAAGCCAAGCCAATAGCTCTTTACATTCATTGGATTTTTTGAGCGGTAATATGAACGGGCCACCTTGCTGAAATAATAGAATGACCCACCTCTGATGACCCGATTATGACAATCGCCATCTAGTCGCGCAGACATATCGGTTGGCGCATTTTTGTGATTTGGATTCCAACAATCTTCGGTCCATTCGAAAACATTACCCGCTGTGTCGTACACCCCAAAGGGATTTGGAAGGAATGCCCCAATAGGCTTGGTTTTGTGGGAGCAACACAAGTTGATCTTGATCGCGCAACACGAGCGTGACTCGCAATCACGACAATTGGCCCTATTTTTGCCCACATCATCCCCCCACCAGAAATGCGTGGTTGTTCCGGCTCGGTGAATGTACTCCCACTCAGCCTCGGAGGGAAGACGGTAGACATGCCCGGTTTTTGTGCTCAACCACTTTGTGAAAGCTTTGGCTTGATTCCAATTAATATTTATTACTGGTCGGGTGAGGCGCCCCCAATTGTGATCATCGGGCGTGTGAGTGCATCCTGATTCAGCAACGCATACCGACCACTCTTGGAAAGTTACCTCGTAACGACCTATCGCGAAGGGTCGTGTAATATTTACTCTGTGAGGAGGGCCATCGCGGCCGCGGGTTGCGCCTAGTCCCATTATGTAAATTCCACGGGGAACTACAATAACTTCCGGGCAGGTTGTACAATCTTTAAAGGCCGCGCCGGGCTCTAAGTTAATCTGCGCTGTGGTTGTTTGTGCGGCCACGGGTTGTATATCAAACAGAAAAATAAGATACACGATTATTAGAAAAAATATATTCTCGCGAAGCACAGCGCGCAGTCCTCTCAGTTTTGTGACTTATTGTTGTTAAAATGATTATCTGAACCTTTGTTCTGGTCAAGTGTTGATAATTGAGCGTGCGCCCAATTGGCAGTTTTAGCTACTAATTTGTCAGTATCTTGGAATAACAGTTCAACTGTTGATATCAAATTGTGGTCGCCGCTGTTGGCAACTGCGATAAGCACATTGCGAATAAAACGGCTGCGGCCCAACCGTTTTATTGAAGAACCAGCAAATTTGCTGCGAAAAGCATCATCATCGAGTTTAAGTAGTTTTGAGAGTAGTGGAGAGGAGAGATCTTCGCGGGGCTCGAATACAGGGTCCTTCGTAACCATTGCGAATTTATTCCAAGGGCAGGCGGTAAGGCAATCGTCGCAACCAAAAATATGATTTCCCATCTTTGTCATTAAGGATGGGGCAATCATCGCTTTGTGTTCGATTGTGAGATAGGAAATACAGCGTCTTGCGTCTAGCTGGTAGGGCGCGGGAAATGCGTCTGTGGGGCAAGCATCCATGCATGCGGTGCACGACCCGCAGTGGTCAGGTTCTGGGAGGTCTGGGGCTATTCTTAAAGTTGTAAATACTTCGCTTAAGAAAAGCCAAGAGCCGAAGTCTCGAGATACTAGATTCGTGTGTTTACCTTGCCATCCGATCCCTGAACGCGCAGCAAGGGGTTTTTCCATGATTGGGGCGGTGTCGACAAAAACCTTAATACCTTTTGCAGCGTAATTTTTGACTAACCACCGACCAAATTTTTTTAATCGTTTCTTGATTGTATAGTGATAATCCCGCTTGGGGCGTGCGTAAACGGAGATAGCACCAACCTTAGGATTTTTTACAGCAAACATTGGGTCATCACTCGGTGTGTAATTACTACCCAAAACAATTATTGTTTGTGCCTCCGGCATCAAAGCTCTCGGCTTGCCGCGGGGGTTAACGTTGGAGTACCCCACCTCTGCCATCCAACTCATGTCGCCATGCCAATTTTTCTTTAAAAATTTTGCAAGGGCGGCATGATCTTTAGGGTCAGAATGTGCAGAAGTGAAGCCGACGGCATCGAAGCCTTGGTTTAGAGCATGTTGTCGAATTGCCTCTCTCGCCACCTTATTCATGCCGCTGACCTTTGTTTTAAATAAAACCCGTATTTTAGAATACTGCGCGGGCTGGACCAATAATGTCTAACTACTATATATCTGAAGATCAATCAGCACGTGCACGCGATTATTCTCAAACGTGTTTTTTAACATAGCTTGATTTTAAGACTGTACTTTTAACGATGGAAAATTTGTAATGGCTGAAAAAGCTGGTAGTGAGAAAAAACAAAGAGCCATTGTTCTGCTTAGCGGCGGCCTAGATTCGGCCACCGTTTTTGCTGTGGCTTACCAAGAAGGTTATCAGATTGTTGCATTGTCCTTCGACTACGGGCAACGCCACGTACGCGAACTGGAAGCGGCACGGGCTATTGCCCAAGGTTGGGGCGTTCAACATCACGCCATCGTTAATCTAGATTTGCGTGCATTTGGTGGCTCCGCGTTGACTGATAACATCGAAGTCCCGAAAGGTCGCTCCGATAAAGAGATTGGTGAGGGGATTCCAGTGACTTACGTCCCCGCACGGAATACAATATTTTTGTCTCACGCTCTTGCTTTAGCTGAGGTTGAAGGCGCGCGTGATATTTTTATCGGGGTCAACGCCTTAGATTATTCAGGGTATCCAGATTGCCGCCCTGAATATATTTCCGCTTTTCAAACTATGGCTAATTTGGCAACAAAAGCATGCATTGAAGAAACCCCTGGCTTGCTAATTCGTTCACCGTTACAAGATTTTACCAAGGCTAAAATTGTAGAGCTTGGAACACACCTTGGCGTTGATTTTGCTAACACATTGAGTTGCTACGACCCACCCGGTGGAAGGGGTGATTTTTCCCATTGTGGTATTTGTGATGCCTGTCAATTACGCCGAAAGGGATTTGAGGAAGCAAGTATTCATGACCCTACCCGATACAAAAATTGACCGTAATGTAATGAAATCAGGATATAGGCAGCAACTGTAATCATAGAGTACCGTGGATTAGTTGCTCGGTTTTTTAATGTGCTATCACAAATCAATCTTATACGGTGTACCAATTATATTTGGTTGCCCAAATCAAGGTCTCGCAACACAGTTTTCAAAATTTTACCGTAATTATTCTTTGGCAGTTCTTTGAGATAAAAATAAAATTTTGGACGTTTGAAACGCGCAATTCTCTCTATGCATAATTGATCCAATTCGACAGGTGTGGCCGTTCCCACAATATAAGCGATAATGATCTCTCCCCATTCGGGATCTGGACGGCCAATGATAGAAACTTCGAGTATGTCCGGATGCTCGAGTAGTACCTCTTCAACCTCTCGCGGGTAAATATTTGAACCGCCGGAAATGATCAAATCTTTGGCACGGTCTTTAAGGGTCAGAAATCCGTCATCGGTGAGCACACCGATATCTCCCGTATGCAACCAACCATTTTTAAGTGTATTGGCTGACGCTTCTGGATTATTCCAATACCCTTTCATGACTGATGGACCGCGCACTAATATCTCACCACTTCTCCCGGCNGGAAGGAATTTACCTTTTGGGTTTGCGATAACGATCTGAACCGCGGGGTTTACTGTGCCAACCGAGGCTAGTCGTTGTAGCCATTTTGGATGGTGTTTGTCTGCTATGATGTGGCGTGCGCATATCGAAATTGTCATAGGACTCTCGCCTTGACCGTAAATTTGCACGAGACAGGGACCGAAGCGTTCAAGTGCTGCTCGTGCATCTTTGGTATACATTGGCCCTCCGCCAAAAGAAATTGTCCGAAAGCCNGCATTTGGTGGGGCAGCGGAGCATTCAGTCATCCGTTTGACCATTGTTGGTGCTGCGAACAGCGAACTGCCCGGCCAACTGTCGGCGAGGATAAATATTTCTTTTGGGTTAAATCTGTCTGACTCCGTAATCACATTACAAGCCCCAGCCCGAATATGCGGGATCATATATATCCCGGAGCCATGACTTAAAGGTGCCGCGTGGAGAATTGCATCACCCGGATTTGTCGGATCAACGTAAGACAAATATGCTGATGACATAGCATTCATATTGCCATGAGTGAGCATTGCACCTTTGGGTCGACCGGTCGTTCCTGATGTATAAAAGAGCCAAGCTAAATCATTGGTTTTTGTCTCCTTTAAATGGATTGTGGGTATCTGAAAAAGGGAGTTGAACTCTGGGGACCCAAAAACAATCATATTTTTTAGGGGTGATAGTGCGTGAGAGCGCACAACTGAATATTGTTCCGCACTGACAAAACATACCTTGGCGCCTGAATTTTCAAGAATGTAGTTAAGTTCAACGCCATGTAATTTTGAGTTAATGGGTACAGCTGCAAATCCCCCCCACCAAATTGCATATATGGTCTCTATGTAGTTAATGTGGTTTTTGGAGAAAATTGCAATACGATCTCCCGGGCGCAGGCCCAATTCTGTCAGGCCTGACGCTAATTTTGCCGAGCGTTGAGCCAAGGATGCGTAGGTCTCGACCGTTCGCTCTCCGAGCGCAACCGCAGGAAGCGCAGGATAACGTTTGGCCGTTTTTAGTAAGTCTCTGGCAAGGTTCACTCTAAGTACCCGTAACCTTGTACCTTAGTACACGATCCCAACATCAGTGGCCCACTCCATGCATTTGTCCATATGAATACAGTTCAACAATGGTTTTGAGCTGATAGCCTAACCTCTTTTCCTGCTTTGACCATAGGAGCTGTTATCTTTAAAATCAGACTACAATTAGACTATCGTTGGTGGTCAAGAAAAAAGATGGTCGCTGCCTCAAAAGCGTTGGACGCTATAAACAGGAGAACGATGATTTTTATGTAATAGGAACTGCGACGTTACATAGGTAGTTGCTCATTTAGCACAGATAAATTTAATGAAGAATGTGTCCCTATTGCTTGTGTTCTCCTTACAATAGGTGATTTTTTTTTGATATTGGGTTTTTACTTCAACCTAAAAACCATACGTTTTAGACCTAATCGGTTCTCGCGTGAGATTTATCCTCGTCCGCGGTAGGGGTTTACCCCCTGATCGGGCACCCATAAGCTTTCTGGTGGTTGACTCGACTGGTAAAAAATATCGATGGGAATACCGCCGCGGGGATACCAATACCCACCGATACGGATCCATTCTGGGGAGATGGTATCTTTAATACGCATGGCAATTGAAATGGTACAGTCTTCGTGAAAAGAAGCATGATTTCGAAAAGCGCTCAAATATATTTTTAGAGATTTGCTCTCCACAATACTATCTTTTGGAACATAATCGATAACTAAATGTGCAAAATCAGGTTGGCCCGTTACCGGGCAAATAGAGGTAAACTCAGGTGCGGTGAACCGGACGAGATAGGAGGTCTCTTGGTGCGGATTAGGCACGCATTCGAGAACTGCTTCCTCCGGATTTGCAGGCAGATTGGACTCCGCCCCAAGTTGGGTCAATTTTCTATACATTGTATCGCTCATGAATATTTTATCTCCTATATATCAGGAAAGTATAATGGTCGTAGCAATCCTTCTTTGGCGTATTTTCATATTAAGTCATGATAATATCACCACTGGCCTGTTCAGCTGTAAAAAGAATGGTGAAGGCGTCAAAGGCCTCTTCGGAGATAGCCTTTCGCATTGCACCCATTAATTCCTGGTAATAATGCAAATTATGGCCAGTAAGCAGGACGGCCGCGAGAATTTCATTTGATATTACCAGATGATGCACGTACCCGCGTGAATAGTTTTTACACGTATAGCAGGTGCACTCGGGATCTAGAGGACGAAGGTCATCTTTGTGGCGGGCGTTGCGCATGTTGAGTCTACCTCGTCGGGTGAAAGCTTGATCCGTGCGGCCGGAACGTGTGGGCAGAACACAATCAAACATATCTACCCCAAGTCCGACCGCGCGGACGAGATCTTCGGGTTTGCCGACACCCATTAGATAGCGTGGGTGGCTATCCGGTAAATGTGGCTCCGTAACCTCTAGTGTTGAAAACAGCAGGTCTTGCCCCTCACCCACCGCTAAGCCTCCGATGGCGTAACCATCAAAACCGATTTTAATTAATGCTTTGGCGGATTCCTCACGAAGTTCTCCATACACACCACCTTGAACAATTCCAAAAAGGCCGTATCCTAGGCGGTCTTGGAAAGCTTTTTTGCTTCGCAAAGCCCAACGCATAGAGAGCCTCATGGAGTTCTCGGCCTCTGTCTTAGTGGCAGGGAAGGATGTGCATTCATCTAATACCATGCTTATATCAGCATCTAATAAGTGTTGAATTTCAATAGCCCTCTCTGGTGTCAATTTATGTTTTGATCCATCTAAATGAGAGCGAAAGGTGACACCTTTTTCGTCTATTTTGCGCAATTTGTTTAAAGACATGATTTGATAGCCACCCGAGTCAGTTAGTATTGGGCCTGGCCAATTCATAAATTTATGCAAGCCACCGAACCTATTGACCCGCTCCGCAGTGGGACGCAGCATCAGATGGTATGTGTTGGCGAGAATGATTTGTGCACCTGTGTTATGTACGGCTTCAGGTGTCATAGCTTTTACAGTCGCAGCTGTACCCACGGGCATGAAAGCTGGAGTATCGATAGGGCCGTGCGCAGTCATCAACTGGCCGAGCCGAGCCCGCCCATCTCTTTTAGTTAGTTTGAAAGAAATGTTCGCCATGATCACTAAAAGTATGCGCCGCGTGCAGCAACGGGATGAATGGCTTCAACAAATCCATTCATGCCGTGAAGTCCACGGACACCCACGTACCAGTCATGTAAATTAACGGTTGGATCGCAATGGCCGGGGACTAGAAGTAATTTCTGACCGCGCGCGGGTTTGTCGATGACTCGGGTAATATCAATAACCCCGTGGTCATCGGACATCCCTTGGATCTGTGCACCGGGTAGGTGCCAGGGTCTCGGGAAACCACTGTCGACACTGGCAGCCTTGTGACCGGCGTCGACAACCGCGGTGGTCTTATCAGGTCGGCTCATGACGGTGGTAAGTATAAACAATGCGTGGTGAAATGTATTATACGGTGTGCCGTCTTTTTGCTTATTGCGAGCATAGTCTGCATCCATGAAGGCATAGGACCCGCATTGCAATTCATTATATACGTGGCTAGCAGCCTCGAATTCAAATGTGCCAGTACCTGCCCCCCCTACGGTATCACAGTCCAATCCAGCGCTGGCTAAGATAGACACGCTCTCGTTGGTGATAGCTATAGCGTTCATGATCGCAGCTTGGCGTTCGTCATGTGCACGAAAATGTTGTGCAGCCCCATGGTAAGCCTGTATACCACCAAATTTTAAAGTGGGTTCGTTGGCGATCGCTTGCGCCAGTTCAAGGGTTTTTTTTGGTGACTTTGTGCCGCAGCGACCCGCGCCCACATCAATTTCAACCAACGTGTTAATAACCACATCTGCGCGTTTTGCTGATGCTGAAATTTCACCAACTGCATCAGCGTGATCGATACACACGGCAACTTTAGCTTCTCGGTTTAGAATTGCCAATCGATCCAATTTAACAGTCCCAACCACTTGGTTTGATATTAGGATATCCTTTATGCCACCGGTAACCATAACCTCTGCTTCGGAGACCTTTTGGCAACACACACCGATAGCACCTCGAGAAATTTGCTCGCGGCCGATCCACGGACTTTTGTGCATTTTTGCGTGCGGGCGAAGTCGAACATTGGCCGATCTTGCTTTTCGAGCCATTAAATCAAGATTTACCTCCATGGCATCAAGATCAACGACAAGGGCGGGTGTATCGATCTCATCGAGATAAAAACCTTCCCTAGCGGGTGGTTGCATGGCTCGTTTTTCCATTTTAACTAACAATTTCAATTCCTCCATGTTTCAAACGCAGGTTCAAGAAGGCAAGCATCGCCGTATGAATAAAACCTGTATTCTTTTTCTATCGCATATGCATAAGCTTTTTTCATGCGGTCCAAACCAGAGAAAGCAGCCACTAACATGAACAAGGTTGACCGAGGTAGATGAAAATTTGTCAGCATTAAATTTACAACTTTGAAGCGATATCCCGGAGTTATGAACAAATTTGTCTCGCCATGAAATGGCTGGACCTCACCTAATTTATCCGCAGCGCTCTCCAGAAGACGCATCGAGGTGGAGCCCACGGCGAGGACGCGTCCGCCGGAACGTCGCGTGGCGTTGACCGTCTCGGCCGTTTTGTCTGAAAGTACGCCCAATTCTCCATGCATTGGATGTTTCCGAGTGTCATCAACTTTGACCGGTAAGAAAGTACCTGCGCCTACATGCAGCGTTACGCGGCTGATCGAAATCCCTTTGTTTTGCAGCCTATCGATCAGAGTTGGAGTGAAATGGAGCCCGGCTGTGGGTGCAGCAACAGCTCCCAGTTCTGAGGCAAATAATGTCTGGTAACTATCAGCGTCGTTGTAAACCCCGGGGTCATTCCGTTTGATATATGGTGGAAGCGGGATGACACCGCACACTTCCAACTGATCCAAAAGCGTTATCCCCCCTAAATTGAATTGAAGTTCAATTTCACCACCATTGTTTTTATCGCGCACTGTCGCTCTAAATTTTGGCGAGAAAATAATTATATCACCGATGGCAAGCTTGCGGGCAGGTCGTACAAAGGCAAGCCAAGTGTCAGGTGTTTTGGATTTATGCAGTGTGACTTCAACCCTAACGCTTATCTTTCTTAGTTTTGACTGAACTTTACTATGTCGTATTCCGGTTAAACGGCAAGGTAAAACCTTTGTGTCGTTGACGACGATTAAATCGCCCGCATGAAGTATTTCCGGAAGGTCTCCAACCGTTAAATCCCTCAGGTTCTTACCAACATGCAAAAGTTTTGCTGTATCTCGAGGTTCCACGGGATACTGGGCGATATTTTTAACAGGTAGGTTAAAATCAAATAAGTCAACGCGCATTAGTGGTTTGTAATGGACGGTATTCAGCATCGCAAATTAAGTTTGCTTAATTAATTCTAATAAAGGTAAATATCAAAAACTAACTTTGTTTGTTAGAATCATAAAAAAATTATTTGGCTATCAGTCCCCTCGTGTGTGCATCTGACCAAATATTAAAATTAAGTCGTTGTTTGTTTAAAGCATAACGCTTGACCTAGTGATCGCCGATTGGACAATTGCCTCAAGTAATTCCGCCCCGTGCACCGCCTCTTCAAGTCGAATCAGGTACTCTGAACCACCCATTATAGCGTCGGCAAAAGCCTCGAGTTCCAGCTTTTCGCTGTTTACTCTTTCAAAGGTCTCCAATCTCTCTTCGCCATCGTCTTGGTCGAGCCTTTTAACAGCAATTTGCTGGTAGCCTTGCATAGAGGCCCACCCCTCAGATCCCATAATTCTAATAAACCAAATTCGTGCGGTTGATAGAATGGTTGACATATAGCCTGTCGTGCCATTTGCAAAACGCATCGTCATAAAGGTCACGTCGTCAATAGGTCCAATTAATATGCGCTTTTCAGATGTCGCGCAGACTTCGGCAACGGGGCCTAACATGGAGATCAGGGCGTCTGTCATATGGACGCCAAGACTTGTCATGCCACCCGCCGGGCTCTCGATCGGGTCTTGTCGCCAATTATCTTCAGCTTCCCGTAAACTTGAGGGTACAGATATATTGGCTTCTACGTGCAGTGGTGTGCCGATCTCGCCGGAGGAGATGATATTGCGCATGCGTTGCATTGCAGGCAGGAAACGCCGGTTATGGCCAAGTCCACAAACAACATCTGCGGCAAGTACTGCTGTCGCCGCACGCTCAGCGCTCTCACGGGACATAGTAAATGGTTTTTCTACAAACACATGTTTGCCAGCTTTAGCACTCGCTATGATTTGCTCAGCGTGTTGTGTATGAGGTGTTGCCAGAATAATCGCGTCTATGACTGGATCATTAAGCAGGTCGTCAAGAGAATCGCGAAGATCGATGCCTTTCTCGGAGCAATAGTCGACTGCGTGCGCTCTGCGGCCGGTACATCCCGCTGTGAACTGAATAACAGAAGATGTTTCAATAGACTCTGTTAATCTGCGTCCCCAGCGTCCCAATCCGGCAATCCCGGCCTGAACACTCATGTTATTTCTCCAAAATCTGTAGGAATCCGGTTAATCACTCCACCAAGGATTTTAGTTTAATCGGGGTAATGGTGGCAGTTTATCAATATAGAATATTAGGCATATTTCATGGAAGTAGTAAGGTTCTAAAATACTGGTGTTAATTATTTTGCAAACCAATAATGGCTCTCACATCTTCGGGCGTTCTCCCACCTTGTCGAAAAGCCTCAATGGTCATACTGTGCGCCCGCTTAGCAAGTCTTTTGCCCATTTCATCGGTAATAATTTTATGATGGTGGTATTGTGGCACAGGTAGGTCGAGTAACGCTTGTAGAAGGCGATGAAGATGAGTGGCTAGAAAAAGGTCTTCTCCCCGAGTGACCAGGGTGATTTTTTGAATTGCATCGTCAAGTGTTACCGCGAGGTGGTAGCTAGCTGGGATCTCTTTTCTGGCCAGAACTACGTCACCAAATATTTCTGGATGGGCCGTTTGCTCTCCGGCATCGTTGTCATGCCACGTCAATTTTCCCACCATAGCATTAGCCAGATCAATTTTTAGTCGGAGCGCATGCGCGGCGCCGGAAGCGATGCGGTCGGCGCTTTCATTTGTATCAAGATTACGGCAGATACCGGGGTAGATATAGCCCTCGGGTCGACTCGGTATTTTATGTGGCGCTCCCACTGAAGAGGAGACTTCTGCCTTAATTTTTTTTCGCGTGCAAAAGCAGGGATAAAGTAACCCCCGGGCACTAAGATGGTCGATGCCATTCTTGTAATCAGACATGTGAAGAGATTGTCGCCGGACGGGTTCATTCCACGAAAGACCAAGCCACTGTAAGTCTTCATAAATTATCTTTTCAAATTCTGGTCGGCATCGGTCAAAATCAATATCCTCAATACGAAGAAGGAATTGCCCATTAATACCGGATTTCTGAGCTTCACGTGCCGCAAAAAGTGCGGAGTAAGCGTGACCCAAATGTAAATTACCGGTTGGACTTGGCGCAAATCGCGTGCGTGTATAAAACATGGGTTAAAGGTGCCGCCCTATTACTCTCTTGGCAATACCCACTTTGTGGAGCGCATACTTTAATTTTTTGTTATTGGAATTTTTTTTTAGGAGATGATATCGTGATTGAAATCCCTGAGCTTTTTGGCCCCGCTCTCGACCCCGCATCTGGAAATCCAGCTAAGCAGTTAGTGATTCTCTGCCATGGTGTCGGTTCGGACGGCAATGATATGATTGGACTGGCACCTTATTTCGCCAAGGTACTGCCAGACGCAAAATTTATTGCACCCAATGCACCCCATAAGTTTGATGGTGCCCCATTTGGCTATCAGTGGTTCTCCCTAGGAGATATGTCGATGGCAAACCGGCTTAGCGGAACACAGGCTGTCTCACCAATCTTAAATGATTTTATTGATGAGCAGCTGGCGGCGCATGGTTTGGAAGAGAGCCAATTGGCTTTGGTTGGATTTTCGCAAGGCGCAATGGTTGGCTTGCATGTCGGATTGCGGAGGACCCGCGAACTGGCTGGTATAATTGGGTACTCAGGGATTCTGATCGGCCCTGAACTATTGGCGGAAGAGATGAGAAGCTCTCCTTCAGTATTGGTCATGCATGGCGATGCGGACGATATTGTGCCTCCCGAAAATCTGGGTCTTACAGTTGCGGCGTTGAAGTCAGCCGGCGTACCGGTTCAGCATCAAATGCAAAAAGCGCTCGGTCATGGGTTGGATGACCAATGCATCATGCAAGGCATGGAGTTTTTGGCAAGATGCTTTGGCGTCCCATTACCAAAACCTGTAACCAATGAGTCGTTAACTTAGTGCCTTAACCTTGGTTGAGCACGAGCTGGCGCTTCCGTGAAATGCTGGATTTGCATCGCTGACACGATATACCGTATTATTTAGTTGTGATTTATATGTAAGCCTATGGATATGGAGCCCAGTATTGTCTGTAATGGTAGTCGGCAAACCGGCACTGGTTTTAAATGCCGATTTTCGACCGCTGAACTATTTCCCACTTTCGGTGTGGTCGTGGCAAAATTCTGTCAAAGCGGTATTCATGGATAGAGTCAACGTTGTCTCCGAATATGAGCATGAAATTCACTCGCCGTCATTTACGATGCGGCTTCCAAGCGTGATCTCGCTTAAACAATATGTCCCGTTGGATCGAAACCCCGCTTTTACTCGTTTTAACGTATTTTTACGCGATAGCTTTGTATGCCAATATTGTGCAAGGCCGTTTAAGTCCGAAGATTTGACTTTCGACCACGTCATTCCGCGAACACGAGGCGGAAGCACTAACTGGGGAAACGTGGTAACGGCCTGTGGACCCTGTAATCTGCGCAAAGGGCACCGCCTTCTAGCGAGTGTCGACATGTATCCAATCCGCCCACCGAGGAGGCCGTCCAATCACGAATTACAAGAAAACGGTCGGGCTTTTCCGCCTTATTTTTTGCACGAAAGTTGGCGTGATTTTCTTTACTGGGACACAGAACTAGATGCATAAGAGATCATTTGCGTATCTTCCTAACCCGTCCTTGATTGAGTGAAGTGAAGTGGCTGTTTAGTTGAGAACCATGGTGTTGTGGAGGTATAAAAAAAATATTTGAAGCGAAAATATCCCATAATTAGCAATCCATATAAGCCAGACTGATGGTAATTTCGCACACATGATAAAGTGCCCGATACTTTGCTCTCGCGAAGGTCACTTGATGATATACATCGGCTCAAAAATGAAAAGGCTCTCGCTATCTCTCATATTGGAAGCCAATACCTATCATCATGGCGCTTAGCGCGGCGAAGATGTTGACAAAAGTGAGAAGCTCCTTATATTGCGCGGCTTAATTCCCGGGAACGAGGACCAGCATTGGGATTTGTCTGCGTCCCGCCCCCGTAAATCGCAAAGCAATGATTGTTAACGGGATCAGGCCTACCGGGACAATACCACCCGCAAAAAAGGGGTTGCTATGAGTAAGCGTATAGAAGCCAAATACAAGATAAACCGCCGTTTAGGGGTCAACCTTTGGGGTCGCCCAAAAAGTCCAGTGAATGTCCGGGAATATGGGCCAGGTGAACATGGGCAGCGCCGCCGCAAATTATCCGATTACGGGTTACAACTGCAGGCTAAACAAAAACTCAAGGGCTATTACGGGAATATCACTGAAAAACAGTTTCGACGCTACTACCAAGAAGCTGTGCGTCGGAAGGGTGATACCTCGGAGAATTTGGTAGGTGTTTTAGAGCGCCGCTTAGATGCTGTGGTTTATCGCATGAAGTTTGTGCCAACAGTTTTCGCATCGCGCCAGTTTATTAACCATGGACACGTTCGCGTTAACGGCAAGCGTGTAAATATTCCCTCTTATCAAGTCAAAGATGGAGATGCTATCGAGATCCAAGAAAAATCTCGCCAGCTACCCATGGTGCTCTTAGCTGTTGAGAGCCCTGAGCGAGATGTGCCAGAATATATGGAAGTAAATCATAATAAACTAAATGGAACCTTCTTACGCACACCAAAGTTAGAGGATATCCCATATCCCGTTCAGATGGAACCTAACCTCGTCATAGAGTATTATTCGCGCTGACATGTATAAATCCGCACAAATTTTAACGTTGTTTTAGATGTAAATTGAGATAGCTGATTACCACAAAGGTACATGGGTGGATTATTCCTCACATAACCGAGTTTTTAGAGGTTTGATTAGGGGTAGGATGCCTAGTCTACGGTATCCAAATCTAGATAAGGGTTGTGCTATCGTTTACGGAAAAAATAACTCTTGGCGCGCAGACGTAAGACCGTTGTTGTGCGGGAGGGAAAGATCAAAACGCAGTTTTAGCTCACCAATGTAGTGTGTAGCTTGGCAGTTCTGTTAGGACATGTGGTCCTTCTAAATTTTCGGAAAATTGCGTTCATCCCCTTCTAAAATAAATGCTGTGCCTTTGTTAATACTAGAATATTTAGTTATTAACCAGATACGTCGACGATCCCCCCACGCAGAGCCTCTGGCCCAACATCGAAATTGTTGTTTCCACTATTTATTCGCTCAATACTGCGACGCAATTGCCGTTCTTGACGGATGGCGTCAGTGCGCTCCTTATCTTCCCGTTCGCCAAGCCGGGTATTACGGTCAATGAGGTGAGCTTGAGCATCGTGATTTCGTTGTTCAATTTTATGCAACTTGGCGTGACTGCTACGGTCTTCTGCGATCTCTTGGATCAAAGTTAGTTCATTGATGTCCCGTCGTATATGCACTCTACTCAGGGAATTCTCTAGCTCTTCTCGACGGAGAACAAAAGACTCATCATTATTGATCTTATCTCGGTTGGCTTGGCGGTCGCGAGCGTATATTTGCCGCATTTGTTCAAAGACGACAAGGTCCCGGCGGTCTTGGATACGTCGCTCGGCTAACCTCGCATCAATGGTCAATNCTTGCTGGCGACGGATTCTATCAGTAAAATTTTTCTGAATTGTATTGTGTTGCTCTGTGCGCTTTCGATGGCTTAAGCGCATTGAGTCTTGTGTCAGGCGAGACTGAGCTGCCGCGATAATTGAACCCAGTTCGGTCATAATTCTTATCGTAAATTACTCTAAGGTATCTTTGGTCATGCAAATTAAGAGTGTAAAAAAAAGCGCTTTAAGACACATTTCAAAAGCTCACTGAACACTGGAATTTTGCCATATGCCCAACAAGTAAGCGTTAAGCGTGAGCAATGCCTTTATCATCAAAGAGTTGCTGTAACTCGCCATTCTCCGCCATTTCACGAATTATATCGCAACCGCCTACAAACTCTCCCTTAACATATAGCTGCGGTATAGTCGGCCAACTCGAGAATTGTTTAACTCCCTCACGAAGAGCTTGATCTTGAAGAACGTCAATGCCCTTAAATTTTATGTTCAATGTGGTCAAAACGTGCGTGACAGCAGCTGAAAATCCACACTGCGGAAGCAACGGTGACCCTTTCATGAATAAGACGACATCGTTATCGTCGATTTCGGTCTGAATGCTATTGGCTACGGCATTATCACTCATGATCATTCCTAATAATACGGCTGTTACGCTAGCCTAGTTAAAGTTCCCGAGCCTTTTCTGGCGTTCCGGTGTGCAAGGCTAGGGCGTGCAACTCATTCCCCATTCGCCCTCGTAATGCCTTATATACCAATTGATGTTGTTGTACACGTGACATTCCGACGAAACTATCTGAAATGACATACGCTGCGTAATGATCCCCGTCCCCCCGCAAATCTTCAATAGTTACTTTCGCGTCAGGGATACCCTCTAAAATCAAGCGTTCGATCTCTGAGGCTTCCATGGCCATGGGGTGCATCCTTTCCAAGGAACCAATTCACAAGACTAAGATATTTATATTAAGGATATGGCCCGGTTGCAGCTATCCGTCAACCCTTCACCACAAAAGGTTGTCCAGTTTGGTAACAACATCCACTCATTGCCTGTATCGCCAGATGCCGACTAGCCGATCGTTGGGGGCAGATACAAATTTCATTGAATCTTAATAACTTGCCTGAAAAAAGGATCAAGACCGATTTGTCAGGAGCAGAACAGGAGACACCTACCTACATGCAAAGGTCGTTACTGTGAAGCCATGTAATCGGGCATCCATCTTTCGTGGCTGCGGCGCAGTTGTTCTATTGGTAAGCTATAACCTCCCAGCTTGATATCGGAACCTGAAAATACACCAATTAATTGCACTGGAATATGTTTCATCTTCGCAGATTGATGAATTTGTTCAGGGTTATCTGTGGCTATAAGATATCGACCTTGATCTTCTCCAAAGAGGACGCCAACGGGTGGAGGCTCGCTATTTTTGGCAACCATAATTTTAACGCCGCAGCCTTGGGCGAGTGCCATCTCGGCCGCCGCTACCAAAAGTCCACCATCAGATAGATCATGGCAGGCTGTAATTTTTCTTGTTAATATTTGGGATCGGATGAAATCACCGGTATTGCGCTCAACATCTAAGTTTACCGGGGGTGGGGGGCCCTCTTCCCGACCTTCAATCTCACGGAGGTAAATTGATGCACCAATATGTCCAGCAGTCTCTCCAACCAATATTAGACTGTCGCCTTCCCTCGCGGTCGACAACCCTATTGCCATTGAGACGTTCTCGATCAGGCCAACTGCCCCAATTGTTGGCGTTGGCAAAATAGAATTGCCGTTCGTTTCATTATAGAGACTGACATTACCAGAAACGACAGGAAAATTTAATTTTTTGCACGCCTCGCGCATGCCTTTGATACAGCCGACAAACTGACCCATGATTTCCGGCCTTTCCGGATTCCCAAAATTCATATTATCGGTGATCCCCAGCGGACGCGCCCCAACAGCTATCAAATTCCGCCAAGCTTCGGCTACGGCCTGCATGCCGCCTTGAATAGGATCTGCTGCGCAGTAGCGAGGAGTACAATCTGACGTTAAAGCAAGAGCCTTCTCTGTGCCGTGGACGCGGACAATGGCGGCGTCTCCACCGGGCCGTCCGTGACCGAGAGTATCCGCCATGACCATGTGGTCGTATTGCTCCCAAATCCAGCGTTTAGATGCGAGATCAGGACAACTCATGAGCTGTTCTAAAATAGTTAAAGGATTTTTGGGTTGCGGAATATCTCCCGCATCTATTGTTAATTGAACTGGTGTAGCTACCCACGGGCGATCGGACTCAGTGTATTCTGGCGATGCTAAGGCTAGAGGGTCTATCGGAAGGTCGGCAACTATTTTTTGCTTATGGTGAAGCACCATTCGCCCGGTGTCTGTTAGCGACCCAATAACTGCAAAATCTAACTCCCATTTTTCAAAAATGGCGCGGGCTTGACTCTCTCTCCCGGGCTTTAAAACCATTAGCATACGTTCCTGACTTTCGGATAACATCATCTCGTAGGCCGTCATATTATCTTCGCGTTGCGGCACATTATCCAAATTTAATTCCACGCCCATGCCGCCTTTCGATGCCATTTCGAAGCTCGACGAAGTTAGCCCGGCCGCGCCCATATCTTGAATGGCAATGATAATGTCAGTTGCCATAATTTCCATGCAAGCTTCGATCAATAACTTTTCTGTAAAAGGATCCCCAACCTGCACGGTTGGTCGCTTTGTGTCGGAATCCGCCTCAAATTCAGCGGAGGCCATCGTGGCGCCATGAATACCGTCGCGACCAGTCTTCGAGCCAACATAAACAATTTTATTCCCTACACCCGAAGCAGACGAATAAAAAATTTTATCAGTGTTCACTATACCCACGGTCATGGCATTGACTAAAATATTCCCGTTGTAAGCCGGATGAAAGTTGCATTCGCCACCAACTGTGGGGACCCCTACGCAATTAGCATAGCCGCCAATCCCTGCAACCACGCCATCTACAAGATGACGGGTTTTAGGATGATTTGGACTCCCAAACCGCAGAGCATTTAAGTTCGCCACTGGGCGCGCACCCATGGTGAAGACGTCACGTAAAATACCTCCAACGCCAGTTGCGGCGCCTTGGTAAGGCTCAATGTAAGAGGGATGATTATGGCTTTCCATTTTGAAAACTGCGGCTTGACCATCACCAATATCGACTATACCCGCGTTTTCGCCCGGTCCGCAAATAACCCACGGCTCCTCAGTTGGTAATGTTTTTAGCCAGTACTTGGATGACTTGTATGAGCAATGCTCAGACCACATCACGGAAAAAATGCCAAGCTCAGTCAGGTTAGGCGTCCGGCCCATGATTTCAATGATCTTGTGATATTCGCTCGGGCTCAGGCCGTGTTCCTCGACTACCTGCGGGGTAATTGCTAACGTTGATGATAATCCATGTTTGACCACGTCCATGATTCGGATTGATAGCAAATCCGGTAATTTTGGCAACGTTTTATACTGTTTTGTTGTAAACTAGAGTTTTTTTGAGAGAAAATAGGCTAATCTAAATGAGCCCCAACCCTTATTGTGTTCTTTTCAGTTAGTGCGAAGGTCACACTCTATCTCACGAAGTAAGCGCAGTAACGGCGCTATCGAACATAGCTTTGCCATCACTTCCGCCCAAGGTTGAAGATATCAATCGCTCTGGATGCGGCATCATACCTAAAATATTTTTTCTACGATTGAGAATACCTGCAATGTTATGCCGTGAGCCATTTGGATTAGCATCATCGGACACGCTACCATCGCTCTCGCAATACCGGAAAGCGATGCGGTTTTGATCTTCTAGCCTGTTTACCGTCACATCGTCACAAAAGTAGTTGCCGTCGTGGTGCGCGATTGGCACGCGAATAATCTGTCCTTTGTCATAGCCTCGCGTGAAGATAGAATGAGTCTGCTCAACTTTAAGCCAAACATCCCGGCAAATATATTTTAGTCCGGCGTTGCGCATCAAGGCGCCCGGAAGCAGCCCCGTTTCTGTCAATATTTGAAAACCGTTACAAATGCCGAGGACGGGCACTCCCATGGCAGCGCGTTCAGCAACCTCCTTCATGATTGGGGAATGAGCTGCGATAGCGCCAGATCGGAGGTAATCACCATAAGAAAATCCACCCGGAACAGCGATCAAATCAAGTTGTGGTAACTCCGTATCTTTATGCCATACCATGATCGGTTCTTGGCCAGAGGCCGCGCGAATTGCCACCTGCATGTCGCGGTCGCAGTTAGAACCGGGAAACACAATAATGGCTGCTTTCATTTTCAACGTAACCTAACTGATTTCAATTTCATAATTTTCGATAACAGTATTTGCGAGTAATTTTTCACACATATTAGTGACAGTTTTGTGGGCGACAACGTCATTTGTTTCACTCAACTCCATCTCGATAAATTTGCCCTGTCGAATATCCGTGATTCCAGTAAAGCCAAGCGCTCCAAGAGCGTGCTGAACTGCTTTGCCTTGCGGGTCGAGAACCCCGGTTTTTAGGGTGACGTGGATTTTGACTCTCATTGGGATTCCTTGATGTTATCTTACTCATCCTTCGTAATTACTGTAGCGGTTTTGAATCTTTTAGTTCACGGGGGCCTACTTCTGGCAAAATCCTCAATCGTCGCGCAACTTCTTGGTATGCTTCCTCAACACGTCCAAGGTCGCGGCGGAATCGATCTTTGTCCATGGGTTCATTGGTTTTCATATCCCATAGCCGACAGTTATCTGGGCTGATCTCATCAGCGAGGATAATACGCATCTGATCACTCTCCCATAGTCGACCAAACTCGAGGGTAACGTCTACCAAACGGAGGCCGATGCCGAGAAATAGGCCTGACAAAAAATCATTGGCTCTGAGCGAAAGCGCCAACATTTCGTCAATTTCCTGAGGGTGAGCCCAGCCAAACGCTGTAATGTGTTCTTCTGTTACCATAGGATTATCAAGATCATCAGACTTAAGATAAAATTCTACCAGCGACCGAGGGAGGGAGGCCCCTTCAGAAAGCGCAAACCGTGTTGCCAAGTTGCCAGAAACGACATTACGAACAACGATATTAATTGCAATAATTTCAACTTCATGTACTAACTGTTCGCGCATATTCAAACGACGAACAAAATGGGTTGGAACACCGATTTCGCTAAGCTTTTGCATTAGGTATTCGGATATTCGATTGTTTAGTACGCCTTTGCCAGTAATTACTCCACGCTTCCGTGTTTCACGCACATACGTGTCATCTTTAAAATCAATTACCAATGTTCCCGGCTCCGGGCCCTCAAAGAGCACTTTGCCACGGCCTTCATAAATTTGACGCCGTCTTGCCATATTCACTGTCCTGTCGCGAAAACTGCGCGACCCATTATATCGAACGACACAATGCCATAGTTTTTGTTACTTCGGTACCGATTTTCTTAAGCAGCTAGCGATTAAGGTTTGGATTATTTTACGCTGTCGGTATCTCCATCCCTAGCACTTCCAGTTTGTTCAGAGTCCTGAATTTTATCGCGGATTTCATTTGCCGCATTGGCGATACCCTGCATCACATTCTTTAATTGATTTGCGGGTATTAAAATGCGTACGGTTTCAGTAACGCTATTTTCAGCTTCTTGTTCGGCAAGCGTAATCCGGAATACGCCATTCGCATGGGATACATTGCTTATCAGATCGGCAAAATACTCTGGGGCCCGTTTTTCACTCACGTCATATTCCTCTCTCAACTGAAACGTACATTTTTTGGGAATGTGGCATGGATGTTCTGTCCTGTCTAGGGGGCAGGAAAAGGTGTCTTTGAAGTCATTGATCTAGTCCCGAAAAACATGTTTTCCTATCTCATACTTGCATGAACGCCGTTTCCGGATAGATTGCCTGTCGTGGGCTAAGGTGCGGTTCGACGCAGGTGTACGTTCATATTTTACATTTTAATCTAATATCAAAGGGGTGGCTTGCAGGACATGATTGAAATTGGGAATCTTAAAGTCGCTGAAATACTCTACACTTTCATCAACACTGAGGCGCTGCCCGGCACAGGCGTGGCGGAAAAAGACTTTTGGGGAGGAATGGACTCTATTGTTCATGATTTCAAGCCAAAGACTGAAAATATTCTTTCCGAGCGCGAAAATATGCAAATTAAAATCGGTCAGTGGTATAAACAGCACAAAGAGCAAGACCAAAATTTGAGCCAGTATAAAACTTTTTTGAGGGATATTGGCTACCTGATTGAAGAAGGCGCAGCCTTCTCTGTCGGAACAGATAGGGTAGATGCTGAAATTGCTGAAATTCCCGGTCCTCAATTGGTGGTGCCCGTAACAATAGCGCGTTATGCATTGAATGCCGCTAATGCGCGGTGGGGTAGTCTTTACGACGCGCTTTACGGCACGGATGCGATTTCAGAAACTAACGGCGCAGAACGGTCTGAAAAATATAACTCGAACCGCGGTGAGAGAGTAATTGCTTGGGGACGAGCATTCTTGGATGACGCTATTCCGCTCGCTGAAGGTTCTCACGTCGACGCCTGCCATTACTCAATCGCTGAAGGGTTGCTTGTCACCGTTTTGGCTGATGGCTCCTCATCTGGTTTGTTAGATGTTGGCAAGCTTGCAGGATATACTGGTGATCAAGCGTCGCCGGCCTCCATACTATTGGTCAATAACGGCCTTCATGTGGAAATCTGTATCGATCGTGCCCACTCGATTGGTCGAGAAGATAAGGCGGGTATTTCTGATATTATTCTCGAGTCCGCTGTAACTACTATTATCGACTTGGAAGACTCTGTTGCCTGCGTCGACGCTGAAGACAAAGTAAGAGCTTATCGGAATTGGCTTGGCCTCATGAATGGGTCATTATCTGACAGTTTTGAGAAAGGTGGAAGAAATGTGACCCGGTCACTCAATGAGGACCGGACGTATATAGCAGCTGGTGGGGGTGGCCTGACATTATCTGGTCGCAGTTTAATGTTAATACGTAATGTTGGATCGTTGATTGCGACCAACGCCATTTTGGATGAAAACAACGATGAAGTTCCGGAAGAAATCATGGATGCAATGATTTCGGCGTTATGCGCTATGCATGATCTCAATAGCTTGGGTTCGCAAAAGAACAGTCGAGCTGGATCCGTGTATATAGTAAAACCAAAAATGCATGGCCCGAGAGAGGTTGCGCACGCAGATGAGCTGTTTGGTCGCGTTGAATTAGCATTAGGACTGACGGCCAACACTCTCAAAATGGGTATCATGGACGAGGAGCGCCGAACTACGGTAAATTTGAAAGAATGCATACGCGCTGCAAAAAATCGGATCGTTTTTATCAATACCGGTTTTCTAGATCGTACGGGTGACGAGATTCACACAGCGATGGAAGCTGGGCCCGTTGTGCGGAAGAATGATATTAAAACGACCTCGTGGATTGCAGCTTACGAGGATTGGAACGTGGATATTGGCCTAGCCTGTGGCTTGGATGGGCGTGCGCAAATAGGTAAGGGCATGTGGGCTATGCCGGATCTTATGGCAACGATGTTGGAACAAAAAATCAGCCATCCGAATGCGGGCGCCAATACCGCATGGGTGCCCTCGCCGACGGCGGCAACGCTGCATGCGACGCACTACCATCGGGTTGATGTCTTTGCTCGTCAATCTGAAATTAAGACCCGGCAGCGAGCCAATTTAGATGATATTTTGACAATTCCGATGACGACCCTAACTAACTGGTCCGAACATGAGATACAGGAAGAGCTGGACAACAATGTACAAAGTATTCTCGGTTATGTCGTGCGTTGGGTCGACCAAGGTATAGGATGTTCAAAGGTTCCAGATATTAATAATGTTGGCCTTATGGAAGACCGCGCCACGCTCCGGATATCTAGCCAGCATATTGCTAACTGGCTTCATCACGGGGTTTGCACAGAAGACCAAGTCATGGGCACGATGCATCGTATGGCGCAAGTTGTCGATCATCAAAATGCAGGCGATGCCAGTTACAAAAATATGACGGAAAATTTCGAAAATAACATTGCCTTTAAGGCTGCTTGTGACCTGATTTTCAGAGGTTTAGATCAGCCGAATGGGTACACCGAGCCAGTGTTACACTCCCGTCGGCGGGAGGTAAAATTAGCTGTTTGACGGGTGAAAGGGACAGAGTATTAGGATTTTTGGTCTTCCAGCTATATTTTGTTCAACGCACAGCGTTCAGAGATGTTAGGGCTTTAAAAACAACCAACCTTAGGTGGCGCTGAGAGTTACGTCGCGGAGACAAATGCAAGGGCGCTGTCTGTCGATAATGATAGTGATCGTAGTTATCTTTAAATAAGACATGAATGAGCAAGCGATTAAAAACTCTAAACAGAACCTATTCAAGGTGCTCATTTAACCGCGGCATGATCTCTACAAAGTTACACGGTTTATGGCGAATATCTAACTGGTCTCTTAAAATCTCGTCCCAGCCATCTTTGCAAGCACTCGGAGAACCGGGGAGAGCGAATAAGTAGGTTTTTCCTGCAACGCCGGCACAAGCACGAGATTGAATGGTAGACGTCTTGATTTTTTTATAGCTAATCCAACGAAATAATTCTCCAAATCCAGGAATTTCTTTGTCCCAGACTGCGGCGAGGGCCTCTGGCGTAACGTCCCTGCCAGTTACCCCAGTCCCACCGGTAATAATAACGGTGTCGATATTTGGGTCAGCAATCCACGTTTGTAAAATATCAGTGATCAAATCTACCTCGTCTCTCACAATTGAACGTGCCGTCATATTGTGGCCTGCCTGTCTGACGCGCTGCACGAGTGTATCACCAGACCGGTCATTATTTATGTCGCGGCTGTCTGAAACAGTAAGAATTGCAATATTGACGGCAACAAAACTAGGCTTATTGTTTTCACTCATTCTTTTTGGCAACCTCCTTAGTTTTTTTACCAAGAGCTACGTATACGGGGTTGTGGCCGGCCGCAATGGCATTTAGTGATGGAGTGTCTTGGCCCAAGCGATTCCGGTAGATCCATAAATTAGCGAGCACTTTTTCTATAAATTGGCGTGTTTCGCGACTTGGTAGACTCTCGATCAAGAATAGAGGATCGCCCAAATCGTTGTTCTGTTTGCGCCATTTATTGAGATTACCCGGGCCACCATTCCAAGCAGCGGTCATTAAAAACAGATCACCTTGGATTTTTCTATCTTTCAAGAGAACCTCGATGTACTTTTGACCAAGGGTCAGGTTTATTTCTGGTTGATACAGCTTATCGCGACTCGGGTATCTAATACCTTTTGACCGTGCTAGGAAGCGAGCAGTGCGCGGCATCAACTGCATTAATCCTCGAGCGCCAGCCCAGCTTTTAGCTTTTGGGTTAAAGCGAGATTCCTGACGGATCAACGCATAGATTAGCGCCCGGTCGATTTTGAACCCACCTGTCGGTACCCAGCTAGGAATGGGATAAGATGCACCATCAAAGCCTTCACCCGTGGGGTAAAGCAGAGAGTCGAGACGGACTGCTAGCCTGGCCATGTTCTGTTGCGCAGCAAGTGCCAAAATACCCTGCGCTAAATTATTATCTGCTCCCCGGGCAAGTTCCCACAATTCTCGCTCTGCATTATGAGACTTGCCTATCTCCATCAGTGCTATGGCTCGTTTACCCCTAGGACGACTTATAAGAGCTTGATTAATACCATCCGTTAAATTCGGGAGTGTCCACTTAAATTGCATTGGAACACCTAAAATCTTACGTGCTAAAAGACCGTAAAATGTGCGTGGTCGGTTAGCGGCTCGAAGAAGCCATTTGTTAACCATTTCCGGATTGCGATTGACAAGTTGTGCACGAGCCGCCCAAAAAGCTGCGGCCGCATGGAACCAATCTGTATGGGTTGATAGCTCCGCTGCTAGCTCAAAATGTTTTACAGCTTGGTCTTTTCTTTCTAAACGCCAAGCCGCTAATCCGGCTGTCCAATGACCTTCAGGAATATAATAACCAGATCGATCCGCCGCTTTACCCGCCCATTGTAGAGCCCATTCATCCCGGCCATTACTGAAGTAAATAAAGCCAAGTTTTGCCGCGAGTTGATCGTATCGCTCGGAGCTCAAAAGTTTCCTTGCAGTAGGACTGGATAAGGCTCGTTTTACAGCCAATGAGTGCCCGCGTTTAAGAGACCGGTTTNTACGTTTCCAAAATTGGCGGGCTTTGAGCCGATCGACCCGGTTTAAGGGTTTTTCCGGAATTGCTCTTGTTTTATCGAATGTTTGTTTTATTGATGGTTGACTTCGTGCTCGTGATGGCGCCGTTGGAGCGAGCCAATTCTTTGGTTTGCGTCGGAGTGCTAATTTGTAAATCCGTGTCGCTTGTGGATGGTCTGAATAGGTAGACATCCATTCTTTTAATTCCTTATACGTCGAGCGATACTTGGTCGGATGGAGGTAACGCTGAGCCATCACATGGCCGAGTAATATCGGATTATGTATAGATGTTATCAAGGCATTGGCTTCTTGCCACTTCCCATTCTCTTGAGCTTTAAATAGGTCATTATAAGTCGTTTTATCAATTTCTGATAAGACCGGTTTTAATTCAGTAGCAGCAAGTTTGAATGGGACGCTATACATTGAGATGCATACCCAAAATATTAATAGATTTAAATACTTTGGGTATGGCTGAGCATACAAACGATAGTGATCCCACAATACTTTAAACATTTTTTGATGATCGAATTTGGAGCCTTTAAACATCGTTGCCACCATATATACGCCTCGACACCTCACGTCAATTTTGCGCAGCTTAACGAAGTATCTAGGTATGCTGAGCGCTATTTAATTTATTACGGATAAGACGCAAATCACTCCAAGCGGTACGTTTTTGCATCGGTGTCCTTAACAAATACGCCGGATGAAATATTGGGGTGGAAGGAATAGGGTACGGTGTGCGAGAAGTTTCAAAATTGTACCATTTTCCCCGGAGACGACCAATGCCTTGTGTTTGTCCAAGAAGCGATTTTGCTGCTGGTCCACCAAGCGGAACTAAGATTTGTGGGGAAACCAATTCAATCAGTCTCTCGACAAATGGCATGCAAATGGCCGCCTCTTGTTGCGTTGGCGTTCGATTGCCTGGCGGGCGCCAAAATACAAGGTTAGAAATCATCACATCGGAACGACGAAGTTCTATTGATGCAAGCATCTTATCCAGAAGTCGTCCGCTGGGTCCAACGAACGGCACGCCTTCGCGGTCTTCTTCGGCGCCGGGGGCTTCGCCGATAAATAAAATCTTTGAGCCTATTTGCCCGTCTGCGAAGACTAGGTTCGTTGCGGTCTTCATCAACGTGCAACCCTCAAAACTCTCGAGTGATCTTCGCAACGCGCTCAAGGTGTTTGCGGTTGCAGCCAGCTCGATTGCCGACTTTTTAGGTTGATCGCTGCTTCTCGGTAAAGTTTTGGGAGATGCAAGTACTTCGTGCGTGTGGTCAGACGGAGACGGCTGCAGCGGTATTGGATCTGCGGGCGGTTGCTTCACAGCCAACCTATTCTGAGGGGTGGGTGCAATAGCCTCGTTGACGCCTACGAGCTGATGCCATTCGATTGAGGCTCTCATCTGAATCTTTTTACTAACATTGCTCTGGTTAACCATTATCTTAAGGTAGCAAAAACCCTCCCGTTAGGTCTAGTCTCTTGCTGATATCGGGAGAATTTAAAATCCCGTATGGACTGGATGCTAAAGCATGGTAAATAACGCGACTACATTTATTTAAATATCGGAGTCTGGACGATGCGCAGTAAACGTGGACACCAGAGATGCATAAGGCAAATGAGATGACACACCTAAATACCGAACGCGAGGTTATGCCATTTGATGTTGTTATAGTCGGTGGTGGGCCGGCAGGACTTAGCGCTGCAATTCGGCTAATGCAACTGGCTGGGGAGCAAAAACGTCAACTAGACGTCTGCGTAGTCGAAAAAGGATCTGAGATAGGGGCACATATTTTATCTGGTGCTGTTTTTGATCCAATTGCATTGAATGAGTTGATTCCTGAATGGAGAGATATGGGGGCTCCAAGCGGGGTGCTGGTTACCGATAGCCAACATTGGTTGATGGGGGAGACAAAAAAGTCCTCCATACCGCATTACCTTCTTCCACCATTAATGAGCAACGATGGATGCTACACATTATCTCTTGGCAATTTGACGCGTTGGCTGGGACAGCAGGCAGAAGCATTAGGCGTTGAGGTCTATCCTGGTTTTGCCGCTGCTGAAGTTTTGTTTAACAAGGAGGGCGCTGTAAGGGGCATTGCCACAGGGGATATGGGAGTTGGGCGAGATGGGAACGCGGGCCCTAATTATCAACGGGGTGTCGAATTACATGCCAAATACACTTTTTTTGCGGAGGGTTGCCGGGGTAGTCTGTCTAAACAGCTAATCGCAAAATTTGATCTACGAAAGGGGCGTCAAAAGCAAACGTATGGTATCGGAATCAAAGAATTATGGGATATTAATCCTCAAAATCATTCAGAGGGGCGGGTTATTCATACGCAAGGGTGGCCACTTGGTCGTGTGGTCGGCGGGGGCTTTATTTATCATCAAGAAAATAACCAGGTCGCAATAGGACTTGTAACAGCTTTAGATTACGAAAATCCCTATTTATCTCCTTACGAGGAGATGCAGCGCTTCAAGACCCATCCAGCCATCCGGCCCATGCTAGTTGGTGGAAGGAGAGTCGCTTATGGGGCGCGTGCCATTAACGAGGGAGGTTTGCAGGCGGTACCGAAACTTACCTTTCCCGGGGGTTGCTTAATCGGTTGCACGGCGGGCTTTGTTAATGTGCCGCGCATCAAAGGTACGCACAATGCAATGAAAACGGGGATGCTGGCTGCTGAGGAGGCTTTTGAGGCGCTGAGTCAAGACCGTGCTAATGACGTGTTGGCAACCTACGAGCACGCCTTTAGAACGTCATGGGTGTACGAGGATTTGTTCAAAGTCCGCAATGCCCGGCCTGCATTAACAAAATTTGGCGTCAAACTTGGCACACTCTACTCTGGCTTTGACCTATGGTTGAATAATTTGGGCCTTGGCTTTTTGTTACCTTGGACATTCGGGCACACTGAAGATTATCAGAAACTAAAACCCGCGGCCTCTGTCCCAAAGATCGATTACCCTAAAGCGGATGGTGAGATCACGTTTGACAAACTGACAAATTTATCCTTTTCATCTACGAACCACGAGGAAGACCAACCAGTTCACCTGCAGTTAAAGAAACAATGTGTGCCTGTGGCAACCAATCTAGCGGTATATGCTGGGCCAGAAATTCGCTTTTGTCCCGCTGGAGTGTATGAATATCTCGCCGATACAGATGGGGCCGAGGGCACTAAACGCTTACAAATAAATGCCCAGAACTGCGTGCATTGTAAAACATGTGACATTAAGGACCCGACTCAGAATATTAATTGGGTTGTACCCGAGGGCGGGGGTGGGCCTAATTATCCAAACATGTAATAATTCAGTAAAAACCAATCAATCAATCAATCA
>NZFO01000011.1 GCA_002690705.1 Magnetovibrio sp. | reverse complement strand
ACCAGCCTACGCGATGAACTCGAGAGCCTGAGATTCGAAAAAGATGCGGCTGTTCAGCAGGCTGTGCAACGCTCTGCCGATGAAATTCAACAACTTAAAAATACCGCAACCAGCCTACGCGATGAACTCGAGAGCCTGAGATTCGAAAAAGATGCGGCTGTTCAGCAGGCTGTGCAACGCTCTGCCGATGAAATTCAGCAATTAAAGCTGACTTCAACCCGGTTGCGAGACGCGCTAGAGAGCCAAAAGTTTGAATATGAGGCTAAATTTCAAAAACAAAAATTAGAAACGGTTGATGAACACCGCCATTTAAAAGAAACTATAGAGAAGCTAAGAGAAGAATTGGATATAAAGAATGGCTAAACCACCTACTCCTGCAGATTTAAGTACGCAATTGGAACGCACAGCGGCTAAACTCCATCAAACGGAAATGCTATTGTCCGTGACCCGAAAGATCGCTGGCTTGAAGAATTTAAGTGAAATTCTTTGGACATTAATAGAAATGACCACCAAGGAATTAGGGGCGGATAGAGGCAGCTTGTTTTTGAATGACCCACTTACCGGAGAGCTATATTCAAGGGTGGCTCAGGGAGAACTAACCCGTGAAATCAGAATTCTAAATACGACAGGTATTGCAGGCTCAATTTTTCAGTCAGGCGCAGGAGAAATTATTCATAACGCTTATGAGGACAAGCGCTTTAATACAAAAATTGATGAGCAAACAGGTTATGTAACGAAGAATATCGTTTGCGCTCCGGTCCGCACTGTTCGAAATGACGTAATCGGCGTGATCCAAATTCTTAATAAAAAAAGAGGTCGGTTCACTAAAGAAGATCTGGATATAGTGGAGGCAATTACTGCACAAGCTGCAGTATCTCTACAAAATGCTCAGGGCATGGAAGAGATGGTCAAATCACGTGAGAAGGAGATGCAATTTCTTGATATCGTCTCAGACGTCACAGCCGAAATTGACCTAGGCTCATTACTGCAACGGGTTATGGTGGAGTCCACGAGAATGCTAAATGCGGATCGTTCAACACTATTTCTCAATGATCCAAAGACTAATGAACTTTTCTCCAGAGTTGCGATGGGCGATGGGATTGGAGAAATCCGGCTACCAAACGATGCAGGGATTGCAGGAGCGGTGTTTCAATCTAGAGAAACCGTCAATATTCCATACGCCTATGCGGATCTCCGTTTCAATCCTGGCTTTGATAAACAGACAGGATATTTCACACAATCTATCCTTTGCGTGCCCATCATCAACAAAGATCAAAAATGTATCGGTTGTACCCAGGCTCTCAACAAGAAAGGTGGCGGCTTCACTGATGAAGATGAGTCGCGGCTGAAGGCATTTACTCAACAAGTTGCTATAGCGCTCGAAAACGCTGCGCTATTTGAGGACGTGGCTAAGGAACGAGCCTACAATCACAGCATGCTGACAAGCATGTCAAATGCCGTGATTACGATTGATGATGAGGGCAAAATAATTACGTGCAATAAAGCGGGTTTGAAAATTCTAAAGATCCGATCACTCGATATAATTGGTAAAACTGCTGAGGATTTTTTTACAAATGGGCGCTCATGGATATTAGAGAAGATTAAAACGTGTGAAGAGACGAAAGAAGACGAGCTATTAATGGACACTGAATTCGAAGTAGGAACACACGAAGACGATAATATTGACACCGTATCTGCTAACCTAAGTTTCTTACCTTTAGAGAATCAGGACCCAGATGGCCGAATGGATCAGGGACAGGGGCATCTGGGTACGCTAATAATGATTGAGGATATTTCCGACGAAAAACGCATGAAATCCACTATGTCGCGATATATAGATCCGGGTATCGCAGAACAGCTTATGAGCGATGGTACAGATATTATGGGGGGCCAGGAAACAGTCGCAACCCTCCTTTTTTCTGATGTTCGAAGCTTCACAACCATTACAGAGACCTTGGGTGCTCAAGGAACCGTATCTCTTTTGAACGAGTACTTTGACATAATGGTTGAGGCTATCAGTGAACAAGGTGGGATGGTTGATAAATTCATAGGCGACGCAATTATGGCAGGTTTTGGTATTCCTGTCGCAAATGAAGACGATGAAGATCGAGGCGTGCGTGCCGGGATTAATATGATTTCACGGTTGTGGGATTGGAATGCAATCCGCGAAAAAGAAGGGAAAATGCCAGTAGATATGGGTCTCGGTCTTAACACTGACAAAGTTGTTTCAGGTAACATTGGCTCCTCAAAAAGAATGGATTATACAATGATTGGCGATGGCGTGAATTTAGCCGCGCGGCTCGAGAGTGCGTGCAAACAATATTCAGCTCGAATTCTGATTAGTGACTACACCTACAAGAAGCTCAAAGGGACGTACCAAGTTCGTTACATTGATGACGTGGTCGTGAAAGGTAAAACAGAGCCCGTAGGTGTCAGAGAAGTACTAGATTATCATAACTCATCGTCATTTCCCAACTTGATGGATACGGTTAATCATTTCAACGAAGGGCGAGAACTGTACAAGAGCGGAAACTGGGATAAGGCAATCAAGTCATTCAAAGAGTGTCTTAAGGCAAATCCCGCTGACAAATTATCCGACACTTATATAGATCGTTGCACTATTATGAAGAAACAAAATCCAAAATCGTGGGATGGAGTATGGGTTATGACCGATAAGTAATTTCACTCCAAACATTCACTTAGTTGTGGCTGTGAATACCCCGTCCCACTCTTCTCCCAGAGGGACAGGTGGCACTGCCTTGTATTCTATGCACCTTGTCTCGTAGAGTTCATAAAATCCATCGATCTCAAATGGTGCGTCTTTCGCAAAGGCTCGACAATCCTTAGCGGCTTCAAGGCCTTCGTCCCACTTTTGTGCTTTATAAAGTTCGAGCAGCCCCTCGTGTTTTGTTTTTAGGGTTTGAAAAAACTCAGTGGGTACCATCTCTTCGTCACCGAATAGTGCAAATATTTGTACGGCCTCAGTTTTGCCCTTAACCTTGATGTTATCCAATTCCAAAATTGCAAGGTCTGTGACCTTTTCCGCTGTATTTGGCCCGAGCACAATTCTCACTCCATATCCCTTACTTTGCCCCTCTAAGCGCGCCGCGAGGTTTACAGTGTCTCCAAGAACAGAATAGTCAAAACGCTGGTCTGAACCCATGTTGCCAACAACACATGGCCCTGAATTAAGACCAAGGCCAACTTTTAGTGGTAAATGTGGGCGGCCTTCTTCTTTAGCTTCTTGCTCCAATTTATCATTTAGAGGGTCCATTTCTGCTAACATCGCAAGAGCAGATAAACATGCGTTTCTCTCATGATTTGGATCGTCAAGGGGGGCATTCCAAAACGCCATAATGCAGTCCCCCATGTACTTATCTACAGTGCCCTCTCGGGCCATAATTTGATTGGTAAGTGGAGTTAAGAGCTTATTAATAAGCGCCGTAAGTCCTTGAGGACTGAAGAGCTCTGAAATTGGAGTGAAGCCTCTGACATCACAAAACAAAAGCGTAAGTTCTCTCTCCTCTCCACCGAGAACTAACTCATCAGGATTTTCCGCAACTCGTGCAACCATATCCGGAGATAAATATTTTGAAAATGCTGCACGCGTTTGCTTCCGGTTAGCTTCTTCACGAGCGTAACTGGTATAAGTAAGACTCATGTAAATTGTTGTAATCGCTAAGACAGCAGCGGTCGCGTCAAGAAGAAGTCGGTCACTGGAGAACAGGTGCCAAGAATAACCACCTGCGAATACTATTGAGCCTACAAAAACAATTGCCGTCCACTTTGCTCCAATCCACGGGATTAGGATTACAAGGATAAGCCCTGTGAGAAAAATAAATGTTAACTCCGCGGCAACAAAATAACCCGGACGCTCCAAATAAGTTCCTTGCAAAGCCGCTTCAACAATCTGAGCATGAACCTCAACTCCCGGCATCAGAGGTTCAGTAGGCACAGCTTTAATATCTTTTAAACCAACAGCAGATGTACCCACGATAGTCATTTTCCCTCGAAGAAGTGAGGGGTCAGCTTTTCCCTCTATAATATCAACTGCAGGAACGTACTTTGCGCTATCCATCTCTGAAAAATAGGGCCAAATGCGGCCGTATTGATCCGTAGTAATCTTTGTTTTCTTATCTACAATAACTTCTTTAATTCCGGCTTGATCAACACTTACCATTAAAGCCCTGCGCGGTTTACGTTTTTTTGAGGTGAGATAGGTATTGACCCTCAACATTTCTGGTCCAATACCGGGATAAATCACCTGACATTTCCGCTTCTTTTTTTTATTCGTTATCCCGGCCTCATCGCAAAAATCGTGAACAAAAAATGCTGGCACGTTTCTTATCATTCCATCACGGTCAGGAATTACATTGAAAAGTCCGAAGCCACCGTAGACCGGGTGATTACCCCGCTCAAGAACAGGAATATTTTTTGTCATGTAGGGAAAACTTGGTAAGAACACCCTAGGGTTCATGGCTCCCTTCTTACGCCTCTCCATCACTGTATTTTTGATTGGCTTCTCACTTTTTTGTCCCTCAACTTTGGCTTGCCTGCCAGCTTGACCAAGGACTACAGGGAAGCGCTTCAGTTGATCAGAGAGCACACTGTCATTACTTCTCAGAGATAAAAGTTTTGATTTTGTCTGCTCGTCCAAACCCGATAATGCTCCGACAATATTCCCGGGGTTCAGTCTATCCTCCTCGGCAAATACTATATCGAAAGCTATTAGTGATGCACCATAACTGCGCGTTTTTTCAACTAACTCCGCAATTTTTGTCCGAGGCCATGGCCACTGACCAATCTTACTTAAGGACGCTTCATCGATGTCGATAATCATTACCGGCTTGTCTTTTGCAGCAGGAATTGGCCGCGGTTTTAATTGCTGATAATAATCGAAAACTTTTAATCTTAGAAATTCAACGGGATAGGGATCGATAAACTTTAGGGAGACAAAAACTGCCAAGATTGAGTAACCAATTAACCGGTCTATCGAAAACACAGCTCTTAATACTCGCATTACTATCTCCCAAAGGCTTCCGTCGTTGTCGTTTACGTCATAATCATATCAAATTAAATCAGGTTCTGCCGACTTTTTTATCCCACAGAGTCCCCATCCAATTAAAACCCCTGCTTACCAAGTTTTACTCATGGAATAATCTTCTTAATCGGGTCCCAAGATAAAATAAGTAAACCCGGTCGGACTTTAGAGTTTTGCCCACACCAAGGAAATAAATAGGTAGCGTCATATTGGCGAATATTGCAAAAAATCGCTCTTTTACAATCTATCTTAAACCATTGTGTAAGCCGTCGTTTCACATCGGTATCTCCTAGGTCTAATTTACTCGGGCTTTATAATCTATTCTACAATAAATAAATGTTCGTGTGCGTAATTAGGAATTGCCCGATTACTGGAACATAAAAAGGTCAATTAAAAAGGGTTTAGCTCTTCACCGCTCAGCACGGCAGGCTCTATTTTTACCAATATCATTATAATCAAGTAAATATCCCCCTATCTTCGAAAATTTTTTTTTAAAGTGAAATTTACACCAACAATGGTTTTCGCAGACTTTATAGGACCGGGACAGTTAATGAAGAAACTTCAGAAAACTCTCTTATTCAAAATAGACAAATTATTAAAATGGTAATCCCTTCAATCTATGAAAATATCCATATTCTCACGGGCTATGAAATTACCGCTCCATTCTTCACGGACCTCCTCAGCCAGTTTATCCATGAAGTCATCGGTGTGCTCGGGGTCGTGATGAAAAATAGCTAACTTTTTCGCGTTAGCAGCTCGACAAAGCCGCATGCCCTCGTTCCACGTCGAATGTCCCCAACCAATCTTTTCGGGAAATTCTTCTTCAGTATAAGTACAATCATAGATCACCATATCGGCCCCCTCGATCAAACCAAGAATATTTTGATCAGGTTTTCCGGGAATATGCTCAGTATCCGTGACATAAACTACGGATTTACCCTTATGCTCAATTCGATAAGCCGTAGCACCATTTGGATGGTTGAGCGGGGCAGTGCGGATCTTCACATCACCATAGAGATCAAAGTCCTCCCCTGCCTCAAAGTCGACAAAAGTGAGATCTGCCTGCATGGCTTCAAGAGGGACTGGAAACATTGGGTTATGCATCTGTGTCGACAAAACGTTCCTCACCCCACCCTGATGCTTAAGATGCCCAGCGCGGACAGTAATTGAACGCTTTGGATCATAAGCCGGAGTGAAAAAAGGAAAGCCGTTAATATGATCCCAGTGCGTATGAGAGAAGAGAAGGTGAGTCTGCCGGACATCACGCTCTAGAATGACTTTGGAAAAATTACGTATGCCAGTGCCTGCATCCAAAACGAAGGTGTGATCACCAGCCTCAACTTCGATGCAACTGGTATTACCACCGTATTTCATATGGTCTGGAGACGCACACGCTATGCTGCCCCGGACACCCCAAAATCTAACTTTTAACGACATATATTTAATACTTCAACCTGACGAACATGATCCACGCCATCCAGTTTATTCCGATACGCCCATGTTACTATATTTTAAAAAGCCGCTTTATTGTATCCCAGACAACGATGTATGTCAGACCATAAAAACAATTATTAGTGAGTACAGGAAACTGCGCCACCTACCCCCACTTTGAAATATTGGTCCGCTCGACCGCGATTTACAGCAATTTCTAACAAACCGTTCCCATTGTCATAGCAAAAGGGCACATTTTTGCAAACATCGCTATACGTGGTGTGTCTTTGTAGCTGCATGCCTTTTATAGAGATAATGGCGGTCGGGCCGACCATCGCGCCTCGCAGACCGGTAATCATATTACCAAAATGGTCGATATAAATAACTTCAGGTAGATCATCAGGCCAGTTTCTTTGGGTGATTTTATTTGCCTCCGTTGGTAGGAACCGCGAATCACTACCTGTCTCAGGCCCGCTGCCTTTAGCAATCCAAGATGCCACCGGTGCGAAAATGTCTCGTCCATGGAAAGATGGAGACACGACCTTAGGCCGCCAGACAATCCGCCAACATCGCGCTACACAGGAGCTATGACGCAACAAAATCTCAAAAATACCGTTATCTGGACCAACGTACCAAACACCATTTATTTCAACAACTATGCCGTCCCGCGCGCTTCCAACCGTCGGATCGACAACAGCGATAACAATGTCGCCCTGGTTGCTAGAGGGGCCATAAGCTGCAAGGAGATACGCAGCTGCTTTAGCGTTAAAAGGCGGTAGATCTGAAAAAAGATCTACAATTTCATTGCGCGGACACTCTCTTGCTAAAACGGCTTTAACTTGGCCGATATAAGGACCTTCCAAACCGAAATCCGTAAACAAGTGGATCATCAGCTTAGCTTGAGCCAGCTAACTAAGATGCTTCGAGTGCAAGTCCTAAGGCATCTGCTTCGGCACGCACAGTTTTTCGAATTTTATCAAAAGCACGTGCCTCGAGCTGTCGAACGCGTTCTCGGCTAATGCCATAAACTGAACCGAGTTCCTCGAGTGTCTGCGGCTCTTCACTTAAACGGCGTTCTATAAAAATCTCACGCTCCCGTTTCGGTAGGTCCTGCAACGCTTTTTTCAAAATCGTATTCCGATAACCAAACTCTTCTACATCAGCAAGAGCCGCCTCAGGGCTTGGGCCATCACTGACCAAAGTATCTTGAAACGTTGCCGTTTCCTCCTCCTGAGAAATGGGCGCATTAAGGGACATATCCCGCGATCCGAGACGACGGTTCATATTAATTACATCGCTGACAGAAACATCTGTTTGCTCCGAAACCAGTTGAGCGTTCTCGTCACTGAGTTCTCCACCGTCAGTCACTCCTAATCTCGCTTTGATACTTCGGAGGCTGAAAAATAATTTTTTTTGTGAGGCTACCGTGCCAAGCTTAACGAGTGACCATGACTTCAAAATGTGTTCCGTTATCGCGGCTTTTATCCACCACATGGCGTAAGTCGAGAGCCTGCATCCTTTACCAGGATCAAATTTCTTTACAGCCTTCATCAATCCTATATTACCTTCAGATACAAGATCGGCCATTGGAAGACCATACCCCTTGTATCCCATTGCAATTTTGCAAACCAATCGAAGGTGTGAAGTCACGAGTTTGTGTGCAGCATCAACATCTTCTTTGTCACGCCACTGAATTGCCAAAGCTTGCTCTTCCTCTCGTTCCAAAATAGGAAACTGCCAAACCTCACGAAAGTAACGTGCTAATCCGCCCTCTATAGGTACTGCGGGAAATGCAATATTTGCCATAATTATCTCTGCTCGAACCTTTATTTAACAAATAAACTTAAAAAGTCTTGAAAATTGTCCGTGTTTTCTCATCCGCCACCCTTTTCACCACCGATGACACTCAACTTACATCTTTAGTGCTTGCTTTTCTCTAGAAAACAAAAAAGAATTTATCCTGCCAAGGGTATTATATGTACGCACTGAGCCTCCAAAATATAGCCTGCCAAATAATGGCCCCCAAAGTGAGGCGGTTTCAAAAGGGCAAATACCAATTGTTGTGATATCTACCTTCAACTGACCTAGTCCTAGCGGCACCAAACATACTCCAAACATATAGTACTCCAAAACGCCTTGTCAAGAGTGTTGTCTTTTTGTTCTTCTCCAAGTCACAACTTTTTAGCGTGTGAGTTCGGAGTGCATAGGTTTCTGGAAGATTAATCCGCTGGAACGCGGTTTGATTCGACACCCGCAACCGATTGACCGAAGTCCTCGGGCACGATGTTGTAGCTGAGATTTGGGATTGGCGGGAGATCAAGGGCTTTGCCATTGGAAATCAATGACTTCCGCTTTTGGCGGTATAAACTTCGGATGGCGGCGTAATAGTCTACCGATGTTTTTTCAATTTGCTCTAACTCGTCAACTACGCCGGCAAATTCATCGACACCACTCGCCGCAGTTTCCGAATATTCCCACGCATCTCTGTTTGTGTTCTCAACGTAAAGTCCAAAGGGATCAAAATATCCATCAACCAGAAATTTTCCAATTGTATCGCGAGGGCTGGAGGGACCAAAAATCGGTAAAACTAAATAAAATCCTTCACCCATTCCCCACACACCTAAGGTCTGGCCAAAATCCTCATCTCTGGCCTCACCGTCAACTTCACTCACCACGTCAGCCATACCTCCTATTCCTATCGTGGAGTTTATAAAAAGTCGAACAAATACATGCAGTGCGCCCATTATGTCCCCTTGCAATACATGGTTTGCCATAGTGATCGGGCTTGAAAGGTTGTTTAAAAAATTACCAATACCGAGGCGCATATCAGCTGGAACGTGGTCGTTGTAGGCACGGGCTACTGGGCCCAAAACATTATTGTGTATGACGCGATTGAAACCGAATATCGCTCGGTTTACAGGCTCGATAGGATCATTAACTCCGTTGTCACCAACTACAGCTGCAACTTGGGGTTCCCACGGACCGCGCACCTCGGCGGACAAGGAGGGCTTCCACGCACTTAATGTGCCAACGGCTATGCTAGCCAGAAAAGCTAACAATGTGTATCCTGTGATTGCCTTAGTAGCCACTCTAAAATTTCCTTGCGCCTGAATGCTCTAAATTACTTAACAAGACGGTTGGCGCTTCTATTCCAACTGTTACACACAATGTTTAGGGCAAGATAGGTTTCGCCGCAACCTTGTAATTATCATTTTTGCATCGTTGTGGTATTTTTGCAAAATGATCGCGACGATGGCATTATAGGTGTCGAATCGCGGAGATCGCTGGCTTTTTTAGGGGAAAAAAATTTAGGAGGTACCGATATGGAGTATCAGCCAAAACTTTCTTTCAAGTTTTTGAGTCAGCTATCAGCTTTTTTATTTCTGCTTTTTCTGGCTTTTCCCTCGATCTCCATGTCCGAGTCGCATGGCGCACGAAACCTTGTGCAGTCCTTTCAAAATGACCTCGTTAAAGTTATGAAAATTGCCGAAAGTTTGCCCGTCGCCGATCGTTACGATCGTTTGGCGCCAGTTATCGATCGAACATTTCACATGTCACTGATGGCCCAGATTAGCAGCGGGAATCAATGGCAGCGAGCCATTAAGGAAGATCGCGACGAACTAGTAATGGCTTTTCGCAGGATGAGTATCGCAACTTTAGCCACGCTTTTTAGCGGGTATAACGGTGAGGTTTTCAAGATCAACGATGAGAGACCCGGCCCCCAGAAAACCACTGTTGTAACCACCACATTAACGACATCAGATGGAGCGAACATTTCTATCGCTTACATTGCTCGAAAATTTAAAATTGGTTGGCGTTTGATTGACGTAATCTTGGATAGTGGCATCAGTGAATTAAAAGTCCGACGATCTGAATACCGTCAGGTCCTGCATAAACAGGGTGTCCCAGGTCTTATATTATTGTTAAATAATAAAGCAAATGAACTCATCTCTGAATAGTTACAACCGGTGGTAAAACCACAGTATGTCGCACATAAAGCCACTCCTTCATTTTTTCATGATCTCCAAAGTAACCATCATACTACTTGTATTAGGAGTTATTACTTGCGCCGAGTCCGCTTACTTAACCGCTGAGGCAAAGCGATCCCCCAGGGATTTAGTTGATACCCTCCATAATACCCTTATCGTTGTCATGAAAAATGCTCAAAAACTCGGCTTTAAAGGCCGTTATACGAAATTAGCACCAATCTTATCAGAGACTTTCGATTTAAGTCTCATGACAAGGGTCTCCTCAGGTGGATACTGGCACAGAGCAAGTGAAAAGGAAAAGCTGGCACTTGTCGACGCTTTCTCAAAAATTAGTATAAGTACCTATGCCAGCCGCTTTACTGCTTTTTCTGGCCAAAAGTTCAAAACTATCCGCGTCAAGGACGGCCCTCAAGCTACCCGTTTAGTAGAAACCAAGCTCATTAACCCCAGTGGCGACAATTTAGAACTTATTTATGTTGTGAAGCGTATCGATGACAAATGGCGGATCATTGACGTGATTTTAGATCTTGGTATCAGTGAGCTGGCCGTGCGTCGGTCAGAATATCGAAGAATTTTAAAGAGCGGGGGCGTTCGAAAACTAATCTCAATGCTCAATGAGAAGGCTAACCAATTAACTTTTGGGGAATAAAACCTAATTTAGTCATCTGGGTGAGAGCAGCCGCATTAAAGCAGGTAAGAAAACCAAAGTTGCGACCATGGTAAATGAAATAGCAACAGTTAGCAGTAACCCCATACTCGCTGTTCCGGGATGACTTGAGAGAGAAATACTACCAAATGAACCAATAGTGGTGAACGCACTCAAAATAACCGCACGTGGAGTAGATGTTTTCATGACGGCAGCACCATCCGTGCGAGCCCGAGCAACCAGATGAATTGAGCCCGCAACTCCCAGACCAAACAAGAGTGGAAGAACAATTACATTTGCCAGATTAAAAGCTAATCCTGCAATAACGCTAGCTGCCACTGTCCACAGCCCAGCTAAAACTACTGGCACAAATACCAAAAATACATCTCTAACTCGCCGGAGCACGATAGTTAAGATAAAGCAAATACCTATTACAGCTATCACACCAGCCTCAACAAATGCATCGAGCACCGTCCGCCCCGCCTCCATCACTGTCACTGGAGCACCGGAGATACGAGGCGCTAGGCCTCTAACGGCACTAACAAACTCTATGAGGTTTTCGTGCTGTTGTAAATTTTTCGCAGGGACGACCTCGACCAAGGCACGACCATCTTTTGCGATCCATCTCTCACGCAAACTCAACGGCAAAGCTGCTAGGTCGATTGGATCCGGATTTAGTGCATTCTTGAGCGCTTTTAACCGCCCATCCAAACCAGTGATTAGCCGTTTCTCAAATAGATACATGGTCTCAGCCGTTCCGCTCATCATATGGGCCATCGCATTTCGCATTCTATTTACTTCATGTGTAAACTGACTCGTTACCATGGGATCTCCGGTTATAAGCCGAGATAATTTGTCATCAAGTTTTTGCCAGGCAAAACGGCGATCATAGGCATCTAGATTAGTCTTCTCTGACGGCACACCCAAGGATGTGCCTAAAAATAACGCCATATCGTTTATGACTTGAAATTTTTCCTCTTGATTTTTTGGGACAAAACTTTGCAGTGTTACAACCTTTTCTACCTCTGCCAACCCACGTAATTTTTCTGCAATTTCATTTGCGGTACCGATGTTAGGCGTTAAAAACTCCGCCGAATAATAATTTTGATCACCACCCTCCATCAAATCCTGCAGCGTTGATACAGACTCGGTGCCAGAGTCTTTCAGATTCAATGGATCAAAATCAAAAACAGAGTTAGGCGCTAAGAATACGGCGCCGAGTGTAAGGACCGAGGCACCTAAACAAATTATTTGAGCCAAGCCACGGCTGGATAAGAAGCTCTTTTGGTTTACACACTCACCCAAAATCGGAGGTGTGCTAAAAATTTGGCCTTGGGTTGACATGATCGATAACAAAGCCGGTAACACGGTGAAATTTACAAAAAGAGCGATAAACATGCCGCTACCGGCAATCACGCCCAACTCTGCTAAACCGACATAGTCGGTTGGGAGGAATGCGAAAAAAGATATTGCTGCGCTCAATGCGCACATCGTCAAAGCCTCGCCAACGCCTCGCATCGCAATGATTAAGGCTTCAGTGTTGTTATTACCTCTCAGGCAAACTTCTTTATATCTCAGGCCATAATGAATACCGAAATCAACACTTAGACCAATAAATAAAACAGCAAAGGCAACTGAGATAAGATTTAACGAGCCAACACTCATAACCGCAACGAACGATGTCCAAACTAAACCTATGATCAAGGCGGCAAGAATGGCAAAAATCATTTTCACGGACCGTAAACCAAAAACTAAAATACCAAGAACGAGCGTTAAAGATAGAAACGCCGCTAACCCCATTCCCTTCTCGACACTCGCCAACTCTTCTTGTTCAAGAGCTGCAGAACCGGTTAGTCTCAATTTAAGTCCATTGTCTAAATTGATATTTAAGAATTCAGCCTCGGCCCGGATGATGCCCATAGCATCGACGGCCGGCTCTAATGAGGAAAAATCCAATTTCGGTTTGATAATAAGAAATCGACGTCGGTCTGATTTTGTCGCAGCCTTGCCTGTATTCCCACCCATAAATTTCGCCCATGGAAAAATATGAAATCGCCCCTCCGCCTGTGCTAACGCAACTTCAGACACTTCAAGGAAAAGTTCAGAGAGTATAATAGGTATTGTGTTATCTGTTTTTTCAACCTCATCGATAGCTAGGCCTATTGCATGAAAAAACCCGGCCAAATTTGGTTGCCGCGACAACACCCCAAGAAATGGTTGAGCCTCAGCCAAATCATCAGCGAGTGAATACAACTCGACAATGTCAAGGTATAAAAATCCGTGCCTGCGAAAAAAGGGCTCGCCACGCAGGTCATACACATCAGCAATAACATCAGAACGCGCCCGTAATCTCTCTCCTAGACGCAGAGTCGCATCATCGGCGAGCCCAGCAGTTTTCCCGTCAATCACTACAATTAATGTGCCTTGTTGCTTGGGGAAAGCAGAGTCAATTTCACTAGAGAATTGCCGGAATGGAACATCTTCAGCTAACATGTCACTTGTGTCTGTGTTGATGGTGATCTCAGAGGTAAAATGCCATCCAGCTGCAATAGTAGCCAAGATTACAACGGTTATCACAACTGCAGAGTAGCGAGAAACCCAAACCACCCATTTCTCGAGACAATGTATATATCTTGCAAAAAGAGTTTCCATGAGCAACCTGACAGCAAACAACTTTCTTTTACAACGTACCGTTTTTAGGAGCGAACTTAATTGTTCGCTCGACGATGACAAACTTCAAAGCGAAAATAGTCACGCCCACGCAGTTCTGCCTCGACGGAAATGCCAACCCTGACTCCACCCTTTTTTACAATCGAAAGGTTAATAGCAGATTATGGGTATCAAATTAGTGCTCGCCTCACTACGCTTGCGATCTTGATTTTATTGGCGGTAGATGAAAGAGACAGGTCACAACTAAGTAACGGTCTTTAAATACAGACAGCCGCTAAAAAATCTTTAAATCGGGTCGCTACTATATCCGGTCCTATTGTCGGTCTGCCGAGATTAGACCGTGAACCAGGTTTGATTTTTAAGTGGATGAGATGAGGGCCCGGGCGACAAAATGCTGACCTCATCACACTCTCAAATCCATCCAAACTGTCACACCGATAACCATTTGAATACCCTGCAGCAGTTGCGATAACAGCAAAATCAACTCCTCCGGATGTAGTTGGCTGTCCTCCGGTCGAGTCGTATGTCTCATTGTCCAGCACCACGTGTATCAGGTTTTTCGGGCCACATGCACCTACAGTCGCAAAAGCTCCAAGTTTCATCAAAGCACCGCCGTCGCCGTCAATTACTACGATTGGTTTGTTAGTGTTCAACGCCGCACCCAATCCCATCGCTACCGCACACCCCATGGATCCAACTTGATACAAATGCTGCGGTCTATCTGCGATGGTGAATAGTTCACGACTGCATTTTCCTGTAGCTGAAATGATGCCAGCATCCTCCGGAACCGATGCCAAAAGGCGTTCTAATGCCGCGAACCGAGACGATGTTTTGGAAGTTTGATGATGCTCGACGGTCCCGGTGACCGGGGAGGCCACAGTCGCGGGGTCTACTTTGTTTTCGATCACATCCCCTTTTTCCATAATGAAAGCGAACGGCCGTCTCGACTGCTTAAGTGTGTTCATAGCTTCTAAAAGCTTATCGGTTACTTCAGCCATTTGCTTGGGAAACGAGCAGTGTGGGACTTCGATTACATCCAATAAATGAGGCGTAATACGACCCATGAGTTCATGCTGAGGCTCATCCCTTAGGCCTGGCCCTCCCCGCCAAGTAATAATAGCCAATGTCGGAATACGAAACGGGTAATTGAGAGATGTCAGAGCATTAACGGCGTTTCCAAGCCCTGAGTTTTGGCACATAAAAACGGTTTCACGACCCGCCAACCAAGCCCCAGAGGCAATCGCTACCGCTTCCCCCTCACTGCTCGCACCAACATATCTATACCTTTTGTCCGTAATCACTTGATTGATTAAAGGCGTGAGAAAAGAGCACGGAACGCCCGTAAAAAAGTCGTATCCAGCCTCCCGCACTGGATCAAGAAAATCAGCCGCCGAGATCACACGAACCGCCCAGCCGCCGACAAATCGGAGACATCGTCGACATCCAACCACTGCCCGGGGACATACAAGACACGCACATCAAGGCCGTAATTAACCATATGCGAGAAAACATCAAGCAATGTTGCGTATTTCAACGAGTCGCCGACTCGCAAATCATCCAGAGCTTGTCGCAAATATTCACTGCCTTTGGCGGAGAGAAGAGAAAGTCCAATCCATTCACCGTGCACGTAACCTTCTTCAACATCATTAGCCATGCGGATCAGAGAAACTGGTTCGTCATCAAGATAGTCACCTGAAAACGGTCGCGAACACTCGACAAAATCTCTAATTGCGCCCGTCGAGCGCACTTGGCGTGTCTCCCATAATGCGTCGACAGCAATAGCAATGTCTGCATTTAATTCCATCAACTGATCGAGATAATATTGCCGGAACAAAATATCGCCATATGCTATCACCGTGGCACCAATGATTTTGTCAGCAGCACAAGCTAAGCTTGCCGCCTCACCGGTCGATGCAAACCTGTCATTATCAACAGTTTTGATACAGGGGATATTGATAGATTCTTTTTTATAGCCTCGCACGACTGTGATGTCACGAATGCCGGCGTTTTTGAAAATACTGGTCAAACGTCGCAGTAAAGGCTGTCCTCGAACATCAATCATGCATTTCGGTCGATCTATTGTGAGTTCCCCAAGCGCAGCACCTCGAGAAGCCGCTAAAACTATTGCACCGAGAGCGTTTTTGTCAGTCGGAAGATACCGGCTCTCAGCCTCTACCAATTCGTCGCTGTCCGCGATCTCAAAAACATCTGCAACAGAAGCTACTTGTTTTTCAATGCCCGATATACTCTCATCACGATATATTCTACGAGACACCTCTCGCATGGCACCGATAGCTGACCGTAAGTTATGATTTGCCCAAATTGCTAGAGACACTCCTGCCGCTCGGAAATCATCTGTAGGCGTGTCAAAATATTTTGTTGGCACTATTACGACTGGACAACGGCCGCCCCACTCCCTTGTGAACTGCAAAACTTCATCAGCTACGGCTTTTTTCGAATGAATCAGGACTGCATCGGCGCCGGCTGCATGATAGGCCTCTGCTCGTTTCAAAGCCTCGTCCATTCCCCATCCAGAAATCAGCGCCTCTATGCGCGCGACGATAGAGAAATCACTGTTTAATTGACTATCCTTCCCCGCTTTTATCTTGCCACAAAATTCATCACGGTTCGCTAAAGGTTGACCGTCACCGATAAAAGAATTGGTCTTTGGAAATAGTTTATCTTCGATACAAATCCCCGCAACACCGCGTTGGCAAAGCTTAGTCACAGCACGGCGCATATTGTTAAAATTACCCCAACCAGTATCGCCATCCACTAAAATTGGAATACGTGTCGTGTCAGACATGAATTCGAGGACCTCTAAAATTTGTGTCCAAGAGGCCTCATTATTATCTCGTACGCCCAATGCGGAGGACATAGAGAGCCCAGATGCCCAGATGCCTCTAAAACCGGTCTCCTCAACAATTTTTGCAGAGAGCCCATTATGAGCCTCCATAATAAATTCTAAGTTCGGAGACTGCAGTAGCTCTCGCAGTATTGTAAATTTATTTTTCTCAGAGCTAATTTGCCCCACTTGCATTCTAACTGGACCCTTCATTTTTCGTTTTTTTCATCCCAAAAATTCGATACACTATAGTGCTATAAATTTTATAACACACGGACTAAAAAATCGATGTTTAGGATTCCAAAATTGACCGATCCGCAGGTCAAATGTTTTCACGAGAATGGTTTTTTTATCCTTCGTGATGCATTCTCCCGTGAAGACATTTCATTACTTTCAGATTGGAGCGATGAAATGCTGTCTCGACCCGAAGAAACCGGGAAGCATTGGGTTTATCACGAGATAAGCCGAAAAGACCATAATGTTGATTTAGTTGGGCGCATCGAGAACATCGCACCTTTCCACACGGGCTTTGAGAGCCTAACGCAAGCCTTAGCTCGCCCCGTGGGTCAATTACTCGGGGAAGAAGCTGCCCTATTTAAAGAAAAAATCAATTTTAAAATGCCGGGCGGTGACGGCTTTAAGGCACATCAAGACTCTCAGGCCGGCTGGGGTATATATGCGGACTTCTTCATTAGCGCCTTGGTAAGTATAGATGCGGCAACGATTAAAAATGGGTGTCTAGAGTTGAGCGCAGGCCACCATCATCAAGGAGTTTTTCGCACATGGGAGCCTTTGAAGGAGAAAGACATGAAGGGAATGGATTTCCATGCCTATCCAACTGAACCAGGCGATATTATTTTTTTTGACTGCTTTACGCCCCATAAGTCCGAGCCTAATTTAAGTGATAGCATTCGACGTATTTACTACGCTACCTATAACCGCCTCTCGACCGGCCAGCACATGGCACAATATTATTCGGACAAACACGCAAACTTTCCACCTGATATTGATCGAAATCCGAACAAAACATACGTGTTCAAGGTTTAGGTGAATGCATTTTCTATTCCGTCTAGTAGTCAACCGTTAGCAACATTACTGATACTGGGAAAAATTTGACCCTTGGCTTTTTCAAGATCACTGGGGTAATCAATTTCGATCCATGGTATATCGGTAATATCCACATAGTTAAACGTGCCTTCTGGCTCAGACCTTAGCACGCCAGAAAATGCACGTTCATAGGCGCCCTCTATTTCGCCTTTGGCAATAATACTTTTAGCCGCTTCAAGAACCAAATACGCAATTCGACCATCCATTTTCATGAAGCCGGGCCACTCGCACTCTTCGTCATACTCAACGTCAATAATTTTACCAAAATCAACGATGCGATCATTCCTAAGACAAATTTTTACCGGGTCGTCATCAGACCTAATAATGCGATCAATCAATAGGCTATTGCTATGGGGCGATCCCAGTAAATTTCTCAATAAGTCCGGATGGTAAAGAACGTCCGCGTCCATAAATAAAACGTCATTACCAGATTGCAGGACCTCGGCGCCCATAACCAAGGAAAGGATAGGGCCTTCCCGGTATCTTGGGTTATGCACCCAATCGATGAAACCATCTTTTGCAATAGCGAGAGCTTCGTTGACGAGATCATTTCTGCGATGGCCAACCACTAAAGTTAAGCTTTCAACCCCAAAATATTGCAAAAACTTAATGTGCCGGGCAATTAAAGATTCCCCATTAAAACGCAATAAGCCCTTTGGTAAATTTTTGTTCTCATCCCCAAAAAGGCGTCGACCGAGACCCGCTGCTAACATTAATGCTCTCATTGTGTGTAGGCCCTAATTTCCATAACTAGCGTTCCGTAAGTGTTTAAAAATAAATAACAGGCCAACGATTTCCTTTGGGACTCAACTTGCAAGATAACCATTTTTACTGAACCATTTGACTGCGTCCGCTAACGCATGTGTGGCGGGCCGGGGCGTATATCCTAACTCTCTCTCCGCTTTTGCAGAAGAAAAATACATTTTTTTCTTGGCCATCCGAACCCCATCTACCGTCACAAATGGTTCGTCCCCGCCAATTAGCCGGACCCACAACTCAGCAAAAATTGCTATCGGCATAACCAAGTTATGAGGTAGCTTCAATGTCGGTGGCTTACCTCCCGTTAATTTTGCAACCTCTGCCAAAATTTCTCGAAGTGTCATGTTCTGCCCTCCTAATATATATCTCTCGCCGGGAACGCCTTTATCAAAAGCCAAAAGATGTCCTTCGGCTACATCGTCAACATGTACGATATTCAATCCCGTATCTACGAAGGCGGGCATTTTGCCTCGGGCGGCCTCCACGATAATGCGGCCAGTTGGCGTCGGCTTAATATCTCGAGGTCCTACTGGGGTGGATGGATTTACAATGACGATTTCTGCGCCTGAGTTTTGACCAAATGCTTGCACCGCTTGCTCGGCCCGGAATTTAGACTGTTTATAAACACCAATCATATCAGCATACTCTGCAGGCCCATCTTCATAGCCAGGGTTATTGGAGTGATTGTTTAGCACCGCAACCGAGCTCGTATAAACTGAGCGGCTAACACCTGCCTCTACGGCTGCCCGAAACAGTGCCAGAGAGCCCTCTACATTTGTTCGAAACATTGCGCCCGGGTCCCGTGTCCAAAGCCGGTAATCTGCTGCAACATGAAAAATAGCCTCGCATCCAGCAACCGCCCGAACCAACGTCTTCGGCTGTAATAAATCACCCTCGAAAATATCGACGTCCAATCCACTCAAATTGTTGCGTGGACTCGTTGGACGAACAAGCACCCGCACCGGCTCACCCCGCGCTAACAAAGCACGGACGACGGCAGAACCGACAAACCCCGTTGCTCCTGTAACTAATATCATTAAATAATAAACTGCTCCAGATCGATCAATAATCCTAGTGTTCGGCTAACATATTTTGTAAAAGACGATTTAACATCCCTTTACCATTAACTGTTTATGTTTTAATTTCACTGGTAGGGTGGCCTCAATATTGGAAAGTTGAATATGCCTTCGTCACAGAAAACTCTAAAGATTGTGCTGGCAAGTCCGCGCGGATTTTGTGCTGGCGTCGAACGCGCGATTGAAATAGTCGAGCGCGCCCTCGATCGCTATGGTCCTCCTGTTTATGTTCGCCATGAAATCGTCCATAACGAGCATGTTGTCAACTCACTTCGTGCGAAAGGCGCCATCTTTGTAGAAGAAGTAGATGATATCCCTGAAGGCGCTCACGCTATCTTTAGCGCGCACGGGGTAGCAGCAAGTGTTGTCGACGCGGCGGATGAACGCCAGCTTAAAGTCGTCGATGCAACATGTCCTTTGGTTTCTAAAGTCCATAAAGAGGGGCAAAATCATGTAAAAAAAGGGCGTCAAGTTATCCTTATTGGGCATGATGGCCACCCTGAGGTAGAGGGAACACGAGGTCAAATCCCGGGGGGTGTCTTGCTTGTCAATACTCCTACCGACGTCAAAAGTTTAGATGTCGATGATACAATTGAACTTTCCTACGTCACACAAACGACTTTGAGTGTAGACGACACACGGGAGGTAATCGAAGCTCTTAAAAGCCGTTTTCCAAAAATAGTGGGCCCTGACGTAAAGGATATCTGCTATGCGACGCAAAACCGTCAGGACGCAGTTCGCAAATTGGCGCCTAGCGTTGATATATTGCTGGTTGTAGGCGCCCAAAATAGCTCCAACTCGAATCGCTTACGTGACCTCGGGACATCGATTGGCAAGCCTAGTTATCTGATAGCTGACGCCACAGATTTAGAACCGTCATGGCTTCAGGGTGTGGCTGCCGTAGGTTTAACGGCTGGTGCGTCCGCTCCCGAGGGTTTGGTTCAGGGCGTCATTGAACGCTTATCCGAGCTCAGAGACGTGCAAGTCGAGAGGTTGGTAGAACTTCAAGAAAACGTTACCTTCAAACTACCAACCGAACTTTTAAAACCCTCAGAAAATATCAGCAGAATGGAATAAGGGATTTATCCATGAGTGTTCCCATTATTCAACAATTACGAGTTGGTACTTATATCATAAAACAGCGTCTGCTTGGCATTAACCGTTATCCATTAGTGCTAATGTTGGAGCCGTTATTTCGATGTAATTTAGCATGCCCCGGTTGCGGCAAAATTGATTATGAGAACAACATCCTCAACAAACGCCTCTCTGTTGAGGAATGTCTAGAAGCGGTTGATGAGTGTGGTGCGCCAATCGTCTCCATTCCCGGGGGTGAACCTCTTATCCATCGGGAAATAAGAGACATTGTGTTGGGTATCACTCAACGTAAAATCTTTGTTTATCTCTGCACAAATGGACTGCTTCTCGAGAAGAAACTCGATAAGTTCACACCTACGCCATATTTAACATTCTCTGTTCATCTGGACGGAATGCGTAAACATCACGATAAGGCTGTTGATCAAGAGGGAACATTTGACACAGCTGTCTCCGCAATTCGTGAAGCGAAAAAACGCGGGTTTCGCGTCAACGTGAACTGCACTCTCTTTGACCAAATGTCGGCTGATGAAGCGGCGGAGTTTTTCAATTTTTGTATGAATGATCTCGGGGTAGAGGGCATAACGGTATCACCGGGGTACGCCTACGAACGGGCGCCCAACCAAGATCATTTTCTTAATCGTCGTAAAACTAAGCAACTATTCCGTGATATCCTCAGTCGGGCTGAGGCTAGAGTATGGAGATTTAGTCAGTCAACTTTATTTATGGATTTTCTTGCTGGAAACCAAAGCTATAACTGTACACCGTGGGGAAATCCAACGCGCAATATCTTCGGGTGGCAACGGCCTTGCTATCTTTTATCTGAAGGATACGCATCAAGCTTCCAAGACCTTATGGAAGAGACAAATTGGGAAGCCTATGGCACGGGTAACTATGAAAAGTGTGCAAATTGTATGGTTCATTGCGGGTATGAAGCAACGGCCGTTGCAGATATGATCGCGCACCCTTTGAAGGCTCTCTCTGTGTTTATCAGAGGTGTTCGCACCACAGGTGAAATGGCACCTGAAATCGAACTAGCTAATCAAAGACACGCCGAATACGTTTTTGAAGGGCTTGTAAAAACGATGACGCAAAAGCGCGATGAAGAAGAGACTAAATTAGGGGTTTTGGGTAAAACCGAGGCTCGGGCCCGCCAAGCGAGCGACGCGGCATAGTACTCTAAAAGCTCTCCTTGTCTCACATGCCAGACTGAGCAAATTTACGATACACCATGGTCTGCGTGCCAAAGCGGCTGTGAGCTCGCCGTATTTCACGCGGCCATCAGAGTTTATGCAGCCTAAAAGCCAACTCGGTACCTCTCGATGACAGTGATCAGAGACTACGCGAATAACAATGAAGGGAATACCATATTTTTTAGCCACGCTTCCAATTGCATGACTCTCCATATCGCATGCAATGGCACCCAATTCTGTGTTTAGTTGTGTTTTCAAAATCGGCGATGAGGCTATTCTGTCAACACCAGCAATCGGCCCCTCAGCTATAACCAAAGCATCAGTAACTAGGGCCGCGAGCGCGTCAAGCCACTTGCGCGTAGTTTTTATTCGATCAACTCCAGTTAACACCTCTGTTGCAAGAACAAGCGTACCCACTTTAATGTGCGGTGCGGTGCCACCTGCGATACCAAAGCTAACAAGAGCATCAGCACCTTTAAAAATAAGTTGCTTAGCCCCAGCCGATGCGAGTTCTGGCCCTATGCCATATGACACCATCAAATCATCAGGGATCTTGTTATCGATGATCAGGCATTCTGTCTCGCGTTTTAATCCGGAAACTACTCCAACCCGCATCTTTTAAATTCCGAACTTTGGCAGCGAGCCTGCAGCTCTCGAAACATTACGGTACCGGGCAAGAGTCCACAACGGAAAGAATGCGCTGTACCCGTGATAGCGGAGATAAAATACACGTGGAAAGCCTACAGCATTAAAATATTCTTCCTGCCACTTACCATCCTCACGCGGACTTTGTAACAAGTAATCAATGCCACCCTTAACTGCAACGCTTGCTTCTTCTCCTGCTGCCATTAGTCCAAGGACCGCCCATGATGTTTGAGACGGCGTAGAGCTTTTCACATCGTCCCGTCTATGTTGCCAGTAGCTTGCGCAGTCTTCACCCCATCCTCCATCAGCCTGTTGCCGACCTTTTAACCAATCCACGGCTTTACGAATATATGGGGCTTGCATGTTCTCACCCGCGGCATTCAGTGCGCACAGAACGGACCAAGTCCCGTAGACGTAGTTATTTCCCCATCGACCAAACCAAGACCCATCTCTCTCTTGTTCGCGCTTCAAATAATTTATAACGCGCGACATAGATTTATGGTCATTATCGTAACCCAATTGCGCCAACATCGATAGGCAGCGAGCGCTCACATCGGCCGTCGGAGGGTCAAGCAGTGCACCATGGTCAGCAAACGGTATGTGCTGGAGGAAATAATACTCATTATCAATGTCAAATGCGCCCCATCCTCCATTTCGACTTTGCATGCCAATTATCCATTCTGCACCGCGGTTAATCGCATCACGATAACGTTCTGGGTTTAACCGATGAAGAGCCATCACTACAACAGCCGTATCGTCCACATCTGGATAATGATCATTCGAGTATTGAAAAGCCCAACCTCCCGGTCGCAAGTGCCTCGCATTGACTGCCCAGTCACCAGCAACATCGAGAATTTGACGCTGAACTAACCAGTCCCCTGCTCGTTGAAGATCGCGTGTATCCGCCACATTACCCGTTTCTAATAGTGCATGTGCTGCAAGTCCCGTATCCCAGACTGGTGACAAGCACGGTTGGCAATACCCACTCTCATCGTCGAATACCAGAAGCTTATCAATTGAATCACGAGCTATTTGATAATGGAGATGATCGCGGTCATACCCTAGTGCTTCAAATGCCATGACCGCATTTGCCATGGCCGGAAAAATTCCACCTAAGCCGTCTTCACTGTTAAGCCGTTCGATAACGAAGTGCATTGCCTTTTCAATAGCACGTCGGGTTAAAAAACCAGGAATGAAACGTTGGAGTGGATGTGCCAATCGGTCGATTCCAAGCATCAACAAACCCAGCCAATGGCCTGTAGGATTAACGAGGTATTCTTTTTCTTCCGCTGGCGGCGTTAAAAAAAGCTCTTGAATATTCACCTGACGCGGGTTAGCTGCTTTGGGCCTAAGTGACGCCAAGACTAACAAGGGTACCATGACCGTTCGTGACCAATACGAGACCTTATCCATGTGAAATGGCGCCCATCGGGGTAACAATAAAGCCTCAACCCGAATTACTGGAACAGCGTGCCACGGAACTTGCTCAAAAAGCGCTAATGCAATTCTCGTGAAAACATTTGCCTTTGCCGCCCCCCCATTAACGAGAATAGCAGCCCGGGCACGGGCCATGTGCGCAGCTTCAGGAGCATCACCGGTCATCTTTAGCGCATAATATGCTTTCACCGAAGCACTCATATCGAAATCGCCGTCATGATAGAGCGGCCATCCACCATGCTTTTCCTGTATATTTCGCAGATAGATCGCGAGCTTTGACTCTATATTGTTATCAATCGTTCCCAAAAAGTGATTGAGGAAAATATATTCTGCCGGAATAGTTGCGTCGGCCTCTAGCTCAAACGCCCAATGCCCATCTGTCGCTTGACGCTTTTTCAACCAGTTGCGAGCGTCTTCAATAACTCCATCGATTTCTCGTTCATCGGAAGCTTGAAGATGTTCTGCTGGAGAGGCTCGACGATCCATTATTACCATGCTTTTAGCCTTAATTCGGCAGCATCCCGTTTATGAGATGATTAACTGGCACGCAGCGACTTCGTCATTAGTGTAACTACATAATATACGGTTTGTCTCAAAAAACCTCCGCAATATCAAGGTCCTTGATAGATTTTAATATTTTTTATTACGGCCCTAGCAGCATGCTCGCCAGAACGAACCGAGCCTTCGATCGTTGCAGGAAGGCCCGTATCGATCCAATCACCAGCCAGCCATAGATTCGCAAATGCTGTTGCCATTTTGGGCCGTTTCTGAACTTGCTCGGGAGTTTGCGTGAATGTCGCTCGCTTTTCCCTAATAATCCTGTAAGGAGGCAGTTCTGCTTGGCGGAGGCTAAACACGCGGGAAATGTCACACCATAACCGCATCGCCAACTCCTCATTCGTTTTATTCAAAAGTGCTTTGGCTGAACTGACGGTCGTCGACACAATGTTATCACGCCAAAATAGCCACTCAGCAGTGCCACCAACAATGCCAATGAACGATCTTTCATGCTCCAATTCACGAAGTCGGAAATGCCCATTAATTATGGGCTCATATTTATCGGGCACGCCTAATTCCGGTAATAATTTTTGTGTAGCGAATGGAGGCAAAGCAAGAACAACCATATCTCTTCGTGCAACGTCGACGGCACTGTCCCGCCCTAAAAGCCTTGCGACACGTCCATTTGAGTAATCCAGTTTCCGCACAGAAAAATTAAATTTGAAATCAGCATTATGCTCCTTCAGAAACGTCAGTGCCGGATTGACAAACGTCTCACTCAATCCATCCTTGGGCACCAATGGCTTAGTGACTGCTGGACCGCTGATGAAGGTCTCCCACACTACTGCCCTTAAAAGTTTTGCTGAAGCCAACGCCGGATCAGTGTTTAATACGGACACACATAATGGGGACCAAAACCGCCGCCACAGTGACCCTGAAGTTTTAAGGCACTGACCTATGGCTTTGTCATCCGCAGCCCATACCAGCCTTAATGCGGTCACATAGTCTATCAAGCGGGTGCCAGGGACTCTCTGCGACGGGAAAAGTAGAGCCCAAAGCCCCAACCTTTTTTTGAGTAAAATTTTCCAGCGAATATCCTCCTCCAGGTCAACGAAAGGAATTACTGCCTCTTCGTGAACATGAAGTGTATTTTCCGCTTCAATAATTTGAAGATAATCCATAACGGCGTGATTGCTGCTCAAAATTAAGTGATTACCATTATCAATACGACAGCCCAAACGACTATCAAAAAATGATCGGCAGCGTCCACCAGCTTCACTGCCGGCCTCGTAGATGCTCACTTTTACTCCCGCTTTAACCAACCGAACTGCGGCGGATAATCCTGCTAAACCAGCCCCGATAACATGCACGTGGTCGTCCACTACACTCTTCGCGTGAGGTCGAACAATACTCACATCACACCATAGCGGACAGCAACCCAGAGTTTTGTTAGCCTTGAGAGCGAGACAGGTTGATCAAGATTATCCCAACCACGAGACTGTAAACGCCTCAGGATACGCCGGTACACCTGTAGCATCATGACCGCTGGCCGTACTTTTTTGGTATCCGATTGCGCTGCAAACTTTAGGGCATTATTGAAATGATTCTCCGCTACACCGGACAAAATATCACAAGCTTGGGCTAACTGCGGATTCTTAAGTACCGCGCCTAAATCATCCAATTCTGTCATACTGTGCGCCCGCAACAAGTCAGCTGGGAGATATAACCGGTCGCGCTGAGCATCCTCAACGACATCGCGCAAAATATTAGTCAACTGCAAAGCCAATCCCTCCGAAAATGCTAACGGGTGCCCAAGCTCATCAGGAATGCCAAACACTCGGGTTGACATTCTTCCAACCGCGCAGGCAACTCGATTACAATAAAGCGTCAGTTCACTCATATCAGCAATCCGAACACTTGACCCCGCATCCATCTCCATTCCATCAATGACCGCCATAAAATCCTCTTTTGCCAAGCCATACTTGTCGATGGGACATAAAAGTGATTTTGTAGTTAACATGCTTGGAGCGCCCATATAGAGCCGTTCTATCTCGTCTCGCCATCGGCCTAAGGCTATGAGTTTCACCGTTTCTGTGCCACACCCATCAACGACATCATCCACCTGTCGACAAAACGCATAAACGGCGTACATTGCTTTGCGCTGCATCTCAGGCAACCACCGCATAGCCCAGTAAAAGGATGTTCCCGATACCCGTACAATATTTTCTGCGTGTATGACGGGATCAGATTTAACAATTAAACTGGCCTCAGTACCGGTGGGGTCGCTCATTTTAACAACTTAGATTGAGCATCTTGGCTTACTTTATACATCAGCATCATACGTCCGGCCTTTCCAAGGGGTACCCCTTCCGAACCAATGTCGTAAAGCAGAAGAAACGGTCATCAATAAATACAAAAAAGCGATGATAGGAAGCAAAATACCGCATAAAAAAGATTGGTTATAAAGCCCTGCGGTAGGCGCATAAACAAATAACATCATGGACCAAGCTGCAAAGCCAAGAGCCGCACACCCAAGGTTACCCATTAAACTTCCTAAAATTAGCCCAATCGGAGGCACTATATATATCACAATCATTCCTGCGATAGTTAACAACAATATTGTTAAGGAATAACGTAGTTGAACGAAAGCTGTCCGCGCCACCATATCCCAAATTTCCCCGAGGCTCTCGCACGCGCGAAGACTTTGTGTTCGCCGTGTTAAGCCAATCCATATCGAGCCTTGTGTTTTTATTTGACGGGCCAACGCGCAATCATCGATAAGTTCACTTTTTATAGTTTTAACCCCTCCTACTTTGTCCAAGCTCTCTCGTCGCACCAACATGCACCCCCCCGCTGCTGCTGCTATGCTATTTTCCGCAATATTTACCGCCGGAAACGGGTATAGTTTTTGAAAAAAAAATACAAATGCAGGGACTAAGAGTTGCTCCCAAAAGCTCTCCGTCCGCAGTTTCACCATTAAAGAGACTAAATGTCGATTCTCCTCCTCCGCCTTTCCAACCAGTCGCCACAGATTTTTTGAATCGTGTTCAATATCCGCATCCGATAGCCATATATATTTTGCATCAGGCATGACTTCCTTAGCCATTTCAATACCTTGTTCCACAGCCCATAGTTTTCCCGTCCAAAAAGAGGGCATGGGGAGACTATCTATTACGTATAATTTATCTGACTCGCCAGCAGCGATAGCTGTATCGTCATCACTGCAATCGTTGACGACAACGATCTTGAATTTTCCAGGATAGTCTTGTCCGAGCACGGCACCAACGGTCCGCCCGATGGTCTGTTCTTCGTTGCGAGCAGGAATGATAGCAACAACTTCCGGCCAAACCTCGCGCTCGAGAGGTTCTCCTAGGTATTGGTCTGCACGCCAAAATCCAATTCGGAAAAACATCAGATAAACCCAAATAATTGCCGAGAGCAGAGTTAAAACATGAAGGTTAGCCATCACGGTTAAGTCCTATTCCCAAAAGCCAACTCTCCGAATCCACGCAAGCATGCCCATAGATAGGTGCTTTTACCAAGCGTGACCCGGCTCACAAGAGGGTCTTGTTTCCGCAAACGTTGTATCAACGTGTTTGCGATTTTAATTATTATAGCTGACTCCATTGCCAATCGACGGTTTTTTAGTTTGACTGGTAATTGGCAAGCTTCAGTCATTAGATCTTCTGTAGCATCAAGACAACGGTCAAAGACATATCGAAGTGGTGGTGATGTTTTGTCTTTATTCAGGGAGAGGTTGCTTATACCTTTTTCCCGAAACCAATTACACGGAAGATAAACTCGGTCCATCATACGAAAATCCTCTTGGCAATCTTGTATATGGTTGATTACTTGTAGAGCTTTACAGAGCGCATCCGAGAATTCGTATGCTTCTTTACCGCCGTCATGTATATCCACAAGATACCGCCCAACTGGTGCGGCGGACCTCTCGCAGTAATACATCAAATCATCCCAGTCCTGATAACGGTTTTGCGTGACATCTTGTTTAAACGCTTCAATGAGATCTAAGCAATGACGCGAGGTCGTTTTGGTCTCCGCCAAACTTATCCGCATCTTGTGCCCCGTATTGTATTTTGGATCGCTATAATTGATACCTAGCAGAGCATTTTCAAATCCCTCGAGACGGGTGATCTTTTCAGTTGGCGGCAACGTGGAGGAGTCCGCTATATCATCCACCGTACGGGCAAACCGATAGAAGGTGCTTATATGGGGTCTCAATTTAACCGGTAACAAGAACGACCCCACGGGAAAATTTTCATAACCCGTATTTTTACCAGACGGCGTTTCAATACTCTCATCGATATCGAGTAAGTTTACACGTAAGTCATATTGCTCCATTCTCGCACCAACCCAACTGTGCCCGTCAACGTCAAGTTTGCTTCATCTGTAACGATCAATTTAATTTACGAGTTGGCAGCTAAGCGTTTTTTGAGCTCGTCCAAAAGACCTTGAATGCCCCTCCCATTTTTCCGAATCACAGACGAAAACTCTCTTTGCTGTGTGAGCCCCATACTCAAACCCTCTACCATGACATCTACTATCTTATAATTACCATCTTTCGGACTAACACGCCATGCCACGTCAACCGGCTTAAGTCCATTTTGCCGAACAATTTTAGAGTGAACGAGAATATCAGTTTGACTCCTTACCTCGGATCTTCCGACTTTGAGCGCCTCGCCTGAATACTTTGCGAAACGATCCGCGTATATGGTAACGAGCATGTCCTCAAACAGGGCAAGATATTCCTGCTTCTCCGTGTCTGAAGCACGCCGCCAATAGCGACCCAATACCCAAGCAGCAATTCGATTGAATGCAAACGTTTCCAGCATTAGTTCGCGAAATCTTTTACGGCGTTCGACTTTATTAATATTTGGTGCGGCCAAAGATCTCACGGCCCGGTCAGCCAGCTCCTCAATAAAGGCTTTTGCTTCAACCGCTGCTTCCCCTGCATCTGGGGACCGTGGCACACACACCACTGCTGCAACTATGATTACTGCCATTAAAAACTTGGGAAATTGGCGCGGCACTTCTTTTCCTTTACGTTGTCACTTTGGCTTTTGGCGGTTAATGCGTTTTAGAGGTTTCCTATTTCTCTTAGAAAAACGAACGACAGTCCGAAAATCAACGAAAATCTGACATTTCTAGTGTTAGTCTATCTGGTCAAAATGGGAAACATATTCTTTGTATTCTTAATTTTGCGGATATAGCATTATTTTTGAGGCGGCACTTCGACCATTTTCTAAATCATCAAATGCCCCAACCCCTTCAGCAAGTGGTCGTCTCTCAATCCACGCTAAATCTCCCAATATCCCCATAGAAATAGCAGAGATCGTTGCACGGAAATCAACCATTGTATAGGTGTATGTGCCTATGAATGTAACTTCTTGCAGAGTTAACCGACGAATATCTAACCCAGTGTCTTCACTCATCAATCCTATGTGTGCGATGACCCCTCCGGGGACTACTGTGCGGCTGGCGAGAGCACGGGTTAAACCACTTCCGACAGCATCGATGACAAGGCCAAAATGACCATCTTTGAGTGCATTGGGGTCGCTTGGCTCGGCCACATCAAATTTACCTGCCTTTGAGACCGTCTCACGACGTCCGGGATTAGTGTCTATAATCGTAATATTACACGCACTTCGGCTCTGAAGAACGAGCGCAGCCGCAAGGCCTACAGCCCCCCCACCAATCACCAGTGCTCTTGTTTCACCCAAAGGTCGCCACAGTGCACGTTCTGCAATACCAACAGCATGAAGCGCGGTCGCAATAGGCTCGGTCAATGCCGCGTGCCCCGGGTCCATATCTTCAGGGACAGGTAAAATATTAGTTTCTGGGATGTTGACCTTTTCAGCAAAGGCTCCTTGACGAGGCGGCATAGAAATAATTTCACGTTCGTGACATAAATTTGCTCGACCACCCAAACATTCATCGCAACAGCCACAAGACACTAGGGGATTTACGACTACCCGCTGCCCCTTGTAGCGGCCACTCAAGGCCCGGCCGCACGCTTCATGACCCAAGATCAGCGGCGCCGGCCGCCGCGCGTCATGACCATAATAGGCATGCATATCTGAACCGCAAATACCAACCGCTTCAACTTTTATAACGACCTCTCCCCTAGCGGGATTCGGCTCAGGCTCATCGCGCAACTCGAGTTGTCTTGGCCCCGTATAGACTAGTGCTTGCATATCAAATATTTCCTCAATGCCCAATTCATGGCTGTATACAGCTATTTGGCTGTAAAACCTCCGTCAACGGCTATAATTTGTCCGGTCACGTAAGCTGATGCACGAGATGCCAGAAAGATAACCGTTCCCTCAAGATCACGCATTTTACCATTTCGGCCAATCGCAGTCATCGCGGCATTATGGGCGAGCTTATCTGGGTTTTCATAAATTGGTCTTGTTAATTCAGTAGAAAAAAAACCCGGCAAAATGGCGTTGGCAACAATGCCATATTGCGACCACGCTTCAGCCATCGATCGCGTTAGCTGAGCAATTCCTCCTTTGGAGGCTCCGTACGGCATGCTGTCTGGAAAGGCACGAAAACTTTGCAATGAGGCTATATTGATTACATTGCCCATGCCCTGCTTGCGCATGGGGGGAATTAGAGCGCGGGTCAGAAAAAATGGAGCCGAGAGATTAATATTTAAGGTGTTTCCCCAAGTTTCCCAAGTCACATCATCAACCGGCTCCCGGAGATTTATCCCAGCTGCATTCACTATGATATCTGGCGCTCCAAAGTGCCCGGGCGCAGACTCAGCAACCCGCTGCATTTCAGTTTCTTTTTGCAGATCAGCCGACAAAAATTCAGCATTACCGCCGGCCCGCTTGATCTCTTCTGCCGCTTCCCCAAGTCGTCTTAAATCGCGTCCAACCAATACTACTTTAGCACCTGCAACAGCTAACGTCTTGGCTAAATGGCGTCCAATTCCAGATGATGCACCGGTCACGAGCGCAATGCGCCCGTCTAAACCAAAAAGCTCATTTACTAAATTATCCACTAACTTCACTCCACTCTAGTTCTTCAGCTTTGCGAGCACCCATCTTCTATGGTTGCAAGATGAAGCTCTCTCCGGGAAAATACTTTTTTAATCGTATATCTCCCGTTCGCGCGTGACCCTCCATTCCCTCAAGTCGAGAAATACGCGCCGTTACTGCAGCAACACCCCGATTTGCCTCACGGGTTGCGCGTTGGGTGGTTACAATTTTAATAAACTTATGCACCGATAGACCGCCTGTGTAATGACCAGCTCCTTTGGTAGGCAAAATATGATTGGTGCCAGAGCATTTGTCTCCGAATGCGACTGTTGTCTCCTCACCGACAAACAACGAGCCGTAATTTTGTAACCGGTCAACATACCAATCAAGATTTTCTGTCTGAAGTTGAAGGTGCTCCGGCGCATACGCATCGCTAACCTGCGCTGCCTCTTCATCAGTATCACAAAGTAAGACCTCACCGTAGTCCCGCCATGCCGCGTCGGCAGCATTACGTTGTAAGGTCGGTAAAGTATCAATTAAGTCCTGCATAAGAACCATAGTATCTTCAGCAAGTTTTCTCGATGTCGTGATAAGCCAAGCTGGAGAATCTGGCCCGTGTTCCGCCTGCCCAACAAGGTCGTAAGCCACTATATTAGGATCTGCTTTTTTATCGGCAATAATCAAGATTTCAGTTGGCCCCGCGAAGAGATCAATGCCTACACGGCCAAAGAGCATCCGCTTGGCTTCTGCGACAAACCTATTTCCCGGTCCAACCAGAATATTAGCCTTGTGCCCCGTAAATAATCCGAACGCCATTGCTGCGATACCTTGAACCCCGCCAAGAGCTAAAATATGGTCCGCTCCACACAGGTTCATCGTATACAGAATTGCAGGATGAATCCCTCCATGATCCCTGCTTGGCGCAGAACAAGTGATAACATTCTCTACACCTGCAACTTTCGCTGTCGCAATACTCATAATCGCCGAAGCCACATGAGCATAACGCCCCCCAGGCACGTAGCATCCCGCCGCAGAAAGCGGAATTAACTTCTGGCCTGCCCATAGCCCGGGAGACAATTCTGTTTCAAATTCCTGAACGCTGGCCAACTGTTTTTCTGCAAAGCCTCGTACCCGGTCATAAGCAAAATGCAAATCATCCTTCAATTGCGAGGGCACGTGAGCAGCTGCTGCTTCAATGGTATCGGCATCAACCAAAATGTTCCCGTCGAAACCATCGAGCTTTGCACCGTACGCGCGAGCCGAACTTTCGCCATCGGCTTCAATCTCCGCAATCATATCTGCAACTACTTGGCGTGTTTCGATCTCGCCCGTAGACGGGGTTTTTTCGGCTTTCTTCAAAAATTCAACGGCCATCTCTGAACTGCTCCTTCTACACAGGTACCGTACCTCAGATCCTTATATGTAAGCGCTTATAAAGTCGAGAATCAACACGCTTGATGGTTGATAACATCGAGAAACTTGCGGGGAACGGGACCCCCATTGTGTCACGTGCACCACCCAAATTAGCAAGTTCTATAAACATTTTTGCTGCCTGTTTAAATGCGGAGTCAGAGACCCTTTAGTTGTAATCAATTTTAACTCTCGAGGGCTTACAAAGGTGATTTTAATCTGATGGATCAACACAATAAACCCAGAATGGGAACAGCAGCATCCAATAATGCCGTTACCAACCCCGCTAACACTCCAAAAAAAGGTTATTTAGAATATTGGGACACCACCCAACTTGTTGATCTTAGTTACACAAAATTTACCAAAGTGAGCGATATAAACCCAAATAGTGATTCAACCCGATAAGAGATTAATTCAAAACACCATAACTCAATCACTGATGGATTGGCAGATTAAAAGATCCGGATTATCAGACGGAACTAAAATATGTATGCAGACCGTCATATGGGATATCACCTTTTTAGTGCTCACCAACTCCCTATGAAAAATACTGCTTAAACTGTAACACCAGTCACAATGGGTTTAAACTCGCGCCACGCACTAAGAGCCCAACCAAACACTGATCCTTCTTCCGTGGAGACAAATTGACGAGCGATTAACCAATAGTTCTGCGTCTTTTCTGGAGGGCGGTAAACCAAAAATTACATTGGACTTTAAATAGTCCTTATAATGCTGTGAACAAAACCTACTCAACATTAATAGGCCCCACAAACTCAGCAGAAAGCTTTAAAGCCGCCCGCTGTAAAGCAGGTAAAAACGTTAATGCTTCATTCATATCCATACGAAACGCAGGAACGTGAAATGCTAAGACCGCAGCCAGACGCCCTGTTTTATCAGTGATCGGGACCCCCGCCGCGACTAGCCCCGTAACAAATTCCTCATTATCCGTGCCAATTTTCGACAGCCTGACGGCTTCAACCTCCTCCGCTAGCTTTTTAGCGGTGGTGATGGTATTCTGCGTACGTGAGTCTAGTGCCAAGGAGTTTATTAGATTCATTCTCTTAGCAGCAGGCATTGACGCTAAGTATAGTTTTCCGCTCGCAGTGCAATGCAAGGGCACGCGCGTCCCCACTGCTAATTCAGTACGTAATGGCCACTGGGTCTCAACCCGGTCCAAATAGAGAATTTCGCTACCTACCGGAACATTGAGATTACAGGTTTCTCCTATCTCTGCCGAGAGATCGGCAAGTATGCGGTGCCGATATCCGTTACGCCCCTCCATGGACATAAGTCCCAGCGCTAAATCACGGCCGCGATGGCCAATGGTCACACCTTTGGTTCCCAAATCCGGTTCAAGGAAACCAGTGTTTTCAAGAAGCCCTGCTAGTCGATGGACAGTCGCCTTAGGCAGCCCAGTAATCACCATGAGGTCCGCAACACGCAAAGGACGATCCGCTTTGACAAGGGCTTCCAATAATTCAAGAACCCGAATAGATCTCGATCCGTTTTCTGACCCGACTTTCATCTCAAACATCTTTTCTTTACGATATTATATATTAAAAATTTGGATTGTTGATTAGACGTGGTTAATGAACATAATTAACTCACTATTAATAGGTTTATGTATTTTTAATGTAATATTTTTGTGAAATAAATAATTTTATTGTGCCTAAAATTAGAAGAGGATTGGGTCACGCTATACATAAAGAATGATTAATGATTAAAACTAGTCTATCCGAATACGATTATATTATTGCCGGCGCCGGCTCTGCGGGATGTGTATTGGCTAATCGCCTTACCTTGAACTCATCGAAACGCGTACTTCTGCTCGAGGCCGGTGGACGTGATTGGTACCCTTGGATTCACATTCCCGTTGGTTATTTTAAAACACTTCACAACCCAATGACCGACTGGAGTTATAAAACAGAACCTGATCCTGGATTAAATAATCGAACCATTGACTGGCCTAGAGGAAAAACGCTGGGTGGCTCGAGTTCAATTAATGGTTTGCTCTATATTCGTGGTCAGCGTGAGGACTATGATCATTGGCGGCAGTTAGGTAATGCTGGATGGTCATATGATGATATTTTACCATATTTTATGAAATCTGAGGATCAAGAAAATGGCATGGATCAATACCATGGTGTTGGTGGAGGGCTGTCAGTCCAAAACATGCGAGCTAAACGTGATATTTGCGAAGCACTAATTAATGCTGCAGGTGAACTTGGCGTTTCACGTTCAGCAGATTTCAATGCCGGAGATCAGGAGGGAGCCGGTTATTTTCAGCAAACTGCACGAAATGGCTTGCGATGTTCTGCTGCAAAAGCATTTCTTCACCCCATTAAGCATCGCAAAAATTTAGACACTGTTACCAACGCTTTAGTAGAAAGAGTAATCCTCACAGGCTCGCGAGCCTCGGGAATTGCTATTTCAATAAAGGGAAGACAACAACAATTCAATATTAAGACGGGTGGAGAAGTAATTCTCTCAGCTGGTGCCATCGGCTCGCCACAAATCCTTCAGTTATCAGGTATTGGTCCAAGAGAATTATTGCAAAGATTAAACATTCAAATAATTAAGGAACTGCCCGGAGTAGGGCAAAACCTTCAAGACCACCTACAAATCCGAACAGTCTATGAAGTTAACGTTCCTACACTTAATCGCGAAATTAATAATCCATTACGACGAGCTATAATGGGTGCCCAATATCTTCTAAATCGCACAGGACCAGTTAGCATGGGAGCTTCTCAGGTATGTATTTTTGCAAAATCCCAGCCGGATCTAGAAACTCCAGATATCCAATATCACTTTCAACCTCTTAGTGCTGACAAGCCTGGGATAACAATGCATCCATTCCAAGGCGTGACGTTATCAGTTTGCCAATTGCGTCCGGAGAGTAGGGGGCGCATTGAAATTAAATCTGCCGACCCTTCCGCGTATCCCGCTATCTACCCAAATTACCTCTCAACGTCACGTGACTGCCAGACCGCTGTAGATGCCCTTAAGTACACACGTCAATTGGTTGAGACAAAATCATTTAAGAGATTCATTATTCGCGAGCACCAACCTGGTCCTGAAGTCAAGACTGATGAAGAGCTTCTGCAGAGCGCCCGCAATATTGGTCAAACAATATATCACCCGACGAGCACCTGTAAGATGGGATCGGATAAGGGTTCCGTTGTGAATGAGCGCTTACGAGTTTATGGGGTTGAATGCCTTCGTGTCGTTGACGCGTCTATCATGCCTACCATCGTATCAGGTAATACGAATGCTCCAACCATCATGATTGCAGAAAAAGCCGCCGATATGATAATAGAAGATTCAAATAAAGCCTGAGCAGTTTTTAAAACAAATGGCAATTGAAGCGTCTTTTAGTGCCAACTGACCATCGACGCTATCTTGCCACGATACTCCACGGGACTTTTACCACCAATATAACCATCTCCTGAACAGGGCCCAATTGCTGCCAAATTCATGATAGCTATATGGTTTTTAGAAAAGCCATCAATTGGTCATCTACTTCAACCCCATAACGTTTGTTATCCTCACGAATTCTCAGTCTTCGTTCCCCCGGAAGTCGGGTTCCCGACTGCTCCAATATCGTGGAAAACAGAAGATCAATGCGATCTTCAAATCCAGCGATAGCAAATTTTTTTGCATCGAAAACAATAAAAAGTTGCCCCACGTGAGGCGGCGGTCCGTCAACAGTAAAGAATGAGGTGGCTTCCCAACCAAAATTGGATCCAGTGAGAACGGCCGACAATATTTCTACCACTAGCACTAACGCATATCCCTTCGCATCACCTAAAGGGATGTTCGACCCTTGCATCGCCGCTTTCGCATCTGTAGTCGGATTACCAGCTGCATCTACGGCCCAACCTTCTGGAATACTCTCACCTTTGTCAGCAGCCATCTTGATTTTACCGCGAGCAACCTTTGCAAGCGATAGGTCGACAACAAACGGTAGATGATCTCGTCGAGGACACCCAAAGGCAACAGGGTTTGTGCCAAACAAGGGCGTTTTTCCGCCCCATGGTGCAATACCAGCAGGCGAGTTTGAAAAGGCCAATGTGAACAGTCCTCTCTCTGCCATTCGTTCTACGTGATAGCCAAACGCTCCAGAATGATGCGAGTTACCGACAGAAACACATGCGACTCCATTTTCCTTTACCAGTTCTGACGCTCGATCCAATCCCAGCTTGATCGCCGGATAGGCAAACCCTGATTTCGCATCAACTTTTATCACCGCCCCAGCAGGCTCAGACAATTCTGGTTCTGCTTTTCCATCTACTTTACCTGAAACGACCTGCCCTGCATAACTCTTAACTCTACCCAAACCATGAGAACGAAGTCCATCACCCTCTGCGGCAATCAAAGCATCTGCCACTGTCTGGGCGATACTCGGGTCTGTGCCAGCACGCACCAAAGCGCGTGTTATTAGTTCATGAAGATGCTCAAGAGAAACCCGAACCATGATTCACCCCTCACTTAACGGTTTCAATACAATTTTAAAGAGCTGACTCATACTTTCAACACCAATACCACGACCTCGCGGCAGGCTAACCATTCCGTTTACTATCATGACATCATCGCCAAAACCCCCGAAGGGCTGAAACACGAGTAGATAGGTCTCAGTTCCACCAGCTGAAGACCAGCAGCCAAGTGCAACCCCAATTGCTGGCCGCCGTGTGGTCCATGGCGGCGCGACGACGAGCCGTAAACTCGCCTCATTCTCACTGCTGTTATAGATTGGCTTGGTCCATACATTAACGACGGATCAAATTGTAGCCAGTCCCTATCACGCCTTAACCCCCCATATCGGAGTAAATTTTCTGCATCTATTATTGAAAATAGACTCTCTCCAGTTGCGACCAGAGTCGCACCAACCTTGCATGACCCCCCAATTGCACCGTAATCAAGTGGGTCAACGGGTTCTTCAAACCAAGCCAGCTTGTAATCGCTTATAGCGTTAACGTATTCCAATGCTTGATCTAAAGAAATACTCGCGTTAGCGTCCACAGCTAGGCATTTTCCCTCACCCGTAACTTTTAACACTGACTCAATCCGTGCTAGATCTTTAGCGATTGAAGCATCGCCAATTGTCATTTTCATTAACAGGTATCCTGCATCGCGGTACCCCTGCCTCTCATCATTTAGATCAGTCCCCCCCTCTGGGTAGTAGTATCGACCGCCCGGGTAAACAGCGACTTGTGTGTCAAAATTTCCATAGTTGTACCGCTCAGCAAAGACTTTATACAAAGGCTTTTCTTCTAATTTCCCAACAATATCCCAACATGCCACATCGAGAGCCCCAGCCGCGAAAGCTCGCTCACCATGGCCACCCGGGTTTTCATTAGTCATCATGTAATTTTACACCTTAAATGGGTCTAAATTACCATTGTTATCCAATAAGGTCTTAAAATTAACTTCAAGTATCTTTGGAATCAGGCGATGCCGGAGGACTTCGCTTTGAGCGTAACGACCGTTCGAGTTGAAACCGTAACCAATCACTGGCCTACTATCGCGAGTTACATCAGTCACGATAGCTGCCACGCTTACGTTCATTCGTAAAAATCCATAACCGTATTCCGCATGGTCGAGGATAATGAAATCGTCGTTTCAAATATATGTTTAATTCGCACAACCAGCCATTAGCTTATTTGGAGCCTTTAGATACAAAAAACTGAGGGCAATAGCAGATTGCCCCCAGTTTCACGATAAGCTTGTTCTATCTAACTCGCCTATAAATTATGCACTTCGATACAGCTTAGTAAGGACAAACTGTCGGTGCCCAAGGGCCTCAGCAGCTGTTTGACGCCCATTACAAACGCGGATGCACATGTCGATCAGACCATCACCAGCTATGTTCATATTCATCTCGCGACGGAAGATACCTGAGCAATCATAATCGATATGTTCCTTCATCGTTCGCACCGTTCTCGGATTCGCTGTCAGCTTAATTACCGGTTCGATTGGATTACCAACAACATTGCCTTGCCCTGTCGGAAAGAGGTGGACCACAAACCCTGCTGCTGCCTGCAACGTAACACATTCTGCGGCAGCAGAGGACGTGTCCATAAAATAGAGACCCGGACCTTTCTTAGGCTGCTCAGCTGGAGTCAACACGTCAACGTACCGTGCTTTTTTTCCAATTTTTTCTAAATTTCCAAAAGCTTTTTCCTCAATAGTCGTCAACCCGCCCTGAATATTACCTTTCGTCGGCTGACTATCGGAGAGATCTGACGTTTTGTGAGGTTCAATCACCTCATCCATGTACGCTTGAAAGGTCCGCAGGAATTTTTTTCCGATAGCAGGCGTCGCTGCACGCGATGCACAGACCATCTCCGCCCCCGTAATTTCTGATGTCTCGCCAAAACAAGTTGTAGCGCCCCATGCATCCATTTTGTCTATAAAGTTCCCTACTGTGGGATTTGAACCCAGTCCAGACGTCGTATCAGATTCGCCACATTTTACCGAGACCCAGAGATCATCTGCTCCACATTCTTCACGTTGCAGTTCAGAGGCCCAATGTAAAAATTCCTTTGCCTGACGGCTAGCAGCAGCAATAACCTTATGATCACCATTCTGCTCAATACAATAACCAGCCACCGGCTTACCAGTTTTGCTAATTCCGTCGACCACTTTCTGAGTCCAGCCCGGCTCGATCCCAATGACAATCACAGCAGCCACGTTAGGGTTCGCCCCTGTGCCAATGAGTGTGCGGAAATGTAAGTCCAGATCGGCACCAAATTGTAATCTTCCATATGGATGGGGGATCGCTAACGTACCTTTGATATTATGAGCAACCGCCTCACAAGCCGCGTTGGAAAGATCGTCTAGTGGCAAGATGACAACGTGATTTCGCACACCTACGCGGCCATTTTCACGACGAAAACCCATGAAAGTAGGCTTACTTTTTACACCTGCGGAGCGCGTCTTCGCATAACGTGGGCTCGGCACTATGACTGGCGCGTTCTCAACTAACTGATGCACCTCAGGCGCGCCGGGGGGAACAGCACGCGGTGCTTTGCGTGTTGAGCTTTTTTTTACAGAAATTTTCTTTACTGATGCCATACTTACCACCGTTTTGTCTTGCAATTTTGAGTGTGAACGTGCCCGCCTTTAGCAACTGCCGAGACCATCATGCCAATATCATGGCCATACTTCAGAACAGTTTCCCCATCCTTCAAAGTCTTCAAAGCAATTTTATGTCCGAGCGGAATCGCATTAATGCATTTAATTTTAATTGTCTTATCTTTGTCCATAACCCAGCCGGTCAAGGTTTGTCCTTTTTTTATACCTTCGACCACAGCCACGCCGACAACGTCGGTTGAATCATGCACGAGAAAATCTGGTGACGACAATGTATCCTCCCATTATTATGAGCCCAAGGTAACAATTCACATTTAAGATTAGTCACTTGATCTCAATTTGTTCATAGCGTTATTTCCTAAGTGTAGTTTGCGTCACTTGAATTAGTCAATCTAATCCTATAACTCTTATATATGAATTTCGGATTTAAAGCGATACTAACAACCGGACAAGCTCCCCTGTATGCTCAAATTCGCGGACATTTGCTCCAGCGTATCGCACTCGGCCTCTGGAAACCCGGTGATTTATTGCCAAGCGAAACGGCATTAGCTGACGAGTTTGCAGTCAGTCAGGGCACTGTCCGGAAAGCATTGGACGGTTTAGTTGCGAATAATCTGGTGGTCCGACATCAAGGTAAAGGCACATTTGTGGCAACCCACACGCCCCAGCGCGAGCTCTTCCATTTTTTTCACCTAGTTGACCAAAACTTTACGAGACAAATGCCCGAGACCAGCCGCTTGATCTCATGTCAGTTAAGACGCGGTGAACGGCACGAACTTCATAACCTTAAACTTGGCAGTAATGCCCATGTAGTTGTTATTCGAAGGGTTAGAAGGCTCTATGGAAAACCCGTAATCATGGAGCGCATTGTAGTTCCCTCTAAATTATTCCCCGGCCTGTCCGAAAACGACAACGTGCCAAATGAACTTTATCACTTTTTTGAAAAAACTTATGGAGTGACTATTCACAAAGCGATAGAAAATATCTACGCAACGTCAGCTAACCAAGAAACCTCACTTTATTTAGGCTTGAAACAAGGCGCACCAGTTTTAGGGATCACGCGAATTGCTGAAAGTCTGGACGGTGCTCCCGTAGAGTATCGCCTCAGTCTATGTAATACTTGCGCACATACTTATATGAACGAAATTGTTTGAGGGCTTACCATGCTTAGCTGGCTCATCCCAGTTCTGACCCTTTTCCACTGATTCGGGCGCAACCTCGCATGCTAGTATTACTAATTTTCGCTCCCATCTCTTTACTCGGAAACGCAAGTTTTGCTTTTGATCAGCGCGAAGTGTCATCACACGCTCACCCATTTATTTTTTGACCCAATCATGCTCTGTTATCTTTTCTTCTCTGGCGCTTCGGTCGCGTATTAGCCTTGGTATAAGGCTCTGTGCTTTTATGATAATTGACACTTTGTGACTGTAAGTGGCTTTGGCTTTTTCCTCATATTGGAGGGTTTTTCTCCTCCATAATAACTTTAGAACAGCTAAATATACATACTACGTAGTCGTATCAATCCTCGCTACATCGTTTAGTATTGGCATGCTAATCTATCTCAAAAACCTAATTTCATAAAATACCTCAACCATAATCTAAGCTTCGATCACAGCCACACTATTCACTTATGGCAACACCAATTTAACTAAACAGAGCCAGCAACCCGCACTAACGGGAGGAATAATCTCTTTGGCCCTCAAAAAGATGAAGAACACAGAAAAAGTCACCTATTGGCGGCATCAATCATCACGTCCATAAGAACTTGCGTTCCTGCTGCAAGATCCTCTGGGCACGCATTCTCCCGCTCGTTGTGACTAATATCATGTTCACAAGGAACGAATATCATGCCCGTCGGCGTAATTTGAGCCAATTTACACGCGTCATGTCCAGCACCTGAGTAGACATCTATACATGGGATGTTTCGATTTTTAGCGGCTTTGCGAATAGCTTTTATACATCCCTCATTAAAGCTGACAGGTGCGGCAATGGTTGTATGTTTATAATGAAAAGATAGACCGCTCTCTTTTGCAATTTGTTCACAAGCCCCAATCATAGCATGCTCAAGCTCAAGTAATACATCTGCGTCTGGGTGGCGGCTATCAATGGTAAACATAGTTTCACCTGAGATCGTATTGCGAGAGTTAGGCCGCACGCGGATATGAGCTACCGTCGCCACGGGTATTGGGTCAAAATCCAGAGTTGCTCGGCTTATGGCATCCGTCATACGAGCTGCACCAAGAAATGCATCTTTGCGCTGTTCCATCGGAACACTTCCCGCGTGTCCCTCCTCTCCCGTGACGGTTATTAAAAAAACCACGTTGTCCCTGCGCACCGATGACGGCACCAACTGGTACTTTGGCTCGCTCCAATATAGGCCCTTGTTCAATATGGTTTTCGAAATAAGCTTTTATCGGGTATCCGCCACATACCTCCGACCCAGCATAACCGATGTTTGATAATTCATCGCCAAAACTTTTACCATCAGGGTCTAGAGCACTCAGCACATTTTCCAAACTAATCAACCCCGAAAAAATCATGGATCCCATTGTTTTAGATGAAAACCGACATCCCTCCTCATCCGTCCATACCACCACATCTATTGGAGATTTGGTCTCGATATCTGCATCGTTAAGCGCACGCACAACTTCAAGCCCAGCAAGTACCCCGTATGAACCATCAAAGCGTCCACCTAAAGGCTGCGTATCCAGATGACTACCCGTCATCACGGGGGGTGCAAGGGCGCTAGAACCTGCTCGTCTTGCGAATATATTACCTCCAGCATCAACCCGCACCGCACACCCCGCTTCCTCAGCCCAGCGCACAAAAAGATCACGAGACTCTCTATCTTCATTCGTCAGTGCTAAACGACAAACGCCCCCAGCAGTAGTACGCCCGATCTCTGCCATTGCCATATGGCTTTACCATTGCCGGTCACAATTAATTTTCACGTCAGCTCCCGCTCTATCCATGCTGCGTGGCGCAGTAATTCGGCATCATGTCCATACTGGCCGATAACCTGGAGACCTATTGGTAGCCCATTTGGGCCTTTCATAACCGGCAAGCTTATTGTTGGCATTCCAGCTAAAGTCCAAGTTTTCTGCATTACGGGGTTGCCCGTATATTTAATACCAATTGGAGCTTCACCAGTGGCGGCAGGCGTTAATAACACATCGACATCATCGAAAATCTGATTTAGTGCACTCGTCACCACTGCTGCACGGTCAATAGCATTTACGTATTGAGCAGCGGATATGCTCATTCCTGCAGATACTCTTTTTAATGTTTCAGGGAGTATTTTGTTCGTCTCATTAACGAAACAACCCAGATTAGCGGTCGCACTAGCGTTCATAATTGTGATATGCAAACTGAGTGCATCCACAGCCTCTTCCGGAACCAGTACTGCACGAGCCCCAAGCTTCTCTGCAGTCATGTTGAATAAGTTCTCAGTCCCATCCTCTAAACTTGTCCATGCTTCGCCTTTATATATTCCTATCCTTGGATTTTGGGCCTTTTCCAACATCGCATCACAAAGCATTTGTTTCGAATTATAATGTGATTCCGTATCTGCGGGATCATGCATCATCAAAACATCAGCCACCAGCGCTAAGTCTTCTAAGCAACGCGCATAAATACCCAGATGATCTAATCGACGCGAAAGAATAAATACACCCGCACGGGAAATTGAGCCAAACGTCGGTTTAAATCCATAAATCCCACAGTAAGATGCTGGTCGCAACATAGATCCACCAGTTTGTGAGCCAATACTCAGCGGGACCATGCCACAGGCAACTGCTGCTGCTGAACCGCTCGACGAGCCGCCTGGCGTCCGCGAGAGATCGCAGGGGTTTCGGGTAGCGCCCGCGCCAGACAAAGCAAATTCGGTTGTTACCGTTTTACCCATAATGATTGCCCCAGCATCACGCAATAGTCTGACAACAGTTGCATCGTTTTCAGGCCTCCGGCCTGAAAACAAATCTGACCCGCAAGCTGTCGGCATATCTCTCGTATTAATAATATCTTTCAGGCCGATCGGCACCCCATGCAAAGGACCAATATTCTTGCTCATTTTATCTAACGCCTCTGCTTGTGCCAAAGCCCTCGCACCATCGAAATGGGCCCACGCTTGTACCTTTCCATCGAATGACTTGATCCGCTCGATACACGCCTGAGTATATCTGGCGCTGGAGATTTTATTTTGCTCCATTGCGCACAAGGCCTCGGAAGCCGTCAGAGGCAGCTCAGTTTTCATTTGAGTCCCGGGGTGAATGTTTTTCACCATAATACCCCCTCGCCTATGAGCAGGATCGCATAAGGCTTGGGTGCAATATTCATTCCGATCTTATTAGTTTTACGCCCATTGCACTTAATACGAGTCTCACACATAATTACAGGTGTCCTTCTTAATTAACTGAGCCCACGCCATCGCAATAATAGTCTAATTATGCAGTATCTTTAGCAAGCGCGTTTGTTCTATCAAGTCAGTAAAAAATTGGAGTTAAATATGCCCGACTTAAGCACATTAATTTTAACTGACTTAAAAACTGGAATTGCCCGCATAACAATTAACCGCCCCGAAAAAAGAAACGCCATGACCCTCAGTATGTGGCAATATCTCGGTGATCTTTTCATCGCTTTTGATTCCAACCCAAAAGTACGCGTAATTATTTTAGCGGGAGCTGGAGACAAATGTTTCTGTGCCGGCAACGACATATCTGAATTCTCAAAACTACGCTCGACCCCCTCTCAAATTGAGAAATATGATAAAACTACCGAGATTACTTATGCTGCTATTCGCGCTACTTCGAAACCAGTCATCGCACGAATTGAGGGCAGTTGTGTAGGGGGAGGACTGGAATTAACCCAGTTATGCGATATCCAAGTTGCATCAAATTCCTCTAATTTTACAGTTCCCCCAGCTAAATTAGGTTTGGGTTACAAACTAAACGACACGGTCTTGCTGGTTAAAAATGTCGGACTAAAGTTTACGAAGGAGATGTTACTTACAGGACGTGCATATTCAGCCAATGATGCTTTGCGCTGGGGCCTGGTTAATCAAGTTGTACCCTCAGAAGAACTTGATTCGGTGGTAGCCTGCTACGCAACTGAAATTGCCGCCAACGCACCGCTCTCAGTCAAAGCTGGCAAGTTAATCGCGATTGAAGCCGCCAAAGATATCAACCATCGCGACGTAGCCTTTTGCCAAACCCTCGTCGATGCGTGCAATGCCAGTTATGACATTAACGAGGGGCGACTGGCATTCACCGAAAAACGCCATCCAAATTTTCAAGGCAAATAGGAGTACCTTTATATGGATGACATTATTAACCTAACGGATAGAGAGTCCTTTGCCTTTTGGACCGAGGTTACCATTCGCTACTGTGATCAGGATGAATTAGGACACATTAACAACTGCACTTACCCTGAGTATATCGAAATAGGACGCATTGCGTTTCTTGGCGGCTTGCTCTCCCCAGAACGTCATCAAGGCATCGATTTTATCTTGGCAAGAATTGTCATTAATTTTCGAAATGAGGCACATTTCCCCGGCATTATGAAAGTCGGTTCGCGTATTTTAAAGCTTGGAAAAAAGTCCATGACGACGGGGTATGGTTTGTTTTTAAATGGTGAGTGCAAGGCAACGGCAGAATGCGTAAATATTTATTTTATGCCAAAAACCCGCGAAACAATTTTGATTCCTGAGGATATTCGGGAATTACTTGAAGCAGATCCCCTCCAGCGGACCAGAGGAGTATGTGGTAATAAATCAACCGATGGAAAAACGAACCGTTGACATCAAAAATTACTGGAACCACAAAAATTATAGACGTTAGTTGATTTAAAAGTTTTTTCACATAGCCCACGAACCCACGCCCTTGGCTGAGCCGTTCTAAAAATTGTTTTCTGGCTCGGCTGATCTCACCAAATCAGCCTTCTTAGTTAATTGTCACTACAAAATACGTGATCTACCACTTCCATGATTGATCAGTTCAGAGGATAAGCCAAATTGTCCAAATCCACGGGCTTATGATCCTGCTTGTACAGCCTTATTGCATATCGGCAGAGCTTACAGAAAGAAGTGTTGTCTACTTACTCGCTCCCCAAGGCAAGGGGGCTGAACAAAACGCTCTGATTATCATACTTAAAAAATATTTCGAAGATTCTCATTTACGTCTATGCTCCAAACAGCCTGACGGAGCTTTTCAACAGCGCTATCACCAATCACTGGAGCGGAAAATTCTCTAAACTTCTCCTCCAGCTCGGCATCTGACAGAGGGTTATCCGGATCTCCTTTTCGAGTTACCGCGTGATGCTTAAAAACCTTATTCGCATGCGTCCTAATTCTGACAATTGCCGATCGCCGATTCGGAAATGCCGCCTCTGCTTCCTCGTCCACGTAACAACGGACTTTAGCCATTGTTGCCCTCATTTTGCTATCATGCAGAAGATTCTCCTTAAAAGCGGCAAACCGCACCCTGCCCAAAATCAAAGCAGCACTTATAACATATGCTATACTAAATTTTGCTTGGTAGACCGTTTGGGGGTCGGGATTACCACAAATCTCCACGCCCTTAGCATAAGTTCCAACCGTTATTTCTGAGATGTCATCAGGTGATAGTTCGTGGGCTTTAGCCAGCATTAATACTGCATCTATCGCGGCAAAAGTATGCCCGCAACAAGTATGATTTTTCTGGGTCATCCGACAAATAGTATACTCAGTCTCTAACGAGTCGACCAGTGCATGCCAATCAACATTTCGCCCCATAGCTTTTCCAAAACCACGCGCGCCTTCAAACATGCCATCAGCACCGGTCATACCCTTCCCGGCCAAGATAGCCGAGGTCATTCCCGCTTCCGCCGCATGCCCCGCATGCAAAGGCTTTCCCATTGAGTCAGTGGCAAAAGCTTGTTGCAACGCAGCCGCCATAGTTACCGAATTAGCGAGAGCATGTTTGCTTTGCGCGCGATTTAAACCTAACGCTACCGAGACTGCTGCAGCGGAGCCAACAGTTCCTACGGTACCAGTAGTGTGCCAAAAGTCATAATGTGCCGGTTGCATGGCTGCGGCGACCCTATTGGATATCTCATAACCTGCAACGACAGCCCTCAAAAATCGTTCTCCGTTCCGACCTAACCCTTGACATGCCGCCAAAGCGGCAGAAATTACTGGCGGCCCCGGATGATATACGCCCTCGCGAAAGATATCATCAACCTCCATTGCATGAGCCGCAGAGCCATTTATCATGGCGGCCGTCCGCATGGGTGCCTTACGTCCATCCGGTATGAGTGTTGACGAACCATGACCAAGTTCCTCTTCCAAGGCCTCTCGCATCAACTGAGCTGGCTGATGGACCGCGCCACATATGGTTGCTGCAAACGTGTCAAGAATGCACCTTTTTGTTGAATGTATTACCTCCTTAGGGAAATCTACATTTATTAGATCAGCTGCATAACCCCCCAAATATCCTGCTATCATTTTAATTCCTCTCAACTAATGTAGTCAGTTTGACAGTCGCAAGCGTATCAGACAATTTGTAGGGTCCGACCTGTTATAATCACGTAACTCCAGCTTTTGCGGATTACAGAAGTCCGAGGCCATTCAAAGTCTTATCAGTTTGGTGGAAATACAAACATTTATTCATCGTACCTTCGCTATCACCAAATGCCAAAGGAGGGATATATGACCTACATACCTGGCACAAACAATGATTGGTCAGAAATATCGCCTGCGGATGCAGGCTTTAATGAAAATCTACTAAACGACGCTATAAATTTAGCATTGAACTCCGAGACTCTATGGCCCTATGACCTAGGGGCAGCCAATAACATCCCCGGCTTAACTGATATAGAGCCAGAACCGTGGAATCGGATTCTTGGCCCACTTAAACCGCGCGGTGGACCATCAGGACTATTAGTTTATAAGGGCTATATTGCCGCCAAATGGGGAGACCCAACTCGGGTTGACATGACGTTTTCAATCGCAAAAAGTTACTTCTCTGTACTTACTGGTATCGCAGTTCAAGATGGTTTAATCGATAGTGTTGATACCCCTGTTGCCACGACACTGAGGGATAAACCTGTAAGTTCCTATTTCCGCTCAGACCAAAACCGAGGGATTACGTGGGAACACCTCTTGCATCAAACAAGTGAGTGGGAGGGAACACTATTCGATAAACCAGATCAAGTGGATCATTTCCGTGAGGTAGGACCGGGGTCTATAAATACTAGGAAAGGCTCTAAGCGAAAGCTTCAAAAACCCGGAACTTTTTGGGAATACAACGACGTACGGGTTAATTTACTCGGCCTTGCCCTTTTATCCCTTTTTAAACGGCCATTGTCTGATGTTTTACGTGAGCGCGTAATGGCACCAATCGGCGCATCCGACACTTGGTCCTGGCACGGTTATGAGAATTCTTGGGTAGATATAGATGGCGAGCAGATGCAATCTGTTCCCGGCGGAACTCACTGGGGTGGAGGCATTCAAATATCCACATTTGATCATGCTAGGTTCGGATTACTAGTGCATCGCCGTGGCGTTTGGGGGGGGCAAAATTTGTTACCTAAAGGCTGGTGTGATGCCCTTCGCTCACCGTGCCTAATCCGCAACAATTACGGGTACTTATGGTGGTTGAATACACATGGGAGTCACTGGCCGGGTCTTGCAGAAAATTCTTATGCAGCGCTTGGAGCGGGTGTCAATATAATTTGGATTGCGCCCGACAGCGACATACTTATCGTAGCTCGATGGGTTGACGGCAATAAAGTCTCGAGTGTTCTCAAAACATTTATGAACGCAATCGACTAGGCCACCCTAATAGAACATTGCTGTGCCTCAATTAGCTGGGAAGTAAATCCTTACTCGCGTGCCTATACCCAATTCACTCTCGATCGAGAACTCTGCGCCATGTAAGGCTGCAAACTGTTTACTAAAATACAGCCCAAGACCTGCTCCCTCGCCAGTACTTGATGGGCATTGACGAGCTTGCTCAAACGGTAATTGGACTCTTTGAAGTTCCTTAGGGTCAATCCCAACGCCATTATCCTCTACCTCAATAGTTACCCCGCCACTAATCTCAAAACCGGCGCGCGCGAATACCTGCCCACCGGGGGAACTAAATTTTACTGCGTTAGATAATAAATTGAGCAGAATTTGCTTTAGACGCAATTTATCCGCCTCAAGCTCCGGTAAATATTCATCAAATTCACATAAAATAATTACCCTGTTTCGATCCGCTGTATCGCGGATCATCTCCACACTCGAGAGCACAAGCGCACCTACATCAACTTTAGAGAGTGACAAAGAATATTCACCGGCCTCAATTTTTGAAATATCCATGATATCACTGATCAATGCGACCATATGGCTGCCAGCCGAATGGATATCGTATGAGTACCTCTTATAACTCTCAGCTCCTAAAGGACCAAACATCTCTTTCATTAGAATTGCCGAAAAGCCAACGATGCAGTTTAGCGGTGTTCTTAGCTCATGGGACATATACGCCAGAAATTTATTTTTTGCGCGACTAGAAACTTCCGCCGCTTCCTTTGCATCTGCGAGCGCTTTTATTTCATGATACTGATTTGTAAGCTCAACGGCAGCGCCTTCAATGACAAGTTCGCCACCGGACACCCGGACACCTTTTAAGTTGAGAGAGACCCATATTTTTTTTTTATCTTTGCGACGCCACTCAACGTGAAATCCAGAAATTTGATCCTCTGACTCTAATCTCTTGACTATGTCCTGCCACTGGTCACAATTTTCAAAAAATTGATGTTCAAGATCCGGGTTTTGAGCTTTGAAATCTCCTACATTGTCATAGCCCAACATGATAACCATTGCCGAGTTGGCAATAAGTAAGTTACCTGTTGACGCCAAACGGAAAATCGCGTAAGGCACATTTTCTATAAATTGCGCCAATACAACCTCATCTTTTTTATGCGACTGATTAATGATCAAACCAATTGCCTCATCACCCTAAGTTAAAATACTGATATTTTACATTGCAAAGCATGTCGGTTTAATAAAGAGCGAAATAAACTATTGTAAGCTCAAACTTGATTGTAATCCTTGCTACCAATTTTTGCCCTAAACTGAATGAACCGTCTGGGGCGGCCGTAACCTAGCTGGTGACCAGCAGCCATTAAAAGATGCGGTCAGGCCAACATTGCCCAAATTACATGCCAACCGCCTTACACCCAACCTCTACCTAACTTACAGGATATCTTCATCACTACAGTCACAATAGGAAATGTTAGCCTCACAAATATATCCATGGCCGAACTTCACAATCTAAATTTCTATACTTTTCAATTTCTAAAAGCCGGCTTTTGATCATACCCAGATCGTCCAGTCCTTTGAGAAGAGCTATTCGTCTGAATGCCTCGACCTCGAATTTTATCGCCTCACCCTGAGGAGGCTCTATAAGACAACTTTTTAAATCAACGGTAAAAGTTGCAGTATGAGGTGCAGCCTCTGCTTGGCGAGCGAGGGCCGCAACAAGCTCCTCCTTTAATACAATAGGCAACACACCTGATTGATAGCAGTTATTTGCGAATATGCCACCAAAACTGGGGGCGATCACCACCCTAAACCCAAAGCTATGTAATGCCCAAACAGCTCCTTCTCTCGAACTACCACAGGCAAAGTTTGGCCCTGCAATTAGAATGCTTGATTGACGAAAGGGCCTTTGATTCAAAATAAAATTAGGGTTTTCACAACGCGAGCCATCAACGTTCTCATAACGCCAAGGCGCAAATACATTGAACCCCATGGTAACCCGATCAGTGCCGACCAGATGCTGCATCGGAATGATTATATCGGTATTTATATTAGCTCGAAATAGGGGTGCGGCAATACCAGTTAAGCTTTTAAAAGCTCTCATCTCTACCTCATTAGCTTCCGCACATCGGTTATCTTACCAGTTACAGCTGCTGCTGCAGCCATTGCCGGGCTGGCTAAATGAGTTCTAGCTCCCGGTCCTTGGCGACCAACGAAGTTACGATTAGATGTAGAAACGCTCCGCTGCCCGGGACTTATGATGTCTCCGTTGGCCCCAACACACATAGAGCAACTGGGTGCCCGCCACTCAAATCCCGCCTCAACAAAAATTTTATCCAAACCTTCCGCCTCAGCCTCCAGCCTAACCGCTGCAGACCCGGGCACCGCCCAAGCTGTTACATTATCAGCTACCTTTCGCCCTTTTATTATCTCGGCTGCGGCCCGCAAATCGGTGATTCGGCTATTAGTACATGAACCAATAAACACCCAATCAATGCTTACACCTTCGATAGGCATTCCCGGCCGCAGCCCAATATACTCAAGCGCCGCACGCTCCGAATCACAACGTTCTCGGCTCAGGGCCTTGTCGGGGTCTGGTATGGACTGATCAATAGAAATAACGTGTTCTGGACTTGTGCCCCACGTAATTTGGGGCCGAATATCGTTCATATAAAAAATTGTGTCGTCATCAAATACTGCGTCTTCATCAGAGACAAGCGCACGCCAATGCTTAACGGCCTGATCCCAAACCCCATCTTTCGGTGCGTGTTTTCTCCCTCTTAGATAGTTAAACGTCTTTTCATCTGGTGCAGTCATGCCAATCTTAGACCCCATTTCGATTGACAGATTACAGATTGTCATTCTGCCTTCAATGTCCATACTCTCAATTGCCGAACCAGCGTACTCTATTGCAAACCCATCTCCAGCCCGGGTCCCTTCCCGTCCAATAGCATGTAAAATCATGTCCTTAGAGGTAACACCCGGCCCAGGTTGCCCTTCAAACCGTATGCGCTTCACCTTTGGTTTACGCTGCATAAGGGTTTGCGTTGCCAAAACGTGCACTAGTTCAGTAGAGCCTATTCCCCATGCGAGAGCCCCCAATCCACCATGAGTGCAGGTGTGACTATCGCCGCACACCAATGTTACCCCTGGCAGTGTGATTCCCAGCTCAGGCCCAATGATATGAAGAATGCCAAAGTTATCATCCCCAATGTGGTAATAAGGAATACCATATCGTTCACACAATTGTCGGAATTCAGGCCCACCCCTTAAATAAGCCGACCCCGCAGTCTCCGCCCCTGGCTGGCTGCCCGCGGTATGATCGGGACAAGCTAGCGTTGACGAGGGATTAACCACAGCTTCTCCGCGCTCCTCAAGCATTTTTAAAGCTCTAAATCCACTCAGATCGTGCAGAAGTACACGGTCCATGTGCAGTAATGTCATTCCGCTACCCAGATCAGCAATCACATGTTGATCCCAAATTTTGTCAAAAAGTGAACGTCCCATTAATTTTTCTGAGAGCTCCCTATGTTTGCGCCTACTGCTGGCACCCCTTTGTTTTCGCCCCAGCGCGGAGCGTATTCAACCCTGATATTAATTTGATCTAACATACGCATGCAGGATTGATCGACTATTTCCAATACACTCTGAGGCTGATGGTAAAACGCGGGTACCGGCGGGAAAATTATTGCACCCAGCTGCGCCAAACGGCTAAGTGTCTCTAAATGACCCGCATGCATTGGCGTTTCACGCACAGCCAAAACTAACATCCGACGTTCCTTGATCATTACGTCGGCGGTTCGAGTAATCAGATCGGCTGTATTGCCATAAGCAATGTTTGACGCAGTTTTGATAGAACACGGGGCTATAATCATAGCGTCAAGACCAAAAGATCCTGATGCAGGGGGGGCACCAACATTACCCGCAAGATGAACGACATCTGCAAGTGCCTCCACCTCCGCCAAAGACCGTTGACACTCAGTTAATAGCGTCACCCCACCAGCTTTGCTGATGGAAAAATGTACCTCTATATCCCTACAACTGCCCAGCATTTCTAATAGACGGATACCATACACAGCACCACTCGCCCCTGAGATCGCAACGAAAACACGGCGTTTCTCACGGCTAATTTCATCCATAACAGCGGTCTCCCTCAAGTAGCCCTTAGTATAGTAGATGGGTTCCATTAGGAAAAGACGGGTGATATAATCGGGTTCTTGGCCCACGCCTATCGTCAGTGTTATAAACATGTAAGACGAACAACCAAGAATTTCGAGAATTGTGGAGCTAACAGCGATATGAGTTTTCAAGCTAGATTTGTGCTACTAACTACTGGTATTTTAGCGATATCTTCATGCGATAAAACTGCACCGATGATATCGACCAGTCCGGGAGATAATGGAGAGAGTGCAACTAGTACACGTATCGCTGCCTATCGCCAATTCCCCGATATTCCGGTTCCCACTGGCGCCACGATAAACATGGAAAAAACACTGGTTCTTGGCACTAATCCGTGGTTTGGCCAACTGGCAATCAGCACTGCGACCAGTACTAACGGCATGTTTGACTTTTATCGCGAAAACCTGAGGGCCTATGGTTGGCAGGAGATAACTGCTGTGCGAGCCCCAACAAGTATTCTCACTTATGCAACTCCAGACCGCGTTCTTGCAATCGCCATACAAAGTGGAACGTTGGTAGGATCTGACATAACTATAACTGTCTCGCCCCGCGGACAAATAAAAACTACTACAGGTAGCGCACTACCCTCATCCGGAGTACCCAATGACGTCCAAGGTATTAACCAATAACCCCGGGGGGTTATTTTTCCTAGAAACGAGGTTTTAATCTATGAGAGACGCGGTAATTGTCGATGGCGTGCGCAGCGCCATCGGAAAATATGGTGGAGGTTTGTCAACGGTGCGACCAGACGACCTATTAGCAGAGATCTATAGAGGTTTAATGTTACGGATCACTATCAATCCAGCCATCATCGACGATGTTTTCGCCGGGTGTGGAAATCAAGCAGGCGAAGATAACCGAGACGTCGCACGCATGGCGACACTTTTAGCCGGTTTCCCAATTGAAGTCCCAGGTGTCACGGTTAACCGAAATTGCGCGTCTGGGCTAGAAGCGGTCAATCAGGCTGCAAAAGCCGTGATAACAGGTGAGGGAGAAGTGTTTATTGGGTCCGGTGTAGAGAGCATGTCGCGTGCCCCTTGGTCCGTGCCAAAACCTACGCGTCTGCCAACTTTTACTCCACCGAAAATGTATGACACGACCGTTGGATGGCGTTACGAAAATCCTAAGATGAACGCGATGTACCCCATCGTGTCACTTGGACAAACAGCGGAGAACATTGCTGAGGAGATGCAGATTAGCCGTGAGGAGCAAGACGTATACGCGGTCGAGAGCCATCGCAGGGCAGTTTCGGCAATCTCGAAAGGGAAATTCACTCAGGAAATTCATCCCATCCCGGTTCCACAACGAAAAGGTGATCCAATAATCGTTGATACAGACGAACATCCACGGATGAAAAATCAGGGTGGTCATTGGATATTGGCAACGGATGAAGTCGATATGAGTGCGCTCCGCGCCAGTTTTAAACAAGGTGGCACTGTCACCGCGGGCAATTCATCCGGCATTAATGACGGTGCAGCAGCAGTACTTGTGATGGATGCAGAAAGTTGCGAAAAACGTGGGTTAAAACCTAAATTACGCTGGGTTGGATCAGCTTCAGCAGGGGTAGACCCCGGAATAATGGGCTACGGCCCAGTTCCTGCAACCCAGAAACTACTTAAGCGGTTCGGTTTGGCCGTGGAAGACATAGCGCTGTTTGAGATTAATGAGGCCTTCGCAGCACAAGTAATTGGGTGTCAACGCCAGTTGGGGATTGACCCGGAACGCCTCAACGTAAATGGCGGAGCCATTGCTCTTGGACACCCCTTAGGGTGTTCAGGAACTCGTATTTTAGTTACATTGATGAACGAGATGGAGCGCCGGTCCAAAAATATTAAAAGGCCTTTTTATGGCGTTGCATCCCTCTGTATTGGTGTCGGGATGGGTGTATCAACGCTTGTCGAGTGGATTGGCGATTGATGGGTATCCAGAGACCTTTTGATGGTATTTGTGTTATTGGTCTAGAGCAGTATATCGCAAGTCCCTACTGCACTATTCTCCTAGCTGATGCCGGTGGCGAAGTGATAAAAATTAGCGCCCCGGTTCCGGCGATCCACGCCTAATGATGCCACCTTTCGCACAAAAGGGTGGTAAATATAAATTTGCCTCCCTCCTTTATCTGTCGGTCGCAATCTTCGAAGCAAACCATCACCAAATTTAGGCGAATACGCATTCGCCTTGTTAAACGAGCTTCTTGGCTATAAAGATACTGAAATATACGCTTTAGCCGCAGAGGGCGTTACTGAATTAGCAGATCCTTGATTTACAAAAAATAAAATAGCTTTTAGCTGCTTCCGGTGAATAAGGTGCGCTGCAATAACATTCTCCTTAATGTGTTTAGCCTCTTCCCATTGTAGAGGTCTCACAGAATTGTCGGCGACGCTTAAGTTTACCACACGCTGTTTTAGCATTACTGAGACTTTCAAAAGGTCCTGCTTTTAATCGAAAATAAACGCCCTTTTTACCCAATCGTACACGGGATATCTCATGCCTCAACGACCCCAGCACGACCTTGTGAGCGCGTTTAATCTGCGCCCACCCGCGTTTAGCCTGTTTTTGCGAGCGATAACTTGCAAGATGAACTGCGGGCTTTTCATTTAAAACCTGCGCCTTGTTCTTGATTTTAAGTTCAGACGGTTTAGAAATACCTCCCGACGCCAACACTTTTTTGTTGTTTGATCTTTTCGCACTAGCTACCGGCGCCTCAGTCACACCACTGATTGTCGATGTCCCTGAAGGACGCATGGCGAGCTCTATCGCTTGGCGCTCGCGCGCATACTCATCAGAACTGATGAAGCCATCATCACGGAGTTGCTCCAGCCGGCGAACAGCGTCAGCTGCCTCCATTAATCCACGAGGCGGGACGGCAGGGTTGGTAACAACTACAGGAGCAGCTGGCATCAAAGCATCTAAAATCATATTGCGTTCGGCCGCATGCTGGGAAACAGAAATTGCCCGCATCTCAAGTGCTCGCCCAATTGCTCGTAAACGACCTCCAATTTGTTCCGTTGTCGGAACAGAGCGGTCAAGACCTGCCGCGGCTGGTGGTGAAGTAAGGGGAAGTAATGAACCGAGGTTTGTTTGGCGACGCCGTACAAATTCTTGAGCTGTAACCAGCCCTTGGTCACGTAAAGCTCTCAAGGTTGAAAATCGCGAGACAACATTATTATCTTGCTCCGGATATAAACCTATCGTGCTACCACTTCCACTTGACCCTGATATTGATCCCATATTACTTGGGGATACAGGCGGAGCCGTTCTTCCCAGCAAAGCTAAGCCCGAGGGAGCACCTGTCACAGGAAAGCTCGAGCCCGGGCCCGGGCCAGACGTCCCGGGTTGCATTCGGTTTGGTGCTTGGTTTAGCGGTGCGTTTGAGAGCTCTTGACCAACTTTACCACTTTCTAAAAGTGACAAATTAACACTTGCAACTTGTGATGCAGGTTTGGTTACTATCGAGGTCCAAACTACAAATTGTTGAGCCTCATCTGGCCGCAATGCCAGAACAGCTTCGTACATTTCCCGAGCTTTAGTAATCTGCCCTGTGTTTTGATACAGAATACCTGCCCCAAGTAGGGCATCTATGTCCCGGGGATTAGACCTTAAAGCTCGTTTGAAATTTGCTTCAGCAGAAATATAATTGCCCTTGGCCATTTCGGCGATCCCAAGCTCTGCTGCCGAATTATCTTGGAAGGGAGATGAAGCCCAGAATTCCTCACTAAAAATTTGATTTTGAAGCGCACTGCAACCACTCAACACCAGCGCGACTAAACAACCCATCACAACAGAGTTAGTTTTTGTGCCTGTTCGCCCATTAATACTTTGAATACGCACGTTTGTGCTCTCCCTCAAACCTTCAACGGCTATGCTAATTTTAGTTCATAAAAAATAAGGGGCAAAACACGCTAAGTATAGTGTTCAATTACAAATCAATACTCTAGGTGTTGAAATATAAGGATTTTTGGATGGTTTTGGTCACTAATAATATTTCAATTTCGTGGCATCAAATGAGCATTAGCCGCGAATCATTTTGCCAGTGGTACTATACTAATCGCAAACCCTCGAGCTTAAAATGGAAAGTCGCAGTAATCATACCCTTTCTGGCGAATTAATTTGAGCCAACATTGTGTGGATTGAATGGCCAGAAAACCAAACGTAAATTGTTCAATATAGACCGTGGGAAAACGAAATAGCCTTTGAGTGAGCATGCTGCCCTAATAATCTTAGATTTATATCTATCTGGGGATATTACAAAGCGTCCACAATGGCTTGCCCGAGTTCAGAGGTTGTAGCTTTGCCACCCATGTCGGGGGTTTTAATATCGCTATCGCGTATCACGACCTCGATGGCAGAAATAATGGCTGCTGCCGCTTTACACTGACCCAAGTGATCAAGCATCATTGCCGCAGACCAAATCTCACCAATTGGATTACAAATACCTCTCCCCGCAATATCCGGCGCAGATCCATGCACGGGTTCAAACATGGACGGAAAATCCCGGGTCGGGTTGATATTGCCCCCGGGGGCAATGCCTATAGTCCCTGTGACAGCTGGCCCTAGGTCAGATAAAATATCCCCAAATAAATTGGAACCTACAACCACATCGAACCAATCAGGGTTGCGAACAAAGTGTGCTGTTAGAATATCTATGTGAAACTTATCCGTACTTACATCCGGATAATCGCTTGCGATAATCTCAAAACGCTCGTCCCAATAAGGCATAGAGTGAATAATACCATTAGATTTAGTCGCAGACGTCACGTGTTTTCGATCACGTTTACCCGCCAGATCAAAAGCATAACGCATGATGCGATCTACACCTTTCCGCGTAAAAATAGCTTGTTGAACGGATAATTCCTCTTCAGTACCCTCATAGAGCCTTCCTCCAATCTCAGAGTATTCGCCCTCGTTATTTTCGCGCACAATTATAAAATCTATGTCACCCGGCATACGGCCGGCAAGCGGGCATGGCATACCCTCAAATAACCGGACAGGGCGTAAATTAACGTACTGGCGAAAAGCACGACGGATTGGAATTAATAATCCCCATAGCGAAACATGATCAGGAACTCCGGGGAAACCCACAGCACCCAGTAATATTGCATCATGATTTGTGATTTGCTCTAAACCGTCTTTGGGCATCATAGCGCCTTTTTTGTGGAATCGCTCACAACTCCAGTTCTTTTCATCATAAGAAAATTTTATATCAAATCTATGCGCCACAGCGTCTAGGACCCTGAGTGCCTCTGGGATCACTTCTCTCCCAATCCCGTCACCGGGGACCACAGCAATTTTGTACGCGTTAGTCATTATCCCGAACCCCTTATGAATTATTTGTGCATCAGTTGTGACATTGATTTTTTCTCGTCTGATAGTGAACTTTTCACCTTAGTGGAAATTGATCAGATAACTAAACCGTTCCATTCAAGTTGTAAAAAACTCAGGGAAATTCCATACCACGAATGTACTCTGATTAATGAAAGAAAGGAAAAAACTCTTCCCATCGCTCAATCATCAAGGTGGACGTTTATACGCCGATTATGTTTGCCCTTGTTTTCGATTTTACCCACTCGTAGCTTCCCTATTTCGCTTGTTCGCAAGACGTGTGTCCCCCCGCAAGGCTGAATGTCAATACTTTCAATCTCTATTAATCGCACTCCTCTGCTGCTTACTGGCGGTTGCCCGGACATCGTTCTTACCAAATCGGGCTTAGACGATAATTTTTTATCAGTCATCCAATTAGCGCGGATGGGTAAATCACGTGCCACAATCTGCTCAAGCTCAGATTGTAGGACATCTCGGTCTGGTTTTTCATCCACATTCACATCGATACGGCTTTTTTCAAATCCGATCTGACAACCGGTAACCTCTGAATCCATTATAGCACAAATTAGATGTAAAAGTGTGTGCATCCGCATGAAGGCGTAGCGCCTAGGCCAGTTGATTTCCATACTAATAATCTCGCCGGGCGAGAGCCGAGTGCTCTGTGAGACCGGTATATGCATGTGAATTCCAGAGTCAGCTGCTTTTATCGTATCCCGAATCTCAATTTGTTTTCCATTCCTATTCGTAATAATGCCTGTATCACCGGGCTGGCCTCCACCCATAGGAAAAAATACTGTCCGCTCAAGTTCGATCCCCCCCTCGTGGACAGCTACTATGCGCGCCTGCGCTGTTTTAGCATATGCATCATCACAATAGATTTCCTCAGTCATCAACCACCTCTTCAACAAATTTTGTAAGACGATCTAAAAATTTGTCCCACCCTCATGAGAGTTATCGGCTCAAATTATGAGAGTCTTTTACTGACGTGATATTTTTGCGTCAACGTTACTCGTGACTCACTAGTCCACTCACACCTTGATGTAAGGTTAAAGGGAAATGCTTGAGAGTCACTGATAGATTTTTTTTCCAAACGTCAATCCAACCCCCACTTGAACATTCCACTTCATAGATATTTTAAGGGACTGTAAAGACAACATACGTCATCGACACCGTTATTATACACAACCCTACCTAATTTAAAATCAAACCTAAACTAAAACGAAAGAAGGTCTCTCAGTTATTAATTTTGGATAAAAATTCAAGGAATTGCTTCCTAATTGAGGTGCCAATGTCAAACCGAATAATCATGAAGACGTATGCGATAGTAAGAACCACCAAGCAAGCTGTATTCACTCGAGAGCGCGCAAAGTCAACAAAATTTCTAAGTTAGAGACGTGACACGTTTTTAGGACTCGATCCTCGCTATGAGAAGCCTCTCCAAATCCCCGAGCAAATCGTCAATACATACTAAACATATTTAATATTAGCCACGACGCGTTATTCCAATGCCAACTACGATAGCCACAGCGGATAACAAAATAACTCCCGTTAACGTCTCTTGAAAGATAGCAACCGAAAGTCCTAAACTAACAACGGGCATAGCAAATTGAACGGGGCCCATGCGAACTGCACCGCCACGTGCCAGAGCCCAATACCAAGCTAAATAACATATGACAGTGGATATGACCGATAGGTAAGTGACACCGACCCACGCGCTTACGGAAATTGCTGACCAATCAATATCCGGGGCTAACACCATCAAAATTGGCAATTGAATAATCGCTGCGATACTAATGCCCAAGCATGTAACACTCATAGTTCCAAGGCGTTTTGTCAACCGAGAACCGGCAACATAACCCAACCCAGCGGATACCGAAGAGGCTATGCAAAAGAGGTCTCCTGTTAAAGTTGCTCCGTCTGCAGCATTAGTTCCGAACAGAACTAATAACCCAACTCCGCAAAGAGAAATAGCAACACCTAACATCCAGAGCACGCCTGGCAGTCGCCGTTCAGCGACGGCACCGAAAAGCCCTGTAAAAATCGGTATGCCGGCGTTTATAAGGGCAGCATGACTGGCAGACGTTAAGCTTACGCCAATGGCAAACAACAGGGTGAACGCAATGAACCCACAAGCTGCAGACAATAACAACAGCAAAAAATCAAATCTATCTTCAGGGAGCGGCAGACGCTTGAGACAAGCCAAGGGTATAACCACGCATGCGGCTAATACTGTCCTAAGCATTCCCACAACAAACGGATCAATTCCTGCAACCGCAATTTTTGTCGCGGCAGGCGTCCCCCCCCACAAGAAAACTGCTGTAAACGCAGCTAAATAAGCTGGTAAAAGCACGCTCGAGCTAGCCATGTGCGTTATTGTAGACTTAGAATGCAAACATCAAAGGAAAACCGTCAACCAAGTGGGTCGCCTAGCAGATAAAACTAACATTTCAAGAAGGCCACTGACTTAAATTGAGTTTTTAAATTTCGTTTGAGATTATAGACTACAAGACGACTTCGCTGCCACCACGCTCGTTTACGGGGTTACCTAGCCTCTGTTCAGTTGCGACGGAGGAACTGTTTCGGGGGCGAAGATTCATGGCTTATCCACCTGTCGCATAACCATGATTAAGTGGCCCATGACCGCGTCCAAAACCCGGGGCAGTTCGAATCGCTTCTTGAACATAGTCGTTACCCCGCTTAACAGCGTCAGACATGCTGAGGCCTTGCGCTATACCAGTAGCACAGGCGGAGGCTAATGTGCATCCTGTGCCATGCGTATGGCGTGTATTTATTCGAATGTTCTTGAAAACCTCCCGACTTGATGTGGATATTAAAATATCTATGACGGTACTGCCGTCGATGTGCCCGCCTTTCATTAGCACCGTTTCGGAACCCATCTCTATCAAATCTTCACCGGCCAGAATTAAATCGTTAGTACAAATGATTCTTCGTCCAGTGAGCGCTTCCGCCTCAACAACATTTGGCGTCAAAAGGGTAGCTCTCGGGATAAGAAGAGTTTTCAGAGCATGCAAAGCTGTATCCTCTAGAAGCAATTCCCCACCCTTCGCTACCATAACTGGATCCAAGACTACCGGTACTTCCTGCGCGATATCACTCAAGGTACTCGAAACGGTGGCTATAACATCAGTATTATGCAACATCCCGATCTTGACTACATCTGCACCGATGTCATCAAGGACAACAGATATTTGTTCTTTTATGAAATTTGGCGGTACGTCATAGATACCATGCACGCCCTCTGTGTTTTGAGCAGTAAGCGCGGTAATTGCTGTCATAGCAAAACCACCGAGCGACGTGACGGTCTTGATGTCGGCTTGAATCCCCGCGCCTCCACCCGAATCGGACCCTGCAATGATTAATACGCGACCCTTCATAACTTCGCCTTAACCATCAACAACTTGACGGAGGACCTCAGCAATATCAGTAACAACGTCAGAAACAAGACCCTCATCTTCACCTTCTGCCATTATGCGAATAACAGGCTCTGTGCCAGACTTTCGGATCAGCACTCGACCAACCTCTCCCAATTGGGCTTCTCCTTGACGAATTGCGTCACGGAGAACACTTACATCCATTGGGCAGACACCTGAAAATCGAACGCTTTCTGTTCGTTGTGGGTATGGTTCAAAACGGCGGCAAATTTCGCTAGCTAAACGTCCTTCCTGTGCTAACGAAGCCAAAATCTGAAGACCGGCTATCAACCCGTCACCCGTTGTTGCAAAATCACCAAGGATAATATGACCAGACTGCTCGCCACCAACATTGTACCCATCCGTCTGCATACGCTCTACAACGTAGCGGTCCCCCACCTGCGTCCGGATTAAATTAAGTCCCTTACTGGCTAAGTAATTTTCAAAACCCTTGTTTGACATCACCGTTGCCACTACCCCGTTGCCATTTAAATCACCCGTTTTCGCCCAACGCTCAGCTATGACGGCCATGATCTGGTCGCCGTCTATTACCAATCCCGTCTCGTCCACAACAATCAAACGATCCGCGTCACCATCAAGTGCTAATCCAATATCTGCACCGTGAGTTGTAATCTGCTCAGACAAGTAACCAGTCTCAGTTGAACCACAATCTTTATTAATATTGAATCCGTTTGGTGACACTCCGACGGGAATTACATCCGCTCCCAGCTCCCAAAGCACCTCAGGGGCAACTTTATAAGCAGCGCCGTTAGCGCAATCTATTACCACCTTTAGCCCATCCAAGCTTAAGCCTCGGGGAAAGGTTTGTTTAACAAATTCAGTGTATCGTCCTACAACATCATCTAAGCGGCGCGCGCGCCCAAGCTTATCTGGCCCCGCACGCAGGTCATTAATACCTCGATCCAGCCGTGCCTCTATAGCTACCTCAGCCTCATCAGACAGCTTGAAGCCGTCAGGACCAAAAAACTTGATACCATTATCGTGATAGGGATTATGGGATGCAGAGAGCATTACACCTAAATCTGCTCGAAGAGACCTGGTCAACATCGCAATTGCTGGAGTTGGCATAGGACCGACTAAAATCACATCCATGCCAACGGAGACAAATCCAGCCTGCAATGCTGGCTCAAGCATATAACCGGAAAGCCGAGTATCTTTGCCAATAACGACCCTGTGCCGGTGGTCCCCTTTTATAAAGTGTGAACCAGCGGCCATTCCGATACGAAGTGCTGTATCCGCAGACATTGGCTCCGTGTTAGCTCTTCCACGAATACCGTCGGTTCCAAAATACTTGGCTGTCATATATTCATAGCTCTCCTTAAGTAATAAGGTTAACACTTATACCTTCACTGAAAAGGTCCACGTCGTCACTTATTGTTACGGAATATGTCGTGGAAGTAAGGATTTTCCCATCAAACAACGGAGCGGATCGCCTCCCAAACATCAAACGCTTGTCGTGTTTCTGCAACATCATGAACTCGAAAAATCTGGACGCCCTGATTTAGCGATGCCAAAGCCGCCGAAATTGATCCGGCAGTTCTCTTCGCAGGCTTTGTTTCTCCCGATATACGGCCAATAAAGCTCTTTCTAGACGCTCCTATAATCACGGGTACACGCAACCTATGAAGATCTTCAATATGAGATAAAATTTGTAAATTGTGCTCACATGTTTTTCCAAAACCAATCCCCGGGTCGACGGCAATGCGCTCACGAGGTATACCTGCCTCGGCGCAAACGTCGATCCGTTTACCTAGATAATCATGTACATCTCCGCAGACATCATCATAATTTGGCCTATCTTGCATCGTTTCCGGCGTACCTTGCATATGCATCAATATAACTGATACTTCACAGTCAGCGACACAAGCAAGGGAGTAAGGATCTCCCGCAAGGGCAGTGACGTCATTGACCACACTTGCACCCGCATTGATCGCCGCGCGCATAACTTGAGAGCGGCGACTATCTATCGACACAATGGCACCTGCGTCACAGAGTTTTTCTATGACTGGCACAACACGGTGCATTTCTTCATCAACCGACACAGGAGTAGCACCCGGTCGTGTTGACTCTCCGCCTATATCAAGCATATCCGCGCCGGACTCGAGCATGGCCAGCCCACGCTGGACTGCATCTTTAAACATAAAGGTTTCGCCGCCATCCGAAAAACTATCCGGCGTTACATTTATTATACCCATAATTCTTGGGCTACTAAGCGTCAGGCCCGCAAAGGTTTTGTTCGCCATTATCTAATCATTGATCGCTAGCGGAAAAGTACGCAAGCCTACCCCTCGGGTTGCGGTTTCGCGCCAAGATCTGTAATCTCTGCTTCACTCCTGCTATCGCTCTTCACCGCTCCCGCAGACGGCACGGACGACTTCAATCCACCCTCAGGCGGGGAGATATCATCGTCTTTCCGCACTATTTCCTCACCACGCAACAATTGATCAACCTCATCGCCGCTGAGGCTCTCAAATTCGAGTAGTCCTTGGGCTATAGTTTCAAGCTCATCACGGTGTTCCCCGATGATTCTCCGTGCCTCATTCTCCGCATGATCAATCAAAGTTCTCACTTCATCGTCAATCAGCGCAGCAGTGGCATCCGACATGTTCTTTTGTCTAGCTACGGAATGGCCAAGAAAAACCTCTTCTTCATTGTCTGCGTAACGCAACGGTCCCAGCTTCTCCGAGAATCCAAACTCAGTAACCATTCGTCTAGCATAGTTAGTTGCTTGTTGGATATCGTTTCCGGCACCAGTAGTTATATTGTCTTTACCAAATATTAGTTCCTCAGCGACACGGCCACCATACATAACTGCCAATAATGACTTCAATTGCATCTCGGATTGACTTAGTTTGTCCCTTTCCGGCAAACTCATGGTAACGCCAAGGGCCCGTCCTCGGGGGATGATCGTAACCTTGTGAAGAGGGTCGGTCTTCGGCATATGAATAGTCACCAGTGCGTGCCCGGCTTCGTGGTAAGCAGTTAGCTCTTTCTCGTCCTCGCTCATAACCATTGAACGGCGTTCCGCACCCATCAGAACTTTATCTTTGGCCGCCTCAAAATCAGCCATCGTGACGACGCGTTTTGTCGCACGGGCGGCAAGAAGCGCTGCCTCGTTGACTAAATTCGCTAAATCGGCGCCAGAAAAGCCAGGTGTTCCGCGAGCTATCGTGCGGGCGTTTACATCAGGCGCCAGAGGAACTTTTTTCATGTGCACCTTCAAGATTTTTTCACGACCAAGAATATCTGGATTAGGAACAACAACTTGACGATCGAAGCGACCTGGTCGAAGTAATGCGGGGTCAAGGACGTCCGGACGGTTAGTCGCCGCGATTAAAATCACGCCCTCATTACTCTCGAAACCATCCATCTCGACAAGCAATTGATTCAAGGTTTGTTCGCGCTCATCATTGCCCCCACCAAGGCCGGCGCCACGGTGTCGGCCAACAGCATCAATTTCATCAATAAAGATTATACAGGGTGCATTCTTTTTTCCTTGTTCGAACATGTCTCGCACACGAGATGCGCCAACTCCAACGAACATCTCAACAAAATCCGACCCAGAAATCGTAAAAAATGGCACATTGGCCTCACCGGCAATGGCTCTTGCCAAGAGTGTTTTCCCCGTACCAGGTGGGCCCACGAGAAGACATCCTTTTGGTATTTTTCCACCAAGCCTCTGGAATTTCTGAGGGTCTTTTAAGAAATCAACAATCTCTTCTAATTCCTGTTTGGCTTCGTCAATCCCTGCAACATCCTCAAAAGTAATACGGCCCGATTTTTCCGTCAGCATCCGCGCTTTTGACTTGCCAAAGCCCATTGCTTTGCCACCTCCAGCCTGCATTTGACGCATAAAAAATATCCAAACACCAATGAGAAGAAGCATCGGAAACCACGAGATCAATATCGAGAATAACGTGGGTGATCCCTCATCGGAGGGTGCCGCTGTAATCTTGACACCTTGCTGCGTTAATGTCTCCACTAAGCCGGAATCATCTGGTGCGTAGGTCTGGAAATGTCGTCCATCGCGGAAATTCCCGCTCACAGCATTACCTTGAATTTTAACATTCGAGATTTCACCGGATTTTACAGCGCCTACGAACTCTGAAAAGGCTAGTTGATTTTGCGGAGCTCTGCTACCAGATCCCTGAAACAGGTTGAAGAGGGCAAATACTAAAAGACCTATGACCACCCAAAGTGCCAAATTCCTATTGAAATTCACGCCACCATCCTTTTCACCGTTATCATGTTCCGACGTGCAACATGCTCTACTATATCAAATAGTATGGAAACCCAATTACGCAACACAAAAACCAGCATTTGATAGGGGTAATTGCGGCTGAAATTGCAGCTTTTTAAAACCACTGTCTACAACTTCAACTCTCTTACCCGCGGAATTACGCCGATAATTTAAGTGTGGCGCTGAAAAAAGCCCCTGATCGTCTGCCAGAACGGGCAACGAAAACATAGCGTGCGGGCAGACAGTATTCCCTATAAAATTCTGACTTTTTTGAGGATGTCGGCCTTCCCAAAGTTCTTTACTGAGCACAGTCAAATGCAATCCGCCGGAGGAAAAACGAGGCCGTGCTGCGAATGCAATTTGGAAACGACCATCCCAATGAAACTCACTCTCAGGTTCAAATTTAATGGGTAAAGGGAAATTGCGACCCTCCCTGTAAACAACTGTTTGGCCATTTTTTTTTTTAAAACAACACAACGGCCCAGACTGCTACCATTAAAATTTTGCAATTTCAACTTTCCAAGCATTGACTGCAGCGGGTTTTGACGAGGAACATAATCGCGGCCACCTACTGCGGCTATCACTCTTCCGAGAGCACGGATCGATATTTCTTTCGGCGCTGCCAAAAAATCATGGCAGTCAAACCGCACGTACCCATGAGCATTAATCTGACAAAACCGCGCCAACATCCTATTTGTTGCTTTGTCTCGTGATTGGCGCGCCAACCCATAGTGGCGCGCAGCTATCGCTAAATCATTGCAATCTAATTTACCAGCTTTTCGGAGCTGAGAACGGGCAAATCGAGGGTCAATATTTGACGGATCCACCAACCATTTCTGCTTGTACCCACGGAGATATGCACGCAAATTTCCCCGGTCTGATCCTAATATGGGTCTTAAAATACGACAAGAATTCAGTTCACGCACCGCGCTCATCGCCGCGAGGCCGTCAGGACCACTGCCTCTCTGGAGTCGCATAACTAGAGTTTCTGCCTGATCGTTTAATGTATGGCCCACGAGTAAATGGAGAACAGAGTTCGTGCCACACCAGTCGTCAAGAAGCGAATATCGAGCACATCGCGCAGCATTTTGTATTCCCTTAGTGGGAATACCACCCCTCCATTTTAGCGTTTTATGCACAATACCTCGAGTCATGAGCCAAGACCTGACTTGCCCGGCTTCTTCAGCAGCAGTCTCGCGAATCCCGTGGTCGACTGTCAAAGCTGTGACTTTTCCACCATTGGTTTTCACCCATTCATTTGCCAAAAGCGTCAACGCCATGCTGTCGCTACCTCCGGATACAGCTACGGCTATGTGCGGGCATAGCTCAAATGGTCCGAAATGTTCCATGCGGGCGGAAAACCCCGATAAAGAATCTATATCTGCGTCGATTCCGTTCATGGACAAGCGGCGCGCTTCCGTTCGCGTTCTAAAGAGTTTTTGATGCGCGGAAAGGCCTTGCCAAAGTCTACGGCAACTTTTTCAAAAGTGGCACACGCCTCCGTATTCTTCCCTAATTGTTCCAGAGACATTCCCAATTTAAGTAGCATATCCGGTGCTTTTCGGTTTTTAGGGTTAGACTGAAAGGCCTCAAAAAATACCTGAGCCGCCTGCTGATAGTCAGCGCGGACGTAAAATGTCTCGCCTAACCAATAGCTTGCGTTACCTGCCAACGGATCATCACCGTTCTCCGCCACAAATTGCTTTAAGGCAATTTCCGCCTGCTGATAATTGGTTTGACGCAAAAGATTAAACGCATAGGTGTACTGCTCCCGAGGACTGCCAAGGGGTAAAATTCTCGTATTTGTTCGCGCTGGGCTGGACTGAACCACTGATGGCGAAGATCCTGTGCTCCGCCCGGGCGTTGCTGGCACTGTTTGTTTTGCATTACCTGTTGAGGTTCTATTTCCTAATGGCAGCACGGGTTTACTAACTGTCATTTGGCCAACAGCTCTTGCGGAGACTGTTCCCAGAGAGCCAAAAGTTTGGTCAGTTTCAGTCCGCTTAATCTGCGGATTTGCGGCTGTAGGCCCAAGACCCAGTGAAGGAGTCCCTGATGCAATCACTGAGGTCGGTGCGCCAACCGATGACGGCACTGCGGGTACGCCCTGCTGTAGGACATCGTTTGTCCCGCGGAATTGCCCAGCTAGGGAGGGGGGGCCGCTGAGACCCAAAGCGCCTTCAATTACACCAAGCCGGTAATCGATATCACCGATCAATTTGTCAAACCGATCCGTCAATTTCTGGAGCTGATGGGTCGCCATTTCCATGTTACCAGTACCCGCACGAAGATCTTGCTCTAAATTATTCATACGCTGGTTTAAACGTGACGCTACGTATTTTGGAAAGGCTCCATTGGAAACGGTTTCTGAGCTGTCGTCTCTGGTACGCTTATCCTCTGTGACGATGCGATTGTTAATACCAGAGGCTTGGAAATTAAGTGTTTTGATATCACGCTCCAACCGATCCAACCGGTTAAGGAGTGGACTTAACTCTTGGGCCTTGACTTGCATTGATACAATAAACGGATAGACGAGCCCCAACAGTAAGGCTAACCTTCCACACTTAACGGATTTCATAATTTACGCGTCCTGCCTTCCTGCAACCGACTCAACGTTGACAACAAAACATTCCACGTCTCTCTTCCCCCGCCTGGCACACCTAGCGATGACTTCAACGCATAATTATGGCCTTTGCCTGTTCCGGTTGCAACCGGAGAGGCAAGCACCGCCGGAACGTTAAGCCGCGACAGCCGAGCCTTAGCTACCGGCACTCACCACTCGAGTAACACCTCGACGATTTTGTAACCATGCTTCTTCGTTCGACCCGAGTGCAACAGGGCGCTCTTTACCGTAAGAAATGGTCTTAATACGCGATGGGTTAACACCGCCAGCAGCCAAATAATCTTTAACTGCGTTGGCCCTTCGCTCACCCAAAGCCAAGTTGTATTCGCGCGTACCACGCTCGTCCGCATGACCTTCAATCTGCACTGACACAGAAGGATTAGATTTCATCCACACAATCTGCTTATCTAATGTGTTTTGCTGATTTGTGCGAACCGCATAGCTGTCATAATCGAAGAACACACGGTCCCCAACGTTCACTACGAGATCTTGTTGTGATCCCGCTTTTATACCTTGGACGGCCGGCGCAGAGGTTTGAGCCGCACTAGCCGCACTAGAGGTTGCTCCGCCACTGGATTTCGCGCCGCTCTCTTCCGAAGCGGTTTCGCAGGCACTTACCAAGGCAACAGCTGCGAGAATTCCGAAAAACTTAAGTCGCATGTTCATCTCCCCCTCACCGGGAATTTGTAAGATACAATTTTACGCTCAAAACATCAGACAAGGCAAATAACCTTCCGATACATGGGCCCAATCACTTTCTAACGAGCTTACCGGATGATTCCAAGCGTTTTTTTTGCTGAAAGCCATTGAATCACAAAGATATTACAAAAATGTAACAGTATTTTGACCATAGCTTCAGTTACGGAATCAATGGAGACCATGCCGGATCGGATGCATTAGTGGGTGTAACTATTTCGCGCTCATTATATCCGGTCAAATCAATGGACCATAACCTCGACTTACCCCCGGTTCCATCGGCTTTTGTGCGGCTTTTACGAAAAAACATTAACACTCTGCCGTTGGGCGACCAAGTTGGAGCTTCAACTAAAAAATCCTTTGACAATAAGCGTTCACCTGTGCCGTCCGGATACATTACCCCTATATAAAAGACACCGCCTGTAAATTTAGTAAAAGCGATCAAGTCTCCGCGGGGAGACCAAACCGGCGTCGCATACCGCCCTTTCCTATGGGAAATACGTCTAACACGGGAACCATCTGCGTTCATGACATATAGTTGCTGTGACCCTCCCCGGTCAGAGTTAAAAACTACACGATCCTGGGCGGGCGCAAAACTGGGCGAGGTGTCAATCGCAGTATGGTTAGTCAGCCGATTTACCTTACGAGTGGAGAGCTGCATAGAGTAGATTTCGGTATTACCATCTTTCGCCATACTCATGATCACGCTTTTCCCATCAGGCGAGAAACGGGGTGCAAAAGTCATACCAGGAAAGTCACCAAGAATTTCGTGGCGCCCTGAGTCGATATTGAAAATATACACACGGGGTACGTTGCCATGATAGGAGAGATAGGTAATTTCTTGGAGCGTCGGAGAAAACCTTGGCGTAAGCACGAGGGAACTTCCGTCTGTCAAAAATCGGTGATTGGCCCCGTCCTGATCCATGATTGCCAGACGCTTGACGCGACGAATGGCAGGACCACTCTCTGAAATGTAAACTACCCGTGTATCAAAATATCCATCCTCGCCTGTTAAGCGTTTATAAATGGCGTCAGAGATAATATGCGCAACGCGCCGCCAATTATCTGGGATCGTAAAATAGGCTAAACCAACCATTTGTTGCTCAGCCAGAACATCCCAGAGGCGAAATTCCACACGAAGCCTGCCATCAGCTACAATGTGCGCGCGACCATTGACTAGTGCTTGCACATTGATCAACCGCCAATCTCCAAACCTAGGTAAATTTTGAATATCACTTGGTTTCTGAATAAAGGATCTAGGGTCAACTGCTTTGAATAACCCGGAACGCTCTAAATTGGCTGCAATCACACGCGCCATGTCCTCCCCATACTGCGACTGCGAAGATTTACCCCTAACAAACTTTGTCACCGCAATTGGTATCGGTTCGACAACTGCCTTGGTAATATCAATCTTCAGTTCAGCCTTTGCTTGCGACATGGCTAAAGCAGCCAATACATAGATTAGTCCCGCAACAAATAACCGGGTGGACCTTTGCCTTTTCATGTTTAGAACAGCTCCTTGGGATTGAAGTTCAACGTCATGGTTTGCCATTGTTCATATTTTTCAAATGGCAACTTGAGCGGATTACACCGCGGATTCAAGACCGCTCTTCTCGCTGCCTCTGCCGCAGTTCGAAAAAAGCGATCGGCTAGCATCCGCGATGAATTTAGTATCCTCGCCTCACGGACCGTCCCATCTCTGTTCATTACCACTTTGATGGCGATTCGAAGATCCTTTGCATTCTTAGCACCGGCGGGAAGAATCCAACACCGGCTGATCTGGCGTCGGACTAAATCGATCTCACTTATAGAGAGAGGTCGCGTGGCATTATATTTTTTTGTTGACTGGTTTCCCTGTAATACTGTCGCGATAGACTCCTCAAATGATGATTTAGGGGGATCTTTAGGCCTATCCAACTTATCTCTCCGAATTGGGCGTGGTGTTTTTTTCAATTCCTCAATCGTTTTTAAAACCGATGCGAACTGATCCTTGGGTTTAGGCTTCTTAGGCGGTTTCCGTTTCAAAAATTTTGGCTTTTCAGTGAGCTTTGTCTCATTTTTTTGCTGAGGCTCTGGCTTAGGCTCTGGCTTAGGTTCTGGCTTAGGTTCTGGCTTAGGTTCTGGCTTAGGTTCTGGCTTAGGTTCTGGCTTAGGTTCTGGCTTGGGTTCTGGCTTAGGTTCTAGCGCTAACATTGGCGGTCGTGGTACTTTCCTTAAAACCTGTGGCGGCGGTGGCGGAGCCTCAGGGACCTCTTGGGCGAATGATTTTTTCTCTCTCACAGGTTTGGGAGGCGGATTGCTATCCTCCTCTACATGAACAACATTAACTATGATCGCAGTATCTAATAATGCCAAATCACTTTTCATATGGGGCAAACCAAAATAAGCCACAAAAACCACCGCGACATGGAGGAGCAATGAGCCAAAAAACCAGCCTCGCATGAATTAGTTAGCCTGTTCCTTGGCCTTAACCTTCGACTCCCCTTGATTCTTGCGGGTTGGTTCACCCGCAATCAATGCAAGCTTCCGGAAACCTGCCCTATTAACTTCCCCCATCACTGCCATAACGCGCCCGTAATTCACTCCCGCATCACCACGAACAAATATCCGGATATTAGGATTATTACCCGAAATCGCCTTCAGCTTTGGCACCAAACCGTCAAGATCAGTCTTTGTATCTTGCACAAAGACTCGCCCTTCACGGTCAACGGAAATAGCGAGAGGTTCATCACTGCCCGATACAGCACCAGCTCGGGTTTTAGGCAAATCAATTTTGACCCCAACAGTCAATAATGGCGCCGTAACCATGAAAATTACCAATAAAACGAGCATCACATCTACAAAGGGTGTCACGTTAATCTCGCTCATAGGCTGTGCTCGCCGAATTGCGTAACGTCGCGAACGCGTTTGCATGGCTGCCATAATATTACCCTCCGTTATCCAGCTCACGGCTTAAGATCGCTCCAAATTCGCCAGAAAAACTCTCAAGCCGCCCGGCATAGCGATCTAAGTCACGGCTCAATTTATTGAATGCGATTACGGCCGGAATAGCGGCAAGCAAACCTAATGCTGTCGCAAAAAGGGCCTCGGCGATCCCGGGCGCGACAACTGCCAATGATGTGTTTTTAGAAATTGCAATCGATTGAAAGCTGTTCATTATTCCCCAAACTGTTCCAAAAAGGCCAATGAAGGGTGCGGTGGCCCCCGTCGTGGCAAGAAATGTCATATAACGTTCGGCGCGGTCCATTTCTCGGGTCATCGTAATATGCATTACTCTGTCAATGCGTTCAGCCAAACCCACCGAAGCACTACTTGCACCCTGCCCCTGTGACGACCTTCGCCACTCGCGCATAGCCGCTGAAAAAATCGCGGACATTGGGTCTCGCGCCTGCGCACTTATTCTATCGTAAAGATCATCCAAGGAATTCCCCGACCAAAATACCCTCTCAAATTCATTCGACTGGGCATTTAACCTTCTCACTGAAAAACTCTTTTGGAAAATAATTGCCCAGCACCAGACTGACGCAAAAAGTAAAATTATAATTACCGTTTTAACTACAAAATCAGCGCGAAAAAACAGCGCCGTCATACTGAAGTTAAGATCGGCGGCGGAGCCACCTAAGGTCACGGCATCAACGATTTGATTTTCCATGGTCCATCCCGGTTTGTTATCACAGAACTCATTGCTTATTTGTGTGTTGCGCGAGCTCATTACGGAGGGCCTCCGGTAATCGCGAGGGACGTCCATCTTGCTTGATGCACCCGAATTTAAAATCCATTTTTACCAAATTTTCGTCTTTAAGCTTTTCACTCTGGATCTTACTCAGGGTCGCACCACCAACGCGCGTCAAAACAATGTTAACCTCCAAACTATCTTCCAAGAGGCCGGAACACATATACTCGGTATTGCATCGCCTCACACCCATCGCGAAACAGTTTTTAGCCATCAATTTAGAATTGGCAAATCCTGCGGCACGTATCATCTCTGCCTTCGCACGCTCAGCATAGCGCAAGTAATTCGCATAACAAACAATGCCATCAGACTCAATCTCTTCGCAGTAATCCCGAACAAAACAACCATGCGGTGAGATGTTAACCATCATCCGCCTCCATTCCCAGCCCCACTGATAGCTTCAGTTGCGTGGTCTCTGACGGTACCTCTATCCCTAAATGCCCATACCCCGCATGGGCTAAAACACGTCCGCGCGGTGTGCGAACAAGAAGTCCCTGCTGAATTAAAAACGGCTCAATCACCTCTTCAATGGTATCGCGTTGTTCAGATAGTGCCGCTGCTAGGGTCTCAACCCCTACAGGACCGCCGTCGTAATTGCCGGCAATACACGCCAAATAGCGGCGGTCCATTGCATCTAGTCCCTTGCGATCCACCTCTAATTTATTCAGCGCCCGGTCCGCACTTGATGCATCAACCACGTTTTCCGTTTCCATCACTGCGAAATCTCGAACGCGACGAAGTAAGCGACCGGCAACTCTTGGAGTCCCTCTAGCGCGGCCGGCTATCTCGCGTGCACCGCCCTCAGTCAGATTAAATCCCAGCAACTTTGCTCCTCGGTTGACAATATGACGCAGATCCTCTGGGTCATAAAAATCAAGCCTGAGCGGGATGCCGAAGCGTTCCCGCAGCGGAGTTGTAAGTAAGCCTGAGCGCGTCGTGGCACCAACTAACGTAAAGTGCGGCAAGTCGATCCGAACGCTGCGAGCAGCGGGCCCCTCGCCGATGATCAAATCAAGCTGACGGTCCTCCATAGCGGGATAAAGGATTTCCTCAACTACTGGATTCAATCGGTGGATCTCATCAATAAACAGCACGTCCATGGGCTGGAGATTTGTAAGAATTGCTGCTAAGTCGCCAGCTTTCGCAATCACGGGACCAGAAGTCGCACGGAACCCCACTCCCAGTTCATTGGCAACTATTTGGGCTAAAGTTGTTTTGCCAAGGCCCGGGGGTCCGTGAAAAAGTACGTGATCCATCGCTTCCGATCGGCTTCGAGCAGCTTTAACGAAGACATATAAATTGTCACAAACTTTGGTTTGGCCGATAAAATCTTCGAGACGCAGTGGACGTGTCGGCGAGTCTTGAAAATCTCGCTCTTCAGGCTCACCAGAATAGACTTCTGGGCTCACAATTCGGCCGTCTCGGGATAGATCGCTATTCATTCGTTTGCCAGTTCTTTCAAGCCGCCTTGAATTAAGACTTCGACACCCGCATCACCCCCTAAGTTATTAACTACGCGCGAGATTGCGCCAAATGCCTCTGATGGACCGTAGCCTAAATTTACTAGTGCCGAGGCAGCGTCTGCCGCGGCAGTTGGTGGATTAGGGTTCGCGGGCTGCGACAGAGAAAAGCTGTGTGTAGCTCTCCCCATAGCATCCCAGCCTATTTTATCGACTTTATCTGTGAGTTCACTCAAAATACGATTTGCCAATTTTGGACCAACACCTGGCGCACGTGTAAATGCTAATTTATCAGCAGCGGCCACCGCTTGGTGAAGATCATTTGGGGAGAGAAGCCCAACTAGAGCCAAGCCAACTTTCGTACCAACACCTTGAACCGACGTCAGCAAACGGAACCATTCTCGCTCACCCGCGTTCGCAAAACCGAACAAGTGTATGTGATCTTCGCGAACATGTGTCTCAATTTCTACGCATGCCTCTTGCCCGATAGCGAGACTCGATAAAGTCTTGGAAGACGCAAAAATCAAATACCCAACACCACCCACGTCAATAATAGCACTGTCCTCGTCAATAGCGTCGATAATCCCCTTAAGTCGCGAGATCATTTTGCTACCTCGACAGTTTCTTTGCCCGCCATACGCGCTACAAATGATTGCCGCCCACGCTGGTGAGCATGACAAATGGCAACAGCCAACGCATCAGCGGAATCAGGCGTTGCAATTTCGCATCTAGACAAGAGATTTTTTACCATCATTTGAATTTGCTCTTTCGCCGCGTGACCTGAACCAACAACGGTTTTCTTGACTTGATTCGGAGTGTATTCGTAGACTCTCATACCTGCTTTTGCCGGGACTAAAATGGTTACGCCCCGCGCCTGTCCCAGCTTCAACGTCGAAGTGGGGTTGGCATTGACGAAAGTCTCTTCTACGGCAGCCTCATGCGGGTCATATTGCTGCACAACAGCGGTTAAACCATCATGTAATTGCACCAAACGCTCAGCTAAGGTGAGCTTAGCATCGCTGGAAACAGCCCCATCGGCAACATATCGCATACGATTACCATGAACCGCTATTATCCCCCAGCCGGTTTGCCGAAGACCGGGATCGATACCTAATAGGCGCATCGCGCTATTGCCCCACCCGCTCTCAAGCACCCAGACGTTCGAGGATATCGTCATCAACCTCGAAGTTAGCTGCGACATGCTGAACATCATCGTTATCATCAAGAAGGTCGAGTAATTTAAATAAAGTTCCTGTCGCATCCTCATTTACTGAAACTCCATTTTGGGGCTTCCAGTCGAGCCGCGCGCCTTCAGCAGGGCCAAATTTTTCCTCTAGAGCATCTCGAACGGCCGAAAAATCCTCAACGCCGCAAGCGATCTCATGCCCATCCTCATTCGAGTCTACATCCCCAGCGCCCACCTCTAAAGCCGCTTCAAACATATCTTCAGAACTTGCTATATTTGCTGGATATTGAATTAAGCCAACCCGATCAAACATAAAGCTGACCGAACCCGTCTCCCCAAGGTTACCGCCATGCTTGGAAAAAGCTGATCGAACCTCCGATGCCGTTCGGTTGCGATTATCTGTCAAGGTCTCGACAATGACAGCCACACCGCCCGGACCATACCCTTCGTAGCGCACTTCTTCATAGTTTGCCATGTCCCCTCCCTCAGCTCTTTTAATCGCTCGCTGAATATTATCATTCGGCATGTTCTGAGCTTTAGCCGCCGCAATCGCCAAGCGAAGCCTTGGGTTAAAATCAGGGTCTGACCCGTCACGGGCTGCCACTGAGAGTTCTTTACCAAGTTTTGCAAAGACCTTAGCTCGCTTGGCATCCTGTCGGCCCTTACGATGCATGATATTCTTAAATTTTGAGTGGCCAGCCATGAACGCTTAACCTTCTGATTCAATCTAAATCATGTGATGTGCTAAAACATTAAATACCATATGATGTGCTAAAATATTAAATACCATATATAGAGGAAAAAGACCACGATTCCTATTATTTAAACGATATTGAATCTTTAACCCCTATTGTAGAAGAGCGATATGGCGATATTGGGGCAGGGTGGACAACGAATAGTTTAGGTCGGCTCGGTCTGAGACAGCCTACCACCTACCCGTACCGGGTCAATCCGGATGGTCAAACCCGTAGCATCATCGGTTTCAATAAAAGCTGCGCACAAGGTGGCCTCACAGTCAGCGGGCTCAAGGCGCCCCTGCGGAATCTTGGTCGCAAAGCGCGCAGAAGCAGCCTCTTTCTTCATACCAATAACCGAGTTATAGTCGCCTGTCATGCCAAGATCTGTAACAAACCCGGTGCCTCCGGGCAGAATCTGATGGTCAGCCGTAGGAACATGGGTGTGGGTGCCGACCACAGCCGAGACTCGACCATCCAATATATGGCCAAGAGATTGTTTTTCGCTAGTTGCCTCGCCATGCACATCAACAAGAATCACATGGGCATCTATGCCAAGCTTTATGTGAGATATTACTCTCTCTGTCCCAGCGAAGGGATCGTCAAGAGGATCCATAAATAACCTGCACATCGGGTGCACAACGGCAACCTTACGACCCCTAGGTGCATCGAAAATCCCACTACCTTTACCGGGCGTGCCGACGGGATAATTCAAGGGACGGAGTAATTTAGGGTCTTTATCAATGTGGTTCATTATCTCGCGCTGGTCCCAAACGTGGTTACCCGTAGTAATCACATCGGCACCGAACTCATACAATTCAGAACAAATTTTTGCCGTAATCCCAAATCCGTGGGCAGCATTCTCTCCGTTGACAACTACGAAATCTAAACGGAGGCGTTCCCGTAAACATGGCAGATGGTCAGTCAAGGCCACTCTTCCACTTTTGCCAACCACGTCACCGACCATTAGGATGCGCATAATTTCTTCTCTACCCAATGAAGGCCAACATCCGTTGCAATGGCGTCGAGAGGTGCGTCAAATTTACCATTCGGCACTTCACAGACGCGCTGCGCTTCGAACGCAACGCCGATAGCAAGCAAAGACACTTTCCCACGAAGCTCTGCGATGGTTCGATCGTAAAATCCACCACCCCATCCCATTCGTTGCCCCCTGAGATCAAAACTTAACATCGGCACTAGTAATACTTCAGGCTGCAGTTCCTCCGCGCTTACTGATGGGTGACGGGTGCGCATTGGGCCATTATCCAGTGCGTCGCCATCTAACCAAGCGCGAAAAATAAGTGGCTCAGTTCGAGACACAACCACTGGCAGTACCTGTCGCCACCCTCGGCTAACCAGCAAGCACATGGCTCTCTCTGGATTAATTTCATCACCAATGGGTAAGTAACTAGAGACAACGCCCGGCGACCGCCCCTTAACCGCTGAGCAAACATTCTTTGCAAGCGCTTCAGAAGCGGCTTTTGGGTTCATTGCCGCAACGGCGTCTTGACGTCGTAACTTCGCGGTTTTTCGAAAGACTGCTTTTTTACGGTCGATATATTTTTCGTAATCGATGATGCTATTATCCGTAAGTTTATAATTTTAGAGCAGACGGTGCCGCCGAACCGTCGGCCGGATTAATCCTCCAGGCCTGCGATTTGTGCAGGTGGGCACCGTGTGCCCGGCCCACAGGCCGGCCAGGAACAGTTCCCTTGAAAATATCGTTGGCCCCGGGATTCAAAGACCTAACATATTCGGCAGCAGACCGCCCTAAGAATTAAATTAGGTCGCTTCGAGGGTTTCGGCAATATATTCGATACGTTCAGCTAAATTTTCCATAACAACTGATAAGCTCTCATGTTGATCCATGCGCTTATTTACGTCATCCACCCTCTTCGCCAAGCCTAGTTCTGCGTAGGCATCTGACAATTCATCCGCAATCAATAGTGAGACCATTACCAAGAGCCTACTATCTCCAACTTCCCCGACTGCAGCAACGAGCTCCCTTACTCTGTTATTAATATAGCCACCTAGACGACGCAAATGTGCTTCTTGTCCGTCGTCGCATGTGATTTGATAGGCGCGTCCGTTAATCTCAACTGATACCTGCGCCATCATAACTCCAATTCAGGTTTATAATTTTTTTGACGTCAGCAATCCAGTGAAGCTCTCAAGCCCTCTATGACTTTATCAAGCCGCCCGGCAACTTCTTTATTGACTTGCTTAACCTGAGCATTTGTCCTTTTTAAATCTTCAACCTCCGCTTGCATCGCAGCAGAGTCGTCTTCGGCAGTATTGCGGCCCTGATCGTAGATAATTGGGGAACCTTTAGACCGTTTCAGCACTGCCTCTAATTGTGCCACAGCGCTGTCCAAGCGACGCTGCGCATCGGCTATTCGACTAGGTTTTCGCAAAGCTGAATTCTCCGTCACCTATCAGACCTCCGATATAGACGATCAAAATTTATGAATAATTTATCCACAGCTTAGCCCCAACATTTTTGATACGTCAACCACAACCATAGATTTTTTAAAATACGAGACTAATTTCATAAATTCTCCAATCCTTCCAATACGTCCAGGGCTGGACAAATTAAAAATTTAATTGACGGCTGAGCGTATTCGAAGTTATGACAACATGATAAACAAATTCCCTGTTCACGAAGTACAACTGCTCATAAAGAAGTCCTAATGAGTTAGGAGACATCTCACTTCCCACTCATTTTATTAGTCTTTATGGTTATACACTTTTTGTAGAAGGAAAATAAAATATGACGGTTCGTGTTGCGATTAATGGTTTCGGTCGGATTGGCCGATTAGTGCTTCGCGCGATTTTAGAATCGCAACGCAATGATATCCGCGTAGTGGCTATTAACGACCTGGGCTCCGCAGAGATGAATGCTCATCTGTTAAAATATGACTCGGTCCATGGAGTGCTGCAACAAAGTATCGATGTGGAGGGTGACACAATGAATGTCGGGACAGGCCCGATTAAAGTTACAGCAGAGAAAGATCCCAAAAACCTACCGTGGAATGATTTGGCAGTCGATGTGGCCATGGAATGCACTGGTCTCTTTGTGGATCGCCAGAGTGCTTCTGCACACTTAATTGCTGGAGCAAGAAAAGTCCTAATTTCCGCGCCTGGCAAGGATGTAGATAACACCATAGTATATGGGGTTAACCACACGAGTTTAGCACCCGACCAAGATATCGTTTCCAATGCCTCATGCACCACCAATTGCTTGGCGCCTGTAGCGGATGTTTTGCACAAGTCTGTTGGCATAGAGAAAGGCTTCATGACTACAGTCCACGCTTTCACAGGAGACCAACCCGTTCTTGACACCCTGCATTCAGATCCGCGGCGTGCCCGTGGGGCTGCACAATCTATAATTCCAACCTCGACCGGGGCTGCAAAAGCCGTAGGCTTGGTTTTACCCGAGCTGAATGGTAAACTAGATGGTACGTCAGTTCGTGTGCCAACTCCAAACGTCTCCATGATTGACTTAACGTTCTCCGCGACACGCGATACTTCTGTCGACGAAATCAATTCCGCTATCAAGGTTGCCGCAGAAGGACATTTACAAGGTGTTATGGTGTACAACGACCGTCCGCTGGTATCGATTGATTTTAATCACAATCCTGCTTCCTCCAACTTTGACTCTACTCAAACCCAAGTTATTGGTGGAAATTTTGTCCGAGTCCTCTCGTGGTATGACAATGAATGGGGTTTTTCAAATCGCATGTCAGACTCAGCTATTGCCTTGGCCAACACGCGTTAATTTTTTATCCGCAGCTCAGACAGCTTATTTACACACTGCCTTGTTACACGTTGTGGGAGCCCAATAGCGAATGTCATTAAGGGGTAAAAAGCGATCCAATGATCATCATCCAAGACGCAAACGGAGCACAGTCAGCACTCAAAACAGCGACCAATGCCGGTACTGTCATTGACTTGGCGAGTCCGCCCGAGTTGAGCGCTGCTATGGGGCCTAGCTTATTCGCCGAGAGAATCGCAATCCTCAAGTCTGCATACCCGGCAGCTTTGGGGAATGCTTGGTTTTATTGCGGCGATAAGGCCGGGCTTGCGATCGCGACGATCCGTCACGGTGGCGTGGGTATTATCATTGACCTTCCTAATGCAACAGCCATTAAAATCACTGAAATGGCTGCGGAAAAGGGTGTTAACGTCATTGACGCAAAAGAATTTTTTACCCGCATAATGCCCGCATCTTAAGTGACAGAATTAGCGATGAATAAGCGACGGTGCTCCCTCTATATCATAACTCCACCAGTCCTCCGCCCATCTATTTTCTCAGAAATGCTCGCCGCTGCCTTGGACGCAGGCCACGTAGGTGCTTTGCAACTTCGTCTCAAAGGATCGGACGATGACACCATCCGGCGGGCAATAGAAAAACTAATGCCGGTCGCCGAGAGCCGCAATGTACCTTTCATCATGAATGATCGCCCAGACCTCGCTGTCGAAATGGGTTGTGGTGGCGTTCATATTGGTCAGAGAGATGCAGCTTACAAAGAGGCTAGATCGGTAGTTGGCGATGACGCAATCGTAGGCGTTACATGCCATGACTCCCGTCATTTTGCCCTAGAGGCTGCCGATGCGGGCGCCGACTATGTTGCATTCGGTGCTTTTTTTCAGTCAGGTACGAAAACACCTGAATTCAGGGCAACACAGGAAATTTTAACCTGGTGGGATGAATTTTTTTTTCAAATTCCGTGTGTCGCAATCGGAGGCATCAACGCAGATAATGGTGCTCCGCTAGTCCAAGCAGGTGCAAACTTTTTAGCCGTCGTAGGCGCCGTATGGGATCACCTCGACGGTCCTGCTGCCGGGGTCAGAGCGTTGAACGCTATGATCAGCGCAGCAGATATTCAGATAAATTGAGCGGCGTAAGCGCTGCGTATAATTTCTGCCCCCTTCTCCCCAATCATTAGTGATGACGCATTAGTGTTAGCCGATGGCATTGTCGGCATAATCGACGCGTCTATTACGCGAAGCCCCTCTAGGCCGTGGACCTTGAGCTCGTGATTTACGACGGTATCACCTTTATAGGCTGGCCCCATACGACACGTTCCCATCATATGGAATACTGTGGTGCCGCGTTCCCGGGCTGTCGCCAATAAGTCCTCATCACTTGCAACGTCCTCTCCGGGATAAAGTTCTCCGGCGAAGTATTTTTCCATGGGTTTAGTGCGCAGCAATTTTCTTGCTAATTTCAGTCCAGCTAGCAAAGTACGGCGGTCACTATCTTCCCCTAGATAATTAGCATTGATCTCTGGTTTATCAAATGGGTCACTGGATCGCGCTAATACAGCCCCCAAGCTGTCAGGGCGTTGCTGCCACGCCGCAATCGTCATGCCTGGCTTGTCATCTAACTGACTTTGATGGCCTTCTTTGTAGCTCGCAGGCATAAATGTGATTTGCAGATCGCTAGTATCTAGTGCTGGTTCCGAGCGCGCAAACGCGTAACATACCGTCGCCGGAATGCCGAGCACTGAGGGCTTGCGGAGCAACCATTTTAACGTTTCGCCCACAAGACGAACGCCATGCACACGCTCATTAAAAGTGTCGGTGTTTTTAACGCGCGCAGTAAAACGTGGCGTAAAATGATCACGTAAATTTTGCCCTACGCCGGGCAAGGCATTACGCACTTCAATACCCAATTTTTTTAAGTGGTCAGGATCACCAATCCCAGCCAACTGGAGAAGTTGCGGTGAATTAATCACGCCACCAGATAAAATAACCTCGCAATTGGCCCTGATGCTCACAGATCTGCCACTGCGACCGCCACTTTGATACTTTACACCTGTACAGCGTCGCCCCTCAAACTGCAGGGACGTCACATGCGCATTAGTTCTGATTTCTAGATTTGCACGCTGCTTTATTGGCCTAAGAAAAGCTGTTGATGCACTTTGTCGCCGCCCACGCACAATTGTGCGTTGGGTATATGATGTCCCCTCTTGACATGCTCCATTATAGTCAGAATTACGCGGAATACCCAGCGTTTCTGCACCGTCCATGAAGGCTTCTACTAGAGGGTGTTGCCAATCGCTTGGCGTAACCCTTAGGGGGCCATTTTTACCACGTCTGCCGCTCGGATCGTTACCGGAATAATTCTCAAGATTTTTAAAATGAGGTAATATATCATCATAGCCCCAGCCGGGATTTCCCATTTGCGCCCATTGATTAAAGTCATCCGCCATGCCTCGGTTGAATATACAGCCATTAATTGATGAGGATCCCCCCAGAGCTTTGCCCCTAGGAATTCCAATTCTCCGGCCTCCTGTCCACTCTGAGGGTTGGGTCTCATAAAGCCAATTATAGGTTGGATTTTTCATTAATTTCATGAAGCCCGCTGGCATATGAATCAATGGATTAAAATCTGAAGGTCCGGCCTCCAAAAGACAAACGCGGACGTCAGTGGCAGCAGACAGCCTGTTAGCTAGGACACAACCCGCCGAGCCCGCCCCAATTATTATAAAATCAAATGTTTCACTCAAAACGATCACTCCACGTAATACAATGGTGCGTTTTACCAAGCGGTAGCTAATTCGATAAGGTTACACAAATTTTACCGGTCGATTTACCATCGACAGACCCCGACTGCGCGCCAATTTTCAGAATGATTGCCACTAGCCAATCAAACTGTTAAGAACCTTCCAATCAGTTATCTTGCACTCGAATTATGTGCATAGCAATTAGAACCGGATTATACAGCCATGAAAATCGACGGGAATGCCATACGTCCGGGAATGGTAATTGAGCACAAAGGTGCACTTTGGCGCGCTGTCAAAACAGAGCACACTCAACCCGGAAAAGGTGGAGCTTATCTGCAAGTTGAGCTGAAAGAAATCCGCACAGGTACAAAATTGAATGAGCGATTCCGCTCTTCAGAAAAAGTTGCGCGCGCAACGCTTGAGCAACGAGAGTTTCAATTTCTTTTTTCTGATGGAGATAGTCACACTTTTATGGACAATGAAACCTACGATCAGGTCAGCATCCATACCGAATTCATAGGCTCTGAAGTTATAGTTTTTTTGCAAGACGGCATGAATGTTACCATTGAAATGCACGAGGGATCACCCATCGGTATACAACTGCCAGATACTATAATTGCTGAAGTCGTCGCGGCAGATGCAGTAGTAAAAGGTCAAACAGCTTCGTCTTCTTTTAAGCCTGCAGTTTTAGATAACGGTGTTAAAATTCTCGTGCCACCGCACATCGGTGCGGGTACTAGGGTTGTTGTGCGAACCGAAGATGGGACCTACATGGAACGCGCGAAAGACTAACCAGCCCAGACAGTAGCTAAAACTGGGCTTTAATACCGAGGTACGAATATTGTGCAACGATCCCGTGCGGGTACTTATGGATCTGCCCTGATAAATGTAATGATAGATGCCGCGGGCAAAGCGGGCAGAAATTTAGTGCGCAATTTCGGGGAAATAGAAGCTCTCCAAGTGTCAAGAAAGGGACCTGCAGATTTCGTCTCTGAAGCCGATCGACGAGCAGAAAAAATCATTTTCGATACGCTCAAAAAAGCCCGCCCTAACTTCGGTTTCGTCATGGAAGAACGCGGCATTATCAGAGGCGCTGATATTTCCAACCGTTGGATTGTCGATCCTCTGGACGGCACATTAAATTTTCTCCATGGTTTGCCCCATTTTGCAGTTTCCATTGCGTTGGAACGAGATGGTGGGTTATATGCAGGCGTCGTTTATGAACCGATCTCAGACCAAATGTTTTGGGCAGAAAAAGGCAGAGGGGCGCATCTTAACAGCACAAGGCTGCGAGTTTCTAGTCGATGCAGCATGGATGAAGCTATTTTCGCTACCGGAATTCCGTTTATTGGGCGCGAGGATCATGAGGTATTTTTAGCTGAACTAAAGCGCGTTATGGCTGTATCTGCGGGCGTTCGACGCTTTGGGTCAGCTGCTCTAGACCTCGCATATGTTGCGGCCGGCCGCTTTGAGGGTTTCTGGGAGAAGGGGCTAAACTCTTGGGACGTTGCCGCGGGAATTGTTTTGGTAAGAGAAGCTGGCGGCATGGTCTCTGATTTCAGCGGCCGAGGACGCATGATTGAAAACAGTGAGGTAATTGCGACAAATAGTGAGATTCATAATGAACTCCGCTCTTTTATAAAGGGTTGATAGGAGGATAGAAGATGGGCCAAACCTACTTGTGTCAAAACTGGCGCTTGGTTATTATCCCCTGAATTATTTAGGGAATCACGAGGTAATGCCGAACGCGCAGGTGCCTATGATCTAGTACTTTGGAGGTGTGATTTTGCCCCAGTCGAAAACGACACGCGCTCAGAACGGCTTTGTTTGGTCATCTGCCGCCCATGGACCTTGGCTTTTTATCGGGCTTCCTGCCGTAAGCTTAATTCTTATGCTTCTGCTAATCTCACCGGCACGAACAGAATGGGTCGACTCGGTTATTGTCGATCTTAGTGTTTTATCACATACCGAGAAAGTTCCGGGGCCAGCAATTTCGTTAAACCCGGGCCGTCTGCAACTTCCGCCTCGCGACACCGTACGGTCAAGACTTCATATTCAACCTAAGCAGCCCTCAAGCATGAAGAAACAATCCGTGGTTCCTGTGCCGAGCCTATCCGAATTGACAGTAGGAAAGACTTTTAATAAAAAACTAAAACCTCCCAAAAAAACTGGCGTGGCCAGTGCCCCCCCACAACCTATCACAAAACCCGGCCCAAAAACGGAGGTGTCCTCCGCGACGCCAACACCTCCTCCCATGCCAAGGAAACTTCCCCCAATGGCGGAGAAGGCCCCCCCAGCGCCACCGCCAGTCTCAAAGGCCAGTGCAGGTGCAAATATGCCCGCCATCGAGGGTAAGGACACCGCGTCCATCTCAAAAAACTTCACGCTAAAACCGGGTCGAGCGCTACGGATTGCATTTAACGACACAGAGACGTCCCTTCCATCCACTACGTATTCGGATCTAAACACGCTTGCCAATACTGCGAAAAGTGCCAAAGACTATAGGCTTGTATTAATGGCTTATGCGGGCTCCAATGGTTTATCAACCAGTAAGGCACGCCGAATTTCCTTGTCACGTGCACTTGCCGTTCGATCTTTTTTAATCGACAAAGGGGTCCGTAGCACGCAGATTGATGTTAGAGCCTTAGGTAGTAAAACGACTGAAAAACCGGCAAACCGGGTAGACGTCAATCTTGCTAAACGTTGATTAAACGGACTTTAAATGGTGTCTTGGTCACATTTGTTTTGCATTAAAATAAGGATGAGTTTGGCTTGAAACGCCCGCACACATACCTCGTAAGGATGTTATTATTTCTAGCTATTATCTCTGGAGTATCTTTTCTTCTACTCGAATCGTTGGTCACATTCTTTGACTCGAATCCTCCACTTAACGGATTAATAGTTGGAGTGCTGATCTTAGGCATCCTATATAATTTTCGCCAAGTGATAAGGCTCTATCCAGAGGTTGGCTGGATTGACGATTATAGACAAACTTTAGAAGAGCAAATAGTTCGAGCCGCGCCGAGACAAAAGCCACACCGCCCGCAATTACTTGCCCCGATGGCAAGTATGGTATCCAATCGCGAAACCTTAAGCCTCTCAGCATTTTCGTTGCGTTCGTTATTGGATAGTATAGCAACACGTTTGGACGAATCTCGAGACGTGTCGCGCTACACCATCGGGCTTTTGATTTTTTTAGGACTGTTAGGCACGTTTTGGGGATTGCTTGAGACTGTCGGTTCCATTAACAAAGTCATCAGTGGATTAAGCGCCGGTAATGGGAACGCATCGGGAGTGTTCTCAACCCTTAAGGAAGGTCTCGAGGCGCCGATGAAGGGGATGGGAACAGCTTTCTCATCTTCAATTTTTGGCTTAGCAGGGTCCCTCGTTCTCGGTTTTTTAGATCTACAAGCCAGTCAAGCCCAGAATAGATTTTACAATGATCTTGAGGAATGGTTATCGAGTTTAACACGATTATCAAGCGGCGGGTTAATAACCGAAGGTGAGCAATCCGTTCCAGCATATGTTCAAGCATTATTGGAGCAAACCGCGGAAAGTCTTGAGAATCTGCAACGAACTTTGGCGCGCGGAGAAGACAATAGACTAAAAGTTGATACTGGTTTGATTTCATTATCTAGCAAGCTTGAAACGTTAACAGACCAAATGCGCACAGAGCAGGCGTTGATGAAAAGTCTTGCCGAGAGTCAGATTACAATCCGGCCCATATTACAGCAATTGGCTGAGGGCTCTGGTACAATGCGTGCTAAAGAATTTGACGATGCATCCCAAACACACATCCGCAATATAGACATGCATCTAACACGCATACTCGAGGAAATGCGTCAAGGCCGGGAAGATGGGTTAAAGCAGATCAGAAGTGAGATCAAGCTATTGGCGCGCACAGTTGCCGCCACTACCGACGACGGAACTCGCTAGGCGAGCGTGCACATGGCCGCTTTAAGACGCAGAGATCGCTCAACCAATATCTGGCCCGGCTTTGTAGATGCCCTTGCATCCCTATTGCTAGTTATCATTTTTTTGCTCATGATTTTTGTCCTAGCGCAATTTTTTTTAAGTGAAGCGCTATCGGGTCGCGACAATACTTTGGATAAATTACGGGGGCAGGTTGTTGAACTTGCTGACCTTTTAGCCCTCGAGCGAAAAGCTCAGGACAACATGAAGACTAATCTCGCCCAATTATCCGAAGAGTTGCAAACATCAGTCATGTTGCGGGATGACTTGCGTTCAACCCTTAACTCCTTGCAGGTTAAATCAGAAGAGGTGAAGGCAAGATTGACTGAAGAATTAATAGTTGCCCAATCAGCTGGCGCAGAGAGTGAACGCAAGTTAGAGACCCAACTCAATGAAATCGCCGGTTTAAACCGAAATATTTCGGCACTGCGGGCATTGCGAGACGAATTACAAAGTAAAGTGGTCGATCTGGCGGAGAAATCTGGGAGAGATTTGCGCGCTTTAGAGAGTGGTAAAAAAGCACTAATAGCCGAGAGAAAAATATCTGAGAGCGCGCGAGCAGAGATGGCGTTGCTAAATAAACAAATGGCAACTCTTCGACAACAATTAGTCACGATAGAGCGCGCCCTCGAAATATCAGAGAATCTGTCTGCAGAGAAAAACGTACAAATCGTAACTTTAGGCAAACGCTTGAATGCCGCCATGGCGACCAAAGTCGCGGAGTTATCCCGGTACCGATCTGAATTTTTTGGACGGTTACGCACTGTTCTCGGTCGTCAACAGGGTTTACGGGTTTCAGGTGATAGGTTCGTTTTTCAATCCGAAGTCTTGTTCGACAAAGCCTCTGCTATCATTGGAACGGCAGGACAAACTCAGCTTACGGCTCTCGGCGCTACTCTCAGAGAAGTGGCCGCAAAAATTCCTAACGATATCGACTGGGTTCTCAGGGTTGATGGACACACCGACAATGACCCAATAAAAACTTTACGCTTCCCTTCAAATTGGGAATTGTCATCTGCGCGCGCCATCGCTGTTGTTCAACATTTGATCAACAATGGCCTTCCACCCAATCGCCTTGTTGCAGCGGGTTTTGGCCGCTTTCACCCCATGGACCCGGGACGCGATGAAATTGCCAAACGGCGTAATCGCCGCATAGAGCTTAAACTCACTCAGCGCTAATTTTTAATGATTGTTTAAAATTGCCGGTGCTACTGGTTATCTTTGGTGTGGATTTAATGGGTTTTGCAATCATCAGTACATTACCGCCACTATATGCATAGGTTATGACAGCAAGTCCAAAAACGGTTGGTTTTATGATTACTACATATACGTCAAGCCAATTCGTTGCGGCCCCATTTTTGGGGTCAGCTCAGTGATCGGACTAGGCGTTAACCTGTTTTATGAATAAGTATATTTGGAGACTGTATCGCCTGCATCTTGCTCGGTTCTGCACATAACGCCCTAATGCTGTTTGGCGCGCGTGCGGTTGGACGCTGCATGGCAGGAGGTATCTCCGTTATTGTTGCTTACGTAGCATACATTTCAACCCGAGATTTGGAGAGCAAAGACTGAGATAAATCGGTGCTGCTTTAGGCCTCGAATTTTTACTGGACCTGCAACAGCGAAATGCGGGTTGGGGATCATCCCTTAACAGCCAACTATCAAATACCTGCTTTATTTGCGGCTGGTCTATTTTTTTCTCTCGTTCTTGAATTGTTGATTAAAACCAAACCATTCGCGCCAGAAACACGCAAGCTTTTAGCATCAAGGCTTCCTGAAACCCCACACAACTTGCTCACAGTACTCTGACGCACCTAAGTTATCTTGATTAACTGGGCTACCATTTCCAGTAACCTTCACATTTGCAGGTCTTGGACCAACTTTTTCCATGTGATCAAAACACCAATTTGGCTGGGGACTAAAGCATAGTAAGTGCATCTTTGCGTTTATAGACATGCTGAGCACTATCTTTACAGGGCAGCAGATCGGTCCGTTACACAAATGCTTCGGGGAAGCTAAATTGATTATTCACGGCCTTGGAGCATCAGCTATTGGAAGCGCCATGATCTCAATTTACGCATTACCCAACTGAAGAGTGAACTGCACAGCACTCTTGATCCCGTCCATCAGATCAATTATACATCACTCTATATTTATCGGAGTATAAGCATGAAAAAAGAATTGCATCCGGATTATCATGAGATAATTGTTCAAATGACGGACGGCTCAGCTTTCACGACGCGCTCAACGTGGGGTCAGCCTGGCGCCGTCATGAAACTGGACATAGATCCCACCACACATCCAGCATGGACTGGAGGAGCTCATAAGTTAATTGATACTGGTGGACAACTCGCCAAATTTAACAAACGCTTTGCAGGCATTGGTCTTAAAAACTGAGGATCAATAATTTTGTTTTAAAACGTCTAACTAACTCTTTACCTTTTGCCCTCTTAGGGGCTCGTTTTCTCTCCCTCAGCACTTTTTCGGCTAAACTGTTAAAAAATTACCCTAAATTCGTTGTCGAGTGGCTGCAGAATCCCTTAATCCTGAGGGATACCAAGCCTCTGAACGCTTTTTTTCTCGTTTGAAGAAGGCACAGGAACAACATACTTTTTAGACTATGTGCGAGGTACGAGTAAAAAAATAAAAACAGGTGCTATAGATGTACAAGTTCTAAACTAATTGCGTTAGACGATACGAGTCCCTCCCACTAAAACTCTTCAAAATATTTTTTCTTATCCCTTGCACTGAAACCAAATCAAAACTAGATCAGCAGTCAAGTGGTTGCCTCATGGAGGGGCTACTTCGAAGCTCAGGCAGTTTGGGCTTTATTTCCACCGGTCTCGGCCACTTGGCGAGACTGCGATCTCATATAGCTTTTAGAAGGATATGACTATGCGCATCGTTAATTACTCACCCGTGTTTCGCCCATTGAATGGCCTTGCCGCTTCAAACAGGTTTGTAGAGACAGACTCTTTGAAAATTATTTCGAATTCCGCCTCACCACCTTTCAATATAGAGCAACAAAACGATCATGAGTTCCGCATTTCAATCGCGGTCGCAGGGTTTCGGCAAGATAACCTACATGTATCCGTAACGGACAATATTCTCGAAATCAGAGGTAACGTCGGCTGCGAAGAAACATCAGTCAATTACCTGCATCGAGGGCTCGACGAGCACCCCTTCGAGCATCGCTTTAAGCTTGCCAAACACATGAAAGTTGCCGGTGCTGACTTAGCCAATGGAATTTTACAACTCCGATTAATTTACGAAGTTCCTGAGGAAAAAAAACCACGATCAATCGTTATTAATTCAGAGATGGTATCTCATAAGACAGCGGCTTAATAATAATCCAAGATTCTGAAATTTGAGCGCCCGGCCGCAATAGGCCGGGTGTTCTACGGACAAGCTACAGCCTCGATTAATGTCCTGATTCCATTAGGTATCATCGTTGGTCGTTTGTCCGAGCGGGCAATATAAACATGAACAAACCTTCCACTGGCGGACGCATTTTCAAGGTCTGATTCTCTAAAAAGTGCGAGCTGATAGGTCACACTAGACCGGCCAATATGTCCCGCTCGCAAACCAGCTTGAATAACTTCTGGCCATGATAGTTCACTGAAAAAGGTGCACTGGGTTTCAACCGCAACAGGATAGATCGGATCATTCAACCAGTTAATACCCAGACTAGATTGAGTGAATTTTGTTACAATATCTTCAAAGCACCGATGGAATACGACATTATTTAGGTGCCCCAGCATATCGTTGTCGCCCCATCTAGTTTGAATAGTGATACGAAATGGGTAATCAAAATAAGTGTCCAAGATTAATAACGCGGGCCATGCTCACTCAACTTTTTAGAGTGTGCCGTAGATTCGACATAAATTTTCTGAAGCGCCTTTCGAATGCCAGCGGGAATATTAGTTGGGCGACGCTTTTCACGATCGACAAAAACATGAACAAAATATGCACTCGCGGATATGTCTTCTTCTGCTTTACTGAAAATGCCAATTTCGTAGCGAACTGAGGACCTTCCCAAATGTACAACTCGCACCCCAGCCTCTACACTCTCTGGATAAGCGATGGCCTTTATAAAGGTGCAGTGACTCTCGGGACAAATACCAATTACTGGGCTAGTTTGCGGATTCATTCCTCCCTCTTCGATTAAATACAGGTTTACTGCTGTGTCAATGTATGAATAGTAAATAACGTTGTTTACATGTCCATATTGGTCATTATCGTTCCAGCGGGTTTGAATCGAGCGGACATAGGGATAGTGTTTTCGGGTCTCAGCCATGCTTTTCTGTACTCGCGACAAAAAGAGAGGTTGCCTGATAGTGGGCGTCACATTTAGGGGTACCTAATCTATGAACTACCATCAATTTTGAAACACAATCCTACAAATTATTATGGGGCCGCCCGGTTTTCCGATGGCAGCCCCATGGCTTATTAGTCTCACCCCTGTTTAACTTACCTTTATACTCGAACGAAGTTAAATGTAGCCTTTGACAATAAGCGGGTCAACAGCTGGTTAGTTACACACGCCCACTAACTTACAACAACTATAAAAAAACTATCTAACGTTATTTATATGGGAGATGAGCTCTCAAAACGGGACTTAAAAAAACTTTATTGAAAGGGGACTTAATAGATAACGAATTACTAACAAATTATCACAGCGAAAGACGGCAAAATGGCGCGCTTCCAAACACGGCTCATGTCCATTCAGCCCTCGCGTTGGCCGGTTCGTCATCACGTTAATTCTCGGGATTTTCGGGTGGATGCTCCACATAGATGCGCGTCTTCGAAAAAAATTTTATCTCAATAAGGTACAATAAAACTCTAAGGCTCAGTTTTTGAAGAATGACTCAGCCCCAGAACGGGCCATATCTTTGCTCACAATCGCCTCTCTTACTCTTCTTATCTCCAACTCAAGTTGTATAATATATTCGTCTAGTGCTTCAATTGACATCTCCTCAAGATTTTTCAATTTTGATTTTTTCTGCGATGATTGTAAATCGCCCAAATCCATAGTTTTCCTCCCTAGCTACGCTGCCATGATCGCGACTTGCTTGCAGTAGATGATAATATTAGATTTTAGATGTTAAATATTAGATATTAGATATTAGATATCGGTACCTTGGATCAATTTTCAAAACTTGGAAAGTTTGGTATGCTCCCAAAATTCATCCTACCAGAAACCATGAACTGCATTGAGATAAAAGAGCCCGGAGAGCCAGAGGTGCTAATTTCAGCTAAACGTCCGGTTCCCAGTCCGACAGCAAACGAGGTTTTAGTGAAAGTAGAAGCTGCTGGAATTAATGGTCCCGACTTAATGCAAAGAAGGGGTCTTTATCCACCTCCAAAAGGATCATCTGATTTACTTGGCTTGGAAATAGCTGGCGAAATTGTATCAATTGGGAGAGAGATAAAAGGCTGGAAAATTGGTGACCTTGTGTGCGCACTAACCAACGGTGGAGGCTATGCTGAGTTCTGCTCTGTAAACGCATCACACTGTCTGCCTATTCCCGATGGATTTAGCACTGCCATGGCCGCTTCTCTTCCAGAAACCTACTTTACAATTTGGAGTAATATTTTTATGGGTTCTGGCTTAAAAAGTGAAGATGTCTTTCTTGTGCATGGGGGCGCTGGAGGGCTTGGCACCACATCGATTCAGTTAGGGAAGGCCTTCGGCGCAAAAGTAGTAGTGACCGATAGTCCTTCACAGCGGACCAGTATTTGCACAGAGTTAGGCGCTGATCGAGTCATTGACTACACAAAAGAAGACTTTGTCGAAGTTATCCGAAATGAATTTGGTGGTGCAGACGTGATCCTTGATATTGTTGGTGGCGATAATATCGCCCGTAATATTAAGGCGGCAAAACCTGACGGGCGAATTGTTCAATTAGCGTTCACGCAGGGCTCCACAATCAACATAAATCTTATGCCAATCATGCTGAAACGTCTTGTTTTCACTGGCTCGACATTACGCAGTCGGTCAAATAAGCAAAAAGCGATTATCGCTGCGGAATTGAAGAAAATAGTATGGCCACTGTTCAAGAACGGCCAACTCAAGCCGGTCGCCCGAACTACGTTACCTCTTGATCAAGCCGCTAAAGGCCATAAGCAAATGGAGAGCGCTACCCACACGGGTAAAATTATTTTGACTGTTTGACCAATCCCCTTCCATACCGCTATAAAATAATTGTACACAATGACTGACGCATTAAAATGCGTCGCTTATTGGTTAGCTAATGTTTCTTTGAGGACTTTTTTGGAAAGGGATGAATGCCATGGCGCTTCCTCTGATGCCCAAAGCTACTGCCCTATGGTTGATTGATAATTCAACACTTACTTTTGATCAGATCGGAGTGTTTTGTGGCTTGCACCAATTAGAAATTCAAGCGCTAGCTGATGGCGAGGTCGCCCCCGGGATGCACAGTCTCGACCCCATAGCGCGGGGTGAACTAACAAAAGAAGAATTAATTCGTTGTCAGGGCGACCCATCGGCTACCATGATGATGGTAAAGCCTGATAGACCGGTGGCAAACTCAAGGTCAAAAGGGGCGCGTTACACGCCTGTTTCAAAACGCGGAGACCGGCCCAACGCGATTGCTTGGCTTTTAAAAAACTATTCGGAGTTAGCAGATGCGCAGATATCAAAATTAGTGGGAACAACTAAACCTACAATCAACGCAATCCGTGATCGTAGCCATTGGAACACGACCAATATCAAGCCTCAAAACCCTGTTGGTTTGGGCATCTGCTCGGGTGATGATTTAGAAAAGGCCATATCTATAGCCCGAGCAAGAGCGGGGAAACTCGATTCACCAGGGGCAGCCATAGCGCCCGACGGGGTCAATGCTGTTATCGCTATCGAGGGGAATCTGTCGGACGTAACACCGATTCAAGCAAATAGTAAAGCCGACGCAAATGGCATCGCAGGGCCTTTTGCTGCCGACCCAATACCCAACGTATCTGCCCCTTCCACCTCGGGCGCTACAGATTTACCAAAAGATCCATGGGCTAACAGTGAGTAGATTTAAACTATGGCAATTCCTACCCACAATTCAAAATCGTTAGGAGTTTTCGCGTAAAGTCTAAATAATAGCGAAGATCATCCATCAACGCATCATTTCATAAGCTACTGCTAACGTCCTCCTTTGCTCTACAGTTTCTTCGAGGACTGCTCCCATCAGGTCTCGAGTTGATATCATGGCAATCGGCCGACCATTTTCAACTACTGGAATGTGGCGAAAGCGATTAGCCTGCATTACTTCCATGGCGTAACTAGTATCATCCTCTGGAGAACAGGTGAATACGTTAGTCGTCATTACATCGTTAATTTTTAGGTCTAAAAAACTACGTCCCCGAGTCATGAGCTCACGGACTACATCTCGCTCAGACAAAATCCCAACCATTACTTCATCAGCACCACAAACTGGTACCGCGCCGATATTGTTTTCAGCCAATGCAGAAATGGCAGTCACGACCTGTGCATTCGGTGCAATAGTGATGACTGCGCCCGATTTACAAGCAAGAACGTCTGCGATACGCATACTAACCTCTCAGTGTTACTCCAGAGGAACGAGCTAGGATTCAATCATACTAACATCATTTCTATATAGCACTTAATGATTGCGTTTCAACCTAATCACATACATTTCGTGATTAAAATTCTATGTAAGATGTTGTTTAAAAACATTTTTCTACCCCGGTGCGAAGTGTAATTTCCCACGTACAAGCTCCTCGATTCTGGTCGAAAAGATAAATAAGAGTCTCATCAATGGCGTCGGTACTCAATAATTTTTTTGGTAATAGGCGAGTTTGTTCTACAATCGTTCATTCGCTTAATGTTTCCATAAATTACCGAATGAGCTACGTGGATGTTCTTCAGACGCAACTCAAACTTACCCATTGGAAAGGGAACAGACCCCCTACGTGGTGGCTGAGGCTCCAATGACAAATATTGAACAGACTACTGCAAGAGCCATTCGTTTAATGGCTGCCTGCGCCACCAAAAACCCACCATATCAATAGTCATAAAGGACTTTCGGACTTCTTCTGTATTCAGTTCCTCGAGGGCACCCTCGTAATGTAAGCTAGTGTTATAAACAATAAAGTTCGGTGTTTGAGACTTTCCGTCAAGCGCCCCGATTAATGAAGTTAGGCTTATGGGATCGGAGGCGTCACACTTATTCAGCGAGAACCCAATATCAGTCGCCAAATTATCTATTTTATTGATATTTTGTGCCGCCGTAGTGACGTTCATGCCACGTGTAGCTCACAACCGCCCAACCAAAGTACTTAAACCTGCGCCAGCTCCGACGATTAAAGCTATTTCGGTAAAAAAATTTAGCGCCCTCTCATAAAATAAGTCAAGGGGTGTTACGCGCGCGCTTTTGAGTAACCAATTGACTGCAACGCCTCATCCATCTCGCCCAATATCAAGGGATCATCAATTGTTGCGGGCATACTGTAGTCTTCCTGATCAGCAATCTTCTGCATTGTGCTGCGCAGAATTTTACCTGAACGTGTTTTTGGCAACCGTTCAACAACAACAGCAGTCTTATAAGCAGCAACAGCTCCAATACGCTCTCGAACCATAGCTACAGTGTCAGCGATGATTGCATCTTCGCTCGTCTGAGTACCAGCATTAAGTACAAGAAACCCGATGGGTAATTGCCCCTTCAATTGATCAGCAACCCCGATAACGGCACATTCCGCAACATCAGGGTGGTCGGCGAGTACTTCTTCTATGCCACCAGTTGAGAGCCGATGTCCTGCAACGTTAATGATATCATCAGTTCGAGCCATGATATAAAGGTATCCGTCATCGTCGATCATGCCCGCGTCAGCCGTATTATAATAACCCGGAAAGTCTACCATGTATTTTTCAATGAAAATTTCGTCCTTCTCCCAAAGTGTCGGCAGCGCAGCGGGTGGCATAGGTAGCTTTATGACGATTGATCCAATTTGGCCGTTCGGTACGTTCTCACCCTCATCATTGACGACGCTCACATCCCAACCTGGAGCTGCTTTAGTTGGGGAACCCGCCTTGATAGGTAGTGCGTGGAGTCCGAGACAATTGGCGGCAATAGACCAACCAGTCTCAGTCTGCCACCAATGATCTATTACAGGGACCTTCAGTTTTTCTTGTGCCCATTGCAGCGTGTCGGGATCAAGACGTTCGCCTGCTAAGAATAAAGATTTAAACGACGACATATCATAATTGGCAAGAAGTGCTCCAGCTGGATCCTCTCGTTTAATCGCTCGGAAAGCCGTCGGAGCAGTAAATAAAACCTTGATGTCATATTCGGATATCATGCGCCAAAAAGCACCCGCGTCGGGAGTGCCAACAGGCTTGCCCTCATAAAGAACAGTAGTACACCCGTTAATGAGCGGCGCATAGACAATATAACTGTGGCCTACAACCCAGCCTACATCCGACGCGGCCCAATATACGTCTCCTGGGTTGCAATCGTAAATCGCAGACATCGACCACTTAAGTGCAACCATGTGCCCGCCGTTGTCACGGACAACGCCCTTAGGCTGGCCCGTGGTACCAGACGTGTATAAAATATAAAGTGGATCCGTGGCAGCCACTGGTACACACTTAGCAGGTTCTGCCATCAACATGGCACTCGCCCAATCAATGTCACGGCCTTCTTTTAATTCAGCTTCTGCTTCAGGCCTCGCCAAAATGATGCAAACGGATGGCTTATGTTTAGCCAAATCAATCGCACCATTTAAAAGCGGCATGTAGTTTATAACTTTATTAACCTCGACGCCGCAGGTGGCACTTATTATAGCTGTGGGTTTAGCATCATCGATACGTACAGCCAATTCATTCGAGGCGAACCCACCGAACACAACCGAATGGATTGCACCAAGCCGCGCACAAGCCAGCATGGCTATTGCAGCTTCAGGCACCATTGGCATGTAAATGATTACGCGGTCACCTCTTCCTACACCTTCTTTTCGCAGCACCCCTGCGAAAAGTGATACCTCGTTCAATAATTGATTGTAAGTATAAGTACGTTTGGTGTTATTGGTGACGGGGCTGTCATAGATTAGCGCCGCTTGCTCGCCACGCCCTGCCTTAACGTGTCGGTCGAGCGCGTTGAAGCATGTATTGCATTCGGCTCCCAAAAACCATCGATAAAAAGGCGGATTGCTGTCATCAAGAACTTTATCCCAGGTTTTGTACCAGTCGATTTCCCTTGCTGCCTCAGCCCAGAAAGCCTCTGGCTCATCCTGAGCACGTGTATATGCCATGTCATAAGCGTTAGTCATTTGATCTCCCCGTTAGTCAACTAGCCGCGTAAGTGCCCAAACTGCAACCTCGGCTCATTTTTATCACGCGGGTTACACTTTCAAAATTGTTTATACTCATTATCCAGTGTAATTCCTTTAGTCTACTATTTTAGTGCCAAATACCACGATCTCAATAAATCAAGACATATGCTGCAACTGGGGTTGAGGTAGACCTAATTTCTGGAGATAGTCATTATGTCTTCTTCTGAAGAGAGAAGCGGAACCATGATTATTAAAAAAGATTTCAAATACTAAGTTAGCCGAAGGTTAATAACTTATTGATCCGAACAGATAATTGAATTTAACTGTTGGGCTGATCTTGCAAAACTTTTAGACGGCGTTTAACTCGGGCCTGATACAGAGCTTTTGGGTCGGCTTCAACTTCGCACTGCCAATCCATCAAATTTCATACAACTAAGAGTGTAACAAACACAGACGAGCGAGTCTAACGGGTCACTTGGGGTGTTGAACATATTTTTCTCAAACCATGAGCTTAATTTCTCAGACATTTTTGAAAAATTAAATAAGCCTTCCCAATAAAATATATTTTAAAAAGCTAGATTTTTCGAAGGAACACGCAAATACTATCCCTCGTGGCAATCTCGCTGTTAATCAAGTGTAGCTTGCAGAAAAGAGGGGCCATTACATGACCAAAAATATTTACGACCAAGGTTTGGAAAAAGTGAGGGCTAATTTTTCACCGCTCTCCCCAATATCTTTCATAGCGCGCACAGCAAATACATACCCTAACCACACATCAGTAATCCATGGGCGTAAGCGCTTTACTTGGGCAGAAACTTTTCAACGTTCCCGACAACTGGCCGCAGCGCTCGAAGGGCGCGGAATAGGCAGAGGCGATACAGTCGCCGTAATGGCGTCGAATACACCAGAAATGTATGAGTGCGCTTTTGGTCCCGCGATGATTGGCGCCGTCGTCAATGCGTTAAACGTGCGTTTGGACGCGGAGGCCATAGCATTTTGCCTTACTCATGGAGAGGCTCGTGTTCTCCTCACGGATACAGAGTTTGCACCCACTGTGAAAATTGCGGTGGAAAAATTGGATCGCGACGACTTAATAGTGATCGATATTGTCGATAGCGAGGGCGACTTCACGCATTGTGAACTGATTGGGGAAACTAACTATGAGGCCTTTATCGCAGAAGGTTACGCTAACCTACCTTTTGAACTTCCTAGTGACGAGTGGAATGCTATTTCTTTAAATTACACATCTGGGACCACAGGCAATCCTAAAGGGGTAGTTTATCACCATCGTGGAGCATACCTCAATGCGTTGTCCAATGCTGTTGGTTGGAATATGAACCACCACGCAACCTATCTTTGGACTCTACCCATGTTTCATTGCAATGGGTGGTGTTTCCCGTGGACTATTGCGGCCGTCGCTGGAACCAACGTCTGCCTTCGTCGCGTTAACGCAAAAAATATTTTTACCGCTATAGCGGAACACAAAGTGACCCACTTTTGTGGTGCGCCTATTGTACTGAATTTAGTTATAAATGCTACTGACACTGAACGTCGCAAATTCGACCATCAAGTGAAGGTCATGACAGCCGCCGCTCCCCCGCCTGCGACAACCCTCCAACAAATGCAAGAGCAAGGCTTCGAAGTCACCCATGTATACGGCCTGACCGAAACATACGGTCCTGCCGTTATATGCGCTTGGCACCCAGAATGGGCAGAATTGCCCATTAATGAGCAAATTACGAAAAAAGGCCGACAAGGCGTTCCTTACCATGTGCTCGAAGGGCTTCAAGTGATGAAACCCGGGACAATGCAGCCAGTGCCACCCGATGGCGAGACTATGGGAGAGGTAATGTTTCAGGGTAATGTGGTTATGAAGGGCTATCTCAAGAATACGGAAACCACGAGCGCTGCCCTTGCTGGCGGCTGGTTTCACTCTGGAGACTTAGGCGTTATGCATCCAGATGGGTACGTCCAGCTTAAAGACCGTTCCAAAGACATTATTATCTCCGGTGGCGAGAATATTTCTTCGATCGAAGTGGAGGACGCACTCTCTCGGCATCCAGCCGTGATGCTATCGGCAGTTGTCGCGAAGCCCGACAAAAAGTGGGGCGAAACCCCCTGTGCCTTTATTGAGGTTAAGACAGGTGTTGATACTCCATCAAAAGAGGATATGCTCGATTTTTGTCGTAAAAATTTGGCGCATTACAAGTGCCCAAAAGACATTATTTTTTGCGAATTACCAAAAACATCTACCGGAAAAGTTCAGAAGTTTAAGTTACGGGCCCAATTACTCCCTGATTGAGCATAGGGAAATGACCAAAGTTTTATGACTTTTCAGCACCAGGCCATTGAAACGGGTGTCCTCTTATAAACGACAAGCCGAATAGTAATAATTATTATTATGCACCCATGAAAGTGAAGGACAGACGATCAAACATAATCCGAAGTGAGAATCTTCACCTCTTAGGAAAAGCTTACAGCTGTGCCGTCAATTGCGCAATTTCATCCTTAATCGCCAACTTTTTCTTTTTTAAATCGTGGACTTCTATTTCACTAGTGTAATTTTTGGATAGGGTGTTTATTGCTGATTGTAATTCGTCATGACGATGACGTAGGGTTTCTATACGTTCGTGTAAGTTCATGAGATAAAACGCTCCTTATGGAAAATACGTTATGACACTACTCCATACCTACCAAGACCACTTCGTTAAACAACACACTATCTTGATACTAACTTTGTACCTTATACCAAATGCAAAGGCTCTGCTACAATCTATGTCCGTCAACGAATGTTCCAGATACGGGCAATAGGATAGGGTAGTATGAGTATTAATCGGGAAATTAGAGAGCGTATCATCGCACTTCAAATTGAACATCGGGATTTAAACGAGATATTAGATCGTGTTTCGGATACCGCTTTGCATGATCAACTCTATATGCAACGCTTAAAGAAACGGAAGCTTCACTTAAAGGATCAAATTTGTTCTTTAAAGTCACAGCTAATGCCCGATATCATCGCGTGACGAATAATTACTTAATACACTCGTTTGGAAGAGTGGTTTGACAAAAAACTTTATCAACGGCGTTCGTTAATTGCATCTCCGCACAGCCTGCGTCAAGCAGAATGGAGCCGAGACGCGGACGAATGGCAATATTTTCACCCTGCCAATTAAGCGGGGTTTCATTGAGATGGCGCTCAATACCCTTAATTTTAGTCTCAAGACTCTTCAGATCTGTGCTGAATAAAATTACCCCGAGGTCATGGCCACAAAGGCTTCCAAGTATGTCATTATTTTCACTCATACCTTTGATTACCCTCACGGCGTGCAAAATCATCGCATTTGAGCAAGCCCATCCTAAGCTGCGGCGTAATACTTCAGCACTCTCAATATTAATTACCAGGAGTTTCGCGAGTGCTCCAGCATCCAAAATATGATCTATTATATACCGTAATTCTCTCTCAAACTCACGACGATCCGGAATTGGCAAAACTGAATGGATACGCGCTAATTCATAGAGACGATTCTCTCTTGCCCTCGCCTGTGCAACTTCTAGCCGCATGGGCTCTATTTGCGCAGCCAGTGAGTCAATAATCCGCTGAGCCTCTGGTGAAATTGCATCGAGAGGCAAACCATCCGCATCGATAGCAGCTGTGTGTTGGCGATCATCGCCCTCATCGCCGTCTAGTTCGGCTTGATGTTGTCGATGCCCACCGGGTTGAGGACTAGATTGGTCTTGAAATGACGACATAGACCTCGTTTTATACACGTCCATGGTCGGCCCCTTTTGTTAAGCGCGCCCAAAGGCAACGTCTCTAATAACATGTAAAGGGTTAATACTCTCTTGCTTACCTGAGGAAGAACTATGACTTTAAATGCATTCAGACTGTGCCAGGCTACTTTGGATATCCATCATTGACAGGCGTCTCTGCTTAAACGCCTCCAATAATTCTATTTCAATCGCTACGTTCTGACCAAGCTCCGACGTCACCATATAGCGGATGAAAGCAAGCAATTCACGGGTTTGCCCCGGAAATACTAAAACGTTTGAAATAAGCTCCCGTCGAATCAGCGGCGGGTATTTTAGGAGCTCAATAATCAGCAACTTTTTGACTTTCGTCGGTGCCCGAACCGAACCGAATAAACGGTCAAGACAAAAACTATAAATACCAAAATCTAATCGTCCGGCGACGTCTTGAGTGAATCCTCTAAATTCGTCGAGAAACGAGCCCGGGGTAATTTTTCGGTCCATTAGTTGTTTTACAACATTAAGAAATTGGCGGTAACGTAGTCGAGCCGGTGTCATCCGTTCACCAAGCTCAGCCTCTAATGCTTTGATTTCGGCATCCCGAAACTGCTGCTCCCTGATGGTTTGCGCAGATTCCCGAACTTGATCAGATAGTGTTTGCTCTTCGATCAAACCAAATAAACGCTCCAATTTATCTCGCTCACTTACTGACATCTGGTTGGCGGAAATAGAAAGGGGCAGCAGAGCTGATTGCGCTACCAAATAATCTTTCGAAAAGATGGCTGCCATACTGTACGCTTCAGGGATAATGGGTTGCGCCTTAAAATCATCAGTAATAATGAAACGACTGTTATCAGCCACTGTCAAATAACGGCCAAGTTTAGCACAAGCAAGAAAATGGTCTGCCAAGTCACCTGTCCCCAGAGATTGTACGGTGGTATCCACACCTTCAATCAGGCCGGATCCAGCCTGAGAAGTTCCTAATATTTCCTCCTTCCCAAAGGATAATCCGTTGGGCTTGGGCGAATCCCGGGTGTTTTGGCGCTCGGTGGATAGTTTTTCGAACCCTGCCGGCACCCCGAGACCGTTCTCACGGATTGGCGCACCAGCCGGTTTAGCACCCGCTCCTTTAGTTGGCGCTATGCCCATCCGTTCTAAAAAGGATCTGTCGTCACTCATCATCAGACCGACTGTTTTATATAATCTGCAATAATAAGCGGATGCATCCTCCACGCCAACCACTTAGGCTTATAAAACGCATTTTTTCTGGCCCGGGATGAGGAATAGGGCTGCTCACCTAAGTATATACCAACCCGCATTTTAAAGTTTAACCTCAAACCAAGTCGACCTGATAATCTAAAAAAACTTTTAACAGGGAAAAGTCCCGTAAGTTATAAAGGAGACTAGGAGTCAGACTAGATTAGCCATCTATCCTCTCCGCTCAATCGTATACGAGGTCCCCATGCCCCATGGACTTTTAATAATATCCAGTGAGTTCAGGATCACAGATCCATCACGTTTTTTAAAAGACACCAGAGAATGTAATATGCGGGTTCTATCTTGAACTTTTGGAGGAATGCAGATTCTGTGATCAGTGTGGCCTATTAAATGCCCTCATGGTCGAACCTTATTGAAAGCACTGACTATCAGGGAGGCACAGGCAATTATCGTTTGCTCTTAAATCAATGCAGCGTTTTCATCAAAGTCAGCTACGCTGGTAATTAAAATAACAGACTAAATGTTAAACGTTGGATTTTCCATCTGGATAGCAGCGGCTAACGTGCCTAGTTAATTCGCCAAGGTTTGCCAAAAATTTTTTCGGCAACCCAAAAGTTTTTAGAACATTATCAATACGCCGTTCTAAAAAGCCCCAAGTATCTGGAAAGTCTCCGCTTTTATCACCAGGGTCAGACATCCAATATAAGATTGTAGATGAGTAAACAGATGCGAGCAGCCCGCGTTTCGAGTAATAATTCCAATCAGTGGAGGTATCCCCGGCTGCATACCAAATTCTCGAACACGTCCGCCATGTACTCTTCGCCAATAATCCAGCGTTCGTTGGTACGGTCAGAAATGACATTAGGCGCCGCAGCGCTTCTTTGTGGGGCGTATTCGTGCGAATGCGCAACTGAATACAAGTATAAATACGGTCACGTATCCGCATAGAGCCCAAATCGATATTATTGAGTTCTTTCACCATACGCCTGTCTGCCCAATCAGCAAAATGATCCGCAGCATCGCCGAGGCCACCGATAAACAAACGCGCTGCATCAGCTTCGGTAAATCCTGCATCGATAGCCCCAGTTTTTATCGCCTTCCATGTCCATCCATCGAAAGCCACATGGCTCATGGCCGCCGCAATAACCAAATCGCGATTAGATCGAATCAGATCCTCATCACACATAACAACTACTCCTCTCGTCCTACAGTCATTATTCTGGCTCGCATCCTTCTTTGACGAGCTCTTCCTCATACCCGAATAAAGATAAGTCTCTCATTCGCATGGGGTAAAGCACACCATCAAGATGGTCGCATTCATGTTGTACCACACGGGCATGAAAACCCTCAGCCTCGCGCTCAATAGATGATCCGTCAGGTGCAGTGGCTCTATAGTAAATTCGCCTGTGACGCGGAACCATCCCGGACATTTTAGGCAAAGAAAGACAACCTTCCACACCATCCTCAATAGCATCAGTTAAAATTTCTATTACAGGATTTATCAATACGGTAAGGGGAACGGCGTCTTTACTCCGTTCCCCCTCAGGAACCCGGAAAATTACAATCCGGGCAGGGACATGAACCTGCGGGGCAGCCAAGCCAAGACCTGGTGCGTCAATCATTGTTTCAACCATGTCGTCGATTAACTGATGAACCGCCGGATCTGTAGGATCAGCAACCTCATGGGCCGGTGACATCAGTATAGGATGACCCATTCGAGCTATTTTTAGTATGGCCATACCCTTATACCTCCAGCATCAAGTCGAAAATTAAAACAAAACAAACCTTCACATAACCGAAAAGCTATGTTACAAGGCGCGTTCTTGGGTTGGGAAGCGCTTTTTACTTCTTTATCCCTTCACAATTAAGATGATGAGGTTGAGCCAAACGTGCAAGTCTCCGTTCGCGATAATAATGTTGATCAGGCGCTGAAAGTTTTGAAAAAAAAGATGCAGCGTGAGGGTGTGTTTCGGGAAATGAAACTCCGCCGTTCTTATGAAAAGCCGTCTGAGCGTCGTGCGCGCGAAAAAGCGGAAGCAGTTCGTCGAGCGCGCAAACTTGAGCGTAAGCGAGTGGAGCGCGAGGGCTTTTAATCATGTGGTCGGGTGAGACAGGATTTATGCATTAACCGCCACATAAAAATTTACTTAAGCCAAAGCCTGGGCGATTTTCTCGGTCATGATTTTTGCATCGCCAAACAACATCATAGTGTTATCTGCGTAAAAAAGCGGGTTATCAACACCAGCGTAGCCCGGCGACAGAGAGCGTTTTACAAACAAGATTGTACCTGACTTGTCGACGTCAAGAATCGGCATGCCCGCAATGGGGCTAGAGGGATCTGTTTTCGCTACTGGGTTTGTAGTGTCGTTTGCTCCAATAACGTAAGCGACGTCTGCGGTGGAAAATTCATGATTGATCTCTTCCATCTCAAATACCTCGTCATAAGGCACGTTGGCCTCAGCCATAAGCACGTTCATGTGCCCCGGCATCCGCCCAGCAACCGGATGAATGGCGTAGCTTACATCAACACCTTCAGCTTTCAACAAGTCTGCCATTTCACGGACCGCGTGCTGCGCTTGCGCAACGGCCATGCCATAGCCCGGCACAATAATGACTTTTGAGGCATTTCTCATAAGAAACGCCGCATCATCAGCAGCACCCGACTTCGCATTTTGGTTAAGCATGGAGACATTTACGCTTTTTCCGGGATCACCACCGAATCCTCCCAGCAAAACGCTTATCATAGACCGATTCATTCCCTTGCACATGATGTAGCTCAAAATTGCACCCGACGAACCAACCAATGCACCGGTAACAATGAGTGCAGGATTAGCCAGCGTAAAGCCAATCCCGCACGCGGCCCAGCCCGAATAGGAATTTAACATGGAAACAACAACAGGCATGTCCGCTCCGCCAATCGGAATTATTAGTAAAAACCCAATAGCAAAACTCAGGGCCGCCAGCGTCCAAAACACCCCTGCAGACTGGACACTAGTAAGCATGATTACAAACACCACAATCGCTAAACCGATCAAACCGTTAACTAGATGCTGCATTGGAAAAGTAATAGGATTGCCGCTCATAAGGCCTTGCAGCTTCGCAAAAGCGATAATGGAGCCTGAAAAAGTTATGGCACCTATTGCAAGTCCCAGCGACATCTCGATCACCGAGGCGATCTTAATGTCCCCGCGCTCCCCAATGCCGTAGGCTTCAGGGTTATAAAATGCTGCTGTTGCAACGAAGACAGCTGCAAGGCCAACGAGAGAGTGAAACGCCGCCACCAGCTGCGGCAGGGCCGTCATTTCAATCTTTCGCGCAACTACAGTCCCAATTGTACCACCAATTAAAATACCCAACATAATTAGTTCAAAACTTACTACACTAGGGTCCAAAAGGGTCGTTCCTACCGCGATAGTCATACCGATAATACCATAGCGGCTGCCCATGCGAGCAGTGTCAGGCGAACTCAATCCTCGAAGGGCTAGAATAAACAGGACCGAAGCGATAAGATAGGCAAAGCCAGTCATTTCTGCACTCATGATCGCTAACCCCTATTTTTTTTCTTATACATCACCAGCATTCGCTGTGTTACAATAAAGCCACCAAAAATATTTACTGAAGCCAGTGTGACCGCCATAAAACCCATCACTGCAGAAAAGTCCATATCCATGTGCCCGGCGGCAAGCAAACCACCAACTATGATCACCGAGGAAATTGCATTTGTTACCGCCATCAAAGGGGAGTGAAGGGCCGGCGTAACACTCCAAACGACATAAAAACCAACAAAACATGATAGCACAAATACTGTGAATAAACTCAAGAAATCCATCGAGCCGTCAACACCCGCAACTGCCATATCAGCTAAGTGCGTTGCTTGGTTAGCCAGCTTCTGAGCCTCCTCGAAAAGATTAGCTGCATCGGTTGCTACTTTTGAAGCTTGGTCTTGTAAGCTTGTCACATCCATGTCCATGTCAGCTCTCCTTTTTCGCAGTGTATCTTCTCTTTTTAACCGCTTTGCCCTTCGAAGTAGACTTTTTCACATTAGTTTTTTTTGAGACCGTGGTTTTTTTCGCCAGTAAACGTCTGTTAATCACCTTGCCATCTTTAGTGACAAGCGTCCCACTGACCGTCTCATCTTGCCAGTCAATAGAGATTGCACCCGTGTCCTTGTCTACCATCGGTACAATAAAGTTGAACAAGTTACGCCCAAATAATGCAGAAGCGCTCTCCGCAAGGCGGCTGGGTACATTCACGTGACCTATGATCTTTACGCCATTTGAAGACCTCACTATCTCGTCTACCTTGGAACCCTCCACGTTACCACCAGCCTCCACAGCCAAATCAACAATTACACTTCCCGGTTGCATAGATGCGACCATCTCCTTAGTTATTAGCACCGGAGCTAAACGCCCCGGGATTAATGCTGTGGTAATCACGAGATCCTGTTTTTTTATGTGATCAGCAACTACAAGCTTTTGTTTCTTCAAATATTCTGATGGCATTTGGTCGGCATAACCGCTCTCGGTTTCCGCGTTTTTCTCCATTTCTTCATCCACGGAGAGGAATTTACCACCAAGACTCTGCACCTGCTCCCGCGTCGCAGGTCGAACATCGGTAGCAGTAACGACAGCACCTAATCGTTTTGCCGTGGCAATAGCTTGCAAACCAGCTACACCAACTCCCATAATAAAAGCCTTAGCAGGCGGTATAGTTCCGGCAGCCGTCATCATCATTGGGATACCCCGACCATATTCACCGGCGGCGTCAAGAATGGCCTTGTACCCCGCAAGATTTCCCTGAGACGATAAAATATCCATACTTTGAGCACGGCTTATACGGGGCATCAATTCCATTGCAAAAGCGGTCAAACCTGCCTCTGCGAGCGCTAATATGCCGGCATTATCCGTCAATGCGTCAAGCGAGGCCATCAATATGGCCCCCCTCTTAATTTTTTTTAGCTCGGCTCCTTTCGGCGCTCGCACTTTCCAAACCATCTCAGCCGTTCTCAGGGTATCTCCGGCATCTTTAGCAATTACAGCGCCTGCCACCTGATACGCATCATTCGAATAAGATGAACCTAAGCCAGCATCCTTTTCCACGGTAACATCAAAACCAAGAGCCACCAGCTTTCTAACGACTTCTGGTGATGCTGCGACACGATTTTCACCAACCTTGGTCTCTTTAGGGATAGCAATGGTCAGGGGGCGCCTGCCTCGCACAAGAGCTCGAACGCGGCTCTCACCAGCCTCCGTCTCTTTAGGAATAGCAATCTTCATTGCGGCTCCTCTCTGCGCAAGAGCACTAACGACCAATTGTCAAAACCTATCGCAATTTTATTATATTTCTCCAAACTGCGTTCCTAATAAATAAAAAACTGCAAGATTTTATGCGTGCTTTAAATATGACTAAATTTGTAGACTCTCGCAACACCTTGACTGCCATCAGGCCAACCGGTCTTCTATTTTACAATTTAAAAAATAATTCTCACAACGGCCTTCTCGATAAACGTCGGTAGTAGCACAATGCAAACCACCACCAAACGGATAGGCGTCACGAAACGGCACGGGTAATACGTTGAAACCTAGTCTATCTAATTGATCCAACTGATGGACCTCACTGGCCTCTGCACAACAAGTTTTTTCATCCACCATTAATACATTCATAGACAGCCATACGGATGAATAGCATAACGGCGGCGGTTCGTTGTGGGCGGGACGAGCCGCGTCAAGAATCTCCCAACCATTACGTTCAAAAAAACTACGTTGATCATCAGGCAACCGGCGCTCTGGGTTGTTGATAATCAATCCCGGACGCAATGGCGTAAAAGTTGCGTCGATATGAATGGGATACGGGTCACCGGGAAAATTGACCGGGTGAACACGATGATTTGGAAAGTGCCGCGCCAACCAATTTATTCCTTTGAGATTTGTGGTAAAACCGTGTTGAACCACCAAGTCTTTACCAAAACGGAGTACATCAGCAGCGTCAAATAATGGCTCCTCTTCAGTGGTAACAAAATTTTTTACTGCCACCATGTCAAGCCGTTCATCCATCGAAATATCTTCAGACAAATAATCTAATTTGTAAGATCTCTCTGTCAAACGCGGTTTAGGCGCAGCCTCATGCCGCATATTTGGATCCGACTCGTAATAATGTTGCAGTAATGGCCGATAACAAAGATACTCGAACCAACGTGAACGATATGACATCGACGCTTCAAGCATCTCAGAGCCAACAGTGAGTATTACATCTCGCGGTGGCTGGCAACCAAACATAGAACCGTGCTGCCAATCCGGCGTGGCTATAACCTGATTAAAATCAATTGGTTCGGGCCGATCTACCCGCACACCCTGCCTTTGCAAAAGATTAGCGAGATAGTCTAACTGCGCATTAGCCTTATCGACCGATTCCTTACTACGCGGCCCGTGCATGCCCCGCATGTCACTGTCTTTCGGAACTTTGGGGTCACTAGCCGGTTCAGAGGGTGGAATGCAGCATCCGTCAGCTCGACCAACGATGACATGCTTTAGCGGATCCCATTCGTTCCAAGAATTCACAATTACTTTTGTGTTTGACTCACCCATACATCATTCCTTTTTTGGGCGATGCGTCACTAATTCAACTATTGGAACCCAACCTGAAGGGAATTCATTGACTTTCCATCCGTTTACATCGTCAACGATCGCATATCTATATTCATCGAAGTCTGTTTCAAAGATAACATCAAGATAAATTTTCAGGATTTTGGATTTATTAATTACGTCTGTTGTTTAATCATTTGAAGAGGGACAGGTAAATTACCAGACTGAAAAATTGAAGGGAGCTACTTTTGTGCGGATCGCACAACGTTTCATAAAAACCCATCAATTCGGTCTTCTCGCAATCATATCGATTTCAACTAAGGCATCCATAGCCAAATCGGTAACGCCAATACAAGTTCGCGCAGGCAAGCGATCACATGGAAAATAAGATTGATAAACGTTATTCATTATTTCGTAATCACGCTTAAACTCGGTGAGGAACACTCGACAAGACAACACGTTTTCAAGTCTTAAGCCAAGACCGTTGAGAACGATGATCAGATTATCCATGACCCTTCGGGTTTGGCGCTCAATACCAGCTGATAAAGGCATAGTAGTGATGTTAGGATCAGTTGGCATTTGGCCAGTAAGTTGGATCCAATTATCACACTCTACAGCATGACTAAACGGCGCAACATGTTGGGGCGCCTCAGAGAAATTATGGAAAATAAGGTTAGACATCATTAGAAACTCCTGAACAGTGGTGGACAACTATCTGTATACAACTTACAGACCCTTATAGACGATAAGTAATTGAGAGAAATGTTCAAAGTGATAACACGTGCTACTTCCATGAAAGGTCTGACTCTGGCGGCATTCAGTGCGCTAACACTCAGCGTTATTACCACTGCTGCTACTTTTGCCTATAAGGGCGGTATGGATGCTGTAACTCTTGTGGCGGCCCGAGCGCTCGCTGGTTTTTTATCAGCTGCCTTCTTTGTGGCTTGTTTGCGCCGCGTGCCGCGCATCGCGCCTAAAATGGGCCTAATCACTATTGGCATGAGCGTCTCACAATTAATGATTAACTTTGGTTATATGGCATCCGTCTTTTTTATTCCTGTAAGTTTGGCGGCGCTGATATTCTACTCCTTCCCAGTGCTCGTATTGATCATTGATGCTATTGCTAAGCATCGTTTTCCTCCATTAGGGGTAACGCTGGCTTTCGTGATCGCACTTGGAGGCCTCACCATCGCCCTCGGTCCATCATTCAACACTTTAAATGGTTTCGGTCTATTTTCTGCCGGACTTGCCTCCATTGGAGGTGCATTATTAATTATATTCGGGGTCAAGCTTACTCGTAGGGCAGGAGCACTTGCGACGTTTTTTCATTTGCAACTTATCGCTTGCGGTGTGACCACCTATATAATGCTTCTTTTTGGCGGCCCCGCATTACCCGTTGCCAAACTTGGTTGGTGCGCTCTAATGGTGGCTTGCGTCGCGTATGTGGTGGGAGTGGGAACACAAGTTGTGGCATTAAAAATACTCGAACCAGCGCCAGCAGCGCTGATTTACAATTTGGAGCCAATTGGAACACTTGCTATAGCGGCTTGGCTTCTGAACGAACGTCTATCCCCTCTTCAATACTTCGGGTGTGCCATGGTTATCGCTGCGATTACCATTGCTGGACAGGGCTGGGCTAAAAAGACAGCGAATGACAGCGCCGAAGACTAGCCTTTAACCCCATGTAAACTCATTTACGTGCCTTATTTGGCTAAAAGCACAAAATGTTGGTAGTCCAATTAATTGTAAGCGGAGTAGTTAGCACCGAGATAATTAAAATTTTCTAAGAGAGTACGGAGTGGTTGAATAAAACAGTTCTTAATTATATTTTCAGATTTTATAGGATGAAGGGGTTAAAAAATGCGCAAAAAAGGTATTATGATTTGTGGTCATGGTAGCCGTTCAAAAGATGCTGAACGTGAATTTGGTTTATTAGCTGCTGGCTTGAAAAAACGATTTCCTGAAACCCCTGTAGAATTTGGTTTTCTTGAATATTCTGCTCCAAATATCCACATGGGGCTTGATGCGCTCAAAAAAGCAGGTGCTGAGAGTATTATCGCTGTACCGGGAATGCTTTTTGCCGCAACTCATGCGAAAAATGATATTCCTTCTGTGCTAATAACGTATCAGGAAAAAAATCCGGAATTAACAATTAGTTATGGCCGTGAATTAGGATTGCACCCACAAATGATAGCAGCATTCAAAATGCGGATATTAGAAAGCCTTGAACTTAATCACGTTTATAACGGTGATTTATATGATACCATGTTGGTCGTGGTGGGTAGAGGTACCTCTGATACATATGCGAATGCTGAGGTTGCTAAATTAACCCGTATTGTTACGGAAGAACTCGGATTTGGGTGGTCGGAAACTGTCTATTCTGGGGTTACGTTCCCGTCCGTTGGCCAAGGTTTAAACACAATTGCTCGTCTCGGTTATAAAAAAATTGTCGTTGCGCCATATTTTTTGTTTACAGGGAGATTAATTGCTAGAATCTACAACTACGTCAATTTAGTGGCTACCCACAACCCTGAAATAAAATTTTACAAGGCTCATTATTTAGCTGATCAAGATCACGTTATCGATACGTTTGTTGAAAGGATTGATGAGGCCGCTGCCGGCAGAATATCTTCACACTTTGATCTTATGGAGTCGTTCAAAGACCGTCTAGAAAAAGGTGATATTAATGTTCACCACCATCATGCCGAATATGACCCGTTAATCGATCCAGATGATGATGAGGCGGTCCATGGCCATGATCATGATCATGATCATGATCATGATCATCAACATCATCATGGAGTATATAAGCATATTTCCCATCCAAATGGGCCTCGAACAATGATTGATGATGGAGTTTGCTGTTGTTTCATGAGCCAGTTTCCCGATCATGTCATTGAAGAACAACGACAAATTAATATCAAAAACTTAAAATCAAAATAACATCCTTATGTTCTTAAGCACAAATAAAATGGCAGAAGAAACGTTGTGCTGAGTCAGTTGAAATAGCGTTTTTTGACTTTCTATGGGCCTCGTAATATTCTCCGTCTGAGGCCCGCACTTGATTTCTGATAGTCCCGCTGCCACTCAATTATTGACCGCTCGGGGTTGTATTTGTGTCTTTATTAATGCGAGACCTGAGACATGGTTTTCACACAATGTTGTCCGCGTGGCTATAGGGAAACGAGTGATATTGTGGGTAAATGATATGATGGCCTGAGCTAAATTCTTCTTGGATAAATTTCTGTATTCAACGCAAAAAGGTCTTGTATACCGCGTTTTGAGACTCAGGCCAGTAAGGATAGTTGAGCTTACCCAAAAACCCCTTAAATTTTTGTCTTTCCGCCCTTGGCACTTGAATACCGCAGAGTACCCGCCCGTATGCAGAACCATGATTTCGATAATGAAATAAGCTTATATTCCAGCGTTCACCTAAGTGGTTGAGAAAATTCAAAAGAGCTCCTGGTTTTTCAGGAAATTGAAACCGATAAACTTCCTCGTCAACTAAATTTTGTGGCCGCCCACCAACCATATGTCGGATGTGCAGCTTAGCAATGTCATTGTCAGATATATCAGTTGCAGGAAAGCCCCCTTGATTAAAACTCTCCATCAATAATGATTTCTCTTTTTGCGCTCCGGTAAGTTTGACACCGACGAAAATCTTAGCTTCGGTCTCGTCCGCGAACCGATAATTAAATTCAGTTATTGAGCTTTTGCCTAGGATCTTACAAAACCGACGAAAGCTACCTGGTTTTTCAGGTATAGAGACTGAGAATAAACTCTCGCGTTTTTCCCCAATCTCTGCGCGCTCTGAAATATGCCGGAGGCGATCAAAATTGATATTAGCCCCACAGTTAATTGCCACCAATGTTTTGCCCTTGCATTTATTCTGAATAATATAATTTTTCATACCAGCAATAGAGAGGGCTCCCGCAGGTTCAGCAATTACTCGCGTGTCTTCGAATATGTCTTTAATAGCCGCACAAATCTCATCTACAGTTGCTGTTATCATCCCATCCACTAACTGACGCGCGAGTCTAAATGTTTCTTTGCCCACCTGTCGGACTGCACATCCATCGGTAAAGATACCCACCTCATTTAGAGTAACACGACGATTCTCTATTAAAGAACGAGTCATGGAAGCTGCATCTTCTGGCTCAACCCCAATAATTTTTATATTTGGGCGAACCGCTTTAATGTAAGCGGCAATGCCCGAAATAAGCCCTCCACCACCGACTGGAACAAAAATCATATCAATATCATCTTTGCATTGCCTGAGTATCTCCATAGCTACCGTTCCTTGACCCGCAATGACATCAGGGTCATCAAAAGGATGGATATAGGTAAGAGATTTTGCTTTTGAAATTTCGAGCGACTTAGTGTAGGCCTCCTGATAATCATCACCATGTAGTATGACTTTGGCCGACCAGTTTCCAACCGCTTCAACTTTGATTGTTGGCGTTGTCTGCGGCATGATAATTGTCGCTGGAATATTAAGCTTCTTCGCTGCTAATGCCACACCTTGAGCGTGATTGCCAGCAGAGGCCGCAATTACCCCCCGCCTTTTCTCGTCGGCCGTTAACTGTGCCAACTTGTTATGAGCACCCCGAATTTTGAAAGAAAAGACAGGTTGTAAATCTTCTCGCTTAATTAGAATGTTATTATCCATTCGAACACATAGCCCTCTCGCAACTTCGAGCGGTGTTTCTCGAGCAGCTTCGTAAACACGAGCGTTCAGAATCCGATTCAAATAATTTATTGGCATCAATTACGTCCTCAGCCATCCAATGGGAACCGCTTGTCTGAGCCTCCGATAAAAACCATCAGCACCCAGCCTTAGACATTAGATATAATGTTGTGACGGCAAAAACAAAGACTAACGGGAGAGGCTCCCTCAATAGAGACATTCTGCACTCACAATATTAGCTGATCAGCCATCTTTACAGCGTGTGCCAAGCACATTTTTCATAAACATACTTCGTAGGCGGTGCACAATGGATGATCGGTACAATATAGACCATAATTATTACGGAAATGACGAGGAAAAAGGGTAACTAAAGCAGTCGTTAAGATCAATTATCAGCCTACCCACAACAAACAAGCCTAGCCGTCATCAAAAGCCCGTGGCGCCCCTCCTCTAAACGTGATTTATTTAGGTATAGGTAATGCTTGCGCGTTTAAGGCCTTACTTTGGCGGTCTAAAAGTTTTTGCTCATCAAAGTCGTCGATCAACCCATGGAACATACGATGCCAATTGATTTCGGCTTTCAAATGCGTGAATACACTTCCAAGTCCAATAGCCGCTCTATCCATTAACACAAATTCTCTCGGCGGCGCTACGCCGCCCACTTCTCGCAACTCGCGGTGCACTTTGGCCGCAACTCCAGCCCCATAAGTCACTCCACCTTGTTCTTGGATAGAAGTCACCTCATCCCTTAGGAGCGGCGCATACAGGAACCTGGCCCACTGACTCAAAATACTAATGACGTTTCGGTCCAAATTGGTAAACCCCCACGTCTCAAAGGCGTGGACAGCCAACGCTTCATCCTCATCACGAAGCGCCCTGTAAAGATCAATTACTGCTCGCACAAACGATGAATGAAACAAACGGATACACCCAAAGTCCATAAGGTTTACGGCATAGTCATTTCTAACGGTGTAGTTGCCTAGGTGTGGATCGCCATGTATCACTCCGTATTTATACAGGGGTACATACCACGCCCTGAACATGTTTTCCGCGATCGTATTGCGCACTTCAGAGGGGTTCTCCACGAGAGACATTAAGGGAGCGCCATCCAACCAGCTCATGCTCAATAATCGCTCCGTAGATAAATGGTCGCACGGGACTGGCACGTGAACGCCAGGCTCACCTCGAAGCATATGGCCATAAAGCTGCATATTTTTAGCTTCTCGGCGGTAGTCAAGTTCTTCGCGTAATCGTTCAGAGAGTTCAGTATGGATATTAGACGGGTCGACCGCTTTATCATAACGATGATAAATACCGAAAATTACCTTTAATTGAGTCAAATCCGCTTCTACGGCTGACGCCATATCAGGATACTGCAATTTACAAGCAAGGGGTTGGCCGTCAAGGTCAAGAGCCCGATGGACCTGCCCTAATGAGGCTGCCGCAGCGGAATGGCGCTCAAAGGAACTAAATTCTTCTTCCCATCTTTCCCCAAGCTCTGCTGTCATTCGACGTCTCACGAAGGGCCATCCCATTGACGGTGCATTGTTCTGCAACCGGCCTAATTCAGCCATATATTCCTCAGGTAAAATGTCTGGGATGGTCGACATGATTTGAGCGACTTTCATTAAGGGCCCTTTCAGGCCACCCAGAGCGGTTTTTAATTCTAAGGCCTGCTGTCCATTATCAAGACCCTGGCCAAACAATCTGTTACCTGCAAGCTTTGTCGCCAGCCCCCCGGCCGCTCGCCCAACTTTTGCATAGCGCTTGACCCGTCCTGCAAACGAGTTTGTATCGAATTTATTCATCAAGTTCGCACCCTGTTAAAAGTTAGAGACTTCTTCCACCTACAGCGCCTCTTCTAATTCGTCAATAAAGTCTGAAATTACGCGTAGACCACGCGACCAGAAGGCAGGCTCGGAGGCATCGAGACCAAAGGGTTCCAATAGTTCACGATGTCGTTTAGAACCGCCCGCCCGCAACATGTCCAAGTACTTCTCTTGAAAGCCCGGATGCCCATCCTTGAAAACACCATAAAGTGCGTTCACCAGACAATCTCCAAACGCATATGCGTAAACATAAAATGGAGAGTGTATGAAATGCGGTATGTATCCCCACAGCCACTCGTACCCATTGTTCAAATTAAATATTGGACCAAGACTTTCTTGCTGTGTCTGCACCCAAATCTGACTAAGCGATTCCGCGCTTAATTCGCCAGTTTTTCTAGCTGCGTGAACGCGAACCTCAAACTCATGAAAAGCGACTTGGCGGACCACCGTGTTTAGCATATCCTCAACTTTGCCAGCTAATAAAACTCGGCGACTAACAACGTCACTTTCTTTGTCTAAGAGTGCTCTGAACGTCAGCATTTCTCCAAACACGGATGCCGTCTCGGCCAAGGTTAATGGAGTATTAGAAAGCAATAACCCCTGCGGTCCCGCAAGTACTTGGTGAACGCCATGACCAAGCTCATGTGCTAACGTCATTACATCCCGGGGTTTTCCATGATAGTTAAGCATGATGTAAGGGTGCGCCGAAGGCACGGTTGGATGAGCAAAAGCACCTGCTCCTTTGCCTGCCCGTGGCAGTGCATCGATCCAATTTTTTTCAAAAAAAATGTCGGCCAAATCGGCCATTTGCGGCGTAAATCCGCCAAAGGCCCCAAGCACCAATTCACGAGCTTTTTGCCATTCATACATCCCGCCTGCATCATCAGGAAGGGGTGCATTACGATCCCACCAATTTAGGCGTTTTTGGCCCATCCACACCGCCTTTAATCGATAATAGCGATGTGCTAGATTCGAGTATTTATTTTTAACTGCGCTCACTAAAGCCTCAACGACTTGAGGTTCCACTTGATTATTCAGATGACGCATGCTGGCAGGACTTGCGTAGCCACGCCACCTATCTTCAATTTCTTTGTCCTTAGCCAAAACATTGGTTATCGTCGTTAAGGTACGCGCCTTACTTTTTAATCCAATCACTAATGCCTGCCCGGCATCTTGTCGCTGATTAGTATCGTTGTCTGTCAGGCAGTCCAAAGTTTCAGTTAAGCTCAACACTTTGTCACCAACACTAAATTTGAGATGAGCCATAGTCTCATCAAACAATCGCACCCAAGCATGGCGCCCTGTGACGGATTTTTCATGAAGGATTCGCTCCACATCGTCGCTCAGTTGGTAGGGCTTTCCTTGACGCACCTCGTTTAACCATGGCTGGTACGGAGAGAGATTCTTATTTTCCAGGCAAGATTTTAAATGCTCATCTTCTAGATGATTAAGCTCCAGTGTAAAAAATAATGTAGTGGCTGTTATGGCGGTAACACGTTCATGGGTTGATTGGTAGAACCTCGCGATATCAGGGTTTGTAACACTGACCGCATGCAGCAGCTGCGCATAACTCATGGCCCGATACAAATTCTCTAAAATACTCTCGTATTCGATAATAGCTGCTGTTAAGCCCGCACCATCAAGGGAATTTAGCTGGCCCGCATAATTAGCAGCAAAAACTGTGCTACGGCGTTCCGCTTCATCCAGATCCGTCTGCAAGTTTTCTGCATCAGGGGAGTCATACAGGTCTTGCAAACTCCATTGGGGTAATCCGGCAACGGCATTGGTCATAAGGCATCCTAAATTTACGCTTTTGACAGGTTCGGCGTGGCTTGGTTTGCGCTCTCCCCGCATATAAGATTAGTTTTCCCTTGCGGCAAGAATAATCATTATACCGTGATCTATTGATATCCGAATTTTAAGGTGTCGAAAGGACAGATTGCCATGAAGAAAAAAGTCACGCCTTCTTATTTTTGGCCCAATTTAACGGCCATGTTTTTCGACCAAGTAGACAAGTTAGGCGACAAGCCTTTCCTATGGGCAAAACGCAACGGAGTCTATAAATCTCTGAGTTGGCATGATACGGCCGCTAAGGTAACAGGACTTACTCGCGGCCTTAAAACACTCGGTGTTCAGAGTGGCGATCGCATTGTCCTAGTATCTGAAAATCGTCCTTCATGGCTAATTGCGGATATCGCTATTATGACTTCGGGCGCAATTACGGTACCAACCTATACTACGAACACTGAAGCGGATCACCTACATGTTCTGTCAGACTCGAAGGCCAAGGGAGCCATCGTCTCAACCAATAAACTGGCTGAAAAACTTTTAAAATCGGTTAGATACGCGCCGGATATTGAATTCGTTATTACAATGGAGCCAGTGACTCATTTCAACCCAAGCGGTTATGAGCTGCTTGACTTGCTGACCGTTGAAGAGCGCGGACGAGCGGGTCGTGACAATGTGGTTAAAATGGCGCGCGACGCAAGTCCAGACGATACAGCTTGTATGATTTACACCTCTGGAACAGGAGGAACTCCAAAGGGCGTTATGCTGTCACATAAGGCAATCATGCATAATTGCGAGGGGGCTGTTGACGCACTTCGTGATATCAATCTCAGTGATGAGGTTTTTCTCTCTTTCCTACCCTTGTCCCATTCCTACGAGCACACAGCAGGGCAATTTTTCCCAATGTCGATAGGTGCCGAAATTTACTACGCGGAGGGGATCGAGGCACTGGGCAGCAATATGCTTGAAGCTCGCCCGACAATCATGACCGCTGTACCGAGGCTATACGAAATGCTCCACGGCCGTATTACAACCGGGCTCAAAAATGCGGGCGGCCTGAGAGAAAAACTGTTTTTGCAAGCGCTCAAATTAGGCACGCAGCGATATTTAGAAAAACCATTGGGACCTATCGGTACCATTCAAAATGTGATCCTTGACAGGGTTGTACGCGATAAGGTGCGAAATCGCTTCGGTGGAAGATTGAAAGCGCTTGTTTCTGGGGGCGCTCCTTTAAACCCAGACATTGCCATGTTTTTTACGGGCCTTGGCCTCCGCATCATGCAAGGTTATGGCCAAACTGAGACAGCACCTGTCGTCTGCGTTAACAGGGCTAGTCAAATAAAGCTGCATACCGTTGGCACGCCTCTAAAAAATACTCGAGTCAAAATAGCCGACGACGGAGAAATTTTAGTTGCAGGTGACCTGATTATGCAGGGCTACTGGAATGATCCAGAAGCAACCAAAAACACCATTAAAAATGGTTGGGTCCATACTGGTGATATAGGTAAATTCGACTCGGATGGTCACTTAATAATTACTGACCGCAAAAAAGATATCATTGTCAATTCTGGCGGCGATAACATCGCACCCCAACGTGTAGAGGGTATTATTTGTATCGAGCCCGAAATCAGTCAAGCTATGGTTTATGGCGATAATCACCCGTATATCGTGGCACTAATCGTTCCCAATGAATCGTTGTTAAAAGACTGGATATCAGCAAAAGGTAAAACCGGCAAGTTGGCAGACATAAGCGATGACCCCGACTTTATAAAGGTTATTTCCGGCGCTATAGCTCGGGTCAATAATAAGCTATCCAATATTGAGAAAGTCCGAAAGTTCATTATCGCAGACACACCTTTTACGCTACAAAACGCCCAATTAACACCCACCATGAAAATCCGTCGTCATAAACTTAAAGAAATTTACAATAATCGTCTTGAGCGCTTGTATCGATAGTCATTAGCTGGAGGATTTTGGACCAACTTTCCCTTCTCTGACTGCAATAACGATGCCACTGGCAGCAATAACGGCGACCCCAGTCCAAGTCCAAATGTCAGGAAACTCACCAAAAACTATGTACCCAAGCACTGTCGCAGCGACAATTTCTACATACGCGAAAGGCGCTAAAACAGGTGCTGGCGCTAACGCAAAGGCACGCACTAAAAAATAATGCCCTAATGTTGCCGCAAACCCAATTACGATAAATAAAAAAAAACCATCAATTGCCGGCGCGTGCCAATACCAAAATAGAAAAGGTGTCGTAGCAACTAACCCGATTAAAGATTGAAAGGTGACGGTGCGCCACGGATCATCCTTATCCCTCAAACTTCTTGTCATTAGATTATATCCAGAAAACGCCAAGGCTGCAAAAAGCACGTATACTGTGCCCTCAGACAAACCGTTCAGACCGGGGCGAATTACAATCAACGAACCTACGAAACCAAACCCCACTGCCGTCCAACGCCGCCAACCTGGTCGTTCAGCAAGGAAAATCGGAGCCAGCGCGGTGATCAAAAAGGGGTAAACAAAATAGGTTGCCAACGCATCAGCCAACGGCATTGTTTTCAAACCATGAAAAAACCCAACCGTTGCTAAAACCAATAACAACGCACGCATAACATGCTTACCCGGTTCCCGCGGGAACAAAAATATTGATTTCCCCTCAAACGGGATTACCAGCAATAAAATCAATAAAGAGAAAGCAAAGCGTGCCCATACCACCATTAAGACTGGATAACCCCATTGCCCCAATAATTTGGCTGCAACGTCCATATTAGGCACGACGAACCAGGCCGCCACAAAAAATCCGATGCCGCGCCAGGGCGATGACTCAATACTAGTATCTAGCTTCCCAACCACCTATGGATGCTCTGCTGATAAAAAATGATACAAGTGACTGAGCACTTCTTCCGGCGCTTCTTCTGGCAGAAAATGTCCACAGTCAATTGGCCCACCAGTGACATCCCCATCGCACCAACCGCGCCAAATATCTAGTGGCTCTCTTCCTCTCAAACCTTTATTAGTGTCCATTTTCAAGGGGCCCCCAAAACCCCGAGCACCTCCCCAAAGGAACAAAATTGGACAGGCTATCTTTCTACCGTTGAGACGGTCATCCAAATCTTGAGCATCATCAACGCTAGCACCTGCGCGATAGTCACCACAACTAGCAGCAATAGTTTGGGGGTTACGCATAGCCTCCAAATAAATAGCAAGCGCATCTTGATCGAATTGGAAACCAAGCTTGGCCCAACTTTGCATAAGGTGTGTATGAAAGCTATCAGCTTCAGCCGAAATCATTCTCTCTGGGATGGGAGCTGGTTGCGCAAGAAATGACCAGTGAAAAGCCCCAAGCGCTCGAGTTTTATCGATTGTTTCCCACATATTGCATGTCGGAACCACATCAAGAGAACAAAACCGCTTCACCCGTTCGGGTGAGTCGAGCGCCAACCGATAACCAACCCGTGCACCCCGGTCGTGTCCAACCACTTGGAAGATCTGGTGGCCGAGTAACGTCATTACCTCCGATAAGTCCTGAGCCATAGTGCGCTTAGAATAAACAGTGTGCGCCGCGTTGTCCGGGGGTTTAGAACTCCCACCATACCCGCGAAGATCTGGGGTAATTACAGAAAAATTCTCAGCGAGCCTGGGCGCCACGGCATGCCAGCAATAGTGAGTTTGTGGGTAACCGTGAATCAACAATAGAGGCGGGCCGTTACCGCCAACACGAAGATTGATCTGTGCATTAGAGGTAGCAACACGGCGTATCTCAAAGTCTTTGAATAAATTCATACTTAATCTATTTATCTCTGCAACATGGCACTTTAGGTAAACGTGAAAACATAAAAATTATCCATGTTATCATGGATAGGTATTACTTTCGGCTGGCGATACCAACGCCAAAAAGGATCAAGACCAGTGCACCTAGCACTTGAAATGTGATCACCTCGCCCAAGAGCATTCCTCCAAAAATAACTCCAAAAATTGGATTTAAATAATTAACAAAAGAGAAATAGCTCGCACCATAACTTTCAACAAGGTGAAACATTATGATCGTTCCCAAACCAGTTGGCAGAATGCCAAGATATGCGGCAGCTTGCCAAGCCTCAGCGTTTGCATCAATTATTCCATTCGAGCCGTCCACGATGATGGCCATTGGAATGGCAAGCCCTGCACCCATTATCATCACCATAACACCTCTCCCAATCATACCACCATCAGTCCGAGGCAGATTGTGAGTCAACATGGCATTCATCGCATAGCATAGCGCCCCACCAGCAATAGCGAGTTGAAATACAAACGCGCCGCCTAATCCCCTCAATGCCTCAGGGCCGACAAGCAAAACCACGCCCCAAAAGCCAATCGTCACGCCGATTATTTTTTTTGTTGAAAGACGATCATCTTTATTAAAAAAATGTGCAAGAACCATTGTCGCTAAAGGCATTACAGCCATTAGGATTGCGGCCAAACTGCTGTCAACGCGCTGTTCGCCCCAGCTTATGAGAAAGAATGGCAAGGCCAAGCCAAAAAAGCCGAGTGCTACCGCCATCTGCCAGCTCTTGCCACTGACAGGCAGCTTTTCGCCCCGCAATAACATGATTGGAACTAATATAATGACCGCAATAATACAGCGCACAGCAACCAGAGTCATAGGAGGCATTGTCTGAACAGCGATCTTCATCGCAGCAAAAGATGAACCCCAAATCGCCCCAAGGACCATCAACAAACAGATCCCACGCCACGGCGCAGACCCCATATCCAAACGTCCCCTCACCTAATTTAGCCGTAGTAATCACGATACCAAGAGACCACTTTTGGGAGGCCCTCAGCAATAGTAACGGTTGGTTCAAAGCCAAAATCTCGCCGTGTAGATTCAATATCAGCGAAGGTTTCCCTGACGTCACCCGGTTGCATCGGCTTAAAGTCAATGTCCGCCTTTATCCCGAGCTCTCGCTCCAGTATTGCTATAAAGTCCATTAGATTTTCAGACTTGTTATTACCGATATTATAAACTGCGTGTGGAACCTCATTACCGCCGTCAATTGTGATTGGCGGCCGGTCTAAGCAACCCACTACACCGGAAACAATGTCATCAATATATGTGAAATCACGCTTCATATCACCGTTATTGAAAACTGGAATAGCTTGACCAGCCAGCATTTTTTGTATGAAAATAAACGCCGCCATATCAGGCCTCCCCCAAGGCCCATAAACCGTGAAGAATCGGAGACCTGTCATTGGCAGCATCCACATGCGAGCGTAAGCCTCGCTCATCAGTTCCATAGATTTTTTTGTCGCCGCGTAAAGTGAAACCGGACAATCGGTGCGGTCCCCCACCGAAAAAGGGAAGTCCGTATTTGCCCCATAAACTGATGATGACGAAGCATAGACAAAATGCTTCAGATCTCTCAATCGCCTCGCTGCCTCCATTAAGACTAAATGACCCTCGATATTCGAATGTGTATACGCGTAGGGATTAACTAACGAATAACGCACCCCCGCCTGCCCCGCCAAATGGACAATACCTGATATGTCTGTGCGGTGGGTAAACACCTCTTCTACTGGAGTTCGATCCGCGATATCCATTTTGTGAAACGTAAACCCGTCACGCAGCCGAAGCCTATCCAAACGAGTTTCTTTCAAAATCGGGTCATAATAGTCATTTACATTGTCTATCCCGACTACTTCTCTGCCTTGATCGAGCAGAACATGCGATAAGCTTGCGCCGATAAACCCAGCGACCCCAGTTACTAAAATAGCCATGTCATTATCATACTCGCTTTAGTTTTAAATATCATCCGCACCCGCGCAAGCGAAGCATAATTCCTTATTATTTAACAAAAAAATTAGGAAAATAGTAGTTTTTTTGTAATGCATCAGCCTTTTCCGCGCATGAAACACCGTGCAGGCCGAGTGGTCACAATATTTTTCTACACAATTGACTCTTTAAATTACAAGCCGATTGTGCGGGTGGCCCCGGCTGGTTAAGATTGTACCTATGAATTTAATTGATGTCAGCATGGTGGATAAATACCGTCTCGAACGTGGTCGAGTATTTTTAACAGGCACTCAATCTTTTGTGCGCTTGGCGCTAGAACAACGCCGACGGGATCTCTGTGCTGGACTTAATACTGCGGGTTACGTGACAGGTTATCGAGGATCACCTTTAGGCGGCATGGATCGCGAGTTTAACAATGCCCGCAAAATACTCAGAGAATTCAACATACAGTTTCATCCAGCCGTCAACGAGGACTTGGCTGCTACTGCGTTGTGGGGCTCACAGCAGGTAAATTTGGAACAGGGAGCTAAGCAAGATGGTGTTTTTGGCATTTGGTACGGTAAAGGGCCCGGTGTCGATAGGTCTGGCGACGTATTCCGTCACGCTAACTTAGCAGGCACAGCACCCCTCGGTGGGGTATTAGCATTATTTGGAGACGACCCTGCATGCAAATCATCGACTGTCCCAAGCCAATCCGAGTACGCCATGATTGATGCACAAATGCCTTTTTTAAATCCTGTCGACGTAAGTGAGGTAATTGAATACGGTCTGATAGGAATCGCAATGTCGCGGTATTCAGGGTGTTGGATCGGCCTCAAATGCATCTCAGATAATGTGGATAGTTCGGCCTCGATCACTATTGACCCGACATCTACAAAAATCGTTACCCCACCTGACTTCCAGATACCAGATGGCGGGCTTTCTATCCGATGGCCCGATCCCCCGATTGATCAGGAATTTCGATTACACGAATATAAACTTTATGCAGCGCAGGCATTTGCTCGCGCTAACTCACTAAACCGCATCACATTTGACTCAGCAAAAGCACGCTTCGGTATCTTAGCGGCCGGGAAAGCCTACCTAGACACCATTCAAGCACTTAATGATTTAGGCATTGGCCCACACGAGGCTGCTAAGATAGGGCTACGCGTTATCAAAGTCGGAATGCCATGGCCCCTCGAACCATACTTTATCCGTACTTTTACTGAGGGGCTTGACGAAGTGCTCGTCATCGAGGAAAAGCGTCCCGTAATAGAGAGCCAATTCAAGGAGCTACTTTATAACTGCTCCCCCAAGAACCGCCCACGAGTCGTTGGTAAATTCAATGAGGCTAATGAACCGATGTTACCCTCCGCAGGAGAACTATCACCTGCGCGTATTGCGAAGGTAATCGCCAAGAGACTTGAACCATTATACCGATCAGAGGCCATCTCCAGACACCTGCAATTTTTAGACGGCAAAGAGGCAGAGTTAAAAGCTCGCAAAATAGATTTTGAACGGCTACCGTATTTTTGTTCCGGGTGTCCTCATAATACATCAACCAAAGTACCAGAAGGTTCCCGCGCAGCGGCCGGTATTGGATGCCATTATATGGTGCTTTGGATGGACCGAAATACTTCAACCTTCACCCACATGGGTGGCGAGGGCGCCAACTGGATTGGCCAAGCGCCTTTTACCAAGACCGAGCACATATTCACTAATCTTGGTGACGGTACGTACTTCCACAGCGGCATTATGGCGATCCGTGCCGCAGTTGCGGCCGGCGTCAACATTACCTATAAAATTCTATATAATGATGCTGTAGCAATGACTGGCGGACAACCAATGGATGGACCATTGGACGTTCCTGCTATCGCGCGTCAAATCCACGCCGAGGGTATCCAACGTATTGCCATCGTCACAGATGAGCATGGCAGATACCCACCAGGTATCTTGTGGCCACCAAACATCACCTTTCACGACCGCCACGAAATGGATGTTTTACAAAGAGAATTCCGCGATCTAAAGGGCGTTACCGCCATTGTCTACGATCAAACCTGTGCGGCTGAAAAGCGGCGCCGGCGGAAGCGGGGCACCCTCCCCGACCCGGCCAAACGCGTCTTTATAAACGAATTTGTATGCGAAGGCTGCGGTGATTGCGGAGAAACCTCAAATTGCGTCTCGGTCACTCCAAAGGAGACAGAACTTGGTCGCAAGCGCGCGATCGATCAATCAGCGTGCAATAAAGACTTTACTTGCGTTGACGGTTTCTGCCCAAGTTTTGTAACGATCGAGGGCGCTGAGCTTAAAAAGCCAATAAAGGCCCAGAGAGTGAACTCAACAGATATTTTTCCCACCGTCCCACTGCCGACACCAAAGTGCATAGAGTCTACCAAGCCCTATGCCATTATTGTTGGGGGTATCGGTGGCACGGGCGTGGTGACCATATCTGCTATTATCGCCATGGCGGCACATATAAGTCAGAAAGGCGTGACGGTTTTAGACATGGCTGGCCTAGCGCAAAAGAATGGGGCTGTCTACGCCCACATTCGGATTTGTGATCAAGTTGAAAAATTACATTCAGTCAGAATTTCTGCAGGAGGAGCAGACTTACTCATTGGGTGTGACATGGTGACAGCGGGCGGTTGGGAGGCGCTGTCCAAACTAGACCGTGGGCGCACAAGGGCTATTATCAACAGCCACCGAACTATGACCGCTGACTTTACACGAAATCCAGACCTTGCTTTTCCAGAGCACGATATTAAACAATCTATCGCCGCAGCGGTCGGTAAAAACGGAGAAGAATGCAACGCGAATTTTCTAGAGGCAACCGAACTTGCCCGCAAGCTAGTAGGTGATAGCATTGCAGCTAACCTATTTTTGATTGGCTATGCCTTTCAGAAAGAGCTGTTACCACTCACAGAATCGGCACTTATAAAAGCGATCGAGCTGAATGGGGTAGCAGTCGAAATCAATAAGCAGGCCTTCCAATGGGGGCGATTTTACGCGGTTGATCCAACCTCAATCGAAGCCCTTGTGAGTAAAAACGTTCAAACTGTTATGCGCCCAAAACCATCACGGGATGAATTCATTGAGAGGCGGATTAAAGATTTAACAGATTATCAAAACGCAACCTATGCAGATCGGTATCGCGAAATGGTAGAGAAAGTCATCGAGACCGAGCGCTCACAAATTCCTGAATCTGATGGTGCATTGGCGGAAGCCGTTGCTCAATCTTACTTCAAGCTCTTGGCTATCAAGGATGAATACGAGGTGGCCCGACTGTATACCGACGGTCGGTTTCAGCGCGCAATCGAAGACACTTTTGAGGCTTATAACACCTTAAAGCTTCACTTGGCTCCGCCATTCCTAGCCAAGGTCAACCCAAGTACCGGCTTTCCCATTAAAAAGATGTACGGTTTTTGGATGTTTAAAGCCTTCAGGCTATTGGCCAAATTTAAAGTTTTGCGGGGTACATTTTTTGACCCGTTTGCGATGACAGAAGAGCGTAAACAAGAACGCAAAGATATACACAATTTCGAGACCGTAATGCAGATCCTTATCGATGGGGTCACAAGTGACACTTATCATGCTGCCATCAAAATTGCGACACTTCCTCAAAAGCTCCGGGGCTTTGGGCACATCAAAGATCAAGCCCGCCAGCAAATTCTTAAAGACCAACAGCGGCTTATGAGAGGTTTTTTAAATGGAAATGACATGGACCAACCCAAAGAGTCCCATATTCAAGCAGCAGAATAATTTGTGCTAAGCACTCTTTGGAAAATAAGGCAAGTTGAGAAGATACGGGAATTATCCATTTTGGTGGCTAAAGGGGTGGATGAGGTCCCAGACAAGCAACGGCAAATACAATTCAAATAACACAGTTTTTAAGTTGAGTGGTGTAAATGTTTGATAGTAAATAATCCAGTTTACCTCCCTGCTGTGCGCGTCGGTATCAATATAAACCACTTCTATTAAAAATAATAAAATTCGATACTTTCTCTGTACTCGCCTACTAATTTTACAGACTGCAGATGTTAAGGTGGTCTTCAACGGCTCTAAGCACAAAGGATATCCCACCAATTTTTTGATAAGAACGGTATCTTCACCAATGTTTATTCTCTCACTTTAAAGAGCTTGATAACCGTCAGCGGGACCGTCCGTCTTAGGTCGGATGAATAAGTTTCAAAAGCGACGCGCACGATCTCGCAAAAAGTGATTCAAAACTCCCTAAAATCTGCATATTTCTGTCACGCACTGCTGTCCAAGCCTGCCAATATTCCTATCCGGAAGCAACTTTAATTAATTCCAAGCGTGCGGCGGTATACCTCATCCTGCAACAAGATATTAGCCGCTGCCTTAGCCCCTGCTGGTGACCAATGACCATCGCAATCACGGTAAAAGCTGTGCCAATTAGGCTGGACCTGGAACGCTTTGCGGAAATCAATGATGTGCAAGTTTGGATAGTCCTCAGCAACTACCATCAAAAGCTCAATCAAAGGTGAAGGATTCATATAGATAAGATCTGCAGGCCTAGGCGTCACAGTTACGATAACTTGGCGTGCCTCAGCCTCCACCATCACACGCGACATAACCTCGATTAAGCGCTCGGCTTGATCACGACTGAAGTCAAAATAGCCAGAAAAGGCTGGTGAGATTAGATGCTGTTCCCTGTTTAAAGGTCGAATCTGACGCATAAAAGACATGATATAGTTGATTGCATTGATACTGTAGGTAAAGTTGCGAAGCATGCGGCCAAAGTATCGTCGCTTCTCGCGCCGGATCTCTTTTTTTGAAGCACCTTTTTGATCACGGTTGATATAAGTCAACAGGTATCTTGCCCCAGTACGCTCTAGGTAAGGCCTATATTGCCCCTGATAAATAGCTGCATGATTGGGGTCATCATCAACAAAATCATTATCCGGGAGCAAATTTATGATCACTAAATTATGATTGAATTTCAATCCTAAATGCTTGTACAACAACCAGTATTGGGTGGGGCCAAAATGACCTGACGTTCCAAAATTCAGATGCTCCACTTTAGTTTGGCTCTCCAAAATATCAGATGTCCTATCCTCCCGCTTTAACCCATACCCTTCAGTAAAAGAGTCTCCGAGCATAAGAACGCGCGGCAAATTACCCATCTTGTCTCTCTGGCGGTCTCGAGCACCAAAAGTATTCGTCCTATAAGTGACGCTGAAGCAAGACTTGGTATGTATGTACTCTGTTTCCGCTTCGTGCCACATACCGAAATGCGGATTGCGATCAACCCAGAAAGGTCTCTCGCCTGGCGTTTTGTAGTTAGGCGAGTCGGCAGGAATAAGGTGCAATTCGATAACGATTGCGCTAAAAACCTCAAGAGAAATTGCACTTACCAAAAGTACACAAAGAGCCCCCTTAGTCCACCCTAGATACGACCCGCGACTTTGTTCATTTGATAACATTATTTATTCAATGTTTCCCACTTTACGTGCCAACGCAGATTGTATTTTTTCATGGTTATGTTTTAAAATATTCTTGGTTTAGCGAACTTGTAATCAGGTTTGATTGAGACGAGTTAAGACTGAAAGACACTGAACCATTCCCGAAGAAATCCTATCTCAAAGCTTTTCAATATTAATCTCATAGAACCTAGACCTTTAGTTTGGATATCACGGGATAGGGCAACAATTCACAGCGTTTTAGATCACCATTTAAGTAATTTTTTAAATAATTTATAATTCCTTTATTAAGGAAACTCTTAATATTTATCCGAGCTGGTACCTTGTTTCATTAATAAAGTCATATCCAGTATATTTTTTAAAATCTCACCTCAACTTCCAACTACAAACCACAATAGTCCGGGCATAGTGATAAAAGATAAGAGTGTGGAAATCATCACAACCGCAGCTACTTCGTTCGGACTTGTCGCATACATCTCCGCGTAAACATAATTAAAAACAGCCGCCGGCATGGCGCACTCAATAATTAACACACCCCTGGCGATACCCTCCAGATTAAATATCTCCGCCGTTCCCCAACCAATCAAGAAGCCAAGTCCCAGCCGCAATATAGATATCCACATGCCGCGCCTAAAATTATCAACCTTTAAGCTCGCCAAGGAAACACCCAGAGTTATCAACATTAGAGGAATGGCGAAGCTACCCAGCAGATCCAGGCTATTAAGCGCCCATAGTGGGATAGAACAGTCCAACGCGATGACCAAGGCCGCAAGCATGACAGCCCAGATTAAGGGAGACTTCAGCACAGCAGAGGGAGAAAACCTGCCAACCGCGACCGCTGGCCCAAATAGAAAAACTAAAATTGAACTTACAGTAAAATAACCTATTGCGAGAGCTAGCCCCTCTTTACCAAAGGCTAATAGACAAATAGAAAGTCCTAAATTACCTGTGTTGGCAAAGGTCAAAGATGGCATAAACGTTCGAATTGAAAGCTTACTAAATTTGAGAGCAGGAATTGCAGCCAAAGCGAACACACCTGTTGTCAGAAGCCCGAGCCCACCCATTAGAAATAATGAGTCAAAGTCTGAATTAATTGAGACTAATGTTTTAAAAATCAGGCAAGGAAAACCAATGTAAGTCGCAAGCCTGGTAACAAAAACTGTTTCGTATTGGTAGCCTTGCTTTGCCCATACAAGTCCAATCACAGCACAGACTGTTACCGGTGCAACAGTATTAAGAATCGTAATAATCACGTTAGATCTCTCGGGCGATTAGGGTTATCAAAGACGCCGAAGTTACGAATTAAGTCGAGACTAACCGCCCGTCCGGCCGACTTCAACATATGCGATAGAAAGAAATATATGCGATAAAGCGATAGCCCGGACCCGGGCTTACAAAAATCTATTCCACCCAAGCAATACGCAGGACATTGGTGGCGCCCGGTGTTCCAAATGGCACACCTGCTGTAATTGCCATTGCGTCACCAAGTTCAGCAAATTCTTCGGCACGGGCCGCATTAATAGAGAGCGATACCATATCACCAAAATTCTGAACATCGGTCGTATGGACCGAGTGCACACCCCATGCCAGAGCTAGACGTCGCGCTGTATCCAACCTCGGGGTGAGCCCTATGATCGGCACCATAGGTCGCTCACGAGAAGCACGAAAAGTAGTGGATCCCGTCGAGGTAAAAGTGACAATGGCAGCTGCGGAAATAGTCTCGGCAACTTGTCGAACAGCAGCGGTAATTGCATCTGCCGCGGTCGCTTCAGGTGGACGTCGGTTGGCCTCAAGTTGTTGGCGATAGAGTGGGTCTTGCTCGACTCGTTGGATGATTCGATTCATCATTGCGACAGCCGCCGTGGGATAGGCCCCGACCGCAGTCTCAGCCGAGAGCATTACCGCGTCCGCACCCTCATAAACAGCCGTAGCAACGTCCGAGGCCTCGGCCCGGGTTGGACTAGGCGATTCAATCATAGACTCGAGCATCTGCGTGGCGATAACGACAGGCTTCCCGGCTTCACGGCATGCATTGACCATACGTTTTTGTATACTGGGCACGTCTTCAGGTGGCATTTCGACACCAAGATCACCGCGCGCTACCATTATTGCATCAGAAAGATCAATAATGTCCTCTAAACGCTCGAGCACCATGGGCTTTTCAAGTTTAGCCATAACCGCTGCCCGTCCATCTATAAGTTTTTGTGCCTCAATAATATCCTCCGGGCGCTGAACGAAAGACAGAGCCACCCAGTCAATTCCCAACTGTAACCCAAATTGTAAATCCTCTTGATCTTTCTCTGTCAATGGAGAGAGATCTAATACGGCGTCCGGTACATTAACGCCTTTATGGTCTGAAATCACACCAGCGGTGACAACTTCAGTTTCGGCAAAATCCAACCCGCACTTCTTCACTTCCAAACGAATTCGTCCATCATTAACCAGAAGATTCATCCCCGGCTTCAAAGCTGCGAAGATTTCGGGGTGTGGTAATTCAACACGCTCGCTGTCACCTGGCAGCTGAAGCAAATCAAATCTAAAAGTGTCGCCTTGCTCGAGCGAAGCTTGATAGCCCTTAAATTTCCCAACCCTAATTTTTGGTCCCTGAAGATCAAGCATCACACCGATGGGTCGGCCATGCTCCCGTTCAAGACCTCTAATAATATCAATACTCGATTGGTGATCCTTGTGTCTTCCATGCGAGAAGTTCAAACGAAAAACATCAACCCCATTTTTGAAAAGCGCAGAAATCTCGTCTTTCCCCGATGTGGCCGGCCCTAATGTCGCAATTATCTTACTGTTTCTATAACGCCTCATTTTTTACCCTCACACCTAATAAATTGAATTCTGCGAAGAAACATCAAATTGTCGTCAAAACAGATTAAGTTTCTACTTCTAAGTCGTTTCTAAATCGCGCGCATTACGATCTTGTTAATTTCATGCAAGTATCATTACTGTTAAAAAGTACTTCGTGGCAAGGAAGCCTTATGATAAATAAAATGGTTTCAAACGCTCTTTTGTCTATAATCATGGATAAGAATGCGCGAAACAAATTTTGGGCTGTAAAAGAGGAACAACGCCAAAAACAATTTGGCGTTGGTAAGTGTACTGAAGTGACCAATGACCGAGACACTAAGTTACCCCCCTCTACTACGGGGTTCAAGACTGATAATGAGCAGCAAACGATCGCCGCGGGATCCACAAATATTATTAACGAGGTGATCGAAAATCCAGAGGTCCTGATCCGCGAGGCATTGAAGGCAGCAAATATAGAATTAATACATAACCGTGACAAAAAGCCCATGACAGCAAAACGAAAAGCCTTGATAGAAAAAGCTATGGCCATCCACACAGCAAAGTCTCACATTCTTGACAGCCTCGATCCGAAAACTCGTGAAAAACTAACGTTCATAGCCATAAAAGCGCTCGATAAGAACTTACGTGAGTAATAACCGCAACCATACTGAACTGATTGCATTATCAGATGACTTATTAGCAGGAGGGCGTCGCGCGCTGGCTCGAGCTATCACTTTGATCGAGTCGACCCGCAAAGAACACCAGCAGCAAGCCACGATACTTCTCTCCAACATTCTGCCAAAAACAGGAAGTTCCATACGCGTCGGGATCTCCGGAACTCCCGGCGTTGGCAAATCAACGTTTATAGAGAGTCTTGGTTTGCACTTAATTACTTTGGGACATCACGTAGCTGTTCTGGCGGTGGATCCCTCCAGCCCACGTACAGGCGGGTCGATCCTTGGCGATAAAACCAGAATGGAAGTTCTGTCGCGCCACCAAAATGCCTTCGTCCGCCCGTCCCCATCAGGTGGGACTTTGGGGGGGGTAGCCCGTCGGACGCGTGAAGCAATACTATGTGCGGAGGCAGCTGGGTTCGATATTGTTCTGGTCGAGACCGTTGGCGTTGGACAATCAGAAACGGCGGTTGCCAATCTAACTGATATTTTCCTGCTGTTACTTAATCCGGGTGGGGGTGATGATGTCCAAGGTATGAAAAAAGGGATCATGGAGCTAGCTGATATCATTGCGGTTAATAAAGCCGACGGCGAATTTATCCATGTGGCCGAAAAGACACAGCGCGATTACGCAGCCGCGCTTGACCTGATACGTCCACGCGATGCTGATGGGGTCCCTAAAGTGTATACTTGCTCTGCACTTAGCGGGAAAGGCGTGCCGAAAGTATGGTCTGCAATCTCCAAATTCAAAAAAACCGCCCTAAAAACCGGTATTTTAAGTAAACGGCGCACTGAACGGGCGATCCATTGGATGTGGGATGAAGTGAATGCAAACCTCCTTGATGAGCTAAAAACAAACATTAAGATTGTCAGGGGAATAGAGACCGCTGAACACCAAGTTAGGAAAGGGATGAAGACACCATCAGCTGCGGCCGAAGATATTCTAAAATTGTTTGCAGAAGTATACGTGAATGCTCGAAAATATGAATAAAGATTAACGTATTTTGCGCATTTACGTTAAACATTATTTCTAATAACTAATTATCTAAAAAGTATAGTTGTGCGCGTCTTCAAGTTCATCCAAATCAAACTTAATGTATGGGATAGCCTGCTTAATCTTAGCCAAACACTTATGTAAAATTATGAGAGACAAATATTCCAATATTAACTCGTTCCTTTAGTCGACTGAAGATTGACTGACGTGCGAAAATCAATAAAAATTTAAATTCTTGGAGTTCTAATCTACAACTAGGAGTCGATCTAATGCCAAGTCAAAAGAACCGTATTATAGCCTTTGCATCCGTCGTTCTCCTGCTCACAATGATCGGACAGGTGGTTATGGCAATCGAACCAGAGAATACTCTTCACATGGAATTGAGAGATGGCCGTGTAGTAATCAATCTCCGGCCTGATATTGCCCCTAAACATGTTAAGCGGATTAAAGAACTCACGCGTAAGAAATTTTATGATGGCTTGGTATTCCATCGGGTGATTGCCGGTTTTATGGCACAAGGTGGTGATCCAGAAGGGTCAGGTATTGGCGGGTCGGGGCAAAACTTACCTGCTGAATTCTCCTCCGAGCCCCATGTCCGAGGCACGGTCTCAATGGCAAGAGCCCAACATCCAGATAGTGCAGATTCTCAATTCTTTATAGTGCTTGATGACGCCCCGCATCTCGATGGTCATTATACTGTCTGGGGGCAGGTTGTCGAAGGTATGGAGCACGTCGACAATATCAAGAAAGCTGATCCGAGTAACCGTTCTGGCACAGTCAAGAACCCCGATAAAATATTAACATTAAGAGTTGCCGCCGACTCTAAAAAATAGTTATGGTAATCTCACCATATTTGAGAAACCCTCATTGCATATTATGTCTTATCGCCTTAATTCCCTAGTCGCTCGATCAAGGCCGTCCAGCGTTAGTGGAAACATTCGTTCACCCATAATTCGATGGACCATGCCGATGGATTGCGTATTATTCCACCAATCTTCCTTAACCGGGTTAAGCCATACCGTACTTTGATAAACTCTTAGGAGACGCTCCAACCAGACGGAACCAGCCTCCTCATTCCAGTGTTCAACTGAACCACCCGGATAAACAATTTCGTACGGGCTCATGGATGCATCACCAACAATGATCACTTTATAGTCGTGGGGATAGGTGTTGAGCACTTCCATAGTGTTAATGGTTGCGACATGACGACGACTGTTATCCCTCCAAACCCGTTCATAAATGAAATTATGAAAATAGAAATATTGCATATGCTTGAATTCGGAACGCGCCGCAGAAAATAATTCTTCCATAACTTGCACATGGGGGTTCATTGAACCACCCACATCAAATAGAATAAGTAGCTTGATTGCGTTATGGCGCTCCGAAATCATACGGATATCAAGATAGCCTCGCTTCGCTGTCGACGTGATCGTATCCGCGAGGTCAAGTTCAGTGGCAGCGCCCTGTCTCGCAAACCGACGTAAGCGACGCAATGCCACCTTGATATTCCGAGTGCCGAGTTCTACCGTGTCATCGAGGTTTTTAAATTCGCGCTTATCCCAGACTTTTACAGCGGAAAAATTGCGATTGTCATCTTGGCCGATGCGCACTCCCTCGGGATTGAACCCATAAGCACCAAACGGTGATGTGCCAGCTGTGCCGATCCACTTTGATCCACCTTGATGACGTTTTTTTTGTGCCGCGATACGCTTTTTCAGCGTCTCCATCAGTTTATTCCAGCCACCAAGTGCTTCAATTTGCGACTTTTCTTCATCAGTAAGTATTTTCTCTGCTAATTTCCTAAGCCATTCCTCAGGAAATTCCTCAATCTCTTTTTTCGACACCTCTAGCCCTTTGAAGACTGCTCCAAAAACCTGATCAAATCTATCCAGATTTCGCTCATCTTTAATCAAGCACGATCTGGAGAGGTAATAAAAATTCTCCACATCGTAATGTGCAAGACCTGCATTGACGGCTTCGACCAATGTCAAATATTCTCTCAAGCTAACAGGGATATCTGCACTTCGAAGCTTCAAAAAAAAGTCAATAAACATCTTTTATCACTACCTTAACTCTTAGTTTGACTAAAACCCAATAGTTATTATCAAACCGTCGATAACGGATATCGATTTAGGATGGATGACAGCACAATCCAACACGCGACGCATGAAGGGTTGATGAGGGCATTAGCCTGACTCGATTTTCTCTTTATTCTGGATATTTAATACTATCCCGCAATACCTACTAGTCCCTCTAAACATTTGGAGACCATAGTTTCTTGGAAATTTACTACGAAGGAACCTTTCACAGGAAGGCCAAACTTCCGTTCATTCAAAAATTTAAGTTTACCGTTTATATTAGTCCCCAACATTTTTTTAAATTTTCAAATTCCACATATCCTCCAAGAATCTTAGTATTTTACCCGACGTTGGATGAGTTTTGGCAACCAAATATTCTTGGGGCGACCAGTGGACAGGGTTCATCTAAGCATTTTCTGCCACCTGATCAGCAATCGCAATTATACGCTCCATCTCGCGAATTACCGGCTTTTCTATTAGTTTTCCATCAATTACTAAAAGAGCGGTATCGGCTTTGACAAAAGCCGCCAATATTTTCCGCGCATTTGCAACAGCAATTTCACCTGGTGTGAATACATTATTGAGGATTTCAATCTGCTTGGGATGAATAGCGCCCTTCCCGCTAAAGCCCAACTTACGTGCTAAGGTTGCTTCCTGTTCCATACCATCCAAATCCTGCAGGTCCAAGTAAGGAACATCAATAGCATCAATACCAACAGTAGCTGCCGCGTGAATAACTCGTGATCGCGCATAAAGCAGAGGCTCCCATGAATTCTCACATCGGAGTTCAGCTGCCATATCAACACCTCCAAAAAATAAAGCGTCAATACGACTTGAGGCTCGCGCTATATCATTCACTACTTCAAGCCCAGCGTTGGTCTCAATAATCACGTGAAGCCGACACATATGACCACGCTCTGTCAAAAGATCATCCAGCCATATGATTTCGTCCGGTGTCATGACTTTTGGAAGCATAAGAGCAGGAGGAGGCGTAGCTGTCGCAAGAACCGCTTTAACATCATCCAAGCCAAACGCAGACCTGAGACCATTGATACGCACAATACGCTCTACACCATCATCAGCTTGTGGTTTAGCAAAAAGGGCCAGACATCTCTCTCGCGCCTCTACTTTATGCATCGGCGCGACACCGTCCTCTAATTCAACACATACCATATCCGCACCCGATGCTAAAGCTTTCGGAAATAATTCCGGCTTTAGGCCGGGCGAGAAGATAAAACTCCGTCGCGGTTGAATCAATTTCTTCACCGCTTCGCTAGACATTCGATTAACGCGTTTCACGGCGGTTAAGAAAAGCCAAGCGTTCTAGCAGGTGGACGTCTTGTTCATTTTTTAGAAGGGCGCCATAGAGTGGCGGAATCAAATTTTTCTGGTCATCGGAACGCAGCACCTCCGCCGGGATATCCTCAACCATCAAAAGCTTGATCCAATCCAGAAATTCAGACGTTGACGGTTTCTTTTTTAGACCCGGCACGTCTCGGAGACCGTAAAACACGTTCATAGCTTCTGCAACCAAACGCTTTTGAACATCAGGGTAATGAACCTGAATAATATTGCGCATAGTATCTTCATCGGGAAATGAGATGTAGTGGAAGAAGCAACGACGTAAAAACGCGTCGGGTAATTCTTTCTCATTATTGGAGGTAATCACCACGATTGGTCGATGCGCCGCCTTAATCGTCTCCCTTGTTTCATAGACGTGGAACTCCATCCGATCGATCTCAAGTAAAAGATCGTTTGGAAACTCGATGTCGGCCTTATCTATCTCATCAATCAAGAGTACTGGCCGTTCACTCAATTCAAATGCTTCCCAGAGCTTTCCCTTTACGATATAGTTTTTAATATCATGCACGCGCGCGTCGCCGAGCTGAGAGTCACGGAGACGAGCCACGGCATCATATTCATACAAACCTTGCTGAGCCTTAGTGGTAGACTTAACATGCCATTGGATTAGCGGTGCACCCAAAGCCTCCGAGATTTCATGAGCCAGAACCGTTTTACCAGTGCCGGGCTCCCCCTTCACTAACAGTGGCCGCTCAAGCGCCACAGCTGCATTGACTGCAATTTTCAAATCTTCGGTAACGACATAGGTATTCGTACCTTCGAACCGTTTAATCATAGTTTCCAATTCCCTTATTTGGTACCAAGCGACACTAGTTTCCGATAATACAATTTGCTCGATTTTTCCGCAGTGAAATGGTGCGGTATCATCATGGCTGAAATGAGAGATACCCCGGTCATCGCCACACCAGTGAGAAATACATAGGTCGAACATTGTAGCCACAAGAAACCAAAAGTAACTGTAATAACGACGGCCAAGCGGACCATGATGCAATATCATTTGGAGCCGCGGTTTTTTGAAAATACGTTTTGACAGCTACGGCCATGGCAAAGAATATATGATCACAGATGTATAACAATGCGTTCACTCACGCTTGAGAGGCAGCTGCATAACCGCAGAAACCAAATACTAGTCCTATATATTTGATGAGTAATGCATTACGCTCGCCAAATTGCTGGATCAACCGACAGATTTTTGGTGAGCGCCAGATCATCATCGCCATGTTGGCAAAAAATATGAGGCTCATTTTAGAAGCGGGAAAGGCAAATTTTTGGACCATTGAGAAGCTAGCAAAAACAACAAAAATTTGTCTGCGAGCACCTGTCATCAATACAAGCGCGTACCAAAACCAATAACTTGGGAGTAAAACAATCGAATTTCGTTGTTTAACCTGTCCTTTAAATTTTGGATATATCCTCCAACAATAAATCGCTACAAGAATGCTTACGGTACCACTCGCTAAATACACCCACTCTAACCCGAACTCCCAGAAATCAGACGCGCCATAAATAATACCGAATGATACTAAGGCAGCGATGGACCAAGCACTCAGAATCCGACCAAAAACTTCCGGCGCACGGTCATTAGCAATCCAATGTAGCGTAAGCGACTGGTGGAGAGACTCAAAATCATAAAAGCCAACGGACATGAGGAAAGTAATCATCAGAGGACCCCAAAAGCTCGGAAAATAACCAGTGCTTGCCGTGCCAAAGCCAGGTAACAAGAGTGAAATTATGGCCAAAGATTGCTGCCGCACAAGCAACATCGCAAAAACAGCAGTAAAACTTATAAATTCGGGCACCCCGCGGCAGCTTTGCAGTAAACCACTCTCAACCCCACCGAATCCCACTTGATCGATAACAAAGTTGTTGGGTAGGTCCTGCCAAGTGGAAAAACTCAATGGCATTGCAATCGCCATGAGGATCAGCAGAGACCCGGGCCAACGAAGGTCTATGGCCTCAGGATCAAACTTACGCATTCCAAAGCATTAGCTCAATAGCATCCAGAGCCGCTTGCCCATTCTGCCCATTAGGTCCACCGGCTTGCGCCATACCCGATCGGCCACCACCACCCTTGCCACCAACCGCTTCCGAACCAGTGCGCACCAGATCGACAGCGCTAATACGGTCTGTCAAATCATCGGTGACGCCAACTACTAAGGACGCCTTACCGTCTATATGCGAGACAACAGCAACGATGCCAGAACCAATCTGGTTTTTTAGATCGTCAACCAAGTTTTTTAAATCCTTGGAAGGTATATCATCAAAAAGTCGGGGCGCGAACCTAAAAGCAGCCACCTCTTTGGTTTCTACTGTAGTGTCAATACCAATACCCGTTACCAATTTGCGGCGCACTTGAGCTAAACTACGCTCCAAGTTACGGCGTTCACCAATCAAGCTCTCAACTCGAGCAGGCACATCCTCAGGTGTTACTTTCAAAAGCGCAGCTGCTTTATTCAACGCATTTTCCACCGCCTCAAAATAGGCCAAACAACTGGGCCCGGTCAACGCCTCAATACGGCGCACCCCTGCCGCCACTGCGCTCTCACCAATGATCTTGAAGGGGCCTATATCCCCTGTCCGCTTAACATGCGTACCACCACAAAGTTCCACCGAGTACCGGTCTTCATCATTCTCAGCACCCATAGTAACAACCCGCACTTGGTCACCATACTTTTCACCGAAAAGCGCCATAGCCCCAGCTTCAACTGCAGCGTCTGGATCCATCAGAAGCGTCGACACCTCTGTATTGGATGCGACCCGGGCATTTACCTCCGCTTCAATTGAAGCTAGCTCCTCGCGCCCAAGACTATATGGATGCGAGATGTCAAAGCGTAATCTATCCGACGCGACGAGTGAGCCTTTCTGAGTAACGTGATTACCTAATTGACGCCGGAGCGCCTCATGTAACAAGTGTGTCGCGGAGTGGTTGCCACGTAACAATGAACGTCGGGCTTGATCAACCTGAAGCACCACTTCTTTGCCATTCTCTAGCGCGCCTTGGTCAACTATTACAGAATGCACAAGCAAGTCGCTGACACGCTTTTGCGTATCAACCACCATGACGACCAAATCATCCCCTGAAATCTTGCCTGTATCGCCTATTTGGCCTCCAGACTCGCCGTAAAACGGTGACTGATTTATTATTGCAAATCCGTTCTCACCCGCGCGCAGTGCATCGACTTTAGCACCGTCTCTCACCAACGCGACAATCTTACCTTGCGCCGTTTCCGTTTTGTAGCCCAAGAAGTCCGTGGCACCAAGTTCTTCTCGAAGATCAAACCAGACCGCGTCTTCCACCTCATCGCCAGATCCAGTCCACGCCTTACGGGCTTCTGCTCGTTGACGCTCCATGGCCCTGTTAAACGCATCCGTATCGACAGTGATCCCCCGTGGCCGGAGGGCATCCTGCGTCAAATCGAGAGGGAACCCATACGTGTCGTATAACTTAAACGCAGTTTCCCCATCGAAAGCGGCGCCCTTCCCCAAGTCAATACTAGCTTCGTCCAAAAGATTGATCCCACGATCCAAGAGTTTCTTGAAACGGCTCTCTTCAAGTTTTAATGTTTCATTTATAAGCGTCTCAGCCCTACCAAGTTCGGGAAAGGCTTGTCCCATTTCCCCAACGAGTGTGGATACTAGTTGCCAAAGAAGAGGTTCGTGACATCCCATCATATGAGCATGCCGCATGGCACGGCGCATTATCCGGCGTAAGACGTAGCCCCGCCCTTCATTACACGGTAATACGCCATCTGCGATCAAAAAAGCCGATGCTCGCAGATGGTCGGCAATAACCCGGTGCGACACACTATAAACACCATCAGCCGCAACACCGGCGTACTCGGCCGAAGCGTTAATTAAGACCTGCATCATATCCGTTTGGTAGTTGTCGTGCGTGCCTTGCATAACAGCGGCAATACGCTCCAAGCCCATGCCCGTATCAATAGAGGGTTGCGGTAAACTAACCCGTTCCTGTTTGTTTACCTGCTCAAATTGCATAAACACCAAGTTCCAGATTTCGATAAAACGATCGCCATCCTCATCCGGCGACCCGGGCGGCCCTCCCGCAATATGCTCTCCATGATCATAAAAAATCTCAGAACACGGCCCGCAGGGCCCGGTATCCCCCATTGCCCAGAAATTATCAGACGTGGGGATCCGGATAATTTTATCGTCTGATAGCCCCGCAATCTTTCGCCATAAACTTGCAGCCTCTTCATCAGACGTATGGACCGTTACAATCAGTTTTTTCGGCACTAAACCGAATTCTTTGGTAACGAGTCTCCATGCCAACTCGATGGCATCTTCCTTGAAATAATCACCGAAAGAAAAATTACCGAGCATCTCAAAAAAAGTGTGATGCCGTGCCGTATAACCAACATTTTCGAGGTCGTTATGTTTACCTCCCGCACGGACGCACTTCTGAGAAGTAACTGCCCGAGAATAATTTCTTCCCTCAAGACCAGTAAATACATTCTTAAATTGAACCATCCCAGCGTTTGCGAACATCAAAGTTGGATCGTTATTGGGAACCAATGGCGAGGAAGCCACCACTTCATGCCCATTATCCGCAAAATAATCTAAAAACCCCTTCCGGATATCGTTTACGGTCTGCATAGGTATTCGCCTTCCGCTGATAGTAGCACCCTTAAATTTACATGGGACATTTTTTCAAATATTGCGAAAACTACTAAAAACTTGGTTGTATACGTGGTGAAGACGACTGTCCAGAGGCGCGGTTCACAGAAAGTAGCAATTCTTAAAAAAACAAGCCGCGCCCCAATGTGGCGCGGCCGGTTTAACATTTTTCTTTAAATATTTTAGCCGTTTACAGCTCTTCATTAAGCGCGTCACTCACGTCTACTTCGCTCTCTTCTCTGGGCGTTCTAGCCGGTCCCGTCATCATTTCCTCCGCTATCAGGCCGGCGTTCTGACGAATTTTATGCTCAATCTCATCCGCCATTTCCATATTTTCGCGAAGAAAGTTTTTTGCATTCTCGCGACCCTGACCGATCCGCGTCGAATCGTATGAAAACCAAGATCCAGATTTTTCTATTAATCCCGCTTTAATGCCAAGATCGAGCAGCTCACCCATCTTGGAAACCCCCTCCCCATACATGATATCGAACTCAATCATCTTAAAAGGGGGAGCAAGCTTGTTTTTAACAACTTTCACGCGGGTTTGGTTACCCACCACTTCATCACGATCCTTAATGGCCCCAATGCGGCGAATTTCCATACGAATGGATGAGTAAAATTTAAGTGCATTACCGCCTGAAGTGGTCTCCGGACTCCCAAACATAACCCCGATTTTCATTCGAATTTGATTAATAAAAATGATCATGGTGTTAGATTTTGAGACCGATGCAGTCAATTTACGAAGCGCTTGACTCATTAAACGAGCCTGTAAGCCAACATGCGTGTCTCCCATCTCCCCTTCTAACTCGGCACGGGGGACAAGAGCAGCAACTGAGTCAATTACCAGAACATCAATCGCACCCGATCGCACTAAAGTATCTGCTATTTCCAAAGCTTGCTCACCGGCATCGGGCTGAGAGAGCAATAATTCTTCTACATTTACCCCGAGTTTTTTGGCATAAACAGGATCAAGTGCATGCTCTGCATCAACAAAAGCACAAGTTCCTCCAATTTTTTGGGATTCGGCAACCGTATGAAGGGCAAGTGTTGTCTTGCCTGAACTTTCAGGTCCATAAATTTCAACAATTCGCCCCCGAGGCAGACCACCAATACCAAGACCAATATCGAGACCTAAGGACCCTGTTGAGATGGCGTCAGCTTCCACCACCTGCTCCGAGCCAAGCGTCATGATTGAACCTTTTCCGAAGGCACGCTCAATCTGAGAGACTGCTGCCTCTAATGCCTTAGTTTTATCCACGTTTTCATTCTCCACCAGACGTAAGGCACTTTTTGACATATTAGACCTCTCCTATTTTCCACGGGGTTTAGTGCGAAGCAACTTAAACTCTACTATTAATAAGTACATGTTTTGTTCTTATTTGCAAGAAAAAGCGTTAGGTATTGTTTTAAATGAGAAAAATTTCTATTGTTCTTTAAATGTTTCTCAACTTATGAAGGCTTTGAGCGTAAACTAATGGCGGGTTGCCTGTTAAACTATGGGGTAGATAGTGGGCGAATCCAGTCGTGCTCTACCCTAAAACCTCTTTCACTTTTGTCGCTAAATCTTTTAGAGTAAAAGGCTTGCTAAGGAAGTTAAGTGTGCCATCACGGCCTATCTTGTCTCTATATATATCTTCGGCATAACCCGACATTAGTATAACTTTTACATGCGGTAGTTCTTGGCGCACTAAGCCAACTAATGTGTGCCCATCCATTCCCGGCATGATAACATCCGATACAATGATATCGATTTGATCTTCGCTCGAGGAAACTAAATCTAACGCTACTTCACCATTGGCTGCCTCTATTACCCTGTATCCCTTGTTCTCAAGAGCTCGCTTGGCAAACATGCGAACAGCGTCCTCATCCTCAACCAAAAGTACTTTGCCAACACCTGTGAGATCAGAAGGTGGTTGCATCTCGACTTCCGGCGATGCCGTTAGTTCTGTCGCCACATCAGCCTCGGGGCGCTTAGTCTCGGAGGGCAATAATGGGATAGATTCAGCTGGATTAATAATCCCAAGTGGCTCCTTTTCGAACTCGGGCAAAAAAATCGAGAAAGTAGTACCTTCACCCGGGGCGCTGTCGCAGAAAATGAACCCACCGGTTTGATGCACAATCCCATATACGGTAGACAGCCCAAGGCCTGTTCCAGCTCCCGCTTCTTTCGTCGAAAAGAAGGGCTCAAAGATGCGTTCAATGTGTTCCTTGGAAATACCCGTTCCAGTATCCGTGACCTCGACCATTGCATAACGACCAGCTGGCATGAGATCATGCCCTCTTTGGACTGGATCAGTTAATTTTACGTTTTCAGTCCGCACAGAAATAGTGCCTCCACCCGGCATGGCATCACGAGCATTTACACAGAGGTTGATAATGATTTGATCAAATTGGCTTTTATCGCCTCTCGCGGTAACAATTTCACGGCTATGGTCCATGACCAACTCAACTTTTTCCCCTATCAAACGCCGAATTAAACTAGCAAGATCATTCAGCCCTTCAGTGATATCTAAGCGGACAGGTTCTAGAGTTTGCTTTCGCGAGAACGCCAGTAGTTGGCGCACTAGGTTAGTAGCACGATTTGTATTTTGGCGTATTTGCTGAATGTCCGCAAAGCTCGGGTCATCCGGACCGTGGCGCTCTAACAGCAAATCACAAAATCCGATCATTGCTGTCAATAGGTTGTTAAAATCGTGAGCAACACCGCCTGCCAATTGGCCTACGGCCTGCATTTTTTGGGATTGTGCAAACTGGACTTCAAGATTTTTTTGTTCAGTGTTATCGATCAAGTGTAAAACCAATGCAGTCATATTACCCTGCAAATCTAGGATTCTAGAGATATATAGGGATAATATTAACTCTCGTGCTTGTATCCCGTGCATATGGACTTCCAAATGTGCCGCAGTCGCAATTCCCATCACAATTTTAGACAGAGCACTGGAGACGTCCCCCCTATCTTCGCGCGCTAAAAAATCAGCAAAAGATCGATGTATTACGGCGTCACGGTGACGGCCAAGGAGTCTGAGAAAAGACCGATTAGCATCAGAAACGCTCCCTTCAAGATCGAGGAGGACCATACCAACCGGTGCCTCATCAAAAAGCCCTTGCATCCCCGACCCAGAACGTGAGGCAGCAAAAATCTCGGATGACTTCGCTTCAGTCAGGTTAGATGTTTCAACTCGCGCATCTTGCTTTACTTCATTGGTAACACATTCAGAATCTCTTGCCCGGTCTCGAATAACGATAGAGCGCGTGTACGCAATACTTCCGTCAAGTGCATCCCTCTGAGATTGCACAAGACTTGCCATAAACACCCTTCCCTCGCCGTCCCTGAGGATTACCTCACCATTTTCGCCGACATCGGCAACATAGTCTGCAAACGGTGTCCCAAATAAGCGCTCTGGCAGCTGACCCAGCCAACTTGCGAGGGTTCTATTAACGAATCTAAGAACGCCATTCGCGTCCGCAGAAAAAACGCCGACTGGAAGAAAGTCGACCAGATCATGCATTCGAGCTTCCTCAGCAAAGCGAATACTCTCTATCTCTCGCCAGTCGGTAATATCATAAACCCGCCAAATACACATATCGCCCTCTCGCCCATCCGGGGAATCGCAAAGGGGTTGAACTCGCATTCTACGCCATTCAATTGACATTTTGGCGTCAGGCCCAAAATCTTTTTGGCGTCCAGATACAGCGAAATCTGCAACTCCAGATTTTCGTTCTAAGCTACCCATGACGATCCGTATTAGTTCTGCAGCACCCTCTCTTTCAGCAGCGCTAATCGCTTCAGAAACTTGCGCCAAACTATCAATCTGTCTTGATGGAGTCTCCGAAGCAGCAAAGGAGAGAAGGTTGTGAAATGCTGGGTTGGCGTAAATCACATTTCCCTGACCATCGGTAATCGACAAACCGTCTGCATCTGCCTCTGCAGCCATTGCAACCAATCCACGAACAAATTGGGCACGTTGCATTTTCCACAAAAGAACAATCCAAATAACAGCAACCAGGCAAATAACAGCTGATCCCAAAAGAATACGAGATACAAACGCTTCCTGTGCCCCCTCCCAGTACAACGCTCCTAAGAAGGTGGTAATACCCATTGAACACGTCAGCCAAAAGGCTAATTTTTTATGCTCTCCAAGTTTCTGCGGCTGATATCTTATATTTTCTGATGTGTTAAACATTTAGCCAAAGACCTCAATGCATTGGAAGATCGCCACGCTGACGCATAACATATCCAATGATCTCGGCAACAGCAGTGAAATGTTCTGACGGAATTTCTTGATCAATTTCCACTGTATCATAGAGAGCACGGGCAAGCGGAGGATTTTCAACTATCGGGACATCAGCCTCTTCGGCAACTTCTCTGATACGGAAGGCAAGATGGTCAACTCCCTTGGCGACGCATTTAGGCGCTTCCATTTCCCCCATTTTATACTCAAGTGCAACGGCAAAGTGCGTAGGGTTCGTTATCACCACATCAGAGTCAGGAACCGCTTGGATCATCCGCTGTTGATGGCGTTCCATCCGCACTTTTCGAATCCGAGCTTTGACCTGAGGATCTCCATCTGATTGTTTTTGCTCATCCTTGACCTCTTGCTTGGTCATTCGCATCTGTTTCATGAATGTCTGCTTTTGGTATATAAAGTCGAGTGCTGCCAATGCAGCCATGACAGCTACTGTTCCCGTTGCGAAAGCAATAGCAATGAGATGAATGCGATCTAACGTTAAAAGAAGATCAATTTGTGATAAGACCTCAAGGTCACCCAGTAATGGCATGGCCAATCCAAAACTAACAAGTGATACAATCAAGAGCTTGGCTATCCCCTTAAGAAACTCCACCAAGGTGCGAGATGAGAACATTCGCTTAATACCCTTGAGAGGACTGGCCTTTGACCAGTCAGGCTTTATCTTTTCCCCAGCTATGAGAAAGCCCACCTGACCAATGTTGACTGCGATCGCAGCCACTACCATCAATATCATAAAAGGTGTTGTCAAAATCAACATGTCCAGAGCAGTCTCAATAAAAACCTCTCTGACCTGATAAAAGTCAAAGGGGATAGCGTCGGGCTGTTCTATGAAACGGCGTCCCAAATTACTTACGCTTGTTGCCATAAAAGGAGCGAGAAAAATCAAACCACCCGTACCTGCAAGCAAAATCCCCATACTTTTGATTTCTTGAGACTGGGCAACGCTACCTTTATTGCGCGAGTCAGCCAGTTTTTTCTCGGTCGGTTCTTCTGTTTTGGAGGCATCATCTTCTTCAGCCATCTGCCAAATCCTTCGGGCTAATCTTTTATCAAAAAATCACCCCGTGTTATCCAAAGTTACGAGGCGAAAGCACCCATTCGTTCTTGAAAATGTGTAATCCACACAAACATTATGCCCGATAAAGTCACTGTAAGCACCCACAATTGAACTGTTATTTGAATAGGTAATCCAAAAAAGAAAACCGGGAGAGCAGGCATCAAACGTCCTAAAATACCAAGCCCAATCGAATAAGTTAAGCCAATGACGATCGCCGGAGACGCCAACTGTAAACCCAGACGAAAACTATCTGCGACCGTTCTTGAAAACATATCCGCGAAATCGCCTAACGGTAAGGCATTACCCGGGGGGAATAAGCTGTAAGTCTCAATGGCTGCGAGGATCATCATATGATGGGTATCGCTAACAAATAAGATTACCATGCCCGTTGTTAATAGAAAGCCAGAAATAGTAGAGCTTTGTTGCTCCGCAATAGGGTCTTGGATCAATGCATTAGCCATTGCTGAGGAGAGGGCAATCAATGTACCGGCTGTCTGCAATGCTCCAATAAGGACTTGGCCTATTAAACCGATGAATGAGCCGATGACTACCTCGCTTAAAATTAAGACAGCTAAGGAGGACAGGTCGGGCGGTGGCACAGGTAGGTTTGTTGCAAGCATCGGCATTACCGCAAAACTAACGGCTAAGGCGAGTGCTAAGCGCATCCTTACAGAGATATAGCTTGCAGAAAACCCTGGCATGAAAGAGAAGGCACTGCCCAGACGAGCGAAGATTAACATAAATGCAAAAATGTTGAGAGTTAGGATTTCCTCTAACACATTTGGGTTTCTCTCTTTTTGTTAACCAAGGGCGACTATTCGATCGAAAAGAGAGTTCCCAAAACCCACCACCGTCCTCATCATAAAAGGAAGAAAAAGAATAATTGAGGCAAAAATTACTATAATTTTAGGCACAAAAGTAAGGGTCATTTCCTGAATAGTTGTTAATGCTTGGAACAACGCTATTGTAAGACCGATCACTAGACCAGCGGCCATAATCGGTCCCGCAACTTTTAAAACGACCCAAAGCGCTTCACGCCCAACCTCCAAGACCGCAACTTCATTCATTAGGTCTTTCCCTGCAAGATATAAAGCCGAATCACTGACGAATTTTCAGTATATCCTAAAACTACTAAATTGGCATTCGAATGATTTGTTTATATGCGTCGATGACTTTGTCACGAACTGCTACGACTGTCTGCAGGGTCAGTTCAGCCTCGCTAACGGCGGTTACGACCTTGCTGATATCAGCCCGATCATTTACGCCAGCGATGGATAGCTGTTCACTCCTCTCACCAATACGAACAGCCTCCTTAATGGCGCTTTGAACCAGATCAGCAAAAGCACCTTGGTGCATATCATCAGTCAATTTTTTACTTTCGAGCGGCTCGCCTGCAGCTGCGCTGTTATAGGCTTTTACAGCTGATGTGTAACTTTCTGCTGGGGATGGCATGGGTTTTTCCTATCAATTTCCATATCTTTTGTTGGATGAAGTTTTCGTTAATTGGTCGCGCTAACTTGTCCCTTTACTAGCGACGCAGCAGATCAATTGCGCTATTTAACATACGTTTTGAGGATTTAATAACGCTCAGGTTTGCTTCATACGATCTTTGCGCCTCGCGCATGTCTGTCATTTCAATCAACGTATTTACATTGGGGGTCAAGACATATCCATCCGCATCTGCAGCTGGATGATTTGGGTCAAATCGTTTACCAAACGCAGACATATCTGGACGAACTTTATGCACCTTAACCGTATCAAGACCTAAAGCTTTATTAAATTCATTACGGAAAGTAATAGTTTTGCGACGATACGGCTTTCCATTGGGATCCGTCGGCAAAGAATTTGCATTTGCAATGTTTTGAGCGATCACACGTAACCTCTGGCCTTGAACCCGAAGGCCACTTCCCGAAATACGCATTGTGCGGATAATATCATCCATAAGAGCTGTCCTATCATCAACGGTTATTTCCAATTGCCATGCGAAGCATGCCAATATGTTTCCGGTAAAGATTTGTTGCCATCTTATAGCTGGCGCCGGTTTCGCCAATTTTTCCCATTTGCTCCTCTAAAACGACGGAGTTACCCCCCGGTGCAGTTTCAAATGGCCTTAGGTCCTTCTGCTCTGCAAAATCACGAATTCGCTTCCGTCGGCCGGCCAAATGGCCCTCGCCACTTGCGATAATATTCAGTTGGGCGCTCTCTCGGCGGAGTAATTCCTTAAAATTATATGGTTTTAAATCACGCGCCTTAAAATGAGGACTATCGGCATTGGCAATGTTATGCGATAATACTTCTTGGCGCTGTGTTAGCCAATCCATGCGCTTTTTAACAGCTTGAAATATAGTTAAATTCTTCATATCCATTTTTGCATGCCTTCTTTTGTGCACCCAGCGGCGAACTCTCCCCAAGGTTTATAGTGGGCATTATCTGCCTAGTTCCTTAACAAGCAGTAAATTATCGGGAATATTCCTGTTTTCAACATGCAGTCAAATTAACAGCCAGCCCCCCCTCGGACGTCTCTTTATATTTACTCAACATATCCATGCCGGTTTGGCGCATGGTCTCGATTGCTGTATCTAACGGGACAATATGTGAACCATCGCCGCGCAGTGCTAACGAGGCGGCGTTCACAGCCTTAACCGCCCCCATAGCGTTCCGCTCAATACAAGGAACCTGCACCAACCCACCAACGGGGTCACAAGTCATACCCAAATGATGTTCGAGGGCAATTTCTGCCGCATTCTCTATTTGGGCGTTGGTCCCACCCAGAACGGCAGCCAACCCCGCAGCTGCCATTGCCGATGCGGCGCCGACCTCTCCTTGACAACCAACCTCTGCACCGGATATCGATGCGTTGTACTTGATTAAGCCCCCAATCGCACTCGCGGTAAGAAGAAAATCGTGGATCCCAGACTTTGATGCGCCGGGGCAAAAATCTTGATAGTATTTTATTACAGCCGGAATAATGCCGGCAGCTCCATTGGTCGGAGCTGTTACCACTCGGCCTCCCGCGGCATTCTCCTCATTAACTGCCAATGCATATAGACTAAGCCAATCCATCACTGTGTGCTCCAAGCGTGCATTCCGGCTCCCTTGTTCCTCAGCTACTAAACTATCCCGAATTTTACGGGCACGGCGTTTCACTTTCAGACCACCGGGCAATTCACCGTCCTTCCGCAAACCGCGGGATATACAACTTTCCATAGCGCTCCAAATACGATCAAGGTCACGAACCACAATATCTTTGGATTTTACTGCAACCTCATTGGCAAATTTCATAGCTGCTATGGACTTTTCAGACTGTTCTCCCATGCCAAGCATCTCTGCAGCAGTTCGAAAACTGTATGGAACATCAGCTAGCGGTTTGTCATCATCCCGTGCAGCCAATTCCTCTGCCAAAACCACAAAGCCGCCACCAATTGAGTAATAAGTCTGCTCAAGTATTACGTCTCCAGAGGCATCAAATCCTCTAATTATCATGCCATTAGAATGGCCGGGCAAAGCCACACCAAAGTCAAAAACGATATCACGCTCTTCCCTAAAAGGGATACGATATCGACCATCAAGATTTAATACTTTGTTAACCGCAACATTATCAGTCATCTCTTGTATGACTTCAGGGTCAAGGGCCTCGGGCGTCTCTCCCAACAATCCAAGAATCACCGCTCGAGCGGTACCGTGCCCTCTTCCCGTAAATGCTAACGACCCATGTAACGTTGTTTCGACTCGTTTCGCTGAGGAGAGATTACCAGTGAGATTAAGTCTTTGAAGGAATCGATTGGCTGCCAACATGGGACCCATCGTATGGGAGCTTGAGGGGCCTATTCCGATCTTAAACATCTCGAATACACTTAAGAACATTTTAACCTCAACAATAGTTTAAGTTTTAGTACTAGTGTCAAAGACTCGAAGGGATCAACCTATCCAATCCACCGATAGACACCACCCGATACAATATAAACATAGCACAGATTATTGAATGATTTTCCTTTTCGTTTTTACAGATTGTTAAATAGGGACGGTCAGGGTTAGGCTTGGCTATAGATTCGTTTCACTTTGATTTAATTTATTAAGGAACTGCCTTTGCCGGCCGACGAAAAATTAACAAAAAAAAATCTTCGCCCACCGCCACCCCGATCGGATGCGGTTGCCGTTGCAGTTGCTCAAAAGGAGGCAAACGACCTGCCACCGAGAGTCATAGCAGGAGGCCATGGGCGAGTTGCTGAGCAGATTCTAGATATTGCTTTTAAAAACGGAATCAAAGTTCGCGAGGACGCCGATTTGGCTGAACTCCTAAGTGCTATCGACATAGACGCCCACATTCCATTAGAAGCGTTCTCAACTGTGGCCGAGATCCTCGTTTACGTTTACCAAGCTTCGGAAAAGGAAAAACAGGAGGAAAACCCGGATTCCCCTCCGTCAAACATTAATAGACTTGCCGCCATAATGGCGGACAAGTGGCGGCAAAATAAGGCAGACGATCAATGAGTAATGCCGATATCAATGCTCGCCTCAGCATGGTCTTTGAGGCTGTTAACGACGCTAAGCAAGCTATTTCACAAGGAAATGCCGTTGATTTGGCTTCTCTTGAAACCGAGGTTGAAACCATATGTAGATTGATCACCAAATCGCCGGCTCATGACGCTCCAAAAGAATTGGAACAGGCCATCCAATCCCTACTAAGCGATCTGACATTATTGTCACAAGCTTTGGGCAAGCAACATAGCCAATACGTATCCACCATTGGATTAAGTAAATTGGCGCATAAGGCCTATGCTCCGATTAATCAGGACCTCCCCGATAACGATAGCGAGGGAGAAAATACCTGATGGAAGTATGGGAATACCTTCGTTTTCTTCTGGCGCTTATATTCGTATTGGCCTTAATTGGTCTAATTGCAGCATTGGCGCGGCGCGTAGGGCTTGGTTTTCCAGTACGTGCAATAAAACCCAGTGGATCCCGAAGATTATCTGTTATCGAAGTCACGCCGCTGGATGGCAGGCGGCGTCTCGTTTTAGTCAGGCGCGACGATGTCGAACACCTATTGGTCCTGGGGCCAACGACAGAAATGGTTGTAGAACGCGATATTAGAGCTGACGAGAACTTTGCAGAGCATTTTAATCAAGTAAATGATCTCAAACGAGAAGAAAACCCGGAATGAAATTCCAACTTCTCACAAAACCTCTGATAAAGCTATTCGTTGCTAGTAGCTTACTCATTGGGATTATTGCACTCCTTTTGTGGATAACCGTACCGGCAGATGCGCAACAATTTAATTTAGATTTCGGTGAGGGTGGCGACGCGACAGGGCGTATTGTCCAAATGGTCGCATTAATCACTGTGCTTTCATTAGCTCCATCAGTTCTAATCATGGTTACCTCATTCGTAAGAATCATGGTCGTGTTAGCATTTTTAAGAACTGCAATGGGAACACAACAAACTCCCCCCAATCAAGTGCTAGTCTCCTTAGCCCTATTCTTGACTTTTTTTATTATGATGCCGACATTTGAGAGAGCTTATGATACCGCCATTAAACCAATGATGGAGGAGCAGATCACCGAGCTTGAGGCCTTTGAGAGAGTCTCAGTTCCATTCCGCGATTTTATGATGCAACACGTTCGCGAGCAAGACTTAGCCTTGTTTGTGGACATTGCGGAGATCGACCCAACTACCGTAACCCCCAACACAGTATCGATGCGCGTTCTTATCCCAGCTTTTATGATCTCCGAGCTCAGGCGTGCCTTTGAAATTGGTTTTCTCATCTTTCTACCATTCTTGATTATTGATATGGTGGTAGCTTCGGTCTTAATGGCGATGGGCATGATGATGCTGCCACCAATCATCATAGCATTGCCGTTTAAGGTAATTTTCTTCGTCTTAGTTGACGGTTGGTACATGATAGTAGGCTCCTTGGTTCGTAGCTTTGGAGGCGGCTAAAGCTTAAATAAAGCCATCGATTTTTTATCTTAAATGCAACAGTGCTATGTAAACTTGTCAGATACTTGCGGATTAAGACCTGTACCCGAGGAAAGTTAATTGTAATCATCAAATTGACCGGTGAATGTGCCAATTTTCTTTTTTGTTAAAAATTACTTTTTTAGCCCATTATTTTTTTGACATTTAATTGTCAAACTAAGTCATCCAACCATCTCAATATCTCCATCGCAGCAGGGTTATGTCATCAAATTGATACAAGAAACTGTCAATGCTGTTCTCTTAGTTAGATGATTAAAGGGTCAATTTGAGGTTAACCACCTTGTGATTGACCAACGCTGGCGTTATTTGCCTTGGCGGTCTGCTCGGTTAAACTGCTCAAACCTCTCTCCTTTAACCTTTTTTTATAATCCCCAAGAAAAGTCTTGAAGTTTTCTGCTAACTTCACGCGGGCTGTCACACTTGAAGGGGAAATCAACCCCTGGGCTGTGGGAGCGGTCACAAGCCTGAATGCATCTCTCAGTGAAGTCCTCTCCATTGCTGAACCTAAATCGCTCCTAAGCCGAGCCAGACCACGTTCATTTCCAGAGAGCGCAAGCGAGATCGCGTAATTCAGCACACGCTCTGCCTGAAACTCATTAACTAGCTCTCCCTTCTTTGCTCCACTGGCTTTGGCAACACGTTTGAGAGCATTTGAAGCTCTGGCCCAATCACCGCTCTTCCAAAAAATTTCAGCGCGCAATATATCGGCATCAGGTCGTTTATCTCGTTTCAAAATATCAACCGCATCATCATCTCGACCCATACCCATGAGAGCTCTTGCCAATAGATGACGTCGTTGAGTCTCAAGGCCGGCATTCAAACCGGGCTCATTAGTTGCTATAAGTGCGCTAACGGCACGATTAAACTGACGTGCGAGTAAATAGATAACCGCTAACCGCGCACCCACCTCCGCTTTTAACGGTCCGCTCAGCCGAAAGCGGACTTGTCCCTCAAGAATCTCCGCAGCTTGCTCGAGCAAATCTACGTCCGCTAGCCTATCTGCAAGCTTTCGAATCATTTCGTCACCTCTAGCCCCGGAAGGAGTAAGTTCTTTAAATTCTCGATATACTGCGATGGCTGTGACTGCGCGCATCGCATCTGCTCCCTCTCTCAAATACAGTCGAGAGAATTCTTCAGCCATTTGTTCTTTAACCTCTTTTGCAGTATCCTTGTCTTTGAAATATGTGGCCGCTTGACGGAGCGCCTCTAGACCTTTGCGAAATAAGCCCTCGTCAAGATACAAGCCGCCCAATCGTCGTAACAATCGAAATTCAAAATCGTCACCACGCCAAGCGAAACGAAGCTTCTCAAATTCCACGATTGCTTCTGCTGGTTTCACACGTTTCAATTTAAGCAATAAATCCATTCGAGCTACAGCAGCTTGAACACGAACTGGACGATTGCTTGATAGCAAAACGTCATCCCATTGAGTTATGGCGCCATCAACATCACCACCAATGTCCAAAGTTTTTCCATTAATAAAGTTCAAAAGTGCTTTTTCGTGATCAGTGGGTTCGGCTTTAATCAGCGCGTCAATAAATTCACGGGCGGTCTCAATGTCACCAAGCTCAGTAGCCGCCTCAGCTACAAGTGCGCCCATCGGCATCATCAATGCTTTCGGGTAACTGCGCGTTATACCGCCTGTTCGTCGCAATTCAGCAGCTGCCACTAGCAAGTCACCAGATTTTGCGATAGCAGCGGCCCGCCAAAAATTCGCCTCCTCATTGTTGTCCAAACTGGTATGGGACAGATCACGGGCCGCATCTGGCACTCGATCTAGAAAATAATTTACGGCACCGCGAATCAGACGAAATTCGGGCTCTTCCGCAATCTGAGGCCGAACCCCTTGAAGTCGAGCCAGAATACCCAAGGCCTCCACATGGAAGCCATTCGCAAAATAAAACCGCACCATGTCCATGCGTTGCTCTTCTCGCTGTGACCCACGACTCCCCGCCAAATCAGTCTGCAGTTCTTGTTTTCTGCTGTTAAAATCTTTGATCTCCTCAACTTCCCAAGATTCTAAATCCAATAGTTTTTCAACAGGTTTTAATGCCGCAACCTTGGCGCTCGCCGCGGCTTCATCTGAAACCGGCGAAATCGCGAGTTTAGCCTTTGAAGTTAATTCAACCCCCTCGGGCAATGACTTTACCCTTAGATCATCAATTTTAGTCCGCACGACTATACCTTGAGCGCTTTTCAAAACCTCCAATTCTGGGTACTCAAAGGCCTCAGCCACACCGTGACCAAGCGAAATCACGGGCACTACAACCAAATTATCTCCCACTAATGGGTCAGTTATACCGACTGGACTCCCCGGCTCTGGAACGGGTAAAAATATCCTAGCTCCAGACGTTGCTTTTGGTTGTGCTTTAACCTCAACAGGATTCGTTGGCTTCAGGGCTTGGCGTTTAAATTCCATTATCCAGCTCGCGCCCTCAAGCGCTAATGATGGGTTTACTTTTTTCTTGGTTTTAAAGCGAAGAACTGTTCCATTTGGTGCTTGTACTTGATCTATCGAACGAATGATCCCGCCACCAGCATTTACCAAGGCATTAGTGTCTATCTTAGTCGGTTTGTTAAATATCACCCATACGAAACCCAAACGACGGAAAACGGCGGCGGCTACAGGCTCATTCCAGTCAAACCGAAGTTTAACACCAGTGGCCGAGTCGACAGGCTTGGGGGGGGTGGCACTCTCTGAGTCGGTAGAGTTAGGTGGTTCTTCACTCGCCGGTTTGCCAGGGTCAACAGGTTTGGAAGCAACCGACCCTGAATTTTTAAGCGGTCTAGGGCTAGCCAGATCTCCAAGATCACGTGGCTTGGAATCAACAAAGTCTTGAGGTTTTGCTGAGGACATACTGCTCACTTTTTCGCCCTCTTTATTTTGTAAATACGCCGCTTGGGAGACTGGGCGGAGTGCAACTGGTTTGCCGGGCAGCGCTGAATCTTCAGCCTTGGACTTTGAGTTTACCGGTCTTGTAGTCTTTTCACCGGAAGGGATGAATTTCTCAACTTTCTTAACCTCGGATCCAGTTGACGGGCCAATCGATTTTAAAACCTCCGAAGAGGCTTGGCTTTCTGAGGGTAACCTAGCAATTTCAGCGCTACCGATCGGGCGTCGAATGTCTACCACTACTTTAGGACCTGATATAAAATGACGGATCTTGGAGGAGACCGGTATTGTCATCTCAACCTCAGTAGAATTTTCAATCGTCGCCGCACGAATTTGGCCCAAAAATTTAGGGGGGTTTCGGTTAATGGGCGCGGTTTTTAAATCAACTGCTTGTTCGAATTTTACTCGAACGATGCCCTTGTTAACTTGAGCAGAATATTCAACGGGATTCCGGAAATCGAATACAACACGCGTATATTCAGAGTGAATGCCCACACGAATGCGAATTTTCGGCAATATTCCGCTGGCTGCCTCTTGCGCTGCAACCTGCCGGCGAACTAAGGCTAATGAGGTTTCAGATTGTCGCGATTCAGGCTCTGCTTTTGGTGGGACCGACTCAGCAATCTCAAGAATGATGCTGCGACCGGAGTCAAAGCTGTAGGCGTCAAAGTCGTTCTTGAGAACAAAAGTAACACTTCTGCCATCTACACCCGGCGCGACCCTCGATATATATGTTTTAAGCGCACCTAGTACTCGCTGATAGGACGCTTCAAATGGCCTACCAAACCGAATTGTTACTCGACGACCATCCGTGAATAAGTCATGATCAACAGGGGTCCTCCAAACAAATACGACTCGCCCATAGTCATTAGTCCTTGTAGCACGCACTCCGACCGGTTCCGCAAGCACCGCTTGAAAAGACATCCAGAGACCGCCAACAAAAATAAAAACCAATAATAAAAGTCGATTAATACACGCTCGGGGGTTGCAGCTTCCTTTTCTAGCCAAAGACCCAGCTTTAGCCATCGCTTGAAAGGTCAAGCTCACCAATATTAGGGCTGATAAGTCACTAGCGGCAGACCTCAGAACACCTATCACGTTACCCCCAATTCCTTCATTGATGGTATGACCCATTTACCCAACCCGCGCATTCTATAAAGAAGGCTACATCAGTTTCGCCCGGCGCGTCTTTTATAAAATTTTCGATTTTTATGCCTACAGCTCTCAGCGGAAAATTTAAAAAAAAGTTACTTTATTTCAATGGCTAAAATACCTTTCCAATGCCTTGATTAGAAATATGCATCGGGTAAAGAGGGCCAACTTCATCGGTATTTAATGCTTCACTTATCCCTATTTTATCTTAATCTCCCGAATCTGTCAGTATTAAGATCGTACCTGACAGCTACAAACTGCATCCTTTTACAGCCTTCTCCATCACAGTCTTATTATTATATCCCTCTGATAAGTATAGTAGATCTTTGTTGTTATAAATCTGAAACAAGAGATACCCTAACCATTGTTGCAGTCCATTTCCCATAAATAAACACTTCGGCCCCATAACGTTATCGCAACAGTTAGCCGCGAAAGTTTATAAGTCCATTATTTTCTGATGAACCTCACAATGCGACCGGGATAAAGACAAAATAGTCTGTACTTTTTTCGTCTGGCAATGAGACCTGTCCAAGTAATACCGCCGAATAAAAGGCCGGATGGCCATGCCATAATATTTTTATGGCTTATGATCACTCATGACTCCGATAAAAGGATCTAAATCACTAGTGATACGCGCCGAGGGAAGATTTTAGTAAGTACTCTATCGAATGCTCGAGCGCATGGTTATCTGACAATGTTGATTATCAAGATATGCCGCCTGCAAATCTTAAATACTGGCGAACATCTTCCAAAATAACACCGTGATATTTAAATTATTTAAGGCTACTAGGTCCCGTTTTAACAAAAAGACGATACTATATTTGCCAAGTTTTCAACTTTTAACAAATAGGGGGTATTTGGATGTAACTATTTCTAACCCCCCACATAATTATCCCCCAACTTGCTCAATTGTAAGAGGTAGCTCTCGCATACGTCTCAACTCGACGGTGACCTCGCGCGCTCTCTCAGGTGGCATCTTGGCAATAATCGCCGCGAGTTTCCGCTCTTTCATACTCTCAGAAATTTCAAGGAGTGTATTTGTCTCTAATTCTTCAAAAATTTTGGCCGCTTCCTTCGGCTTCATATTTTCATAGATCTTTACGAGGCTTTGGAGCTTGGCATCCTCTTGAGCATTAAATTTTTTAATTAATCCATCAATTGTAAGGCGTAAATTCTGTAGCTCGGCTATTTTCTTCTCAATACGTCCTTCCGCAGCATCCAGCAATCCAGAGCGAACGTCCATCTCACGCTCTCGACCATCAAGTTGATCTCGCCGGATCGCCAGTTGTTGAAGGATCTCAATTTCAGCCGGCGTTAGCAGTGTTGGATCATCAGTGATTAGTCGTGATACAGGCTCATTATCAATTGTATCTGCTGGGGGTTTATCTGCGGCAACTTCCCCTTCTTCAACATCTGCTTTACCCTCGGCGGCCGGCTGACTCCCATCGCCTTCAGGAACACGCGCCGTCTCACTGCCCTCTTGCGCTTTTGCCACGCTAATATTGACGGAACCACCGAATAGACCATCGACGCCAATCACAATATCACCAATTTTTACACTCAGCATCAGCGCCGTAAAAAAAATAGTTAGAGGCAGAAATCTAATTTTAGCCAACCACTTCATTGTGTAACCGCCCTCATAAAAAAACTTAGTTTACGCAACGATACTTTCCAATATGTTAATTCACACTATTAAAAGTGCCTAGACCTTAACCGGCGGAGCGTAAAGCCTTTAAAAGTTCGCGCTCGGCTTCCGACACTTCATCACCTCCGACCCGATCATCCAGGCTCGCCCGCAGTGGATCACGCTGAGGTTGATCAGTGGCCGCAGGTGCTTGTTGCGGGGTTCCAGTATTTTGCGCAAATTCTGCAGGAAGGGGGGCGACGCTCTCTTTGTCACGAGCTTCACGGACTGCCCCTTCCAGCCGGTCAGCCGCCGTATTGCCCCGTTCGGACAAAAAAACCAAATCATCGCGCAGTGACTCAGCACGTTTTATCCGCTCTTTTAGAACGTCAGTCATAGATCCTAACTCACCAATCCCAACTTCGGCTCGACGCGTCGTCTCGATGAATCCTAGTGAGAGTTCCTCAAGCTCATCCTTATTCCGGCGCAATGCCTCGAGACGTTTGTTCAGCAAAATGGCGTAACCAATCGTTANAATTAAAAGGAGAGCCAAGACACAATCGAGGATCAATGAAATCGGCATTACATTACTCCACTTAGCTAGATGCACTTGCGAAATTGGGAAATTTCCCAAAGTCCAGCGGGCTATACTCATACATCCTTAAGATGATCATCATAACGCCCCTCAATTCGAATAGCTATATTTTGCCCGCGCCGACCCATTCGGCCCGTGTACAGCGGAACTGCTCCACATTGCAATTGAATGGCGTCATTCGGCGACGTGCTGAACATAATTCTCGATCCAACCTTTAAATTGAACACATGTGCAAGCTTCATAATTTGCTTATCGATTACGGCCTCAAGATCCACCTCCGTCAACCATAATTCCTCAGCCAAATGAGTTTCCCAAATGGAGTCACGACCAAATTTTTCACCCATAAACATCTGGAGCAGAAGTTCACGCACAGGCTCTAATGTTGCATAGGGTAGCAATAATTCGAGCCGACCCCCTCGTTCTTCCATATCTATTCGCAGACGAGCCACGACAGCAGCATTTGAGGGTCTTGCAATTGCAGCAAATCTGGGATTTGTCTCCAATCTGTCGAATCGAAACGTAACAGGACTGAGCGGCTCAAATGCTGCTCCAAGGTCACTCAACATGACGTGGACCATGCGTTCAACCAAACTGCGTTCAATAGTTGTGTAAGGGCGCCCTTCAATCCGCATTGCTGCGCTTCCTCTGCGCCCACCCAGCAGCAAATCAACAATAGAGTAAATAAGATCAGAATCGACAGAGATTAAACCAAAGTTGTCCCACTCCTCAGCCTTAAAGACGCTGAGCATAGCTGGCAGGGGCATCGAGTTCAGATAATCTCCAAATCGGATAGACTCAATGTTGTCGAGCGAAACCTCAACGTTGTCCGAAGTAAAATTCCTAAGGCTTGTCGACATCAAGCGAACTAATCGATCGATTACGACTTCTAACATCGGAAGCCGCTCGTACGACACCATCTGGCTGGATAGCATCGCATGAATTCCAGAGCGTGAATCCCCATGGTCTTGATCGTTATCATGACCTAGGAGGCTGTCAATCTCTGCTTGATCAAGAACCCGACTTGACTCTCGACCGCTGCGATCAGTCTCAGTTGCCAAAACCTTACTGGCCTCGCCATCGGCTCCCTCACCGCCACCGACCATCGACTCCCATTCCTTAGCAAGATCCTCCTGATCACCAACAGCATCTCCCTCAACCGCGCTTTTCACCCCTTCCTGCTCAGCCGTAACATCATCGCTGTCACCGTCATTTTCATCTGTCGCAGTCATCATTTCACCTCGTTAAGATGGTCCATATGCCCCATGTTTTTCACAAAAATCTCGTAAGTGGCCTATTGGACCAGCATCTCCTTGAATAATACGTCTCTGATTTTCGCGGGAGCAGCGGCAGCACTCACACGGATCAGTAGTTCCTCTCGAAGCCTGTACATCCCAGCTGATCCCCTTAAATCATCTACCCTTAACTCTCGAAGATAGCTCTGGAAATTATCAATTATTCTTGGCATCAAGCTCTCAACCCGCGGGATATCTGCCGGAGATCCAAGCTCCAAGCTAACCTTAATCTTTAAAAAGCTCGATTTCCCGTTACCAGCATTAATGTTAACTAACATTTCCTGCAAATCGTAAAAAACAGCACCTCCCCCCTCGACTACTTCTTCGGTTTCAGTCTCTCCTCCAGAAATCATCTCTATTACTGGATCCATCAAGCCCAAAAAATATGCTGCGGCAATACCGCCTACGATCAGCAGAACAATTAACGCAGCAATTATTAGTAGCTTTTTTTTACCGCCACTTTTGCTAGCCGCATCATCACCACTACCACCGTCTTCCTCAGCACCCTCTTTTTCGTCAGCCATTACACACTCATCAGCCTATATTGGTATTACACAAGCAGTCTGGAACCCGTCGCTTATTAATGGAAGATAGTGATTACCCGTTAACAACTGATTGAAGACTTTGACTGTCAAATATAAAATCATACCATCTACAGATGTGCCAACCATTTGATAGCGACCCTCAACTTTCTTCGCCCCATCGACCACAGCTAAATTAAGAGCCGCGTAAGGGCGCGAATCGCTATTCTATATTAGAGTACCAAATCCCATAGGGCACCGGCAACATTGTCACCCGTTTAAGTTGCCGATTGTTTAATAATCACACTCTAAAATATTATTGTGCGAAGGGAAAAAGCTGCCCGGTTAGACATAAAAATTTTACGGTTAAACGGATATATTGCCTCTAAAACAGGATTAACGCGCTGTTTTTCCATAATAAATTATTTGGCACGGCAAATGCATGTGATTGCGTGGAACGATGAGACATTAAGGAGTGCAGACTATTGGAAACAACGACTTACATTGCATTATCGAGACAAACCACGCTTCGACGTCAAATGGATGTGGTGGCCAATAATATCGCCAACATGAACACGCATGGTTTTAAAGGCGAGCGGATGATGTTTGTTGAGCACCTCGTAAAAAGCAGAGGTGGCGAGAAAATTCTTGGTGAGAAGTTATCGTATGTGCGGGATATTTCAACCATGCGCGACATCAGTGATGGCCCCCTCGAACAAACCGGAAACCCATTGGATTTGGCAATTTCTGGCAAGGGTTACTTCGTGATCCAAACCGACACAGGTAATCACTACACCCGCAATGGGCGGTTCCAAATTGATGAGAGCGGCCAGCTTGTAAATAAGTCTGGACAATCTGTGCTGTCTGACAACGGTCAACCATTTTTCTTAGCCCCCGGCGACGGGGAAATTACCGTCGGACCTGACGGCACCGTATCCACCAATAACGGTAATTTAGGAAAAATATCTGTTGTCACTTTCAATAATGAACAAGAACTCCGGCCAGGTGCTAGCGGATTGTTCTCTACTGAAGCTGAGGCACAACCGGTTGAAAATCCCACTGTTATGCAGGGCATGCTTGAGGGCTCAAATATCCAACCAGTAGTAGAGATGTCGCGGCTTATTCACGTTCAGCGCTCATACGATGGTGTGAAGGGTTTTTTAGAGCGTGAAGACGAACGTATGCGCCGCATGGTACGCGACTTAGCCGAGGTAAGTTGAGAAATTTTTTTCATCATAAATCTACACGAAGACAGCGATTGTTAGGAATTAAAGAGAGGACGACAGGATGAGATCACTAGATATTGCAGCAACGGGGATGCTCGCTCAACAACGAAATGTTGAGGTTGTATCGAATAACCTTGCCAACATGAATACTACGGCTTTTCAACGCCGTCGATCTGAATTCCATGATTTAATATATCAAGATCTGCGCCGCGTCGGCACTACTTCATCAGATGCAGGAACCATTGTACCTACAGGCGTTCAACTCGGGCTTGGCGTAAAATTGGCAGCTGTTTATCGAATTCACGAGCAAGGTAATTTGTCAGCTACAGACAACACTTTTGATATGGCTATTCAAGGTAAAGGCTTTTTTCAAATTACATTACCAGACGGAACAACCGCCTACTCTCGTGACGGCACGTTCCAGCTGAATGCTACTGGTCAAATGGTAACCCATGACGGTTATACCGTTCAGCCTGGCATCACCATTCCATCGAATGCAGTCGATGTCACAATAAATAATTCCGGCGAGGTTCTCGTTTCAATCGAGGGGCAAGTTGCCTTAAGTAATGTTGGTCAATTACAGATATCAACATTCCTGAATGATGCTGGATTGGAAGCCATCGGAGATAATCTCTACAAGGAAACACCGGCATCCGGTTCAGCTACCTCCAGCACTCCGGGAACAACGGGCTTTGGAACCATCCTGCAAGGCTTCCTCGAGACATCTAACGTCAATGCGGTAGAAGAGGTTTCCAATTTGATCTCTGCCCAGCGCGCCTATGAGATGAACTCAAAAGTAATTCAAACATCTGACGAGATGATGGGCACATTAACGGCTTTGAGATAGGGACAGGATAATGCTACTCAAAAAATCCAGTATCTTTGCCACTATTATTCTTGGTTCGGCTTGGCTATCGGTCACAGATGCTTATTCAGGCCAACGGGAAATCTTCGAATCTAAGATAAGCGCAGACACCGCGTCTCGCGTAACGGTAATCACATCAGTTGTTGTCGATGATCCGTTGATCCGAATTGCCGATTTGTTTACCAATTCGGGAGAGAAAGCCGATGTTGAGATCGCTTATGCCCCCGAGCCGGGAAAGCGCGCCATCTTTGACGCTCGGTGGCTTTATCGGATATCTCATGCTTACAAGCTCGGCTGGCGTCCACTATCAGACCGCGTCCAAAGCATTGTTACACGACGCAGTGTTATGATCGATCGTGAAGAAATCGAAGAGTTAATTATTAACAGCCTCGCTCGCAAAGGTGCCGACCCAAAATCAGAAATCGATTTGGGGAACAGGCTGTTTAGTTTGCATGTTCCAACAGGCTCCGAAAACGAAGTTAACATCGAAGAAGCCCATTTCAATGAACGAACACAGCGCTTTACGGTAATAATAGCATCCCCGAGCGGCAAAGGCGGGATTAAACGAACACGGGTCCGAGGCAGGCTGTTCGATACGATCGAAGTTCCAGTGTTATCGCACCGACTTCTTGCGGGGGAAGTAATTAAACCCGAGGATATTAATTGGGTGAAGTTAAGGACATCAAGACTACGTTCGAACACGATCGTCGATGAGACAAAACTAATCGGTCACACCCCAAAGCGCGGCCTCCGTGCAGGTTATCCAGTGTTGGCCTCAGCTGTACAAAGGCCACTTCTGGTTGCCAAAAATAGTCTTGTAACTATGATTCTTCGGACGCGCCAAATGCTTCTTACAGCTCAGGGGAAAGCGTTGGAGGCCGGTGGCAGGGGTGATGTTATCCGCATTAGCAATTTGCAGAGCAACTCTATTATAGAAGCAGAGGTTATAGGCAACGGACGAGTAGCTGTGCGCCCATCGATTCTACTCGCCATGAAGTAATGGATCTGCCGCATGACCGATAGAAAAGTAGGAAAAAACATGAGAGACAAATTAAAGGCCAAAATTAAGCATGTTGAGACATCGTTACGCTATTGTGGCTTCGCTTTAGCGCTCGCCTCATTGGCTGGATGTAACATGTTAACACGAATTTCTGAAGTCAGTGATGGCCCGGCACTCTCTCAAATCCAAAATCCTATGGCTAAGAAAAATTATCAACCAGTGAGCTTACCGATGCCATCACCACTTCCAACCGAAGTAAACCGAAACTCACTATGGAGAGCGGGCGCCCGCGCATTCTTTAGAGATCACCGGGCGAAGGAAGTTGGTGATATTGTAACCGTCAAGATGTCGCTCAGTGATAGTGCTAAATTTTCAAATAAGACCAAGCGGGCGAGGACAGACACGGAAGATTTCGACCTAAATGACTTGCTTGGTTTCGAGGACGAACTTACGAAAGTATTACCGCAAGGCATTGATGCTCCGGGGCAAATAGTTAATTTCGCTTCAGATCACGACACTGAGGGCGATGGTGCAATCGATCGATCAGAGGTACTGAGTCTAACGTTCGCGGCAGTCGTTACGCAAATTCTTCCCAACGGTTCGTTGGTTATCATGGGCCGCCAGGAAGTCCGCGTGAACCATGAGTTACGCGAACTTCTAGTTACAGGTGTGGTTCGGCCGAGTGATATCGAGTCTGATAATACAGTTTCTCATGAGAAGATAGCCGAAATGCGTGTGGCCTATGGCGGACGCGGTAGTCTCAGCAATTTACAAACCCCACGCTGGGGCATGCAGATTTGGGATATAGTTTTCCCCTTCTAGGTTAATACAGCGCTGCGCCTTGAAAGAATGTGGTGAGGATTTTCTTGTCGACCATTTTTTTAAATGGGAGATTTTAAGGAACATAAAAATAACTTCTGTTGATCGACGTCGCAGACCTCCTACAATGTGTTGGCTAAATTTATTTATAAAGTAAAGGTCAAGGTAGTAAGAAGACCTCGTATTTTTTAAATTTTGACANATTAATTATCATCGTAACAGCATCGATCATGACACGCATATAACCGATCTTAGCAGATAAAGAGCCTTTCTGTGCTGGCCGGCTGGCCCTTGAGCGATGAGGCCAGAAAAAATCCGGCGACCTAAATTGAATACGGTTTTACGAAACTTTATCAAAAATTTTCCTTAGCGTTAAAATTTAAGAAGATTTCTATTTAAGGATCAAGATTCGTCAAATATTCACAACCGTTAGTCCCCGCGATGAGAGCGCTCCATACGTTCGTGGCGCTCTTGGGCCTCGATACTCAAGGTAGCGATAGGCCGCGCTTCAAGGCGAGAGAGTCCAATGGGCTCATTTGTCTCTTCACAATACCCGTAGCTCCCCTCGTCGACCCGCTCAAGGGCATCATCGATTTTATTGATCAATTTACGCGCTCGGTCACGGGTCCGTAATTCTAGCGAGCGCTCCGTTTCAATCGATGCCCGATCAGCGATGTCAGCTTCGACGATCCCTCCCTCCTGCAATTGCTGAAGGGTTGAATTAGATTCGTGAACTAACGCTGTCCGCCATGCAATGAGCTTTTGACGGAAGTACTCCACCATTTTCGGATTCATGAACTTTTCGTTTTTAGCCGGTTTGTAATCCGGCGGCAAAGTCACATTCATGGTGCACGGCTCTCTTTTATTCGATTTGCGCGAAGGAATATAAATTCGCTCTTCCTCACTCGCAAGTTTAATTTTTGTTGAAGTAAAAAACCGGCCCAAACGATTCACTGACCTCAAATTATTAGAAATTCATATACTAATAAATTGCGGGAATACAGACTACTTTGAACTAAGCTCTACGGGTGTATTTTGCGATCTCAACTTCAGCGCGAAGCTCGATTTCTGCTAAAATATCATCCAAGGCTGTATCGTCACTTTGCTCTCTTCTCCGGCGCAACAGTTGAGCAAGATCTGTCAGTTTTTCTTTTGAAAAACGACCAAGCAGAATACCTATGCGTAAATCATCGAGGCGATCTAACAGATCGTCACCGTGGGCAACCAGTTTTTGGCGGCGGCGACGGTCATCTGTTGAGTCATGTGCATTTTGAGCGGCTAAGATCCCGTCAACTCCCGCAGAACCCGCTATCTCAGGCGTTCCTAAAGCACCATCGCTCGCTCCGACCCCTTGAAGGGTATCGGTAAATGAGTCGCCCACATCCCTTTTTTTTACTGGTTTTGAAACCCGCCCAGCCCCTTTGGACGCAGAAGTCGATGTGACTTTCATAAAAATACTTCCCCTCCTAAAATCTAACGCCATTATCTTAGTTATTACACACAAAATGACCAAAATCATAAGTCTTTAAGTCAACTGGACCAATCCTAACGGTAATCGTGCCTAATATTAATGTCTGATATGGGAGACCTTTCTTGATCTGATCATTCTATTGAGAAAGTGCTGGTGATTAGTAACACAATGTCAACGACGGTAAAAACTCTTTTGGCGCTCCCAAGTCTGTGTCCAATAATGATGGCCTAACACATCTTTGTTGAAAATAATAATTATTCGCATTAAAGAATGGCGCTGAATGTTGGTCCATAGTGGAACAAATAGAAAAGTGCTGGCGAGCGATCTCAGACCGGTTAAAAACGTCCGAGTCAATTCAAAACCCTTTAGGATGCAAATTGTTTGTTTTCATTAATAAAAGAAATACTGGTTTAGCTTTGTGAGTTCACTGCAGATTGATAACGTGTCCCACGAGTTCAACAACGTTCCCGTTGTGCAGGGGCTCTCTATATACGTAGGAGCGAGCGAAGTCGTATGCTTGCTCGGACCATCAGGCTGCGGAAAAACCACATTACTCAGAGTCGCAGCCGGTTTAGAGAACCTGCAATGCGGGCAAATATCTATTGGCGAACGCGTGGTCGCGGACGCGGATACGGGACTAAATGTGCCACCTGAAAAGCGCGGTATCGGAATGATGTTTCAAGATTATGCCCTTTTTCCGCATCTAACCGTACTAAACAATATCCACTTTAGTGCAGAAACCAGAAACGCCCAGCACCGGGCCTGGGTTGAAAACGAACTTATCCAAATGGACTTAAATCACTTCAAACACCGTTTCCCTCACACTCTATCCGGCGGACAACAACAACGGGTAGCCCTTCTTCGTGCGCTAGCGGCAAAACCAAAGGTATTGTTATTAGATGAACCGTTTTCAGGCTTGGATACAACTCGTCGCGCTCAGGTTCGAAATCAAACTTTGAGAATCCTCAAAGACACTGGTGTCTCTGCGCTTATAGTGACCCACGACCCTGAGGAAGCATTGTTTATGGCAGATCGCATTCTTGTGATGAATAACGGGCGTATAATCCAAAACGGCACCCCCCTTGAGATCTACTTCGAACCATCCGAATCTTTTGTTGTAAGTTTATTTGGTCCAATAAATCAATTAACCGGAGTCGTCTCAGATAGTTCTATAATCACGCCTTTTGGGAACTTTGGTGTTCAAAAAATTCCTGATGGGGAAGCGGTTGAAATTCTAATTCGGCCCGAAGCAATCTCCTTAGTGTCAAAAGAAACACAACCGGGCGCGAGGATTTTTGATGCTACGCAGAAATTTACGCCTATGTTGACGGTTGGGGAATCATCCGAACCAGACACTTTCGAAGTTATCGCCTCTCGGCCTCTTGGTGCGAATAGCTTAATCAGCTTCATTGCACCGACACTGAAAAAAACAGTTGTTTTTGAAGCGCGTGTCCCGGGTATTTTCCTACCTAATCCGGGTACCAAAGTGAACGCGTATGTCGATCCAAAAAAAGTTCACATTTTTAAACTTCGATAAACTCGCACCCGGCAAATTTTGCTCACATACCCATCAAAACCGGCTTCGCGAACTCGCTGCGCATTAGTAAGCACAATCCTCAAAAACCAGCTTGATCAGACAAGGCTAACTTCAGCATACGAGTAACCTTATTCTTTATTGAAAATCAATTATTTATGCTTTTTTCCAAATTCCTCCTGAATTCGACTTCTTATTTAACTAGGCTTCGACAATCTCAAATAAGATTAAAGTGGCATCGAAATTGCTTGGATAATTGTGAGGCAATTTACATAAAATGCCGTATTGAGATAGTGAGGTTGGATAATGTCAGGTTATAATCAATTCCAAGTTGCCACTTTAGGCATGCGCAGCCAAGCCCACGCGCTTAACACGATCGGTATAAATGTGGCAAATGTTAAAACTAACGGATTTAAGCGCACAGACACTGAGTTTGAAACTTTACTCAGTCGATCTCTTGGACCTCAGTCCGATCTCGGTGGAATCAAGCCGACAGATTTTCAACGGATAGATCAACAAGGTTTCATAAATTCATCTACACGTAACCTTGATATAGCTATTAATGGAGATGGTTTTTTTTACGTCAGCCCAACATTTAACGTGTCAAACGAGGTCTTTTTTACCCGCGACGGTAGTTTCCAGATTGGCATAGCGGACGGCCAAACATCAGACATAACTGCCGATGATGGAGACACTATAACTGTGTCAAATGGATATCTGGTCGACTCAAATGGACATTTCGTCCTCGGCGCTTCCCCGGATGCTAATGGTATCTTTTCTGCGGCGGGGGCTTTGGCGCCTATGCGCATCGATGAGTCAGCCTTTGTGGGGCAAAGCACACAATCATCAACTGCTAGGCTTCAGCTTAATCTTGATAGCAATAAAACTCCCGGATTTGACGCAACAACAGCCGATCAATTCAATATCGAATTGGTCGACTCCGCCGGCGAAATGCGCTCTGTACAATTAAATTTCTATCGCAGTTTCACTGATAATNCGTGGCAAATCGTTCCAATTGCAGACGATGCAACTTCCTTATCATTAACAGGCTCAGCATTTTCAGAAACGGCGGCACGAGTAGCGTACACAAGTAACACCATTCAAGCGAAAAGTGCTTCTGACATTGCTGTTGCTGGCGCGTTTGCTGGATTAAAAACAGGCGACCCAATCACGGTTGGGGGATCTACCAGCAACGACGGTACATACACAATCAGCAGCATCTCAGCGGATGGGTCAACTGTAACTTTATCCACATCCACATTGACAGGTGGATCTGAGACCCTAGCAACCGCTCTAACCTCATCGCAAGTTGTCGCATCGCCTATGGCATTCAATGGTAATGGCACAATCCAGACCCCCACTTCTTCAACATTAGACGTGACTTGGAGCGATGGCTCTACAAACTCGGTCGTAATTGATACATCAACAATGCAGCAATATGCTGGCGGCTTTACCCCATTTTTGTATGAACACAACGGATTGGCATCTGCCTCTATGACCTCGATAAAATTTGATCAATCAGGTCACATCATCGGCTCGTTCGGGGATGCAACAGAGCGGATAATATACAAACTACCCTTGGCACAATTTCAAAATCCAGATGGGTTACAGGCGCATAACGGTCAAATATTTAGTGAAACGACAAACTCGGGGACCGCATCATTCGTTTTTGCCGATGAAAGTGGGCGCGCTCAACTATCCCCATTTTCCATTGAAGTTTCAAATGTAGATATTACACGAGAATTTTCCCGAATGATCCAAGTTCAGAATGCTTACAACCATTCTGCAACGGTATTTAGAACCGTTGACGAGATGGTCACCGTAGCACGAGATCTCAAAGCGTAAAGCGTTGATGGTTGGCTCAAATCGGCAAATATTGCCCGTCCAACACCGGCGAAAACTGCCGACCCGTCTGGAAGAAAGCTATTTCAGGTAAAATAATCATCATTATCAGATACTTAAGCGAATATGAAGATTGGCATGTTTCTCGCTTATCTAAGTATAGAAAAATTATGGCATATATGGATATCGAGAGATCAAAATGACGAGCACTACATTACATCAAAGATTACAGGTCGTTGCGCTAAGCGTTTTTCTGCTGAGCATAACAAGTGTTGTTGAAGGTGCCTCTCGGATAAAAGATATTGTCGATTTTGAGGGCGTACGCGAGAACCAATTAGTAGGATATGGCTTAGTGGTCGGGCTCAATAACACTGGGGACACACTTCAAACGGGACACTTCACCAAACAAAGCCTTCAAGCAATGTTGAACCGCATGGGTGTAAAACCGACAGATGCCGGTTTAGACTCAAAAAATGTCGCTGCAGTTATGGTTACGGCNGTTCTACCGCCTTTCGCTCGCCAAGGTTCACGAATCGATATCACAGTCAGTGCACTTGGCGACTCGGCCAGCCTTCTCGGCGGAACGTTATTGGTTACGCCGCTACTTGGAGCAGATGGAGAAGTTTATGCGGTCGGGCAGGGCCAATTGGCTGTCGGAGGCTTCTCGGCAAAGGGCAATGCCGAAACTATCGTAAAGGGAGTTCCCACTTCAGGCCGGATAGCAAACGGAGCTATAGTTGAGCGAGAAATTCGATTTTCCATGGGCGGGATGACGAATGTCAAACTCACACTCCGCAATCCTGATTTCACAACAGCGCGGCGTATCGCGCAGGCTGTTAACGCTTTTCTCGGCACCTCAGCGGCTCGTCCTAGCGATCCATCAACGGTTCGCGTGCGGGTACCCGAGGGTTACACCGATAACGTCGTTGGCCTGCTGACAGATATTGAACAATTACGCGTTCAGCCTGACCAATTAGCACGCGTAATCATTGACGAACAATCAGGAATTATCGTAATGGGCGAAAATGTTCGTATTTCAAAAGTCGCAATTGCCCAAGGTTCGCTGACAATCCGCATAACAGAGGCTCAACAAGTCTCCCAACCAGGCCCTTTCGCAGAAGTTGGAACAACAGCGACCACGGATCGCACAAATTTAGATGTAGCTGAGGGCGAAGAGCGTCGCCTCACGGTTTTAAAACCGGGGGTCACATTACAAGAATTAGTGAATGGCTTAAACGCTCTGGGAATCGGACCTCGAGACATGATAACCATTTTGCAAGCGATTAAGGCTTCGGGCGCTCTTCAGGCTGAGATTGAGGTGATGTAATGCAAAGTGTGCTCAATAGCAGCCCAATAGATACTCTTTTAAATACAGATGCTGCCCAAGCCATAGGCAAAACACATATTGCAGGAAAGAACGTAAATCTCCGTCAAATGCGAGAAACTGCGGAGGACTTTGAGGCAGTTTTTCTCTCTCAAATGCTGCAGCCAATGTTTCAAAATATTCGCCCAGAGTCACCCTTTGGAGGAGGTCATGGGGAAGATGTTTGGCGAAGTATGCAAGTTCAAGAGTATGGCAAGGCCATCACAAAAGCGGGCGGCATAGGCATTGCTGACGCCGTCATGCGTGAAATGATTTTAATGCAGGAGGCTCAATAATCATGAACCCCAATAATAAAGTAAATGATTTGATCACCGTTACCGGGCGTTTAATAGAAATACTCGCTCGTGAAAACGAGGCACTTAGCGAGCGTGACATTGGTGTAGTGCACAAACTTTTGGACGAAAAGGCGGCACTGAGTCGTGTTTATGAAACCCGCTTTAAGTGTCTCGCAGAGAACCCGGAGATTTTAGCACAGACTGACTTCGAACTTCGTGATCAACTTCGTGAAGTTGGTAAACACGTTGAGAGTTTAATAGACAAAAACGCAAAACTTCTGCGCACCGCTATCGAGACCAATCAACGTGTAATTGATATGATTGCTGAGGCAGTCAAAGAACAACAACCTTCAGCTGGAACCTACGGCGCTAACGCTGTAACGGCGCAAGATGGCGCTGCCGCCGGCGGTCGCCGAGTTTCCCTGTCCTTAGATCAGACACTCTAAGCTGACACAGAGGAGGGTCTTCCATGGGTGACATCACTCAAGCCTTGAGAACAGCCCAGAGTGGGCTGCTTACCAACCAGCAAGCACTCAATACCGTTTCTAATAACATCGCAAATGTTAATACAGAGGGTTATTCCCGTAAACTTACTAATTTTAAAAGTGTCTCTATAGCCGGCACCGGCGCCGGCGTGCGAATTTCAGAAATTACGCGGCGAATTGACGAGGGGCTTCTAAAATCCCTTCGATTAGAATCCTCTGAACTCCAGAAAGAGGTTGCTCAAGAGACCTACTATGCGCGGATCCAAGAAACCTTCGGTGCCCCCGGCGATAACACCTCCATCTCACATCTAATTGAGAGCTTTGCCGAAGCAGCGGAGCTGCTAGCAACGTCTCCAGACCAAACAATCGAACAAGCTGAGTTAGTTCGTCGAGGTGAGGATATTGCGGCTAAATTTAGATCAATGACTGATACCATCCAAGATTTGCGCCTGCAGGCCGATCAGTTCATTGCTGAAGGTGTCACCGAAATTAGCACCATTACAGCGAGTATCGATGAACTTAATGACGAAATCATATCTAATAGCTCTGTGGGCAGGGATGTCACAGACTTACAGGATCTGCGCGATCTTGAAATCGATAAGTTAGCCAAGCTCGTGGACATATCATACTTCTCGCGGAGTGATGGTGACGTTGTTATATTTACCCAAGGCGGACGCACAATAGTTGACACGGTACCTCCCGCAGTCACACATACTTCAGCCTCGTCTTTAACTGCGACCTCCACTCATTCTGAAGGAGACATATCCCCTATTTATGTGGGAACACAGATTGCCGCTAACGACATAACTAACGAGCTGAAGCATGGGGCCCTAAAGGGGTTAATTGATATTCGTGATCAGATTTTACCAGACCTGCAAAGTCAGCTAGATACTCTCGCCGCACAGCTTCGCGATCAAGTCAATCTAATCCACAATAGAAGTACTCCGTTCCCCGGCGTTCAATCAGCCACCGGAACTCGGTCATTTATATCTTCCTCGACACAGACAATAACGATGGGCGGTGCCAGTAATAACGACGACGTAGCTATCATCTTATTTGATTCTTCAGGCGAAGAGAGCGCAAAGACAACCCTTGAGACGATTATGCGTGATACCACCCTAGGTGACGCATCTGATAAAGGAGATAATGGGCCTTGGACTATTGACGAAATTGCTTCAAGACTGCAAGGCTGGCTTCGCCTTAACGGAGCAGCATCTGCGACAGCGGCTGTGGACTCAACAGGTAAATTTTCCGTAACATTAAATACAACAGCTTTAAATCTCAATTTCCGTGACGAAACTGAGACGACGAATGGCAGTACCGCAGAGGATATATCGATAGCTTTTGACTCAAACGGCGATGGCGTCACAGACGAATCTCATAGCGGTTTTTCTAACTTTCTTGGTTTAAACGATTTCTTCACTTCAGATTTGACTGATAACATATGGGAGTCTGACGTTCTTACGAGCTCCTACACCTCACCCACATCTTCCCAAACCATAACTTTTCGTGACAGTACAGGTTCATTGGGGTCAATCACTGTTGCTGCCTCAACCTCTTTAACGGATCTCGCAACTCAGATCACAAATAACGTCACAAATGTTGATGCAGCGGTACTTAATGACGGGGCAGGGGTGCGACTGCGAATCTCTCACAGTCTAGGAACAGCTCTCACTGTAACACAAGCATCAGGTAATACACTACTGACAGATGCAGGAATCGACGTCGCTGACGTCCGCGTTTCCACCGTTTTAGAGGTCAGAAGCGATCTAATCTCTACGCCCGGAAAAATCTCTACAGGATTAGCGCAATGGGACTCAACCAAAGGCGCGGGTGGTGAGTATATCTTTAGTGTGGGCGACGACACTATTGCAACGAGCTTAGCAAACACTTTGAGCTCAAATATCACTTTCAAGCAAGCTGGGGGACTCGCATCATTGGAAAGTTCATTTGCTCAATATGCCGCCAGTATCCTGTCAAACAACGCGAGTTTAGCTGACATTAATGATAGAAACATCGACACACAAACGTCTTTGGTTGAGAGCCTTCAATTTAAATCCGACTCCGTTAGAGGCGTCAATATTGATGAGGAGTTGGCAGATTTACTTGTTTTTGAACAAGCATTCGCGGCGGCAGCCCGGGTTATCTCTGTTATTCAAGACATGTTTGACGCGCTCGAAAGAGCCATAACGTAAGGCTGGGGGAAAATAATGACCCGCATATCATCTGCTGCTGCAAACACGTTTCTCGTCCAGCAAATTTTTCGCACGCAGCAACGAGTAACAGAGAGTGAGGCGCAAGTTGCGAGCGAAAAAAGATCTTCAGACTACCGTGGGATCGCCATCAACTCGCAACACCTTCTCAACACCGAAAACACTCGGGATGCATTAACACGGTTCGTGTCAACTAATCAACAAAAGGATGTAGGTTTAGAAGTCAAGGAAACCGTTTTTGACGGCTTATACGATGTCATTGAAGATTTTCGTTCCGATGTCCGCACATTTGGGACCTTTGAGGTTAAAAATGAAGAACGGGTGCAGGATGTTCAAGAGTCAGCGGTAAGAGCCCTCAAAAGTATGCAAATGCTTTTGAACACTGATGTGGCCGGCCGATACCTCTTCGCGGGCACTCGCGTGACTACACAGCCCGTCGATCTTGGTATTACAACTGTAAGTGCATTCCAAGCCACGTTTGATGGTGCGAGAAGCCTCGTGCCCACCACCCGCAGCGCACACATGGCAGATTTTACAATATCTTCAGATACAAATAATGAAAACAAACAACATATCACGAATACCAATTTTCTTCAGTTTCGCCAGGATAGCGACGGGGATGCTACAACAAGCGGATCAAGCACTGTTGAGGCGTCATCAGCAATGTTCTCCAACGTCGCGGCAGGGACACAAATTACATTGTCTAACACGACGAGCAACGATGGGACTTACACGGTTGAGAGCGTTTCAACTGACGGCAGAACCCTAACGATCAACACAGAGCAACTAACAGATGAGTCAAACATTGCCAATATGACGATCACCTATCCTGACACATCAGATCCGCCAAAAACCCTAACACTTGACACAAACAACTTCGGCACTCTGTCATTTACACGTTCAAATGATACGATCGTAGCCTCAACGGCTAATGGCCTCTCCGCGATTACTGCGGGCAGCGCATTTACGGTCTCAGGTTCAACGCAAAACGATGGGACCTATACCGTCAAATCCAACGATGGCACTAATCTTGTTATTGAATCCGTTAAACTTACAGATGAAGGGACCACCTCATCCGATTCATCTGCGGCCACATTTTTTGATATGCGCAGTTTTACCGACGTGTATTTCGACACTTCTGCAGGAACAATTGAAGTGCGACAAAGTGGAACCTCTACAGCAGTGCCTGATATTTTTGAAGACTTAGCCGTTGGCAACCAAATCACCATTACCAATTCTACCAACAATAACGGGACTTTCACGATTTCTGCCATATCTTCAGATAACTCCAAAGTTACCGTCACAGAGGCATTAGGGGCGACTGAAACGGACAGTGCAGGGGTAACCTTTGCTGGTGCGGGCACGGTTACTTTTAATTATGAGTCAAAGTCGCAATTAGTCTTTACAAATGTTGGTGCAGCCGGATCGGATACAATCCAAATCCAAACTAACGGCAGCGCAGCAATCACAACAGGTGTCTTTAACAATTTGCAGGCTGGGCAAAGATTTACTGTGTCCGGAGCCTCTACCGCCGGCTTCAATCAAGAATACACAATTAGCAGCATCTCATCAGATGGCTCAACCCTGACCGTGGCAGAAGATATTGCCGCGACAGGGACAGAAAATTCACAAGAAGTCCGGATGCAGATTTTCTCCGTAGGGGGTCAAATCGATGCCAGCAACTACTATTCAGGAGATGAGACCGCCACATCTCATAGGGTCACTTCAGACCGAAGTTTCTCTGAGGATTTTAATGCAATTAACCCCGCGATTGAGAAAGCAATACGAGCGATGAAGCACATTTTACAGGGTGTTTATGGCACGGACGGAGGATTGGATCAAAATACAACACGCGTCAATGATGCACTTTTTCTGCTCGATGCCTCATTAGAGCGCACCATTGGCGGCACACCGCCGTTTGGCACGGAACTGGATGGAAACTTGACAGAAGCGCGCTCAGATAACAGTTTTAACCGAGTACTCATAAATGACATTAATCAACAGCACACTACATTAATTGCATTTTTTGATTCTCGTATTTCCGATATCGAGAATATAAATCCCACTGAAGCTATTACTCGCCTTCTTGATGATCAACGAACACTCCAAGTTTCTTATCAGGTATTTTCAAGAATCAGGCAGCTTAGCTTGACGAATTACATATAATTTAGGACTTGCTCATGCCAAGGGTCAAAAACATGAAGGGAACAACCGTGGGTCTTCTGGAGGCAACTCCTTGATAACAAGCGGAGAGGTTCGAACCTGCGGTTTACAAAAACTTTGGCTTTGGTGATTAAAAACAATCAAAGTGGTTAGAGGTACTTCGCAAACAAACTGGAGATACGCGCGTGAACGCTAATAGCACTGAGCCATACGACTCAGGCCTTAATGGCCGGTCTATTCTTGTTACCGGCGGGACGGGATCGTTTGGCCAAAAGTTTATTGAAACCGTTCTAAAGAGATACAAACCCAGACGCCTAGTTGTATACTCCCGTGACGAACTTAAACAGTATGAAATGCAACACCGTTTTGATCCCTTAAAACATCGTTGTTTACGATATTTCTTGGGTGACGTTCGTAACATCGAACGACTCAAATTAGCTCTTCGCGGCATTGACACTGTTGTGCATACTGCTGCTCTTAAGCAAGTTCCCGCCGCCGAGTACAATCCAACAGAGTGCATCCACACAAACGTTTTAGGGGCTGAAAACCTTGTCATGGCGTGCATTGATAGTGAGGTCAAGCGACTGATCGCACTATCTACTGACAAGGCAGCAAACCCCATAAACCTATACGGGGCTAGCAAGTTGGCATCAGATAAAATATTTATTGCCGCTAATCGCTTAAGCGGAGAGTCGGGAACCATATTTTCCTGCGTGCGCTATGGTAACGTTGTTGGGTCACGCGGAAGCGTTGTGCCTTTGTTCCAGAAATTAGCGAAGGATGGCAACGATACAATCCCCATTACCGATCCCGACATGACTAGATTCTGGATCACACTGCAACAAGGCGTTGATTTCGTGCTGCAAAATCTTCAGATTATGCGTGGCGGTGAAGTTTTTGTTCCAAAAATACCCAGCATGCGTATTACAGATCTCGCTAGGGCATTGGCGCCCAGCGCCAAGCATAAAATTATTGGCATTCGCCCCGGAGAAAAACTACATGAGGTTATGATTACCGAGGATGACGCACGCGATACTTTAGAATTTAAAGATCACTTTGTGATCGAACCATTTTACAGAAATCTGGATCAGCACGCTTTGCCCCAGAGAGCGACAAAAGTACCAAGAGGGTTTTGTTACTCCAGCGATAAAAACCCAGATTGGCTCAACGGCAATCAGCTTCTCGAGATTATCAATCAATCAATCGCAGAGGTATAGTATGGTAAACGATAGGCTCCCATTTCTTCCATACGGGCGCCAAGTTATTGACGAAAAAGACATTAAGGCCGTAACCGACGTCCTGCGTGGCGAATATCTAACCACCGGTCCAGCAGTTGCATTATTTGAACACAAACTCTCAGAAGTCACGGGCGCCAAGTATGTATCTGCAATCAGCAACGGCACTGCAGCATTGCATCTCGCAGCAATGGCTCTAGATTTAGCTCCGGGAGATCATGTTGTTGTACCGACGATAACGTTTCTTGCAACTGCTAACGCAGCGCGATACGTGGGCGCAGAGGTCGTATTTGCCGATGTCGACGCGAAAACTGGGCTTATGACTGCCGAGACCCTCGCGGAAGCATGTGATAAGGCGAGCGGCGAGGTCAAAGCCATTTTCCCCGTGCACGTTAACGGCCAGACAGTCGACATTCCATCGCTTATTGAAGTTCCGAGGGTGGAGGCATCGATGATTGTAGAAGATGCCTGTCACGCATTGGGAGGTGAGCAGTTCACCTCGAAAGGATCGGTTGTTTCTGTTGGCAGATGCGCCGACAGCATAATGTCAACATTTTCTTTTCACCCCGTTAAAACAATTGCGATGGGCGAAGGAGGCGCCATTACTACTAATAATGCCAAAATTGACCAACGAATAAAACGGCTCCGAACCGTAGGCATGACTCGCGATCCAAACGAATTCCAAATTCACCATCAGGCTCATTCATCAGATGGTCTCATAAACCCTTGGTACTATGAAATGCCAGAACTCGGTTTTAATTATCGGGCCAGTGACATTCATTGTGCGCTAGGGTCAAGTCAGCTAGACAAGCTTAATGAATTCTCAAAACAACGACGAGCGTTATTGAGTCATTACCGCATGTGTCTAAGCGTTCTCGCACCTATAGTTGAGCCGTTGCCCGAGAGAGACGAGCTTGACAAAGCTTGGCATCTTTGTGTTGTTCATATTGATTTTAAAAGAATCAAAAAAGACCGTGCCGTAATTATGTCAGAACTCCATAAGGACGGAATCGGCACCCAGGTCCACTATATTCCCGTTCACCAACAGCCCTACTATCTAGCCCGCTACGGTGAAGCCAAATTACGGGGGGCAGATCAGTACTATGGAAGTGTTCTGACACTGCCATTATTTAGCACAATGACAAATAGCGATGTCGAACGTATTACCGAAACGCTTAAGTCCGTATTGGGAATATAGGCGCCTACAGAGTTTTGCGAATTTGCTTTAATGGTCGCAAACCATCATCCGGATCCGCGCGCCAAAGCCGATCGGGTAATTCAGCCGTAGCTGGATATTTAATACCGCTCCCGTCAGCGTCAGACCCAATGCGCACATCAGAAATTACTGCCGCGATCTGATCTGGGAGCCAGCAGTGACCAGAAGCAAACTCTGAACCACATCCCTCCAGATCGAGGTGAAACTCAATGACCTCGGCCCCCCATCGATTTATAGACCGGTTTATAATAGCAGGAGAAACTGTATGATCTGACCAACCGGCTTTACATCCAGTATTTTGTCTAATTGTCTCGATAGCTGCTAAATTACATTGTTCGAGCGGTGCAGGATACGCTGACACACAATGAAGAACCGTCAAATCCTTCGCACCCGCACGTTTTGCAACCTCGACCGCATGCATTACTTCTTTGAGCGTTGCCATTCCAGTCGATAAGATTATTGGTTTACCAGTTTCTGAGCAGGCGCGAATCAATTCATCCCAAAGTAATTCGTACGAAGCAATTTTGAAAAAATCAACATACGCGACAAGTTTTTGTATCGCGTCCAAATAAAATGGTGTGCATCCAAAACTGATCCCAGAATTTTGGCATGCTAACGCGATAGGCTTCAGAAACGCCTCAGGTAGCTCCCAAGCCTCGCGTTCGCGATGCTTTTGGCTATTTGCAAGAACCTCCTTAGAAAATAATTTATCGATTTCAAACATTTGGAATTTGACAGCGTCACAACCACTCGCGACAGCAGCCTCGACAAAGGAGAGGCACCGCCCTAATTCTTGTCCATGATTACTAGAAATTTCTGCAATGAATTGTGTGGTCGGCCCCGTCATCGTCATTCTTCTCCACAGAAATTGTCACTTGAAATTTTGAGGCAAATAAGAGTTTCACCATCTTGTTGCGAGAACCATTGCAGTAAATTCGAAGTTTTGGCAATATTAGGCCAATATTTATTGAATTGTATTAATAGCTAGTTAAGTGAATTAACGTACCCTACCACCTAGTGCATGAGGAAACCTGTTAAGATTTTCACAGAACCAGCGGAGATTTAAGTTGTCCACTGACAAAGCAGTTGAAAAATATGAAATACAAAGGGTACCTAAACCCGGTAATCCCTCCCGCAACGAAGCTTGGGCCTTAATTGAGGCGGCAAGAAGAATTGCCGCTGTAATTCAATACGGGGACTTGAACAAAGCCGAAGACAGAGAAAAACTGCGCGTTGCGCTTCGTCTCAATTTGCGTGTTTGGACAATAATTCAAGCAGAACAATTGGTTGGTGAGAACCAACTACCTGCCCCTATTCGCCAGAATATTCTCACATTATGTAAATTTATTGATCAACACACGATTTCAGTTATGAGCCATCCTAGCCCAGAGCGAGCGGTGACACTGATTGACATTAACCGCAATATTGCGTCCGGATTATTAGGGAACCCAGAAGATGACACACCTGCCGAGACGGATACCACTGGGCCGTCGGACAGCAGCAACGATGATGGTTTGCACCCATCCATTAAACTAGAAGCCTAGGGAAAATAGAAAAATTTCTAATAAATGTTAATAAGCTGAAAAAGATTTAGCCAACGTAAGCGAAAATATCATCATAAAACTTGTATAGCTTTGAGGAAGGGCATCCAGAATTTATGAGGCTTTTTTCGACATCCTCTTGATAGGCATATGTTGAAATAAAAACTTGATCAAACTGCTCAAAATTAATGTCATTCAAGTTCATTACTGGCCGGTTTAAAAAACGATTAAGCCGTAAATTACTATCCGCAAAAGAGGTCGATGCATCATCTAACCATTCGGGATATCGGCGAAGTAGTGCCACTGTATGAGTTCCCGCACCATATACTAAACGACGCTTACCAATACCCACGGAATCAAGCTTTTTAAATGCAGCACAAGCCTTCTCACGCCATCGCTGGATCGCACTGGTTGATAATTTTACTGACAAGGAGTTAGGTCGGGTATAGACCATATGCGTTTTGCTTTTCGTACTGCGCCGCGCAACGACCCGAAGACCGGGGTAATGATCTCGCGCTAAAACGTCAACCAACTCATAACCTGCCGCTTCGATCATTTCGGAGAGATTAATCACATTGAAATTTGCAATGTGGAAATAACCTAAAGGCGTCGCAATACTCCGGTCAAAGCGCAGCCCGTCGGGCACCTCAATGTATATCACCCCACCTGGTTTTAAATACCTACGCATCCGGGTCAACAAAACCCTTGGGCTCTCAAAATGTTCCAAACAATGAGACATGACTATAAAGTCTTGGCTTTGACTGGCTATATCTAAATCCTCTTCAGCCGATGACATCAGAACACGACAACCCCTAATAATTTCGCACGCTAACGCAGCACCGCTGCTTTCTACAAGCACGCCCTCCACCTGAACCCCTTCAAGCCGTGCCCGCTCTCTATACATTCTAAAAAGCATTCCATCGGAGGCTCCAACTTCCATAAACGAAATTTGGTTACTTCCAGATGAGAGTTTGATCAATTCCTCTACCTGCCTAGCTTTAGTCCTGTAATTCCAAGCATCTTCTGTTAACGGTGCCAAAGGCGCACTTTGATGTCCATGTTCTTTCTCAAAATCAAACTTGGGCGAATATAGACTTTTATTGACTGAACGGGTTCTACTGAAAATTAAGCCACAACCTCGGCAGAGATCGACTGAGAAAAAATGCGGATCACCGAAAATTTCAATAAAATCCTCCTCCAATACCTCTGCGTCGCCATTATCTCGATTACAAGCAGGACAACTAGGGATATTGCACAAAGCTTCGGTGCGGAAGTTACGACGCGCAAGCAAACTTGCTGCCCCCGCCGGTACAAACGTCATTGAGCAGCTTCCGGGGTCTTAGGCCGGCCTTCAAAGCGACCACTCCAATCCCAGTCAATACAAGTACTGCACACGCAAGAATCAGGGATTCTATTTACCAAGTGCTGAGCGCGAAGCTCTAGCATCTTGTCGCCTTGCCACGCCTCAGCAATTGTCATTTCCTTAATGTTACCTATCGAGAGTTCCCCATCAATATTTTGGCTGCACGGAACCAATTCACCGTTCGAGAGCACCACAAGCCGTAACCAAAGCTGACGGCATGGTAATCGTTTTTCCCGACTGCGATCCATGATGTTCTCTGAGTTTAGATCAACTTGCTTTTTACGGATCGGAGCACGACCGATGTAATCAAATTGGGGGCTAATGTGAATGCTATTGACTTTATCCCGCCACGCGGACTGAAAGGCTTCAATCTGCTTATCACTCTCCTCGGTCCGGACATAGGTCAATGAGATCCAGGGTGACTCAGATCGATGTACTTCTTTAAAGTGATAAAGTCGATTTAGGTTTCTCAACACCCGTTCATAGCTATCCGTACCCCGAATATCGCGGTAAGTTTGTCGGTCTATCCCCTCAAACGAGATATGAATCGAATTCAAACCACTAGTAACAAGTTCCTCAATTTCGCTATCTTTAATAGTTGTAAAATTTGTCGTTACTGACACCATCGGAATACCCTTTCTCTTCGCCCGGGTAATATATTTGATGGTTTTCCGGTTCATAAAAGGCTCGCCAAAAAAGAAAAAATGCACAGAGTAAATACCAAATTTGGCGCATTCATCGATCGCCTTGTTCGCAATCTCATCCTCAATGAACGTAACGGACCTCTGCATGTCTGGGTGAACACACATAACACAGGTTTGATTACATTTATTGGTAGGTTCTATATGGACGGTTGTAGGCAGTTGAGTATTTAACTTTAGATTGTAAGCAATCTGGTTTATTTCTTGATATTCGTTCCGCGACTTTGGCACAAAAGCAGCTAAGTCTCTAAACTCGTGGGCTGCCAGCACATTTTTTATTTTTTTCATCGCTGCATTCCTTTCTGGTTTGCAAGCACATAATCACTATTAAACAAGTATTTATTAACATTTTACCAACACAATGTCTTTGAATTTTTTACACTAATTATTCCTTTGTAGCTACCTCGTACAAGCAAATTTACTTTGAGGTACATCATGGGGGGCATTCCACAGGGCAATCATGCGTGAACGGTTAATAGCAATCATCGGCGCGCGCTTAAACTCCAGCAGATTACCAGGTAAACAACTGCTTGACCTTTCAGGGCGACCTCTGATCACACATGTGCTTCGACGGTTACGTGAAATACCTAACCTTGATGATATAGTGCTTGCCACAACGGCTGATGATTTTAATAAACCGCTAATTACTTGGGCTAAAGGAGAAGGGGTCAACTATTACGCCTACATAGGTGACGTCAATAATTTGATGGCGCGTGTCAACAAGGTCGTCGAAAAGTTTAGTGCGGATATCTTAATGTATGTCTGCGGTGACTCGCCACTTATTGACCCACCAACCTTGAGACGCCGGGTAAATCTATTATTGGCCGACCCTGATGGTGATGTAGTAGACCCGCCTCCGCTTCCAAATGGCGGAACGTATATTCATGAGGGAGTATCTATTTACCGCAGAAAATTTTGGAACCGCATGGTTGAAAAAGCCACTAAGCCCTTCGAACTCGAGCATGTCGGGGCTATTTATCATGTTTTGAATAAAGTCACGCCGGATAAGATTGTTTATGCACCGGAAGAACCTTGCTTTGCATCGATAGAGCACCGAATTTCTGTTGATACGCCGAGCGATTACAGATTTATGCGACGTATCTACGACGATTGGTTTGAAGAGCACGACGGAGATTCTATCGTCGACCTCCGCCAAGTCGTGAAACGCCTCCATGATGATCCCGAATTACGTGAACTGAACTCCCATGTAAGGCAAAAGACGGTACACGAATCTTCTATCACAGTCACCTTACTTACACAATGTGGCCCACATGTTGGACTTGGCCATGTATCGCGTATGACCGTGGCGGCCGGAGCATTGCAAGACCATTTATCTGCTGGCGTCTCAGTAGTAATTGAGGGGCCAAAATCCGACCATTGGGAACTAGAAATACTACCGCATCAATACGTTAATTCTCTCACAGAAGAGATCGTTATGGAGCACCTCAATTCCTCCCCACCTAATGCACTTGTCATCGATATGTCCGATGAAAAACCTTGGCTTAAAAATATTCTGCGTCATTGTAGAAATATTGAATGCCGCACAATAATCGTAGATCGCCCATGGGCCGATGGATACGGAGACCTATATTATTTCCCATCATTTTTTTTACCAGATCATACTAAAACGCTCATAAAGAACAAAGCGGTATTCGGCTGGGATGCATTTTTGCTTCCAAAAATTCCTAAGAAAAATCTTTCTAGCAACACGATAAAGAATTGTATCGTCCTAACCGGTGCTGCAGATGTAGATAATCTTGGCCGGGATTGGCCTGAAAAGCTAATTCACGCCCTTCCACCCGACATAATGATCACTTGGATACAAGGCCCATTTGCAAAAGCTCCAAACTATCCAAATGAAGCAAATAACTTCAGAGTGTCAATAGCCCCCAACAACCTCGCAGGGAGCTTGTATCGGGCGGACGTCGCGCTCTGTGTGTACGGCGTCAGCTTGTTCGAATGCCTCCTAGCTGGGGTCCCGGCAGTCGGCATCTATCCTAACGACCGAATTTCCAATCAAGAATGGCAGGCTTTTCAAAGCAGTGAAGTCTGCCTTTCTGGTCTACCTGAAGAGGCTGCACAGTTACTTCAATCATTGTGCCACGACTCAAATCTGCGAGTTTCGTTGCGCATGAACGCGATGAACGTGATGACAGGCGGAGGATATCATTTTGCTAAAACGATCGGAGATCTGATTCAAAAGGAGACAGATTAATCATGACAAGAAAAGTGGAATGGAGTGATAGTGAAGGTAAAAAACACATCGGATTTGTCGTTACGTCTCATTCGTCCAAAGAACTCATTGCGTGTGAGACTTGCGGTTTTACCCACATTATTCCCCTCCCCTCAATGGAGCAGCAAAAAAATCTTTACGAGAAACAATTCTATCAAGAGGAAAAAACCGACTATCTAGACCAATCACTAGAAGATGCTGAATGGTCTAACCTCTCTTTTGACCTGCGTCTCGATCGCGTTGCAAAACTTCTTAATTACCAAAGTACTACCCGTATTCTTGATATTGGATGCGGTCCGGGCGCGTTTCTAAATGCTTGCAAGAAACGAGGCTGGATAGGTACCGGCATTGAACCGTCTCCCCTTGCCACAGCATTTTGCCAAGGTAATGGCCTTAATGTTAGGCAAGGCTTTGTATCTGAGACCTTAGATGAAGATATTGGTCCATTTGACGTGGTTCACATGAGCGAAGTTCTGGAACATGTCTCCGACCCGCTAAGGATCCTACAAACCGCTCACTCCATAATGGTCGAAAACGGTATTTTAGCCGTTTCCGTTCCTAACGACTTCAATCACTTCCAACGAGCATTAGTATCCGAGATGAATTTTAAGGAGTGGTGGGTAGTCCCAGAACACCATGTAAACTATTTTTCCTTTGAAAGTTTGGAACAGCTGATTGCTAAAGCTGGATTTCAAGTTCTTGAAAGAACCACCAATTTCCCAATGGAATTCTTTCTCTTGATGGGACAAAACTACACATTGAAACCCGAATTAGGACGTCAATTACATGAGTGGCGTAAATCGTTCGATATGACTTTAGCAAGAGCCGGGCGTCAAACCCTCAATCTTTTATACGACTCATTGGCAAAGGCTAATTTGGGTCGGCTCGCAATCGCATTTGCAAAGAAAATATAAAATTATGGAGCGAACCTTATGAATCCCAATGACATTGCAGTTTTAGCACGACAAATCCGCCGATATGCCCTTTTATCAATCCACTCAGCAACCTCTGGGCACCCAGGCGGTGCGCTTTCATGTTCAGACATCCTCGCAGTTTTGTATGGAAATGAACTAGGCTCACAGGACAAGGATGTACCCGCCTCTGAACGGAACCGTTTTATCATGTCGAAAGGTCATGCTTGTCCGGCCCTTTATGCAGCTTGGGCCGCAACTAAGCTTATAAATCCTCAAGAATTGACAACACTTCGTCATTTAGCAGGCAGGCTAGAAGGGCACCCCCACGTCGGTGCCACACCCCTAGCTGAGACCAGCACGGGCTCACTCGGGCAGGGTATATCTGTCGCGTGCGGTATAGCGTTGGGCGCACGTATGCAAGGGTGGAGTAATCGTGTTTATGCGCTTTTGGGTGATGGTGAAATGCAGGAAGGAGAGGTATGGGAAGCTTTAATGTTTGCAAACCATCATAAACTTGGAAACCTGTGCGCCATCATTGATTACAACAAATTACAAAGTGATAACACTAACGCCAAAATTATGGGGTTAGAGCCATTACAAGACAAACTCCGGGCTTTTGGCTGGAACGTCACTGAAATCGATGGTCACAATCTAAATGAAATTGCAGGAGGATTTGATCAAGCTCGGAAAGATACATCAAGTCCTACAATAATCCTCGCACATACACGAAAAGGGCAAGGGGTCTCGTTCATGGTCGGGAAGCCTAACTGGCACGGCAGCCTTCTGCTCACTGACGAGGATTTCACCAAATCCCTTATAGAGCTCGGGGTGCATGAAACTGAGACCCCAGCATGGATCGACGGTACTATTTTCTCAAAGGTGGCATTATGACTGATGTAAAAGAACCTCTTCAGCTCGGCAGCAGCGGAGACACACTCCGCGAAGCCTTTGGCCGCGGTATCACCCAACTAGCATCAGAAAACAAACGAATTGTTGTCTTAGATGCGGATGTAGCTGGTGGTACAGGCCTGCATCACTTTCGAAAAGCATTCCCAGATCGATTTATTCAATGCGGAATAGCCGAGCAAAACATGATGGCAATGGCAGGCGGTCTTGCAGCGACGGGATTAATACCAATCGTTACGACATTTGCAGTATTTGCATTGCGGGCCGTTGAACAAGCCAGGCTTTCGCTCGCTTACACTGAACGTAATGTAAAAATTGTAGCAAGTCACCCCGGACTTGACGTAGGGCCAGATGGGGCCTCTGCACAATGTCTCGAGGACCTGGCAATCTTTAGGGCTATTCCCGGAATGACGGTTTTATCGGCTGCTGATCCAAATGAAGCATATGCAGCAGCCGAGGTGATTGTGGAATTTAATGGGCCATTGTATCTCCGCACCGGGCGCTCGCCAGCAAAGACCGTTTATGGGAGCGCCCACAAAATGACGATCGGGAAAGGTGATATATTGGTCGACGGTGATGACGTTACTATTATTGCGTGTGGAGTTGAAGTGGCACGCGCGGTGGAGGCTTCAAAATTATTAAAGAACGACGGTATCTCTGCTCGCGTTGTAAATATGTCAAGTATTAAACCTTTAGATAGGCATTTGATAGAGACATGCGCCCGAGAGACGGGCGCGATAGTCTCAGCGGAGGATCACAACATTTATGGCGGCTTGGGAGGGGCTGTAGCAGAAGCACTGACCATGACCTTCCCTGTGCCGCAAGAATTTGTCGGCGTCCGCGACACCTTTGGAAAATCGGGTGAACCGGAAGAATTAGCTGAGTTATACGGGCTCACAGCGCAGTTCATCTCTGAGGCGGCCCGAAAAGCTATTATGCGGAAAGGAAAATAACAATGCAGTTAGCGGGGAAAAAAGCATTCGTTACCGGCGGTAGCCGGGGGATTGGGCGTGAGATCAGCAAAGCTTTGGCGGCCGAAGGCGCACTGGTATCATTTACCTTCAGTAGTCAAGAGGACGCTGCTGCAAAGGTCGTTAAGGAAATCACGCGTATCGGCGGCATCGCTTTTTCACATCATATGGATGTCCGCAAGCGGAGTTGCGTTAGAGATGCTATGGCAAGTGCCGCGGAGCGCATGGGTGGGATAGATGTTTTGGTTAATAATGCAGGCATAAACAAGCCAACTGATTTAGACCAAATTACTGATGATGACTGGAACGAAATTATGGCGGTCAATCTTCGAGGACCATTTGTCTGCATTCAAGAGGCCCTCCCCTATTTATGCAAGGCGCATAACGCTAGCATTATCAATATCGGATCCGTTAGCGGTCAATATGGTGGGCCACGAACCGCGCATTATGCCGCCAGCAAAGCCGGGTTAATTTCTCTATCCCAAGTCGCAGCACGATTTGGGGCCGAACAGGGCATCCGCTCAAATACCATCGCGGCTGGACTTATCACTTCCAATATGGCGGAGGCAAGCTTGAGTTCACCAACGGTAAAAAAAGCTGCAGAAGCGGTTTTGCTTAACCGCATGGGATCGATGGAAGAAGTTGCTCATTCTGTTGTGTTTTTAGCTTCTAATAACAGCAGTTACATTACCGCACAGACTATAAATGTGAATGGGGGACTGTATTTTTGAGTAAAAACCTCCTTGTCCTTGGTGCAGGCAATCAAGCTATCGAAGGCTTGCGACAACTCGCCGCGGAGGGTTGGCGATTAGTTGGCTGCGATATAGATAGAAACGCGCCTGGTTTCGTATATTGCGCCGACACCATTATCGCAAGCGCATATCATTTTGACCAATGCTTGCCGAAAATTGAAACCTATCACAATATGGTTCAGCCCATTGATGGCGTCATGTGCCTAGCTATTGACGCTCCTCATGTCGCAGCACGGATCGCACATCATCTCATGCTTCCCGGTATTTCCATTGCAACGGCTGACCTGTCAGTCAACAAAGTAGCATTAAAGTCCCGATTTTTAGAACAAGGCATTCCAACACCTGCTTTCAGAGAAATTTACCATCACGAGGAATTACAAGATTTCGCTATACGTTATCCCAACGGAGTAGTGGTTAAGCCTGCAGATAGTCGTGGGTCAAAAGGCGTCTCCTGGGTCCGCAGACAGGCCGGTCTTTACAAAGCTTTTTTTCACGCTCAAGAATGGTCGCCGTCTCGAAGAGTTATCGTTGAAGATTTCATGCCGGGTCCACAGATAAGCACGGAAAGTATCATCTTAGATGGTGTGGCCTATACCGTGGGCATATCGGATCGGAATTACGAACTATTGGAGAAATATGCGCCATATATTGTCGAGAATGGCGGCGACCTGCCCAGCCTATTATCTGATGAGCACATAAAAAATGCACATAATGTAATCCAAAGCGTTGCAACCGCGCTCGAATTGACGAATGGCATTATCAAAGGCGATCTAGTCTTCAACGGCCGTCAGGCTTTCGTCATCGAAGTAGCATTGCGCTTAAGTGGAGGTTACTTCTGCACCTATGAAATTCCGCTTAATACAGGAGTATCTACTGTCCTTCCCGTCGCAAGATTAGCAATGGGCTTACGTGTAAACCCAGATCACTTAACACCAAAATTTAGAAAGTACGTAATTCAACGTTATATTTTTCCCACGCCGGGATATGTTACAAGTGTAGCAGGCATTGAGAAAATTTGTTCAATGGAGCACGTTGCACACGCAGAAGTTTGGTCAAAAATTGGCGACTATATTCAATCCCCGAAAAATGCAGGCGGATCGGCGGGTGTGGTAATGACTTGTGCTCCTACCCGCAAAGAAGCATTAGAGACGATGCAAAAAGCCTTAACTGGAATCCGCATCACAACAAAGAATTAAGGAAAATGCAGAGAACCCGGCTATACAACCTTTTTCATCTTAATCTGGCATTCTCATCCATTCCCGAAAGTGAACGCTCGAGAGTGCTTGAGCGTTGCTACTGGCCATTGCTTTACCAAGCGCGCGAGAATGCGTGCCCAATTGCTATCGAGGCCAGCGGTTGGACACTCGAGCAGATTGATAAACTCGACCAAAATATGATTGCAGAAATTCAGCAACTCATAAAGGATGGACTTTGCGAGTTCATCGGCAGTGGATACATACAAGCAATCGGGCCTTTAATGCCAGCGGCCGTCAACGCTTCCAATCAGCGAATCGGAATCGAGGTATATAAGTCGCTTTTAGGGGTGGTTCCTCGAATCGCACTAGTTAATGAGCAAGCATTCTCATCCGGCCTCATTCAAATTTATTTGGAAGCAGGATACGAAGCAATCATTCTTGATTGGGCAAGTATATACAGCACGCACAAGGATTGGGAGCGTTCTTGGGGGAGGTGTATTCAAACCGCTGGTGACGACCGCGGGAATACTATTCCCATTATTTGGTGTGATGCCATTGTATTTCAAAGGTTCCAGCGCTACGCCCACGGTGAGAACGATCTCGATGAATTGAACAGTTATATCTCATCAAGGTTGGAGGGGTCAAAAGACGGTTTTCTTGCAATCTATAGCAGTGACGCAGAAATCTTCGACTATCGCCCCGGCCGATACCAAACAGAGCCGGATATCCATCCCACTGGCGAATGGCAACGTATCGGCGCAATGTGGCGCCACCTTGCGACCCGAGATGATATCTTTCTAACCACTCCCGCCGATATTTTGGATAACGCAATCAACTCGGCTAACCGTCAGATATTAAAGCTGCCAACTGCTTCCGCCCCAATTTGTGTCAAAAAGCAACCTAAGTACAACATTGTGAGATGGGCCGTGACCGGCCGCGATGATTTAGCGCTAAACACGGCTTGCTGGAGAATATTTGAAAAATTAACCATCCAGTCTCCAAGTGAGGCATGGCGCGAAATTCTGGAGCTCTGGAGTAGTGATTTTCGAACCCATATTGACGATGCGCGCTGGAAAAAGATCAGGCAGCGCGTATCTGAGATAGCCTGTGTCCCGACACTTTTTTTCCCATCAAAGGCGGGTAATCCGTTAAAAATTTTCGATATAAAAGACACAGAGAGATCAATCATTTGTGTGAGTCCAAATATTACCGTGACCCTTAATAAACGACGTGGCTGTGCAGTTCAGGCTTTTGGACCAAGGCCAGGCGAGGATTGGTGGGCTGGTACAATTCAGCATGGTTTCTTTGATGATATTGCATGGGGCGCTGACTTTTATACAAATCTCTTAACATGCGAAATACCCGGAAAACCAAAAGTCACTGATTTACAAAATTGTAACCCTGAGATTCAACCCGGCGATGGATTTGTAGACATTTCGATGCAAATCGGATCAGAACTCGGCAAAATCGAGAAAACGATCAGGATTAATGAATATCTCCCGAGGATAGAGGTCTCATATCTTTTACACTGGCAAGAACCCTTGCTTGGGTCACTTCGTATGGCTCATGTGACTCTAAATCCCAAATTATTCAGTCATAGTCGTTTATCTTACCGGTGCCACAATGGGGGCACTGAACCAGAAATATTTGAAATTTTTGATAAAAATATTAATCATGGAAGACCCGTATCACCCTTAATCACCTGCTCAACTGGATTGGGGCTGACAGAAGGTTGGATGGATATCGGAGATGAGACGCGCCGGGTGAAATTGGAAGCACCTCGAACATCAGCTGCTATGCTTGGGCTGATTACCACCCAAACAATCGGGGGCAATCGCTTAGTACGCGCAAGCTTGTCAGCGCGCGAACATGATGATACGAGCCACGAGGCGAGGACTGAAGCCTTACCCATTAGGCCACTGACCTATAGTTATGCTATCGAGCTATCGGACAGCACCAGTTAAACGCCCCAGTAGCCCTCTTCGAATAATACTCTTAAGATTTTCCGGCCTAGCTCTCTGGGCCGCGCTTTGCCGAAGCACAAGAGGATCCAAGACCTCTAAAGCCCTTTCATGAAGCGATTTCCTAAAACAAACTAATCTTCCACACTTATCCCAAATGCCACTTTTTACTGCAAATATTAACAAATCACAATTTCTATCTAATTAAGGCCTATTAAAGGCGCACCCTCCGCGACCGCGAAGACGAGTATTAGGCTGAGCGATGATCACAGGACGCCCAATACAAAAGGCCAACATCGGCACAATAAAGACAAATTTCACATCAAGTCCTGCGTAATATTCTCTCCGCGTATTGCATAAAGTTTATACGTATCATACGAGTTTAACCTTATGGTAATGGGATAAGCATCACCATTCAGCTTACGCCCTGAACCGCAGAACCCGTTCATCATGATTTGCCGAGTCTACAATGAACCTATCTTGCCTTTTATCACATCCAGTCAGATGCTTATGAGCAACGCCTTCTTAACTTCGATTGAGCCTGGTCATAAGTACTTTTTCTAGCTAACACCAAACCTGTGCAAAAAAAGTGCTCTATCTCAAACATTATTAATAAACCTCCCTTGCAAAAAATGTTATATGAAAATTTTGCGTCCTTCTCGTTCGCATCAAAATACATGCGAGCACGCTCTTGAACTTTTGCCCAGTCGGTAATTAAGTCTTTGTTAAAAAGTCCTGAGACGAGATTGGTCATCGTGCGGCGGAATTTTGTCTCAAATCCTGCGCTGATCCGTGATATTTCTAGATGAGGACGGTATCAATAGAAGGATAGAGATATTTATTGATAATAGAATTACGGCATAATGCAGATTTTGCTCTTACTGTCAGAAGCTCAACTGATAGATTTTCAGAATATACACAACTCTCTCGAAAATTTATCAGTACCGAAATACAATACAAAGTTCCCTCTCTTCATGGCTCGCATTTTTATTATTATCCAACGCTCCTATAGGAACTTTACCTAGTTGGAATGCCCATAAAACACAAAATTAAATTCCCATTTGTAGATCGGGTAACATTGACGCTATGTTAAATAATCGTCCAATCTTTATAACTTAAGGCATAAACAACCTCAAAAAAGAAATTATCATTCCACGGGCTATTTGGGATGAACAAGCATATCTAGAGGCCGGGACTGTGTTAGTGTTTGATAAGCCGTTATCTATAATGAACGTGACTGCATCTGGCACCGTGCAAAACTAAGATTTTTTTCCAAGTCGATGAAGTGCGAGTTGAAGACTTATGAAGATAATTGTAACTGGAGCCATTGGACACATCGGATCACGTCTTATTCACTTGTTGCCAAACGCTATTCCGGGTTGCGAAATTGTGATGATAGACAATATGGCCACGCAACGTTATCCATCCTTATTTAATCTGCCAAGAGAGGGGAACTTTAAATTTATTGAGGGTGATGTAGCCGAGATCGACTTGCGTCCGATATTTGATAATGCAGATGTGGTCATACAACTTGCAGCAATTACCGATGCTACTGCCAGCTTTGACAACGCCGCAGAAGTCGAACAGAATAATTTTGCTACAACAGCCCATGTTGCTGATGCTTGCATAGAGACCGGCACACGGTTATTTCATCCCTCGTCAACAAGTGTTTACGGTAAACAAGATACAACTGTCGATGAGGACTGTGCAGTCAGTGACCTTAAGCCACAAAGCCCTTATGCTGAGACCAAGTTACGCGAAGAGGCACATCTCCAACAATTATCAAAAAAGCATGGGCTGCGTTACGTGACGTGCCGGTTTGGGACAATTTTTGGAACTTCTCCTGGAATGCGTTTTCATACCGCCGTTAATAAATTCTGTTGGCAATCCATAATGGGGCAGCCGCTTACCGTATGGCGAACGGCAATGGATCAAAAACGTCCATACCTAGATCTCAATGACGCTGCACAAGTCATCTCCATGATGATCAATCAAGACTTATTTGATAACCAAATCTATAACGTGTTGACGGCAAATTTCACAGTGCGAGATATTATCAAAGTAATTAAATCATTTGTCCCTAATCTTACTGTCAGTTTTGTCGAATCCCCGATTATGAACCAACTTTCTTACGAGGTTATTTTTGAAAAATTACAAGCGCTAGGGTTTTCCCCACGAGGAGATATAAATACTGCAATCTATGAAACTATTAAAATTCTCAAACAAGCAAATAATATTAACATCAATTAAATGGCGCAAAACTTATCAAAACTATGGTTGGCACTGACCTCAGATATCTTTTCAAGGGTTGACGAGGAGTTTATCGCGAACTTCCGCAGGCCGGGGGGGCCAAATAACAGATTAGCAGCGTGGGACCCTTTAGATCCTACCATGCGATATTTTAAGTTCATCCTATTTGAGGCTGCTCGCAATCGATCCGAACGCTTCTACCATTATTACCGGAAAATTGGGGATACAAATGTAGGGAATCCAATAAGCGTGCGAGCCCAAGGCATCAATATCAACTTGGATTACTTATTTTCCGTCGACGAATTCTTATTTGTTGATCAAAACACAGAAACTAACAGTATTAAGACGGTTGTTGAAATTGGGGCGGGTTTCGGAAGAACTTGCCAAGCTTTCAGTCGCCTACTGCCAAAGCTTCAATCCTACACAATTATTGATCTTCCGGAACTGTTACCTTTAAGTCGTGCCGTACTAACTCGCGCGATCCCGAATGAAAGCGAAAAAATACAATTTCTAGATGCAACAGCGCCAGAAACATGGAAAGAATTAGCCTGTGACTTGGCAATTAATATAGATAGTTTCCAAGAAATGTTGCCTGCGACCATTGATGAATATTTTGAAAATATCATTAGAAAGGCAAAATTATTTTACACAAAAAATCCAATCTGCAAGTACCAACCTATCAGCGTTGGGATTAGCGATCTGGCCCCGGCAGGATTTAGAGATGTTTTTGATCTGGGTTATTGCCGCGAGCTGGCAGATATATTTGATGAAGATAAACTCGTTAGCCTTCGCCCGAAGTTTATTGAGCTTTACCGGCCCAAGCCGTCATGGACAGTTTTGTCTGACGCCCCCATGCATCTTGTACCGTACTACCATCAAGTTCTCTACTCAGCTTAACTGGGAAACAGCGGAAGTAAAAACCTCCCCTAACTCTTCTGCACGGCTTGACCAAGTATGTTTCGCGTCATACTTATCTCCAGCTTTTTTGGTCATCTCGTCCAAAAAATCCCAATCCTCCAGCCGGCTAATAATTTCATTAACCGACTCTGAGAGGTCTTTAGAAAAGTAAAATACTTCAGCTCCGTGATTAAAATATTCCTTCAAATAAGTACTCGGCGTTGTTGCAATCACACTTCCGCGTGCCATCCCATTGCATATCCGATCATGTGACCCACCTGAAAATTTAGGCGTGGAGTTTACTAGCACACGAGATCGCCCAACCATCTGTAACATTTCTCGAAAGCCAGGGAACTTATGGATTGTCGTGTTTGGGAGCCGACGCGCAACCGCATCGGAGACTTCACCAACGATTTCTAATCCTTGACCATCAAAAGCCGATAGTATCCTCCAACGATTTATACCCTCGACATATGACTCGACGACCTGGTGTATGTTAGCAACCACCTCAAGATTAAGATCACGCCAAGATATCCCCCTATTAGCGAGGGCTGTTCCCATCGCTTGAAAAGTTTCTGTTTGATTTTCAAGAATATTTTCTACAGCTTCATCGACCGCTGATAGATAGAGCTTGTCAAGCCCAGAACCAAAAGCTCGCCATTCCTCCTCACCGGGAACAAGTCGAAAATTTCCCGCAAATAAAATTCGAATATCGCGCTTAATTGAGGGGAGTGGCTCTTTTATGGGTGGGGGGCCAGCGTGCGGGACAAAAATCAGGTTTTTTGAAAACCCTAATGCTTCATATACATCTAAGTACCTTCGATCGGGTGTACCAATCAACGTTTGATCAGAAAAATTTGAAAACTTTTTGTGATGGTGAATAGGGTTATCCCCAATCCAAGTAAAGCGCCAGGGCCGTAAATTTTTTGGAAATCCATCAAAATTAAAATACATATTCATATCAATGATGACGAAAGGCTCTTGGCTATCAATTTTTCTGCTAATCTCCGTGCTAAATTCGCGAAGTTTTTCAGGGTATTCATTATATAATAACATCAAAACACTGTAGTTCGCTGCTTTAAATCCCTGCGCCATGTCTTGCGACATGATAAGTGCCCAATCTGCAGCACGCAGGATAGGAAACCATATTTCTGGCTTCTGGCTGTGACCGCTATTTATGCGCACTCAAAATCTCACTTAAAACATTAAATCTGGCGGGACTGATGATTTAGGCTGTATCATCTCCCTAGCGATATCTGCTGCTCTATGACGCCACAAATGCTTGGCGGTGTATTTTTTCTTCGCATTACAAACCATATCATCGAGTTTTTCATTGTCCCTTAGTAATTCAGAAAGTCGTCCATTCAAGTCTAACGAGTCATCAGGAAGGTTAAGTAAATCGACGCCATCCTCAAACTCCTCATCCAAAAAAGAACTGCGCGTGGTCGCATTTACACAACCATGCGCAATACCATTCCATATCCGTGTGTGTGCCCCTCCAGCCAGCTTTGGACAGATATTAATTAACAGTTTTGTGCGTTTCACTAATTCGAGCATGTTCTCAAAATCAGTAAATTTGTGGAATTTTGTGAACCCACATATCTGCTTTGAAACATCGTAACTAACATCGCCCATAAAATGGAGATTCAAGCCTTCCATTGCGGTGAGAATTTCAATTCTTCGTAAAGTCTCTGCATAAGTCTCAACCGCTTTATGGGCCTGAAACAAAGTCTTTCCATTTTCTGTATGCCAATCAACGCCGCGTTTCTCCAAGGCGTTTATTAGGGCCATGAAAGCGGCCGTGTCCTCATTCAGCGTTACATCGAGGGCTTCGTTTACTGCCTCTTTTACTAACCGCGGCAAGCCCTCAACTAACTTATTCCATGCAGGCGAGTATGGCGTCATACCAATTGTACCAGTGAACAACAGATCAATGTCCCGCTCCCCCATTGGCAAGGCATTGGGAATCGGGTCACAACCGGAATATGGCATAAAAACGCAGCGATGTTTTAAACCTACAACTTTGTATATTTCCTCATAACGGCGATCAGGAATGCCAAGTACGGTACTTGGTGATGACTTACGCAGTCTATTGAAATGGTGAATTGGGCTATCGCCAATGATTGAGAAATGTCTTGTTTCGTGACCTGACGGTAAACCAACATCATTCAAGCGCAAAAATAAATCAATGACTACAAGTGGCTCACCCGCTTGATGTTTCTTCTTAATGGCTTCCGTCACTTTTTTACGTGCTTCGAAAGTTCCATGATCGAAGACAAACATAGACTTGTGTCCAGCCGCACTGATTCCCCAAGATAAATTTTTTAAGATGTCATGAGCCCAGCCGGGATTCTTAACAGGTAAAACAATCCAGAACTCAATTGGTACAGCGCTTGACAAGACGCTATGCCGTCCTTCGAAGGTATCCACGAGGATTGAACGTCATTAAATATCTATGGCGCTGGATATCGATCTCAAAATTATTATTAACCGCCATGAAAGCATCAATAGCCTCCATTGGTCCGCCCGGCTCATCTCCAACAGTTTCTCTATATCCCGGTATAATTGGATGCCCGTTCACGTTGGAGTCTTCGACAATAAGATAACTATTTTTCGAGACCATCTCTGAATAAATTTCCATTTCGCGCAGTACATGTGCCGTGAGGTGACTGGAGTCTAAAATTACTAAAACTGTCTGCAAAGACCCCACCATCTTCTCAATTTTTTTAACTGTGTCCGATGCAGTGGATGATCCTCGAATATAATCTAAACGCTTATGTTCAGGTGGATTTTCAGGCCGATTTATATCAATAGTAACAATTCGGCCTTTACCGATCATTTCTAGTATATGGGCCATAAATAAAGCGCTACCCCCCATGTAGGTGCCAGTCTCAATTATAAGGTCAGGTTGAACTTCGACAATAATCTCCTGATAGAGCCACAAATCATTTGGTATTTTGTACGTTGTAACGCCCATCCACTTAGTATTTCGCCAACACCCTTGGGCATAACTTAAGGCGTGGAATTCATTAACGATCCGAGATAGGGAGGCCCCCATTCTCTCAGCGGCTTCTGGTGAGCCGTACCAAGGTATTTCCATACCAGTATCCTTATCCGATAGAGAGAAACTTCAAACTAATAACAGCGTAGCGCGAAGTTATTAAAATTTGTAAAAGCTTTACTTAAGCTTTTTCAGCCGCATGTACACACCACTGCTCCACTGATAATGCCCCTCGAACACGTGCTCTAACTCAAATCCAACAGCTGTCGCATGTTCGGCCACACTTTTTGGGTTGTAACAAAAATAATTTAGCCCACCCATTTTCCCTCTTGAGACCCGTATTGGGCCCTCGTCAACTGGGCTAAAAGCGAACATCATTTTCCCACCTAGGTTGAGTCTCTGCCAAGAGAGCGAGATCACTCTCATCAAGTCCGGGTGCCAATCAAAAGCCATACACCCAGTAATTGCATCGAATGCTGGCTCAGACCGGACAAGATAATCAATCATAGGTTCCTCAACCAACTCATCGTAAATGTTTTTGCGACGGGCCACCTCTAATACTGCCGAATTAATATCCAAACCAACGAGATTTTTAGTACAATCACGTTGCCGCTCACCCAGCAAACCCGTACCACATCCGAGGTCCAATGCACGACCAATCGGGCAATTTTCAAAGAGCATTTCCGCAAAAAAATCATTAATTCTCACAAAAGATGGGTTGAGATGGTAAGGTGCAACTATGTCGGGATCGAGACCACCAAAAATTTCCGGCTTTGGTTGCTCAGGTTCACGATCTGTCAACAAATGCACCGTAAATATCCGGTTTAACCGCCGTGTTAGATCTAGTTCAGCTGAGAATGACCATAGATATCCCAAAAACCTTTTGTGTTCCGGGATTGAAAACGGGTCATCAAAAAAATTCTCCAAATCTTGGTCACTATAGGATAACGCTCCGGCATGATCGTACCACTTATCTTTTAAAACAGTCGCCTGCTTAATATTGGTACGGCTCCGGAATAAAAGAGACGAGGCCACAAAATCAGCACGTAATGCAAACTTGTTAAAATTATTTTCCCGAAGGGTCCTTGATAATAGACCAAGCGTGGAGATCAAGGTGTCTAAATCGTGGTAACTAATACTGCCGTTAGCTAGAGAAAAAACACCAAAATCAATCAGATTACCGAAATACTTATCTTCATTATAACACTCACTAAGACGCGCGAGAGCACCATGAGTATTACCGCTGTAATAATCACAGTATGCCATGAGACGTTCTAATTGAGGCTCTGGCAACCCAGAAAAATTTGTACGCAATTCATACGTTACCTTCTCTTTTTGATCATTCGGCGCTGTTGAAATTTTTCCTCGCGCGATATCAAAAAATTCTTCAAGATCCATTACGTGTTATTTTACACTCTTATATGGAGTTATCGGCTCTAACATTTAATGCAGTTTTAAAATGGAACCAAAGACAGGAACGCCCTTATACAAAAAGGTTCAAAATAGACGTACGGTCAGGTGGAGGTCGTGTCCCAGTTACCAACATATCACCTATACTACTATTTACTTCAAACGTTGTAGAAATTGCTCGCAAAAGATTCCCGTATTTGATCTTCAATGCCTCAATTTCTTCCGTTTTTTTAGCGATTTCAACTGCCGTAATTTCTGTGAGAGTGGCCTCAATGGAGAGTATTTCTTTCTGACCCTTTATAATCATATCGTTGACTGTCGCTTCTAGTATTTTTGTCGACTCGGACAATGTTACGGCTCGATCAGATACCTGACTTAGTAAATCAAGTAACGCCCGATTATCGTTAGTCGTCGAAGCAGAGTCTTCTGCGTCTACAGTTCCAGCGACAGCTGTCAAAGAATCTAGAGCCTGCGCATCATGATATACAATATTCACAAAAGTCTGATCTGAAATTGGTCCGGGGAAATATACAGCACGCATGCGTCCCATATTCTCTATCAGATGTTCTTTGGCCTCATTTAGGTTCGCCGCTTCTGACGCGGTGAAAGTGTCTGCGTCTCCATCAACTTCCCCCTTCGCGGCAGTGCTAAGAGAGCCGAGAGCGATTTCTTGTAGCCTAGCCCGGTTGGTTTGAACCGCAAACAGGTAATTGTTTGCTTTTCCCACGTAGTCAAAAAGATCGTCACGACTCGATTGAAGTTCGGCGAGCCTGCGCTCGGTCCCATCATCAGTGATCTTGTCGATTTGATCGTTTAGGCGGTTGATGATACCGTTTTGTATGGCATTAAAGCGTTGTTCGAAAGCAGCCCTCGTAGACGCTTGGGATATATTGGAGAAAGCTGTGCGAAACACACTATCGTCAACCATTTACACGCCCACCCCAATCTAATTGTGCGAGAACAACCTCACACTGTTAAAGGTAATAGAAAACATAAAATTTTTCACGCTTAAAATTTACAAAAGAATTCGATGTAGTCTCTGACAGCATTGCTTGTAGTCTATTACTCAATTGGGGGCTTTAACTTTTCAATCGATGATGTATCCAAAATCTTCAAATAAAAACTCTGAAAAAAGTGTCCAAGACTTATGTAACCAGCCTTTATCAAAGTTCTGTCTTTCCAAAAACGAGGGGCCCCTTGTGGGGGCCCCTGATACTTATATTGTGTTTCCTATTGGCTCTCCGAGACTTAACCGAAGAGCTGTAAGATTGAAGCTTCAGCCTGCGCTGCCAAAGACAGTGCTTGGATACCCAACTGCTGTCTTGTCTGCAATGCTAACAAGTTCGCACCTTCTTCATTGATATCCGCTAAAGTCAACTTGTCAGAACCGGCTGACAATGTATTGACATATGCTTCGGTGAAATCAAGACGGGTATTCAAAAGAGCCACGTTCGTACCTAAACTTTGCGCATTTGTACGGAGCGTAGTCAAAGCCGTATCCAATTCGGCTATCGCGGCGTTGAGTGTCGTTGTATCTCCAGCGCGCACGTAACGCGTCGACTGGGTAGCCGCGGTTATTGCGGAGTCTCCGCCTCCAATCAAAATACCACGCGTGATATTACCCGTGTCAGCGGCCGTAGTACCCGTTATCTGAAGGGCACCAAGTCCGATATAAGCGGCACCGGTTGCTCCCGTCAGACCAGGACCAGAGCTTGATAGGAAGGTCACAGCGAAAGTATCCCCGGAGGCCGTCAACGCAAGCGTTGTTCCAGAGGTCAAACTTAGAGTTATCTGAGCCGTACCATACGCAAATACGAGGTTTGTATCTGCTGTTGTTAATGTTACCGGGCTATTTCCGTTATAGGTTAAAGTATACGCCTCACCAGCGGATACGTTACCGTTGCCACCCGAAGTCTGCGAGTAACCAATGACTAGGTTTTTATTTGCCGTTGCCTTAAGGGCAAATTCGTAACCTGAGGCAATAGCCGTAGTCGAGGTAACAACATCAATATCAACCGTTCCGCCGTTCGTCACCGTTACAGCTGAACTCGTATCCGTAATCAAGCTGTAGGTTGAACCCGTTCCATAAGTAAACGTAACTGTCTCACCAGCACTAAACGTTGCCGATGGGCCAGCCCACGTCATTGTAAAGTCACTCGTAGTGGAGAGAAAGCGGTTTGCCATAGTGCCACTTGTTTGTGTCACTGAATTAATGGTTCCAAAGTTGGTTACAAATGCCCCAGCTGTATATGCCGTCTGAGACGTAACGCTTAAACCAGCAGTACCCGACCGAAGGTCAACTGAGGAAATTGTAACCAAGCTCGCCGTTTGATCATTTGCAAATTCAATAGAGAGTGACTGACCAGCGCCGTTAATTAAGTTCATACCCTGGTATGTAGAGTCAGCTGTCAAATTATTGATCTGTGACCGAATATCGTTGAACTGAGTAACAAGGTCAGCCGTTTGTGACTCTGTGGCCGATTTTAGGGAGTTTGAAATACCTTTGAGCTGTCTTACAAGCTCAGTGATACCATCAACTCCATCCAAAGCAGCGGTAACTGCACTGATACCTTGGTCAATACCATCCTTCTTTTCAAGAAAATCGCTAGCCCTATCTGAGAGGCTTTTGGCTTGGAAGAATGATACTGGGTCGTCAACTGCGGATGCCACTGATAAACCCGTTGAAAGACGGTTTTGGGTCCGCTCGATAAGACTGGTGGTACCTTGGAGAGATAAAAGACTTTGCCGCACTGATGCGGTAAGTGTAACTTCGCCTGACATATGTTTACTCCTTTCTAGAGCGTTGCATTACAAGTGTTTCTCACTTGCGCCTTACTGGCTGATCCACAGAGGCATTTTATTTTTCCCTTCTTGGAAAACAAAATCCAATGCGCAGACTTGACGAGGTTTACATAAAATTATTACAAAAATCAACTAAAATTTTCACCCAAAAATTCTATTCAATTACTTCACCTTAATGTCTTCCCATCATTTGTGCTCTTAAGTGATAGCCCCACCACGATGATAAAGTAGTTTCAGGTCAACTTTCCTATTCTTGAGACTAGCACAATGATCGTTAATTATTTGTATACCTAGAACATGGCATAACTACTCAACAAATTGTTCAAAAAAATTTTCACAACTTTACCCGAGGGGTCTATACAAATGTTAAACTGGGTAGGTTTGACTTGGGGCATCTCAAACCGCTTTGGATGGGGCATCTACGGTCTTAATCTTGTACTTGAACTCCTGAAACGTGGAGGCCCCATACCTATATGCTTGGATAATATTGCTACGAACTCAATGCCTAAGGAAATGATCAACACGCTAGAACCCGTGATCTCCTTTCAACGTGAGCATTTAAAACATATGCACCGCACAGGCAGCGTCGCGACCTTAAAAAACACTATGCTATTGCATGCTTTAGGCAATAATCTCGATTGGAATTTGTTAAGCCATTCATTTGTTGGTGATGCGAATGTTGGGATTATCTTCTTTGAGTATGACGATTTTTCACCACCGGCACTTGAGAGGGCTAAACGCCTCAATTCCATTGTAGCGGGTTCAACTTGGAATGCCAAAGTTCTCAGAAATCGGGGCTTCGAGAATGTTAGAAGTGTTTTCCAAGGTGTCGATACCAATTTGTTCCGACCCATTCCGCGAAAAGGCATATACAAAGGGCGGTTCACCATATTCTCCGGGGGCAAATTAGACTTCCGGAAAGGGCAAGACATCGTTCTTCCTGCCTTTCGTATTTTCTCTGAAAAATATCCTGACGCTCTTCTGGTTTCTGCCTGGCATAACCTTTGGCCCCTTACTGCATTGCCAATGATACGCAGTCCTCATAGTGATTTGTTGCCAGACGTCGATGTGAATGGAATGCTTAAAATAAAAAATTGGGCTACCTCACATGGTATCAAAAATGATAACTTCATTGACTTGGGCATGTTGCCGAATGAGCAAATGCCAGATATTCTTAAGGAGGTAGATTTAGCGGTATTTCCCAATAGATGCGAGGGAGGCACAAACCTTGTGGCGATGGAGACTATGGCCTGCGGCGTGCCATGTATTATTGCTGACAATACCGGCCAGAAAGACCTTATCGAGAGAGGCAACTGTTACAAATTGGGCGAAATGGGTAAAGTTGCCTCCGATGACCCCGGTACGGATGATTGGGGAGAAACTTCCGTAGATGAGCTCGTTGCAACCATGGAATTAGCGTACCACGATCGAGGTGAGCGTCAGAGGCGCGGCCAAGCCGGTGCAGACTTCATCCGGACTTGGACATGGTCAAGTCAGATTAGCCAACTTCTCGATACCCTGGAAGAATTTTGCTAAATTACAAATTTAACCCTGATCAAACCAGCTTTGCGGCGAGTTTTATTGCCCAAAAATTGAGACTCTTGTGTGGATTTAAATGGGGGCCTTTAAGTGTCAGAAGAAGATAATCAAATCACATTAAAAGTTTTCGACCCATCGTCAGAGGAAGTGAGTGCATCGCTTTTTCAAAGAATGGAAGATGCCATGATGATCGCAAACAACGCAGATTATGCGGCGGCGATAACTGAATGCCAAAACATTATTAAGGCATGGCCACGCGCATCGGAACCCTACTTTTTAATGGGTAACATTGCCTATGTGTGCAACGAACACAGCCAAGCAATTTCCATGTGCGAATTAGCCCATAAAATTGACCCCGAAGTCAAAGAGTATGCGGAGGCCCTTGCAACAATTTACACGTCATTGGGACGGCTTTCCGATGGCTTATATTTCGCCAAAATAGCTCCCGAAATGGCCGCGCATCCACTATTTAGTGCTCGAATGCCAGCACGCCTCAGAGATTTAAAAGGGGCACTCACCCACACAGCACCAACAGCTTACCTAATTGAGGCGTTAAGGCTATTTAATCTAGCTGACTACAATCGTGTAATCACTGAGTGCATGAACGAAATCCGCATAAACGCGACTAATAAGAAAGCATTTGTATTACTTGGCCGTGCAGCAATTATTCTAAAACGCTACAGTCAAGCAGTTGGGGCCTTGCAAGCCGCCATTCACATAGACCCAAAAGACGGTTGGCCTGTTGCCTTACTTGCTCGAGCATTAGCACACCTCGGCCGCTTTAGTGAATCCGAAGCGGCAGCGAGACGAGGCATAGAACTAGGGGGATTAGATATCGAGATTTACTGTCAGGCCATGGACGCGTTACTTCGGTCACCATCAGTCTCTCTAGATGCGCTAAAAGACTCGACCCAATCGTTCAACAAGCAATTGGCAGAGCAACTTGACACTCAAGATGAGGTGCGTTCAGAGGGAGGCTCGGACGGAAAGATCGGCGTAATCTCCAACGCATTCTTCAACGCTCCTGAAAGTGCATTCGTCAATCAATGGTTAAAAGGACGAAAATCAAATAAGGTTGAATTTCATGGATATCAGCTATCAGTCAAAACTGATGTAGAAACGACTACCATCCAGCAGGGTTGTGAGAGTTGGCGCGAAATTTTTGACCTTGACCCATATACACTCTCTTTTACGCTCGCCAGTGAGGAATTAACTGCTCTTCTTGATCTTTCTGACATAAATGGAGATACACGACTTTCTTCGCTCAGTATGTGTTCTAGTCCCATTCGCGTTGGTGCTATTACCCTCCCTGAACCAAGTTTAATTCCCGGCATCACTCATATTTTATCAGACGATATCCTCGCTGAGGCTGACCAAAATGCCCTGCTCGCAGGTCAGCAAATAATAAAAGTTAAGGGATCTTTGTTTTCACATCCCCCTTTTATAAACGTACCCCAAATTGAGGTATGCCCCGCGCTCGAAAAAAATCAAATTACCTTTGGTGGTATTTTCGACTTAGCCTTTCTCTCACCTCAGTGCGCCACACTCTGGGCCGATGTGTTGCAAAACGTTGATAACTCATACTTACTTTTGTGCGGTCCCAAATTTATTTCGGATGAGGCCCAAGCTCGCGTGCGTGAGTACTTCTCAATCGCGGGGGTTGCAGATAAAATTTTGCTCCCCAACCTCAACGTGGAGGACGAAGATGAAGACGGGGAAGATGACCCACTCGTTAGATCTGCAATGCTCCCCATACCTCACGCTCAGATGGTCGAAATCGATGTATTTTTAGATACCACACCGATCAGTTCTCATCGAGAGATTTGTCAATCTCTCTGGTCCGGTGTCCCAGTTTTAACACTGGAAAGTGAGAGGCGTATGGGCCGATGCGGCGCTAGTATACTTACAGCGGCAGGGCGGGTTAACTGGATCACCGGAGACCGCTGCGCTTTTATAGACACCGCAGTCGAACTGACCAAGGACACATCCGTTCTCAAGTCCGAGAGAGAAGCTTTGCGCAAAGTTATTACGAACTCCGACTTATTTGACCCTGCAACTACGGCACAAAACTTTAACGATGCAATGGCGAGAATGATTACTACTTATGCAGTTACCCATTCAAAACAGGCATAGTACGGGAAATGAATTATGATCGATACAGAGACTGATACGTCAGATGCCGTTGAAGGAACACAATCAAGCGAAGACTTATTCGAGTTAAATATTAGAGCTTTTGCAAATATCAATAAAGGGATTTATGACCGCCTTCGCTCTCATAAACCAATATCAAGTCTGGTTTTTGACTCAGAGGGCAGACCAAACGTTACCTATGATGACATAACTTTTTACAGTGACGATGCCAAGACCACCGCAGAAAGACAACTTAAGACCTTCGAAGCACATTCCCGCAGGCTTACTATGGCGAGTATTGGGTCCGGTGAAGGCCTTGATTTACATACACGCCAGGTTCACGAAAGGTTCTCTTCAAAATTCGATCAAAGTGGTTTTCGGTTTACACATCAGCCTTATCGCCCTAACAGCTACTTTGCTGTCGTATTTGGAATTGGTTTAGGACTTCATCTAGAGGGGATTGCCGAGAAAACGAACTGTCGGCATCTCATCCTCTTCGAGCCTAACTTTGACCTTGTTTATCACTCACTATCAGTATGTGATTGGGTAAGCATTATTGAGAGGTTTCAAAGTAAGGGTACTATCGAGCTCTTTTTAACAAGCGATGCTAGAGCTTTGTCACAAAATCTTAAGTCTGTTTTTCGGCTATTTAACCCAGCAAGCCTAGACGGCACAGTCGTTTTTAATCACTACAATAGCTCAATTTTTCAAGAGGTCGACAAACACATGTCCGACGAGCTCAGAACCGCAGTCATGGGCTTGGGTTTCTTTCAGGATGAAATCAACATGATCGGTCAAACTTATAAAAATTTAGAGGATGGTAAAGCACGAACAATCAAAGGGGTTGAGAAAAGCCCGGGCTTACCCGCGTTTGTCGTCGCCTCTGGTCCATCTTTGGAAAAATTGTTGCCACTGTTGAGGGAGAATCAGGACAAGGCAGTTATCTTTGCGTGTGGAACAGCGATCGATATTCTGATGGCCAATGATATTAAGCCTGATTTTTGGGTTATGATGGAGCGTATTAAGGCCATTTATGTTGATATTAAAGAAACCAGTGAAATATATGATTTCTCTGATATTCGTTTCATCGGCTCAACAACTATATTTCCCCGGGTTCCAGCATTATTTAAGGAGTCAATTTTCTTTTTCCGCCCGGGACTTAGCTCGTCACCCCTTTTTTCGAATAGACAAGACCAAATCGTTCCAGTTCCTGATCCACTAGCGGCTAATGCCGGACTTTCTGCAGCACTTCACCTTGGGTTCCGTGAAATATTTTTTCTTGGTGTAGATGTTGGCTCTCCATTTAAAGATAGAGGGCACGCAGCTGGAACAGTGTATGAGCGACGGGATGGTGAACCGATCACTGATCTTGGTTTGCCAGTACCCGGTAATTTTGGTGGTACAGCATGGACGACGCCGATACTGCAGTGGTCAAAGGAAAACTTAGAAAAACTCATAACTTTCAAGCCAGGTCGTGTATACTATAATCTAGGAACTGGTGCCTTGATCAAGGGTGCGACGCCCTTACATCCGAAAGCCGTTAAACTAGCCGATTCGCCCCCCAACAAACTATCCATTGTTGAGCAAGTCATTGATAGCTGCCCTATCTACACCCAAGCTGATTTTGATGAGGCATGGGAACAATCAGCTGTAATTGATCGTTTGCCAGAAGTGTGTTCTGAGTTGCGAAAACTTCTCGATGAAGAGACTGATTTTGAGGATTTTGAATATATTAGTAAAACTATGAAGTTATTGCGCCCTCCAGCCGTCGATGATCCCATCGCCATGCTCCTGCGGGGAACACTTTTTACCGCTATCACAGCATTCGAGTATTATGCCAATAGAGCCGTCGATGTGGAGGAACGCGAGACGATGTTCGATATTTTTAAACAAGAGTATAGCGTTTTGTTGGACGACCTCCAAGCTAGGGCAATAGAGATATTTACCAGTCTCGAAAATGGACATCCATGGGATGAAGAATTCATTGAGTAAATGATTTAGCCACTATGACGACTGATACTGAGAGTATTCGGGCGGCCTGGGCCCAAATTAACGAGGCAGAAGAAGCGGGCGAATGGTCTCAGGCCACAACCATTTATAACGAAATCACAAAATCGGTTGAGCGAACGCCTGAATTAATTGCCCGACATGCGCTCGCCGTTTTACATGCGGGCGATCCTGCACGGTCCGCCACGATGACACGGAAAGCGGCCCGCTTAGCCCCAACTGATGCAGGAATTCAATTGCAATTGGGAAAGATCTATTTCATCCAAAGCCGCCACAAAGAGGCTGAAAGCACTTTCCGAAAAGTGTTAGAGATGGAACCCGATAATATTGACGCGATGCGGCGGCTTGCTCAATCCATTCAGATGGAGCGCACTGGTTGGAAAGAGGCTGAGAAACTACTTTTGAAAGCAGCCCGAATAGAGCCAACCAATATTGCTGTTTGGCAGCAACTTGGCGCTATATATGGGAATGATCCAAGGCGTTATAAAGAGGCTGAGGATGCCTTCAAAAAAGCTTTGAAAATGGAGCCCAATTTGCCATCGGCCTATCATAATTTAGGCCTTTTACGACGGTTTCAAGCGGATTTACCGGAGGCCGAGAAATTACTCCGGAAAGCATGCGAACTGCTGCCAAAGGATACAAGCTACGCGTTCAGTATGGGTAGCTGCCTGATGTACATGGAACAAATAGAAGAATCTTTGGCGTGGTTCAAGAAAGCTGCGGACCTTGACGACGCTAACATAGCAGCCAAGGTCTATACCGCCTTTGCGTTATTCCTTGGTGGACAGATACGCGAGGGATGGGTTCAATATGAAAAACGATTGAAACTCAAAGACCTGAAGGACTTAAATTACTCTCGCCCGAGATGGGACGGGAGCGACGTGGGTGAGCAGAGCATTTTGTTACTCCGTGAACAAGGTTACGGCGATAATCTTCAATTCATACGTTACGCAAAATATGTTGCTGAAAGAAGTAATGGAAAAGTAATACTTCTCGCCCAAACGCCATTACTTCGCTTATTTAATTCTGTAGAAGGGGTATCCCTAACTCTCAGCGCAACGCCAGAGCCTAAATATTTTCACCGGTTCATTCCGCTTATGAGCCTCCCATATATTTTTGAAACAGATAAGGATTCTATTCCCGCAGACGTGCCCTATGTTGCTGCCCAAGCAGCCGACATAGAGTATTGGCGGGAACACCTTGACTCTTATCCCGGTCTAAAAGTTGGCGTTAACTGGCGGGGCAACCCAGGACATCTCAATGATAGTTTCCGCTCATCCTCCTTGGAAGAGATGTCTCAGCTATTTGATATTCCCGGAATTACGTTCTTCTCTTTAGTTTTTGATCGTCCTATTTTTGAAGAAGAATTGCCGGAAAATTTAATAGATATCTCTTATGGGTTTAATGACTTCGCAGATACTGCTGCCGCGATGGAAAATTTAGACCTTATCATTACTGTGGACACATCGACATGCCATTTAGCCGGCGCATTAGCCCGTCCTGTTTGGACAATGATTGCGCGCGGACCAGATTTCCGTTGGGGGTTGAATACCTCTGAGTCTCCTTGGTATCCAACTATGAAATTGTTTAGGCAGGCCGTTCTTGGCGAATGGTCAGACGTGTACAAACGCATCAGCGCGGAACTGATCATGCTCGCTTCTACACACAACGCGAGCTAATTTAAACTACCCAGCAACCCAGTCAGCTAGATCTGTACGAATAGCTTTTAATACGCTGTCCCAATCGGACTGCGCCGGTTGTCGGTAAAGTTGCACGGTGTCGTACCAAGGAGTATCCGCTCGTTCGAGCATCCAACGCCAATCAGGAACAAAAGGGATGAGGGCCCAACACGGTTGGCCGAGAGCACCCGCCAGATGGACCGTTGAAGTGTCAACAGAAACAACCAAATCCATCTTTGTTATTATGTGCGCCGTATCGTTAAAGTCAGATACAAAGGAACGTAGATCCACGCAGTCCGATGGAGGCGCATCACCCCCAAAATCTAAACTGTATAGCGAGATACCGTCAATTTTCAAGGCGGCTAACATGACATTTGGATCGATAGAACGTTTCCAATCTTCCTTATGTGCCGACGCCCCCCGCCAACTCACACCGACGCGCAAATTATCACTACTTTCAAATATCGAAATCTCTGGCCCATGACCTGTAGTTGCCAAATAAGACGCACCAGAGATTTCATTCTCTTCCACGAGCTCCATCAGATACGGTAGACTTAAAAGAGGAGCACAAAAATCAACATTCTCAACATTTTCACCGGGGTTGATAATTTCCGCGCTGCATTGAAGTGACTGAAATAACTTTTGTAACTCAGGTCTTACTTCCAACACCACGCGTTCGGCACTATCACAAATTTGCCGTACAAAGCGGGCGAACTGAATATTATCACCGAAACCCTGCTCAGACTGAAGAAGAATAGATTTATTTTTTAACGGGCTTCCATCCCACTGTTCAATAACAGCCGCCTCTCGTCCCGAAATTACATGGGGGTCGAAACGGCGGGCTTCGTAATCACGAAAACCTGATTTCCAATCTCCGTGCAGCAATTTGATCATGCCTGCATTTGAGATTGATGGGGCGAAATCCTCAACTAATTCAGTTGCAGCATTAAAATGCGCGATCGCCTCTTCATAAGACCCGAGTTCTTTGAAGATAGTCCCAGCCAAATTTTCCACAGTTGGGTCTTTACTATCTATGTTTAGCGCCCTCTCAACAGCATTTTGTGCTTTGTCAAGATTCCCCAACAAACGTTCCGTTGTTGCAAGGCCTTTCACAGCCTCAATGTGGTCGGGCGACTTTTTAAAAGCCGTTTGAAAAATATCGCGAGCACGCTCCACCTTACCACTTATAAGTAACGTATTAGCGTAATTTGTGGAAAAGTCGGCATTGTCCGGATCGGCTTCAATTGCTGCAGCTAGATACTCTTTTGCCTCTTCTTTTTCCCCCTTTTCTGCCAAGTAGCAACCAAGGTCATTATTCGCTTGGCCATTATCGGGGCTAATTTTTACCAAATTACGAAGTTCTTCCACAAATTTTCCCTGATCTCCACGCCCGTGGTGAACCCAAGCCAGCTTGTACCGGGAATCTTGATCATCAGGGGCCAATCGCACAGCTTCTTGTAGACTGCGGATTGCGCGTTTTGTTCGATTTCGCGTTAGATAAAGAAGGCCAAGATTACGATGGTACTGACCATTTTGATCATTGTTTTCAATAGCACGACGTAGGTTATCCTCTGCGGCTTTTAAATTACCCTTCGCAAAGCAAACAACACCCAAACCATTCAATGCTTCAGAATTTTGGCCATCAATTTCTAATACGCTCTGGAATACATTCTCTGCATTCTCGAGATCCCCTTCCTGAGCCGCGGCAGATCCCGTCGCAAGCGCTTTTTGTATCACTTCCGCTATTTCAAGCGCTGAATAAATGCCGATTTTCTGACTATTATCGTCGATTTCTGACATGGAGTTCCTTTTTCTACACAGTGTGCAGATTTAAGCAGTATATCAACCTTCCCCGGTTTTCATTTGTTCAGATTTAACCGACTCGATACTTTCCGACTCCTCGATTTCTGCCATCGCAACCAGTTTTGCCATACCTTCATGAAATGAATTCAGTGTATCAGCCTCATGAGCGATCAGCTTTCTTACGCCTTTTAGACCTTTATACAGATCTCCAGCCTCAACATTAGACCGGATATCATTTGATATTGGGGTGGCACTTGGACAAGCTGTTATAAAATCTCTTAAATAATTTTCAAATAGCAAAATGTAATCGTCATTTTTCTCAGGAAAAACGTAAGCACATTGAAGAGCAAAATACACATGCGCAGCTGGCGTAACACAATCGTTTTCAGTCAAAACTTCTTTATCGCGGAGGACGGATGCCAAGTTGTGCACAAGGATTTTGGCGTTTGGCCCAATATTTTCTACTACTGCGCCGTTTATGACCATTTTCTCGCCAGCCTTGAAATCTAATTTTAGAGGCACGCTGACCTTTCCTTATTTAAATGGGTAACAATTACGGATTTGGTTTTGCATCAATTGAAATACCAATAGCGTTGCGGATCGCATGTGAACCAATCATCAATAAATTTTAAGATACTCTATTTCCCAGACAAGCGAAAGGGCACGCTATACCCTGTATTGCGCCACCGTTAAAACAAAAGTTCATGGCATGAAGGCACGTGCCGTTAAACGGCAGCTCTTCACGCCACGATATTTACTTTGTCTGCACTCTGACTACTAGTCGCGCTTTCGCCAGTCGCAGCGTCAGCAGTAGGATTCGGCTCTGCCGTCGCAGGCTTTGCATTCCTCGGTTTAGCGGCCTGACCAGCCTCTGTCGAGATACTGACCTCGTCAGTTGGCGGGTTATGCCGTTTATCAACCTCTCTCGCCGGCGCCTCAATTGCCTCTCGGGCTTGAACTGAAGCCTGATTTGGCCAAGGCGGAGGCGGAGGTGCTGAGTTCACAGTCGAGTCCATTGGACTATTCTCCTTTTACCAGCCATCGCGGGCGGAACATCTGTCCTTTACCATATTCATCAAGGACAAATACTTTCCGTCAACAATGCTTAAGAAGCTCACTATCAGATCGTGAGGAGAAATTGCTTCAGGCACACTTACACCTAGTCCCACAATACTCCGGGGCAGGTTAAAAAGTATGTTCTGTACCATTACACGTCTCCTTTCTGGAGCAAATAGTATCCTTCGATAGACGAATGTAAACGTTTATTACGTTCGTTGCAAGACAAAAATTTCTCGTTTTTTACATCTCACGTTGGCTGTAACTATGAAATCTGAACGGAAAAAATGTTCCGTTTACAAGGTCAATTTTGCCGAGAGACCCGTCAAAATTACCCAAGGTCACCCGCCCTTTATTCGATATAATCGATTTAATATCAATGATTTACTTAACTATTCAAAAACTGGCCCAGCGTTTGCTTTAAATGTTTTAAGTTGTCGAGCTTGTATCGAGGAATTCAGATTATGAGAGAACTTTTCGTTAAACCCAATCTTAACACTGAGGTTTCCGCGAGCGCTAGTCACGGCCGTGAGAAAACCGACAAAACAGCTGCGCTGGCAGCTTTAGCGAATACTTTTAAAGATTTAATTCAAAAAGTAGGTGCAAACGCAGATACGGGATTGAGTGCTATAGCCGAGCGCCAAGGTATAACCGCAGTAAGCAAAAGCGACGGGCAACTCTCGCAGCATGATGACCAGTCGGGTCGCAAAAACGCATCATTCGATGAACACCAAGTGGCACGGAATAGAGATGATAACCGTGATCACCATAATGAAGACCACTCACGCTCTGACCGCGAAGTGGATCGGGACTCCAAGGCAAATACGTCACTGCGCGATGAACGTAATGCTAGAGAGCACACAAGTGATGATATATCACGGGATGATGGTCGATCCAGCGATGCGGTTGAAGCTGACAATGCGTCTCACATCGAAGAGCTTGCAGGTAACGAACATTCTGGTGATGAAGAAGAGAATAACGCTCGCATCATTGAAACAAGCAACAAAAATGGCGTTCAGTCAACTGAGAAGAATGAGAGTGTGGGATCTAAGGACCTTAGTGACCCAATTAGTATCGCTAACGCCATGTCTAGCTCTGCTCTCTCTGGAGCAGGATTAAATGTTGCTCAATCAATTGCTGGGACTGCAGTGCAAAACACAATTGATGATGGCGTGGAGACCGCAGCAAGAGAAACCAGTATCCTGCCAAGTTTAGCCGCTGCAGCAAGTACAGCTAAAAACAGCATTACACGATCTGCCCAAAGCGGTTCCCAACAGACCAATATTGGGCAAAGTGCCCCTCACGTTGCCAATAATAAAGAAATCCCAATTCAATCAGAGGACATCGTTGGACATAAAACTAATATGCAACAACAAGCCAATCAACTCGCAAATTCGCTAAGAGGTGACGCGCGATTAAAGATGACTGTAAGTATCACCAATGAAGCCGAAAACATTACCTCTCGGCCTATCTCAACACTGGCAAGCGCAGCAAGTCTCTCAAGCGAGTCAAAAAAATCCGGTCAAGCAAATTCTCAACAAAACTCTCATGGCACATCCCAAAACCAAGCCCACATTCCGCAAGCAACTAACGCACAACTACAAAACGGGCTGACACAAGGTCAAAATCAACAATCAAAGGCAAAAGCTACACAAGCTCAAGTTACCCAAGCTGCTGGCATAAACGCCAGAGGTCCTTCCGCTCTATCAAATACACTGCCAAATACGAGCACAACCACCTCCTCATTGGGTAGTGAGAGCCTATCTTCAAACTCCAGCATTTCCAGCAACGGCACATTACAACAAACTCAACAGATTCGTGAAAATTTTCTAGCACAGCAAACGGGTCAAATGCGCGGGGCAACTAGTAGCCCTACCGCATCCGAACAGGTATCTGTGCGCATTACCCGAGCACTTCAGGCAGGAAATGACCGTATTTCAATAAGGCTTAATCCGGCAGAGCTCGGCCGCGTTGAAGTAAAAATGGAACTAGCTTTTGATGGGCGCATGACAGCCGTTGTTACCGCCGATAATCGAGATACACTAGATCTATTGAAACGAGACGCATCAGAACTGCAAAAAGCTCTCCAGGAAGGCGGTATTGACCTAGACTCGGGCAATCTTAACTTTAATTTGCGCGGCGAAGAGAGGGAAACTGCTGCCTACGCCGATAATGCTGCAGACGACGTCGATGTCGAAGACGAGCAGCACCTTGAGGCAGAGCACGCCGCCCCCGGCCTCATTCTAGACCCAAATGATATTGATCTTGGCGAAGCCCGGGTCGACGTCAGAGCTTAACACGCTGAATATTAAAATACGCAGAGGATAAAACATGTCAATTATTGGCAATATAAACACAGCGACAGCAGCCGATGGTTCACAATCCGCACAAGCACAGGCGAAACTTGAAGACGATCTCAATCAGTTTCTTAACCTACTTGTGGCCCAATTGCAGAACCAAGATCCTCTGGATCCTCTGGACGCCAATGAATTTACGTCGCAACTGGTGCAGTTCGCAAGTGTTGAACAGCAGATTTTTCAGAATTCAAACTTAGAAAAGCTGCTTAATTTGCAAGAAACAAGCCAAATATCTCAAATGGTTGATTTCATTGGAAACCGCATCCAATTCTCCAGTCAAAAATTACCGGTTGAAAATGGCAAGGCAGAATTCACCTACACCATTCCACCGGGTGTTCGCGAGGCAAACATTAATATCTCTAACTCAGCCGGCTTGAATGTATTTTTTGCGAATGCTGAGACCAATGCGGGAACTCATACGTTTAACTGGACTGGATTGGATAAGAATGGGAACCAAGTTGCCGACGGCACCTACACGCTGCTCGTGAGCGCTACGGACGCCTTCGGTAAGCTGAGTGAGGTAGAGTACACCGTATTTGGGACGGTAACAGGGGCAGGGGTGGATAACGGCGACACCGAGCTTTTCGTGGGAGAGAACCTCGCCATCGGGGTAGATAAGATTCTATCGGTGAAAAAGCCGGCAGCGCAATCAAACTAGGGTTTTGACCGGCAGCTTAGCCGGACAAAGTTAAGGAGAACAAATATGACACTGTTTGGATCACTGAGTTCGGGCGTATCCGGCTTAACAGCACAATCAAGCGCCATGGGAGCGATCTCAGATAATATTACCAATGTTTCAACGATCGGCTATAAAAACACGATAGTGAACTTTTCAACTTTGGTAACTACTCAGACTTCCACCACCTTTTACTCAGCTGGCGGAGTGCAATCAGCGCCACGGACGGATACGGGAGTGCAAGGTCTGTTGGCCTCATCCACCTCTCAGACTGACATCGCGCTCTCGGGTCAAGGTTACTTCGTCGTAAATGAAGCTAATACGCCCACAATAAGTAATGAGTTCCTCTATTCACGTGCTGGCTCATTCTTCCAAGATAACGAGGGCTTTCTCCGCAATACTTCAGGGTTTTATCTTCAAGCTTGGCCGGTCAACGCACTTGGAACCGTTGTTCCTAACAATGACTCTCTAACTATCCCAAACCAGAATGTAATCTCCACCGATTATTTAGCGACAGTCAACCTAAATCGAGTCGGGGGCACCGCAGCGGCAACAACTAATATCGCCATCGGTTCTAACCTGCCTTCCAATGACTCAGTGGGGACAACGCATAAAACCGACGTACAGTTTTTCGATACACTAGGCAATGCTAACTCCATGAGTTTCGTTTACACCAAGGGCGCGCGAGATAACGAATGGGACGTAACTGCGGCTCCACCGCAAGGCACCGAAGTAGTTACGCTTGAAGACTCGTCGGGTAACGCATTTAAGTCGATCGGAACTCTTGAGTTTACCGACCGGCCGGCTGAAGGAGCAACAGTGGTCATAGAAGGTATTACGTATGAGTTTGACTCGGACTCCAGCGTGACTGAAACGGCTACGCTTAAAAAGGTAGACACCTCCACCACCACTTCAACAGCCCAGGACGTCAGCGCATTATTAGCAGAAATTTTAGCTTCCGACTCTGATTTTGATACAATAAATAACCGCGTCCAACTAAATCCGGGTAACTCGGCAGCTTTGTTATTTGAGGATGACGGAACAGGTCAAAGCGGACAGAGCAACGGTTTCGTTGTCGATCCAACAGGCCTATTAACGTCTTCAGGAACTTTTGCTGCGCGGCAAGAAACGTCATTCACTGTTCGGCAAACTTACGCTGGTTATAGGGATTATGAACAATTTACCTACTCCCAAGCGCCGGCGGCCAGCGACACAATCACCATCAATGGCAACACTTACACCTTTGTCGACGGTGAAACAGCGGATGATGATGATACAAACGTTGCCCGCACAACGGCCTACGCGGCAGCTGATCTTGGTACCTTAGCATTCACGACAACAGGCACCATATCTTCATCTGGCACACCTTTTTCATCTTTTCAGGCCGGCGACATCATCACTTTCTCAGGCTCTGCGTCCAACAATAGCTCTTTCACGGTCGCATCAGTCTCATCAACGGGTAACTACATAACTGTTGACACAGCGCCAGCCAGTGAGGCCACGCTCTCTTCTGGGCACTCGGCTAGTGGCGTCATTCTTAATAATATTTTGACAGATTTAGAAAACGCAATCGAAGGGGTCGATGCTAACTTTGCCGACGGTGCTGATACGGTGAGAACGCGCACAGCAAACAGAGACTCCTCGACGGCGGCTTACTCCAGCGTTAACACTCTGGTGTTGGAGACACTCTCCACCGCATATACAGTGCAAGTCAACTCAGCAGCCCATGCTGCCAAAATAGCTGAGCCAGATGCTGGCACAGCATACGCGGCGCTCAACACCACGGCTTTTACCATTGATAAGGCCAGCGCCATCGTTTTTGACTCTGATGGCATACCAAGTGCATTCAATATCGCTGAAGCGGAAATACTAGCCTTCGAAAACGGCTCCTACGACATGGACGATGATCCATCACGTTCGCCACAGATAACACTCGATTTCGGCACCATAGGCGAAGCGAATGGCTTTACACAATTTGGTGATGAATTCACACCGGTATTTATTACAACGGATGGTTCACAATTTGGAACCTTTGCCGGCGTGACGATAGATACCAGTGGGCTCGTAACCGCTCTTTTCGATAATGGCGAGACACGCCCTGTTTTCCAAATACCAGTAGCCACCTTCGTAAATGTAAACGCCCTCGATAACCGAACTGGTAATGTTTATAATTCAACGCAAGCTTCTGGAGACGCTACTTTACGAGTAGCAAATAATGGTGCAGCTGGACAGGTTATCCAAGCATCCCTTGAGCAATCTACGGTTGATATCGGTGAAGAATTTACCAAGATGATCGTTGTCCAGAGAGCATTTTCAGCAGCCTCCAAGATTATTTCAACTGCTGATGAGATGCTCGAAGAACTTCTCAGAACAAAACGTTAAGTATCTCAACATTTCAAAGCCCACCGGCCCAAGTTGGGGCTCGGCATCAGACTTATCTTTGGTGCCGAGCCCTATCGTTTTGCCTAGCAATAAAGTTTCGCAATTCCAGTGCAACGCGGCCCAAAACCTCCCGCCAATCACCGGGTTCGGATTGCCGGAACAAGCGCATCGATGGGTACCACAGGCATTCCTCGCCCGCGAAAGACCATCTCCAATCCGCTATTGCCGGTAAAACTGTCCATGTCGGGATATTCAAGAGGCCTGCCATATGAGCGGAGGCGTTGGAAGTTTGAATCACTAAGTTTAGATTACGGATCAAAGCCATTTGGCTATCTGGGTCAGAAATCGGGTCAAGGTCGTCAAAGTTATATAGGGGTGTGCCCCTTAGCTCCTCCGTACAATCACCATATTGCAAATTAATAAACTGCGCACCACTAGTTTTAAATACCTCCAACCAATCCCCGATCTCACTTGACTTGGATCGCTTAAAACGCTCTAAGCTGCCTCCACGCCATGCGATTCCCACTTTTAACCCATCCCCTAGTTTTGCCAAACGCTGAGCCCAAAGCTCTTTTGCTCTCGGGTCAACCTTATAACTTGATAACGTTTTAGGGAAATCCTGTGTCCGCGAACGAAAAAGACCCGGCAAATCCCCAGATGAAATCTGGACATCACATTCAGGAATTCTCACTTCCGTTTGGAAATCTGCCAGCCTGTTTATCATTATAACCTCTAGGCCGGGAAAACTCCGTAAAAATACATTCGCTAATCGATTGTCACAGGTCAAAAAACAGTTCTTAGGTTTGATCCGTTTAAACACATCGGGGAAGCAGGTCGAGAACATTAACTCATCACCAAGCCCCTGCTCTCCCCAGATCAAAAGGCGATCTGTTTCTGAGGGTGCACCTTGCCAAGGCGGAATATCAACCAGCGTCCCCGGATCGACACGCTTAGCTATAGGCCACCGCCAAGAATAGAGCGGCCATCCATCAACCCATCGGCGCTGCCCTAAATAAAGTGCCGCCAAGTGCCAATGTACATCAATATCATTAGGTAGTGCCTGAGCTGCTGAACACAAAAGGGACTCTGCTTCTTCCATTTCTCCGACGTGAAAATGAAAACACCCGAGCTTGCCATGCACTCTACTTTCTTTTGGGTTTGTAGAGCGAATTGCTTCAAACGCTACCCGCGCCTCATCGTGGCGTCCCATGTCTAATAGCGTGTCAGCCATTGCCACTCGTCCTTGCAAATAATTGGGATTACCTTGCAAGCCAACTTTTGCTGCCTCAAAGGCATTCTCTATAAGTCCCTCTGATCGATAGGCCTCTGCCAGAGCAAAGCAAGTATCGGCGTGGTAAGGGCGCAAGGTTATAGCCCGTTCAAGATGGATAATCGCCTCTTTAGACCGATTTAAGCCAATTAACGCTGCGCCCAGGCTTGCCAGTGTTTCCGGGCTCTCAGGCCAGCTTTGGATGACATTTTGGTAAATCGCCACCGCATCTTCTAGCTGCCCCCCCCGGTGAAAAGCTAAAGCCGATCGTAATTGATTACGTATTTCAGACGATATTTTTTCCTGTTGATTGTAGGACATGGACTTAACCTATAGCTAACACTGCATCATGTGTCGAGGTTACCACCACCTATGATCAGGGTAAACGCGAGCCCTACATAACTGTGATTAACGTTTTTTTTTTCATATTTTTAGCGTTTATTAAGAACTCTTTTGATCGTCTAATGACCAAATTTTTTAAAATGATTTTTACATGATGTAAGTGGGGTAAAACCCCCAGAACTGCAACGTTATTAATATCTTACCATAGAGATATTTGTTACCCCGAGAACCAAAGAGCCGCAACCGCAGGTCCGAGATGAATTCTTTGGTCAAAACGTTAGACAGTGACCCGTGATAATATTTCATCCTGAGGAACAAAGGCACTGTCAACCAGCGTAGAACGCGGATTCTTTATCGCGTCTGCGCCGACTTAATCAGTTTGGACAACGCCTTTGCACGTTAGAATCTTTAAGTTGATAAATTTAATTAGGCAATATTTGCCGGGTGTTAACCTCTTATTCAGACTCGTCCCATAATCTTTAACGATCCATTGAGCTTATTAAAACACCGTTTGGTGAACTTTAATCAGGGAAAAAATCGGCGGGGTCATAAGTTGAAAACAATAGCCAAGGCTTTTCAAAACATAGGTCCCATTCGGCTAGCCATTATGGGCGGTGTGATAACCGGACTAATTGCCTTCTTTATTTTCTTGGTGACCAGCATTAGCTCACCAGAAATGCAACGCCTTTATGGCGAGTTAGAAAAAGCGGATTCCAACAAAATCGCTGTGGAGTTGAGTACTCTTGGTATTAAACATGAGGTAAAGAAGAACGGGGCTGAAGTATATGTGCCTGTTACTCAAGCTGACCGTGCACTGCTGCATTTAGCAGACAAAGGCCTACCCGGGGGCGGAACCATTGGTTATGAAATTTTTGATAAGCAAGAATCTCTTGGCACCACGAACTTCATGCAAAACGTCAATTTAGTTCGGGCACTTGAGGGAGAATTAGCGAAAACTATTCAAACGATAAGCACCGTCAAGTCGGCCCGTATCCACTTGGTAATGCCAAAACGTCAGCTTTTCAGTCGGCAGAAACAACAACCCAGTGCATCTGTCGTACTAAGTATGAAAAGCGCACAACGTTTGAATCCAGAACAGGTAAACGCGATCCAACATCTAGTCGCAACAGCAGTCCCCGAATTAAATCCTAGTAGAATTTCGGTTGTCGATAATAAAGGAAAATTACTAGCTGGCGCCTTTGAAAATGAGGATAGTCCTGCCGCAATGGCGCTTAAGGCTGATCAGCGCCGTCGCAGTCTTGAAGCCAGGCTATCTCGAACTGTTGAGGAACTTCTTGAGAAAACAGCTGGTTTTGGAAAAGTTCGAGCCGAGGTAAATGTTGAAATGGATTTCGACCGGGTAAGCACTAAAGAGGAAACCTATGATCCTGACGGTCAGGTGGTACGTTCTACCCAAACCGTGGAACAAACAGCCTCCAACCGAGATACAGAGGGTCAGACAGCTGTCACAGTGGGCACTAATCTGCCTGACCCTAACCTTAATAACGGTGACACCACGTCAAGTTCAGCCAACGAAACAAGAACCGAAGAGACCGTGAACTTTGAGATATCAAAAACAATCAAAAATCATGTTCGCGAGGCCGGTATTATTAAGCGGCTATCAGTTGCAGTCTTGATTGACGGTAAGCGCGTTACAGACAAAGACGGTCAATTAAAATACGAACCACGAAACGATGCTGAGATGGAGCTTTTGGCAACTTTGGTCCGCGGGGCGATTGGATTTAATGCTGATCGCGGCGATACGGTCGAAGTTATTAACATGGAATTTGCAGAGTTTTTGCCACCCGACACACCTTTAGATCTCCTGATATTCGGCCTTACCAAAAACGATGCCTTCAAGTTTGCAGAATTATTCGTATACATAATTGTTGCGCTTTTAGTAATCTTAATGGTTATACGCCCCCTAATATCGCGGGCCTTGGAAGTAATGCCCTCCGCTAAGGCTGAACCACTCTTAGCTGACCATGTTTCGGGGCGTCCAGCGTTGGCGGGACCGGGTGGCACTGGTATACCGGCACCTTCAGAGCTAAGCTCCGAAGAAGAGCACTTCGAGGAACTTATCGATATAGATCGTGTGGAAGGCCGTGTGAAGGCATCTTCTGTAAAGAAAGTTGGTGAAATTGTCGACAAGCATCCGGAGGAAGCACTTTCGATCATTCGGTCTTGGATGCATCAAGAAGCCCCGGGGTGACGGAGCATAAATCATGGCCCGTGTGAAAGACGATTATCGGTCTTTAGGAGGCATGCAGAAGGCAGCGATTTTCTTGTTAGCTATTGGCAATGAGCATTCCGCGCAATTGTTTGAGAAGATGGACGACGAGGAAATCCGCGAGTTGAGCACCGCCATGGTTTCTCTAGGTTCAATCAGCTCGAGCGTGGTTGAGCATTTGTTTGCAGAATTTGCTGATCAGCTCTCATCAGCAGGCGGTCTTGTCGGGTCTATAGCGTCGACAGAGCGTTTGTTAAGGAGCGCACTATCTGAAGATCGCGTTAATGAAATTATGATGGAAATGCGTGGTCCTGCGGGTAAGACCATGTGGGACAAGCTCGGCAATGTGAACGAGTCGGTGCTCGCAAATTATTTAAAGAATGAATACCCGCAGACTGTTGCCGTTGTGATGTCAAAAATTCTTCCTGATCATGCGTCCAAGGTATTGGCGATCCTGCCTGAGAGTTTCTCCATGGAGGTGGTTATGCGGATGTTACGTATGGAAGCTGTACAACAAGATGTTTTAGACCACGTTGAGAGAACGTTGCGGTCTGAGTTTATGACAGATCTGGCGAGCACTGCGCGCCGTGATAGCCACGAAGTTATGGCCGATATCTTCAATAATTTGGACCGGACAACTGAGAGTCGTTTTATGGAATCGTTAGAGGAGCGCAATCAGGAGGCAGCAGAACGTATCCGTCAATTGATGTTCACCTTTGACGACCTGGCACGTGTGGATGCGACAGGTGTTCAAATAATTCTCAGGCAGGTTGAGAAGGATCAATTAGGTCTAGCTCTCAAAGGAGCTGCAGAGGAGGTCCGTGAGTTATTCTTTAGCAATATGTCAGAGCGTGCCGGTAAGATGATGCAAGAAGATATGGAGGCGATGGGGCCTGTACGTTTAAAGGATGTTGAGGAGGCACAGGCTGCCGTCGTTTCCGTTGCTAAAGGCTTGGCGGACTCTGGCGAAATAGTAATTTCTGGAAACGATGAAGACAGTGAGATGGTTTATTGACAAGGGCAGGCAATGCCGGAGAACCTAAATTAACACAACAAGTAAGATCGAAGGGCCCAGTGGAAAAATTTCTTTTTAACGTATCATTCGATGAAAGCGGGTCGGTAAAGGCCAGTGGCGGCGCTCCAGCTGACGATTCAGAATCCGCATACATACCTGAAGAAGTCGTCCAGGTCCCAACATTCTCGGAGGCTGAGATGTCCGCGGCGCGACAAGAAGGTTTCGAGTCGGGAAAACAAGAGGGAGTTAATCAAGAGAGTGGCGCCAACAAAAAACGAGTTGCTGAAACACTTGATGAATTAACCCAGCAATTCCAAACTTTGTTCAGCGAACAATCCTCTGCTAACAAGGAAATCTTTGATGTCGCGACTGACATTGCGGTTACCATCTCGCGAAAATGTTTTCCCTATCTCAATGAAATCTATGCATTAACGGCCATTCAAGAGATGGTTAAAGAGGTACTTTCTGAAATTATAGAAGAACCAAGAGCCATAATTCGAGTGCATCCTGACATGGTCACAAGTTTAAACCAACAACTCTCAAAAATCGCCGAGGTCGCTAATTTTGAAGGCCAGATTCTTGTCATCGACGATGAAGAAATACCTGTCGGTAACTGTCGCCTCACTTGGAGCAGCGGTAGTGCAGAGAGGGATCTAAGTGTCATATGGCAACGAGTTGACCAGATAATTGAACAGAATATTAGCTCGCTAAGAGAGGACGACTCATTACCTTTAAGCGAATCGGCAACTCAAAAATCGGCTATTTCATCTGAAAAACCAATTGATATTGCGTTGGAACCGGCTGATTCTCCAACTAATAAATATATATCTGAGTCAGTAGTCAGAAGCGGCACAGAACCGACCCTGAATATTCAGAACAAGCAAACAGACATTATCGAAAAAGAAATAAAATCTCATTATAACAGTTACTTATCTGAAAAAAACGACCTTGACGTCACCGTTGACAGCCCGATGCCTCCAACGCAAAAACCCGGTAAGGATGAATATAGTCTCAACTCAAAGACGAGCGAAACCACCTCGCACTCGGAGCCAGGGTCGGGAAACGTGGAACAACCACTTCAGGAGGCTATACTTCACCCCACCAATGAATATGCTAAATTTGCAGATGTTCCAACCATCAATGCTGAGGAAGAAACAGACATACTCGCACCACCTTCCCAGCCGAATGAGCAGAGCTAGAGCTAATGTCGAGCGCCGATAAAGACAGGGGATACTGATGGCTGAAGAATCAGAACTCGAACTCGAAAATCTCGGGGACTCGGAGAACTCAGCTACACCGAGTGAGCCCACCTCCGAACTAGATCAAGATTTGGGTTCCACTATGGAAGATTTTGATGATTTACCGCGAACGTCAGCAGATTTAGAGGCGGTCTATGACATTCCAGTCCAAGTCTCCGCCGTTCTAGGCAAATCCTCTATGCAGGTAAGTGAATTATTAAAATTAGGTCGTGGGGCAGTGGTCGAACTCGACCGAAAAGTTGGCGAGGCTATCGATATATACGTTAACAACCGATTGGTTGCTCGTGGTGAGGTAGTCGTTGTGGAAGACAGACTTGGCGTAACCATGACGGAAATAATCAAAACTGACCGCACGGGATAAATGCTGATTGATGGCCGAAAATGGCGTTAATATGGAAATGACGAGACAAGAAATAAGTTCGGGCGAGATAATTGTGCTGAGGTTAGCCTACACAAACAGGTGGCTATCAAATAAACGTCACTCGAACACCTTAACTACCCCTCCCGATAATTTTTTCTCGTTTAAGTTTTTCGTGAATAGGATGTTTGCTTTAACGACCCTCTGTTTGTCGCCTGTATCAATCCAATACACGCTCAAAATATTTTCAAACCTAGGCTCTCCGGTTTTAATATTTTACTCACCTTACATCTGCAAATCTAGTCCGATAAATTAACTGAGACCCGGAGAAATAAAATAAAATGAGACTTTTGATAATCGGCACGTTAAATGGGCAAATTGGGGCTGCAAGCCAAATAGCCATGAAACGTGGCGCGTCCGTGCAGCAAGTTGATAGCGAATATGCGGCGCTTGAAACACTTCGCGCTGGAAAAGGCGCAGACCTTATTATGGCTGACGTCTCCTTAGACGTTGAAAAATTAATTAATGGTCTTGCTAATGAACGTATTGTGGTACCTGTTGTTGCATGTGGGGTGGGCAATGATACCCAGGCTGCTGTTCGTGCTATTCGCGCGGGCGCGAGAGAATACCTTCCATTGCCTCCAGATGCGGAACTTATCGCGGCGGTCCTTCAAGCTGTCGCGGAGGAGTCGCAAGCTATAATTTATAAAGATCCTCGAATGGGCGAGGTTATGCGTGTTGCAGACCAAGTTGCACCAAGCGAAGCCAGTATTCTTGTCACCGGCCCATCTGGTACTGGAAAAGAACTAATGGCTCGCCACATCCACAATCGTTCAAAACGCAGAGATGGACCATTTGTTGCCGTAAACTGCGCCGCAATACCAGAAAATCTTCTTGAGTCGGAACTCTTTGGGCATGAAAAAGGTTCATTTACAGGCGCCATAGCCAGAAGGATTGGTAAATTTGAAGAAGCTGATGGCGGTACAATTTTGCTCGATGAAATTAGCGAAATGGACCCGCGTCTCCAAGCCAAACTGCTCCGCGCAATTCAAGAACGTGAGATTGATCGTGTGGGTGGGAAAAAACCCGTTTACGTCAACGTTCGTATTGTAGCCACTTCAAATCGTAATATGGAGGAGGAGGTGGCAAAGGGAAGCTTTAGGGAAGATTTATTCTTTCGTCTAAACGTCATGAACTTGAAATTGCCCGCGCTTCGCGAGCGACCGGCAGACATTCCAGAACTAGCAGCCCACTTTATCACCAAATACGCGGAAATTAACGACGTCAAAAAGCGCTCGCTGAGCAAAGCAGCAAAATTGAAACTACAAAATCATCAGTGGGCCGGTAACGTTCGTGAACTGGAAAATACTATGCATCGCGCAATTCTGCTAGCGGAAGGAAGTGAAATTGATACAGATGACATAATTCTAACCGCTAGTGTCTCCGGAGCCATGAATGGGGTTGAAGGCGGAGGGGATATCGAGCTGGCCCAACTTGTTGGGCGGACTGTAGCAGAAGTGGAACGCGAATTAATAATCGATACTTTACTCCATTGTCTTGGCAATCGAACACATGCTGCGAACATCCTCGGAATATCTATCCGGACACTACGTAATAAATTAAAGATTTATGGCGATCAGGGCTTTCAGGTTCCTTTACCCGGTGAAACCTCGCCATAACCTTGCCAACTTCAATGGACAGAAACATTAACGCTCGGGTTATAACCGGGAAGATTTAGGAAAATACAGCATGGCTGAGGCCGCAACAACACCGGCGACAACTGAAGGTGGCGACGCAAACAAGCAAGGCAGCCCCGGCAAGAGACTTATCGACGCGCTAAAACGAGGCGACATTATATTCGCACTGGCGGTAGTTGGCATTCTTGTCGTGCTTATCATGCCGATGCCAACCTGGATGCTTGACATCTCGTTAGCATTCTCAATCACGTTTTCAGTTCTTGTTTTAATGACAGCTCTATTTATTGAAAAACCATTAGAATTCAACGCCTTTCCAACAGTTTTACTACTTGCGACCATGATCAGGCTCAGTCTCAACCTCGCCTCCACCCGCTTGATCCTAACGCATGGCCACGAGGGAACCGACGCAGCCGGTGAAGTGATTCAGGCTTTTGGTGGATTTGTGATGGGAGGTAACTTCGTAATTGGAATTATAGTTTTCGCAATATTAGTAATTGTTAATTTTATCGTCATTACCAAAGGCTCAGGCCGAATCGCTGAAGTTTCTGCTCGTTTCACCCTCGATGCAATGCCGGGAAAACAGATGGCCATCGATGCTGACCTTTCAACTGGTCTAATCGATGAAGTTGATGCACGGGCCCGGCGCAAGGAATTAGAAGAGGAAAGCTCTTTTTTCGGTGCAATGGACGGCGCCGCTAAATTTGTTCGGGGAGACGCTATAGCAGGAATCCTAATCACTTTTATTAATGTCATCGGCGGCATGATTATCGGCGTTGCGCAAAATGATTTATCGTTCAGTGAGGCTGCTGACACTTATACTCGACTTACAGTTGGTGATGGCCTTGTTTCACAAATTCCCGCTCTGATCGTTTCCACAGCCGCAGGAATGATGGTTACGAAGGCTGGCGTTACAGGTAGCACTGAGGCTGCACTGTTTAAACAAATGGGCTCGCAGCCGAAGGCACTCGGGTTAGTAGCATTCCTCCTCACTGGTCTGGCAGTTGTACCCGGCGTCCCCGCATTGCCGTTCATGTCATTGGCGTTAGTTTGTGGAATTGCGGCATTCCTAATTAATAGCCGAAAGAACCGCGAACAAGAACAAGCGCTTCTTGACGAGGAGGAGAAAACAGTAGATCCCGCAAATCTTGCTGAGGAGCCCATCTCGTCAGCATTACGTATCGATTATCTGAGACTCGAGTTAGGTTACGGCCTACTTTCACTCATTAGCGCACCGAGGGAAGGACAGAGATTAACCGATCAGATTAAAGCACTCAGACGCCAAATGGCCGCAGACGTAGGGTTCGTAATGCCAAGTGTTCGAATTCAAGATAATATGCAACTACCAGCCAATACCTATATCGTGCGGGTAAAAGAAATTGAGTCGGGTCGTGGTGATTTGAGGCCGAGTATGATGCTGGTCATGGACCCTAGAGGGGAAGATATTAGCTTACCCGGTGAAAAAACTATGGAACCAACATTTGGCCTACCGGCAATGTGGATAGAGGATGCTAATAGGGAAGAGGCCTTATTTAGAGGTTACACGGTCGTCGACCCTGCGACCGTGATCACCACGCATATCACCGAGGTGATTAAAGACAATATGGCAGAACTTTTATCATACTCTGAGACACAGAAATTGCTCGACGAACTAGATAAAGACCACCAAGCCCTTATATCCGATCTCATTCCAAATCAAATATCTTTGGGAGGTCTGCAGCGAATTTTGCAGAATTTACTAGCTGAGCGCATTTCTATTCGAGATTTACCAACAATTCTAGAAGGTGTCGCGGAGGCATGCGGAACATCCCGGAATGTAATGACAATTACCGAGCATGTGCGTGCGCGATTGGCGCGGCAGATTAGTGATCAGAACACAACCGACCAAAACGTAATTCCAATGATCACTCTCTCTCCTCAATGGGAACAAGCCTTCGCGGAGAGCTTAGTTGGCCAAGGCGACGATCGACAACTCAGCATGCAGCCAAGCCGATTACAAGAGTTTATCACGCAACTCCGAACAACCTTCGAGAGACAAGCTATGGCAAGCGAAGCCCCAGTACTCTTGACCAGCCCTGGTATCCGTCCATTTGTTCGCTCCATCGTAGAACGCTTCAGGCCAATGACAGTAGTAATGTCACAAAACGAGGTTCATCCAAAGGCCAAAATCAAAACTGTCGGGCAGGTCTGAATCACATGGGGATTCCCAAGTATCAAAAATCAAAGGCTAATAGTATCATCGACGTAAGCAAGCGCTTACAGCAAGTATTCAGTAGTTAAAACCTACCAGCAAACTAGACATCGGTTAAAATTACCTTGTTCAAGATAAATTCATACCCGTTTATGATCGAGGAACTCTAAATATCTATTTTCACAGTCTGAAGTATGTAATCGTGGTTAATGCATGGTAATTTAAAATTGCTCAACCAGCACTCAAGGACCACGGGGAATAAGAATGAGTGAGTTACCGACAAGAACACCGCCACGCGCTAAGGGCGCAAATATGATGGCTGTTGCATCAGGCAAGGGCGGTGTTGGCAAAACATGGTTGTCAATTACCCTGGCACATGCTCTTACCAAACAGGGTCGCCGAGTGCTCTTATTCGATGGAGATTTAGGATTAGCCAATCTCGATATTCAACTTGGCTTAATGCCGAAGCAGGACTTGTCCGCTGTCATTGCCGGGCGTTTGACGTTAAACCAGGCCGTCGTTGAATACGAGGACGGAGGTTTCCAAGTCATAGCTGGGCGGTCTGGTTCAGGGAGCCTTGCCAATGTTGCTGCGAGCCGGTTGCAAAGTCTTGGCGAAGACTTATCTCTTCTGGCTGGAGCATATGATCATGTGTTGATTGATCTCGGTGCAGGCGTGGAGCGCACATCACGACAGCTTGCACACAACGCCAACTTCTGCATTGTCGTGCTGACTGACGAACCCACATCGCTAACAGATGCATATGCCTTTATCAAAGTGACTCTGGCAGAGCGTCCTGAAATAAGGTTTCACATCGTAACTAATGCAGTTAATTCAACTCGGGAGGGAGAGAGAACTTACAATACTCTGCTAAAAGCTTGTGAGGGGTTCTTAAAAATATCACCACCACTCTTAGGCATAGTGCGCCGCGACCCCCATGTTCGCGAAGCAATTAAGGCTCAAGCACCGCTGCTTACACGGTATCCCAACACCCAAGCAGCTGAGGATATTGAGAAGATTGCCTTACACATTCTATCAAAATGAGGTAGACTGTAGTATTTATTAAGAGGACTTTTAAGCCATGTCCACTGTTACACCATCACCGCCACCAGTTGATGTATCGGGTCCGTCTTCGACATCGGCAACTGCGGTTGAACACAAACCGTCCCCCATCCTTTTAAAACTGCCAATTGGAACAAAGTTGGCGGCGCAAATCACTGGCTTAAATATCCAGAGACGGGTGCTTGTAAGTACTTCAGTCGGCACATTGGTGCTTCAACCAAACGTGCCCTTGCCGTCGAGTGGACCTATACAGCTACAAATCCAATCTTTAGGCAAACATGTAACTTTTTTTATAATGAGCGTACATAATAAACCTACTGGTGTGTATCTCCGGAATGCTTCGCCACACAAACCAGACCCCGGAAAATCAGTAATTGTGGCAAAGAAACCAAGGGGGCAAACTAGGCCAAATGAAGCCGGGGATTTACTCTCATCGACTAAAAAACCAAAACACCACGTGCAAATAAATCAATCTATTCCACAATATTTTAAGGTCGGTCATACGATTAACGGAGTTCTTCTACAATCCACATCAAATGTCATTTTCAATACGGGAAATGCGTCGCGAGTTAGATCAGATACGTTTTCATCGACGGCTTCATTAGCGGAAAAATCAGCGCCCCAGCCACAAACCTCACTGAAGAGTTATACATTGGCTGCAGGAGAGAAAATTAGTTTTACCATCAATAAAATTCACCGTCCGAGCGCATCAACACCCAGAAATTTAACATCAACGCAACAATACATTACACAGGGCACAATTTTAGGTGCAATAGTTTCTGCATCAGACACTCGTCCTCCAAAGAGTCTGGCTCCAAGTAAATTACAGGGTGCCGTTTTGCGCACTCTAATTGGGCCGGTGTCGATTCCAAATATTAGTCCTTTACCCGCCGGCACGTTCGTAGAATTGGAAATTCTCCAATTCGCACAGCCAAAAGCGCTAAACCCAAATGACGTTGGATTGCATCGCTTAGGTACAGCAATTAATGAGANAGGCGCTTGGCCAGCCTTNCAAGAGACCGTCCACACACTCCTGGTTAATGACAATGCTTCTGGCCAACAGTTCCTAAGTACTGCTGTCCCGCGCCTTAACTCAGGTTTAACCGCCAATATTTTATTTTTCTTGTTCGCATTGCGCCGTGGCGATATTCGAGGCTGGTTGGGGGACGCCCCTATTCGCGCACTAGAGAGAATAAAGCCGACTTTACTTAACCGCTTACGTGATGATTTTTCGGGACTTTCACGGATAATCAATGACTCACCTAGCCCAGAGGGTAGATCAATCCCTATTCCAATATTCAATGGTTTCGAAATTGACCAATTACGGCTTTGGCTCGATAGACAGGATGACCCGAGCGAAAATGACCGAGATGACCACTATGCACATTTTATCGTTGATATAAATCTTAGCCGGTTTGGCCGGGTGCAGCTTGATGGCTTCGTTAGAGAAGAGAGCAAACGGTTTGATTTGATTGTTCGAACAGAGCAACGTTTATCAGATTATATTCAAAACGGTATTCGCAAAATTTTTGAGGACGCGAACCAGACAAGTGGTTTGCCCAGTGGGTTGGCCTTTCAAGCTGCGCCAGCAAATTTTGTTAATACAGAAGGAAGTGGAACAAGGGCGGGCATAGGAATTACGATATGATTTTTTCAGGTTAATTTAAAATAGAAGAACGAGGTCTCAATTTCGGGTGCCTACCTAGTCAGAAGTCTAGGTTATGGTTTGATGTTTTTTTCATAGAACTATTTAGCCCTAGATCGAAAAGCTCACAAATAATACTTTTAAAAGGTAAAATCATTTCACAGAGGAGCTTGCCAATTCGGACCAGTAACAAATAACGTGTCTACTCAAAAATCAGGGGACATAGCTACTAACAAAAACAATAAGCCATAAGGTAGTAGGCATGCTAATTCAAAATAGGATAAGATTTGATCCAAACACCTCTTATTGTTTACTATTATACCGCCAATGGGTTTCTAGCCCAACATCATTTAGTTCTGTTTGATCAATGTGATCTCTCTCTTTTTGTTCCCGAGCGTCTCGGTTGTCACGAATGACCTCAAATTTTTTTAAAGTACGGTAAGCCTCGTTTAACGACTCGCGCGCAACATTTATTTCAGCCTCCTTATCGCGGATGGCCGCATCGAAGTTCTGGCGGCGCTGAATCACACCCTCAGCGTAGACACCGTACAGGAATCCTGCTTCCTCAGGATCATTTGTCGCAGTATCCTGTTCAACGACAACCTCGTGCTCAAGATAACTGAGCTTGTCTACAAGTTCATTTAGTTCACGCAGCAACACACCAAGTTCACGGCGTTTATTATCCACAGCCCACTCATTCACCCGCACCAGTGTCGCCAGTCCCTCAGCCATATCCTGCCATCCCTCATACTTTATTCTGTAGAACTTAGGCCTGACTCTCTGATTCCGACAGCTTATCAACCGAGGGTTCATTCGATGAGTTAGCCACCATGCCAAAAAGGTCTCCTAGTCTCTGATAACCCGTTTCCAAACTTGTTACGTCCCCAATCTCCTGCGATAAAAAGCTCTCAATACCTGCGTAATACTGGATAGCCTCGTCAACTGCCGGGTCAGAGCCACGTCGATACGCACCCAACCGAATTAACTCAGCCATATCTTCATAGGTCGAGAGAAGCTTTCGAGCGCGAACCACCAACGCCGTTTGCTCAGCCGTGTTGCAGGCTGGCATTGTCCGAGAAATACTGCGTAAAATGTTGATTGCAGGGTAACGACCTCGCTCAGCAATCTCCCTATCTAGTACAACATGACCGTCTAGAATACCGCGTACCGCATCCGAAACCGGTTCATTATGGTCATCACCCTCAACCAATACTGTAAACAATCCGGTAATAGATCCCTGCCCGTCANCTCCGGGGCCTGCCCGTTCCAACAATTGCGGTAACTGAGCAAAAACCGACGGCGTGTATCCCTTCGATGTCGGGGGTTCACCTACAGATAGTGAGATTTCTCGCTGCGCCATGGCAAAGCGCGTAACCGAATCCATTAAAACTAAAACTTCTTTAGGCCGATCCCGAAAATATTCAGCTACGGCTAGAGTTAGAAACGCTGCCTGTCTCCGAACTAATGCGGACTCATCGGAAGTAGCAACTACAACAACACTTCGCGCCATGCCCTCCTCTCCCAAGTGATCCTCAATAAATTCTCGGGCCTCCCGTCCCCTCTCACCAATTAATCCAATAACATTAATCTCTGCGTCAGTATTTCTTGCCATCATGGCCATTAATGTAGACTTTCCAACACCAGATCCTGCAAATATTCCCATCCGTTGCCCCTGGCATAATGTCAAGAATGCGTTCATAGCGCGCACGCCCAAGTCAATTTTATCGCCGAGTCTTTTTCGAATATGCGCTGGTGGAGGAGATCGATTTATGGGATACGCCTTGTCCCCCAAAGATAATGGTCCTTTTCCATCAATTTGTTCTCCAAAAGCATTTACGACGCGCCCGAGCCATCCACCCGAGGGATAAATTGCTGGTTCTGCAACGCTAACTTCGGCACGACTTCCCATCCCAACACCTTCAATTGGTCCAAATGGCATAACGAGCGCGTTACCCCCCGAAAACCCAACCACCTCACAGACTACTTTTCGGCCTTTCCGGGCATGGATTATGCAGTGATCGCCGATAGATAAACTGCGGGTGACGCCGCCCACATGGATTAGCAAACCAACAATATTCACCACTTTACCGTACATGTTGTAATCGGCTACGTGATCAATTTCGTTCAATATATTGGCACCAAACTTAGGAGCGTCGGTACTCATATTTCCTGAATCCAAATCATCCGTTTATCCCAGCTGGCTTGTGTATTATGCAAGAGCGTAGTTAACGAACTATTATGGTTTTTAAAACGCATAATCGCAAAAATCTAAACTACCTAGCTAGTAAAAGCAGAGATGCCCGTCTGCGCACGCCCAAGTACCATGGCGTGAATATCATGGGTTCCCTCGAGAGTATTAATGACTTCCATGTTCAGCATGTGTCGGATGATATGGTACTCGTCTGAAATCCCGTTGCCACCATGCATATCTCGGCAAACCCGGGCAATATCCAACGCCTTTCCCGTATTATTGCGTTTGACTAAAGAGAACATTTCAGAAGTTGCCTTGCCCTCGTCAGCAAGTCGACTGATACGTAACGCCCCCTGTAAACCAATGGCAATTTCCGTTTGTATATCCGCAAGTTTTTTCTGGATCAACTGTGTCGCCGCTAAGGGGCGTCCAAATTGCTTGCGATCCAGCACATACTGCCGAGTAGACTTCCAACAAAATTCGGCTGCACCCATTGCTCCCCAACTAATACCAAACCGCGCACGGGACAGGCAGGACAATGGCGCCTTTAAACCATGCGCCTTTGGCAAGCGGTTTTCTTCCGGCACAAACACTCCATCCATAACAATTTCGCCAGTAGACGAGGCACGTACCCCAAATTTTCCGTCAATTTTAGGTGTCTCAATATGGTCCGCTGTGCTGTCAACGATAAAGCCGTTAACCTCACCGTTATCATTCTTCGCCCAAACAATACAGATATCTGATATTGGCGCATTGGTGATCCAAATTTTATTGCCAGTCAATTTCCATCCACCATCAACTTTGCGTGCTCGGCTTTTCATGCCGGACGGATCAGACCCATGATCCGGCTCAGTTAAACCAAAGCACCCGACGACTTCGCCTTTGGCCATGACCGGCAAGTACTTCTCTCTCTGATCTTCCGAACCAAAAAGGAAAATGGGTGCCATTGCCAGGCCCGACTGGACACCGACAGCCGATCTAAACGCCGAGTCGACACCTTCTAGCGCCCGGCAAACTTGTCCATAGGCAACATGGCTAAGACCGGGGCAACCGTAACCATGGATGGTACCGCCGAGCAGTCCGAGTTCACCGAACTCCGTCATTAATTCCTTGTCGAATTTCTCCTGACGATTCCATTCTAGGATCACCGGCATAAGACGCTCTTCACCAAAACGCGTGATCATATCTTTGATCATGTGTTCCTCTTCACTCAATTGATCATCAAGCCGAAGTGGATCCTCCCAATCGAAGGTAGCACCAGTCACGATCTACTCAACTCTCTCAAGAACGGACGCAATTCCTTGGCCGACACCAATGCACATGGTAATCAACGCATAGCGACCGCCCGTGCGCTGCAGTTGGCGTGTTGCCGTCAGTGCCAACCTCGCACCCGACGCACCAAGCGGATGCCCAACCGCAATCGCACCGCCATTAGGGTTGACCCGGCTATCATCGAACGCCAAATCTAAGCCCTTCATGCAGGCGAGAGACTGAGCCGCAAAGGCTTCGTTCAATTCAATAACATCCATGTTATCAATAGTTAAACCTGCGCGCGTCAATGCTTTTTTTGACGCCGGCACTGGGCCATATCCCATGATCCTCGGGGCCACCCCGGCAACAGCGCTTGAGACGATCCGCGCCATAGGCTTGGCATTCACTTTGTCGCCCGCAGCCTGTGATGCAATAATTAGGGCCGCCGCACCATCATTAATGCCAGACGCATTTCCCGCCGTTGTAACACCATCTTTGAAAAGCGACCGCATCCCGCCCAGTGTCTCCACATCTGTGCCAGGACGCGGGTGTTCATCTAAATCGACGGTGACTTCAGCCTTATTGCGACCCCCAGAAAACGTGACCGGCGTAAGTTCACTATTGAAGAAACCATCCGCTTTAGCAGCTGAATACTTCGCTTGCGACGCGGCAGCAAAAGCATCGCAGTCGGCGCGGCTAAGTTGGAACTCCCGGGCTAAGTTATCGGAGGTTTCAGGCATTGTGTCGGCCCCAAATTCATCTTCGATCCGAGTGTTTGGAAAGCGCGCGCCAAGAGAAGACTCGAAAACATTAAAACTTTTTGAAAAGGCGGATTCCGATTTACCAATTACAAAAGGAGCTCTGCTCATACTCTCCACACCGCCAGCGACGAACACATCGCCCTCACCACAGGTGATAGCGTGAGCAGCATTGATCATGGCACTCATGCCGGATCCGCAGTTACGCTGCACGACGGCCCCTGCCACTTCGATAGGAAGACCGGCTAATAGCGCAGCATGGCGCGCCACGCAGCGGCTATCCTCGCCGGCCTGATTAGCACACCCCACGTTTACATCCTCAATGTTCTTAGAATCAAAGGGCGAACGTTTAACTAGTGTCCTAATAACTCCTGCTAGCATGTCATCGGGTCGGACTCTAGCGAGAGCGCCTGCATTACGGCCGAAGGGAGTGCGGGTTCCGTCATAGATATAAGCATCGAGCATATTTTCTTTCCTCAGATCAAGTTTCAGGGGTAAAGAGCGATACACCGAGTTGTGCTCGGCGACGCAGCCAAGGTACAAGGCGATAACGCGGGTCACCGCTGAGTGTATAGATATTATTCAATATGGTAACGATCTTATCAGCGCCAACAAAATCGCCGAACTCAAGCGGCCCTTTTGGATAATTTAGAGCCAGCTTCACCGCCTTGTCGATATCTTCCGGGTGAGCTGTGCGCTGCTGCGCCACAGAGCAGCCGATATTGCATATCGCGGCAACGACGCGTTGTGTGACAAAACCGGGCGTATCGCCGATCACAGTTGCACGGATATCACCACCGCCGAGCAGCCCGTGTGCCGCTTCGCTAAACGCAGGATCCGTTACCGGCGTTTTCATCAACGTGCGCCGGGTTTCCAACCCAAACAGGCAGTCGACCGCAATGACGCGAGACGGATCCAGACCTTCATCACAAGCTGTAGTGGTGGCATCTAACCCTAACGGTGTGACTAGGATCAAAGTATCATTGGACGGTGTGTCACCATGATCAAGCGGAGCCCCAGCATCAGCGACCAAGCTACGCAACCTCGAGCCAAACGCCGGCATGGCATTGGATACCCAAACGGGACGGCCGTCGTAGGCCGGCGGCGGCGCTTCTTCAGGCTCATCCATTTTACCGGCGGAGTAGTCGTAGAAACCTCTACCCGCCTTTTTGCCCAACAGGCCAGCGTCCAACCGCATTTGCAGCATAGTGGCCGGACGATAGCGCGGCTCGTGATAAAACTGCTCATAGATTAACTGGGTCGCCGGATGAGTGACATCCAAAGCCGTCAGATCCAACAATTCAAACGGTCCCATGCGGAAACCGCAAGCGTCGCGGAGGATACGATCCATATCGACAAATTCTGCAATTCCGTCGGAAACGATATGCGCACACTCAACATTATAGCCTCGCCCGACCTGATTAACCAAAAACCCCGGGGCATCCCGAACCCGAACCGACTCACGTCCCATGCGCCGCCCTAGCACCATAAGAAAATCTCCAACCGCGGCCTCAGTGAGAACTCCATCTACAATCTCAACTAATTTCATTAAAGGCACAGGGTTAAAGAAATGCATACCGGCTACGCGTCCCGGCCTCTCACAAGCCGAAGCGATCGTTGAGACGGATAGTGATGAGGTATTCGTAGCAAGGATGGCAGTCTCGGCGACAACGCTCTCTAATTCTTTAAATACGGCATGCTTGATCTCCAAGTTCTCAACTACGGCCTCGACGACACAATCACAGTCAGCTAAACCCGACATGCCCTCCACCACTTCAATTCGTGCGACAGCTCTCTCAGCATCCTCCTGAGCCATACGACCCTTCTCAACGTTCCGGCCCAACATTTTATTGATAAATTCCTTGGCCTCCGCCGGAGCTCCGTCCTTAGAATCATATAACTTTACCTTACAGCCACCCCCAGCAGCCACTTGGGCAATACCACGGCCCATGGCGCCTGCACCGGCAACGCCGACAATTAATCCATCTTGGTTAGCGTCACGTGTCATAATGTTAATTTCCTGTGAATGACGGTTTGCGCTTTTCAATAAAAGCCATAGCGCCCTCAGTCTGATCTAGGGTTGAGAATAGGGTTTCGAAAGCCTTGCGCTCGAGGATTAATCCCGTTTCCAGTGATGCATCCATCCCGGCCAAGGTGACTTCTTTGATCAATTTGACACTAAGCGGTGGCATCTTCGAAATCTTCCGAGCGATCTCCATAGCCCGATCCAACACCTTTTCATCCGCAACCACCTCACTGATCATACCCATGTCGCAGGCCTCTTGACTAGTAACCCACTCGCCCGTCAACATCATCTTCATCGCTTTGTATTTGCCAATTGTGCGGGTTAAGCGTTGCGTTCCGCCGCCACCGGGCATCACACCGACGCTAATTTCAGGCAAACCCAATTTTGCCTTCTCGCCAGCCACAATAATATCGCAATGAAGCGCTAATTCACAACCTCCACCAAGAGCAAATCCGTTAACGGCAGCTATAATAGGTTTTGGGCAAGCGCCAATGATCCGCCACACGCGCCGTGCGTCTGAAAATGCCCAATCGACGGTCGTTTTTGTAGACAATTCCTTCAGGTCCGCGCCCGCAACGAATACTTCTTCATTACCGGTTACAACGATAACGCGCACCTCATCATTAGCCATAGCCTCCTCGAACCTAGCCGCTAATTCTTCGCGGGTAGGCGTGCTTAGAGCATTCATGGCATCGGGCCGGTTCATACGAATCACGGCGATTTCGGGGTCAGGTCTCTCAAGCAATACAAGCGACAATGTTTCCTCCCTGCTACAAAACTTGTTGAGCACCAATCGTAACATTTATGGTTGCTGGCATTGCGCGAAAAACTAGCTTCGTTAATCCACAAGCCTTCGATGTCAAAAACATCATTTTTTCTCTGCTAACATCAACCAATCCACAGCGATGACCCCATCTGTATCTGCAAAAACCGGATTTAAGTCAACTTCAATAACATCCGAGTTATCCAGTGCAAATTGACCAAGAGCTATCAGTGTTTCGGCCACAACATGTCGATCCACAGGTGCCATCCCTCTTACACCCATGAGCATCTCACGGCCGTGCAATCGGTCCAGCATGGCCAGTGCATCGCCCAAGGTCAGCGGCGCGCGCGCAAATACAACATCTTTCATCACCTCAATAAAGACGCCACCCAAACCAACCATGACCACTGAACCAAAAATTGGATCGCGACGGAAACCCATTATGAGTTCCGTGGTAACCGGCGACATAGATTGAATCAAAAAGCCATTTATACGAGCGTCGGGGAGTGTAGCAGCGATATTTTCGCGCATAACAACAGCTGCCGACTCTGCATCCGAGGCACATTCTAAACCCAGAATAACACCGCCAACATCAAACTTATGTTGAATATCGGGCGACTCGATCTTCAAAGCGATGGGGAAACCGATAGTCTCGGCAACTCTGGAAATGTCATTAGCATCCGTCGCTAAACCGCAATCGACCAAAGGAATGCCGGCGGCTTTCAGTCGCTCATACGCGTCTATCGCCGGCACATGTGTGACTGAATTCAAGCTCACACGTCCCATTGGAACGCCGTATTCACGCTGGACTGAACCTAACCGATTAATAATCTCACCGTATTGAATTAGTCCGGCAGCGGCGTCGACGGCGCGTTCGGTGGCCGGAATAACACATACACCTATCTCTGCTAAAGCGGAGAGAGCTTGCTCAGGGGCTTCCAACCAACATACAATAAATGGCTTTTCTGTTTCAGCTTTAATTTCTCGGAACAATTCGACCAGCATGTTGCCGTGGCCATGCATCAACTGTAACCACACGATCCCCACATTTACAGCCGGGTCTTCTAATACAAAACGCACACTGTCTTTTAAAATTCTCGGTTCCGCCAAAAACTGCCCCGTCACATCGACAGGGTTCCCGAGCGCCCCGAAATTTGGAATTACACCCGATAATTTTTTTCTAGTTATGTCGCTAGGTAAGGGCACCGAACAGCCCAACTCTTCCGCCCGATCTGCCATTAACGCTCCAGCACCCCCCGATTGAGTAACAATTGCAATCCCATTACCGTTGGGTATATCGCAGTTGGCAAATGCAGCAACCAAGTCAAGCATATGCTCTTCATTGCGTGCGCGAAGGATACCGTGCTGATAAGCAATCCCGTCGAATACAGCGTCTTCCCCGGCCAGCGAACCCGTATGCGACGCGGCCGCCCGCGCACCCGCCGCTTTGCGGCCGACTTTTACAGCAACCAGAGGTTTCTGTAGCTTTTGAGCGTGCTCGGCCAACTGGATTAAAGCATCCGCGTCGCGCACTCCCTCGAGGTACGCGGCAGCAACTGTGATCCGCTCATCATTGAGCGCCATTTTGAGAACGTCCATCAACGTAATGTCAATCTGATTGCCAGTGTTGACGAAATAGCCGATCCCAAGCCCACGGCTGCGCGCTAGTGCCGCAATACCGGTTCCAAACGCACCTGATTGCGAGGCAAAAGCCACGGGACCTGGCTTTGGTTTAATGTCGGCATATTGGCTGAACGTAGCGGTCATGCTATCAAAACTATTAATTAATCCTAGGTTATTAGGACCACAAATGCGAATGCCATGCGACCGAGCAACGGTGAGAAGTTCCTCCTCCAATGCTCGCCCATCCGGACCTATTTCACCAAAACCAGAGCTAAAAATAACAGCTACCTGAGTTCCTTTTTTTCCCAAAGCGTCTATCATCTCGAGGCACCGCGCGGCTGACACGACGACAATGGCCAAATCTGGTGTCTCAGGAAGAGATGCGATGTCAGGGTAACACTTCATGCCGTCAATCTCTTCGTACCTCGGATTGACGGGGTAGAGCCTCCCCCTAAACCCATCTCGACGCATAAAATGAAGTGGCCGACCATTGAGTTTATTCGAGTCGGCCGATGCGCCAATAACGGCGACAGATTTTGGAAAGAGTAAGGCTTTGATCGGCTCAGACATAAACTGAATCTTTTGACTTTGATAGGCAAATTTGTGTTTTGAAAATTGACTTTATCTATCGCGGTGCCAAGATAGTTTGTCAATAGTTTGCAAATTCTCCAATTGGATTAGCGATGGGCGGACGCAAAAATACGGATTTGGTGGCAGCCGGGAAAGCGACTAAAAGTCGTCAATGCGTGCGCTCACTGGCGCGTGGCCCTGAGGTGCTTAAAGTTTTTGATGCAAATGATCGTGGCCTTTCCAACGCTGAGATCGCTAATCGGACTGCCTTTCCCAAGCCAACTGTGTCGCGCCTGACCTTTACATTGCTGGCGCTTGGATATTTACATCTTGACGCGGAGACAGGTCGTTATTCACTTCACCCGCATATTTTATCTCTTGGGTATCCTGTACTAAGCCCATTATCAATCCGGGAAGTAGCACGCCCGATGATGCAAGAAATGGCAGATTCATGAAGAGGTGCAGTTTCTATGGTGGTCCGAGACGGTCTGAGCATGATTGTGATTGAGCGTGCAAAGCACCGGAGTCTGACCACTGTACCGCTCGACATAGTCGTTGATCGCGATCTCGCCAAGACCGCACTTGGCCGGGCCTATCTGGCCCTGCTACCAAAATGTCGCCGGACGGCAATGCTCGAAAACATTCGGCAAGTTGCGCTTGAAATGCTGACTACTGTCGAAGCCGGTATGAAGAGCGGATTGGCCTATTTTCAGACCCACGGCTACACTATTTCTGGCGGTGACTGGATGACCGACTACCACGCGGTTAGGATGCCACTTGTGCTATCAAACGGGAATATTTTGGCCTTCAACTGTGGGGGATTCGCGTCTCAAATTAGCCTAGATGATCTTCCAAACCTCAGTCAAAAACTCTCCGCAATGGTCGACGAATTAGGACGGACTCAGGGTGCAAGCAGATAACACAGGATCGACAATGGACAAGAAATTAATCCAATTAGCGCGCACTGATTTCGAATCGTACCTAGTCAGTATTCGCGAGCTGACAGAGAATATACTGCGGCCAAATGAGTATCGGCTAACTCATAAAGACGGGGTGCCTGAGGATTTAACGGACCAGCTCCGTAAGCACGGGCTGTTTGCTATGACGCTCCCTGAAGAATACGGGGGTCTTGGTTTGAATACAGAACAGCAAGCCCGGTTGCAAATTGAGATAACCCGGGCATCTTGCGTCTACCGTGCACGGTTTTCGACAACTGTTGGCTTGGTGTGTCAGGGCATTCTGCAACACGCCACAAAAGACCAGAAAAACGACTATCTCTGCCGTCTGGCCAGTGGCGAAATGACCGGTGCCTTTGCTTTGACTGAAGAGGCTGCGGGGTCAGACGCCGCAGGAGTAACCACCAGCGCCAAACTAGACGGAAATACGTATGTGCTCAATGGAGCAAAGCGCTATATTTCCAACGCTAATATTGCCGACCTTTTCGTCGTAATGGCGCGCACTGGGCGACCCCACAAAATGACCGCAGGCATAACTGCCTTCTTGGTCGAGAAAAATACACCCGGCATGACCATAGCCCCTATCGATATGAAGATGGGCCAAGATGGCGCTCCGACCGCCGAAATTAATTTCACAGATTGCCGCGTTCCAGCCTCAAGCATAGTCGGTGGAAGAGAAGGCATCGGCTTCAAGGTTGCAATGGCCGGAATTAACACTGCTCGCCTGCATGTGGCATGCACATCAGTTGGTCAAGCCGAGCGTCTTACAGAAGAAGCCCTAAACTACGCCGTCAAACGCCGTCAGTTCGACCAATCCATTTCTGAGTTTCAATCAGTACAAAATATGCTTGCAGACTGTCGTGCAGAGACTCTGGCAGCAAAATCAATGATTCTCAGAACTGCCGAGGGCATTTCAGGGCCGCCATCCAAAGCACAACGAGCCGATATTTCATGTTGTAAGTATTTTGCAACTGAGATGGTAGGTAGGGTAGCAGACCGGGCCGTGCAAATCTTAGGAGGTGCCGGATATCTCGCCAATCATGATGTCGAGCGGCTTTACCGCGACGTGAGGTTGCTTAGGTTATTTGAGGGCACCTCACAAATCCATCAAGGTATTATCGCGAAGCATATGATAGAGGAAGAAGCGACATCAAATAACAAGGAATTGACATGTCAACCATCAGCCGCAGCCACAAAAATGGGATCACCACCCTCAGATTAAACAGGCCGGAAAAAAGAAATGCTATAAATTGGGATATGACCCATACCCTAGCAGAGGAAATTGCCTCGTCCGCAGAAGATCAGGATTGCCGATGCCTGGTTTTGAGAGGTTCTAATGGCCATTTTGCTGCAGGCCGTGATTTGAGCGACGTATCATCAGANACGCCTTTCGAGACTGTCCTCGAGAACGATGATGCTTGGGCTGCTATTTTCGACACCCTATCTGGTATGAATAAACCGTCCTTAGCGGCAGTGGAGGGTTATGCAGTTGCAGGCGGCTTCACACTGGCGATGGGGTGTGATTTTGTGATTGCAGAACAATCCTCCAAATTTGGAGCGTTGGAGATGCGAGGTGGGTTTCCTGCTGCTCTCAACACTGCTGTCTTATCTAGATTAATTGGTCCGCGTTTTTCTCTTGAACTTCTTCTTTCAACAGATCTTTTCGATGCTCCTTACTTGCACCAGATGGGCTTGATTAATCATCTCGCCGACGGCTCTAAAAATCTTGAAAGTATCGTCCGCAGTAAGGCTACCTCATTGGCTGCCCTTGATCCTCTAGCTGTTAAACTGACCAAAGAGACTCATCGAGCCGTGTCATCTTTGCCTCTCCGTGAAGGATTAACGGTTGGCAAACACTTGAATGCCTTATTGTTATGCGGTGGCCGCTTTGATGTGGCCAAACAACTCCATGACAACCGCATAAAGTCAAGGTAAAATAGATTCGCAAAATTTTACTTGAATCTTTTGATTTCGCTTAACCGAATTTTTATAAAAACAATAAATTCAATAAGTTAAAGCATATAAAAATGCTTCACTTGCACCGTTTAAAATCGCATCATATGCTTATTAAGATTTTATTACTTTCGTTTTGGAGGCATAGATGCGCGTTCTTTTGGTCGAGGATGATCCGACTACACAACAAAGCATCAAGATGATTTTAGAACAAAACGGCATGATTGTGGACGCGACCGATCTGGGCGAAGATGGCTTAGAGATAGGAAAACTTTACGACTACGACATTATCGTTCTCGATTTAATGTTACCCGATATGGAGGGGATGGACGTGCTTCGTGGTCTTCGTGCATCTAAAATTTCAACACCTGTGTTGATTTTATCTGGTTTGACGGACGCCGAAAATAAAGTGAAAGGTTTAGGAACAGGCGCCGATGACTATCTGACTAAGCCTTTCAACAAATCAGAGCTAATTGCGCGTATTCAGGCTATTGTGCGGCGATCACAAGGTCATTCAGAGTCTGTGATTGAAACTGGTAGAATGACTGTCAATCTTGATGCACAAGCCGTTGAAGTCGATGGTAATTCCGTACATTTGACAGGTAAGGAATATGGCATTCTAGAATTACTCTCGCTCCGGAAAGGCACAACCCTCACAAAAGAAATGTTCCTCAATCATCTTTACGGCGGCATGGATGAGCCTGAATTGAAGATTATAGACGTATTCATTTGTAAACTACGTAAAAAATTATCGACCGCAACCGGTAGCGAAAATTACATTGAAACCGTATGGGGCCGTGGGTATGTCCTGCGTGACCCCGAGGGGAGACCAAAAATCAGCTAAGCGCGATTAGTATAATTGTGTAACAATGCTATTTTATCCGCTGGGGAGAAAAGGGATATTTTTCATACTCTATATTTTGGGTTTACCAAGAGGCGCTGAAACTACGCAAATTTACGTCACGTTTTTAGGGTATTAAAACGGCAAATCTCACTTCCTCATTCAAAGCCTCAGCTTCTAGAAAGGCTTGTTGAGCATGCGCTATTTTCTGGGCCCAATAAGCGTGCACGTTGCGCGCCGTAACTGTTTCGGCTGGGCAATTGGGATTAAGCCCCGCGGCCAAATCATCTGGCAATTTTGCACTAGGTCCATTGGCACTTACTGCAACGCCAAGACCCTCCTCTAGCGATAAAACGTGGACTTCCACAACACCGCCCCGAGCGAGGCATTCCTCTCCCAGTAAGGTCATCAACATGAGCATTTTTATACCCGAAACCTGCAGCACGCCATTATCCCCCGCCGCCGTCGTTTCTGGAGTCCAGTGTAAATTTGGCTTAGCATCCAAAAACCAACCTTGCGCCAGTTTCGATGCCTCTAAAAGAGTTAAAACTCCATGACGCCCGCCACCGAATCCTAGTGCAACTCTGAAAAAGTCTAAACGCCTAGTCAAGCGATCAGCGCTACTTTTCAGGAGGTCTATTACCTCAGTGCTTGGAGCTTCTTCGATGAATTCAACTCCAGTATTGAACGCGCTCGCAGAACCAACAATGTCGTGGCACAATCGAGAGCAGAGCAATTGCGTCACTCGCATATCAAGATCCACAGCTTGTCTCCCTATTGACTTTGCTAAGCTTTCAAATTGACCAATTTTCCCACAACCCCACACTTTTGAATTGATTTGCCCTTCCACCGACGAAAAAACGGTAAATAGAGCGTGGACTTTCCGCAAGGTAATGTCCCATTTTAATATCAAACGAACAAGTGCTCGGGGTAAAAAACTATTTTACGCAAACTTCAAGCAAAAACACGTGATCTCTAAAAGATCAGGTCTTGGTGTCCCCAGCTATCGTGCTATATAGTAAACCTACTATGTGCAATCCAGCGTGTATGATAGAGGATTAAAGATTTAAATGTCCACGGTTGTAGAATCAAAGTCAGTTTCCAAAGGAGCTCGACGCGGAAATCGCTCGCCGTACTTGCCGAAAGGCCGCCAGACTAAAGATAGCGCGCTTGAGGAAATTCGGGTGTTACTTGGAGACGCCCCACGGCAACGCGACATGCTAATAGAATACCTGCACTTAATCCAGGATCATTACAAACAGGTCTCTGCGGAACATATGGCCGCATTGGCTGAAGAGATGCGACTGGCAATGACAGAAGTCTATGAAGTTGCGACATTCTACCACCACTTTAACGTCACAAGAGACGCACACAGCAAAGCTGCTAACCTGACAGTCCGCGTCTGCGATGGTATCTCATGCGAAATGCGCGGGGCACACAATCTACTTGAGGACCTCACAAAAAAATATAACACAGAAGAGGGTGTGGTGCGAGTCATCCACGCACCTTGCGTTGGCGCATGTGATCGCGCACCCATTGCCGTCGTTGGACAACGGCAACTTTATCACGCTGATAATGCCAAAACAATCGCTGCCATTGAAGCTCGAAATGACCAACCAGACCGTCCAGAGTATCAGGGTTACTTAGCTTATATCGACAATGGGGGATATACGACATGGAAGGCTTGCAAAAATGGTGAGCGTTCGCGCGAAGATGTAATCTCTATGATCGATAGTTCTGGACTACGCGGCTTAGGCGGAGCAGGATTTCCTACTGCGCGTAAATGGAGTTTTTTGGAAAATACTCCAAAGCCCCGCATCGTAGCGATTAACGCTGATGAGGGCGAACCCGGTACTTTCAAAGATCGTTATTGTTTTGAAACAGCTCCGCATCGCGTGCTTGAGGGGATTCTGATCGCTGCATGGGCGGTTGAGGCTGATACGGCCTACATTTATCTTCGCGACGAATATCCGCAAGTGCGTACCATTCTTCTTAGTGAGATAGCGCAGCTCGAAGATAAAAATATGACAGGCGGTATCAAATTGCATCTCCGTCGAGGTGCCGGTGCTTACATCTGCGGCGAAGAATCCGCTATGCTTGAGAGTATCGAGGGCAAACGCGGGATCCCCCGCAATCGGCCACCGTTCCCTGCTCAAGCTGGACTGTTTGGCCTGCCCACTTTGATTAATAACGTGGAGACAATGTATTGGATATCGGCAATTCTAGAAAATGGTCCAGATTGGTACCACGACAAAGGGCGACCGCACTTCTATTCCGTCTCAGGTCGAATTAAGGAACCAGGCGTGAAGCTCGCACCTGCAGGGACCACGGCCCGGCAATTGATTAATGAATATTGCGGAGGAATGGAAGACGGGCACACCTTTAATGCCTATCTGCCGGGTGGTGCCTCGGGCGGACTATTACCCGCTGAAAAAGGTGATTTACCGCTAGACTTTGGTGCCCTGGATGAGTACGGATGTTTTATTGGGTCTTCCGCCGTGGTGGTCTTTTCCAACCAAGATAATATTCGAGATATTTGTCGTAATTTGATAAATTTTTTTGAATATGAAAGTTGTGGACAGTGCACACCATGCCGTGTGGGTTGCGAAAAAATGATGAAATTAATCAGTCAACCACGATGGGATATAGACTTAATCCAAGAACTCTGTGATACAATGCAAGACGCTTCAATTTGTGGTCTCGGGCAAGCCGCCCCCAACCCGGTTTTGAGCGCGCTTCGCTTCTTCGAGGAGGACGTCAAATGAGTGAGTCGTTCACATTCAGCCTAGATGGGTGCGAGGTTAGTGCCGCACCCGGCGAAACAATTTGGGACATCGCGCAGCGCGAACGTATCAGTATTCCTCACCTTTGCCATCGGCCCAAACCCGGTTACCGACCTGATGCAAATTGCCGAGCATGCATGGTCGAGATTGAGGGTGAGAGAGTTCTAGCGCCCTCTTGCCGCCGCGAACCAACACCCCACATGAAAGTCACAACTAACTCTGAGCGCTCTGTCAGAGCACGGAAAATGGTGTTAGAACTTTTACTGGCTGATCAGCCAGTAAAATCCGACGCCCATGATCCTAATTCTCTGCTGTGGAAATGGGCAGACACCATCAATTTAAAAGGTAGTAGGTTACCATCGCGCATATCATCTCCAGAAACAGACTCTAGTCACCCTGCGATGGCAGTTAATCTTGATGCCTGTATCCATTGCAATTTGTGCGTCAGGGCTTGTCGAGAAGTTCAGGTTAATGACGTTATCGGTATGGCGCACCGGGGCGCACAATCACAAATAGTCTTTGATATGAATGATCCCATGGGTGACAGCACGTGCGTCGCGTGCGGCGAGTGCGTCCAGGCTTGCCCAACCGGGGCCCTAATGCCCGCTAATCAAGTCAATGAAAAACAAATGTTTGCAGGAGCAGCCGACAAACAAGTGGATAGCCTATGCCCCTATTGCGGTGTTGGATGTCAGGTTACCTTCCACGTTAAAGACGACGCCATCGTAAAAGTCGAGGGTCGTGAGGGACCAGCCAATGAAAATCGACTTTGCGTAAAAGGTCGGTTCGGTTTTGATTATGCTCGTCATCCCCAACGACTTACCAAACCACTGATACGCAGGAACGACGCTCCAAAAGATGGCCATGCATGGATTGATCCCGCAGACCCATTTACGCATTTTCGTGAGGCAACGTGGGACGAAGCCCTAGATTATGCCGCGAACGGTATCCGACTCATCCGTGAGAGAGACGGTGGGTCTGCGTTGGCTGGTTTTGGATCTGCTAAGGGGTCCAATGAAGAAGCCTTTTTGGTGCAGAAACTGGTCCGTCAGGGTTTTGGAACAAATAACGTCGATCATTGCACTCGGCTCTGTCATGCATCCTCCGTTGCAGCTCTAATGGAAGGCATAAATTCGGGAGCGGTGACAGCTCCCTTCACAGCTGCGCGGGAAGCGGATTGTATTATTACAATTGGGTGTCGCCCCACAGAAAATCATCCAGTTGCGGCAACTTACATCAAACAAGCAGCAAAACGTGGGGCAAAATTGATCGTTTGTGATCCGCGCAAACATGGCCTCACCCGTCACGCAGAACATATGTTGCAATTTAAGCCGGGTACTGATGTGGCTCTTATAGGAGCGATGATTCACACGATCATCGACGAGAATCTTATTGATGTTCAATACGTTCAGGCGATGACTGATGGATTTGAAGAGATCAGAGAGAACTCGAAAAAATTCGCCCCTGAAATAATGTCGGCGGTTTGCGGGATCAACGCGGAGACCATTCGCGCCGTAGCTCGCATTTACGCAACCTCAGAGCGCTCACTGATATTTTGGGGAATGGGAGTTTCTCAGCATGTTCATGGCACTGACAATGTTCGAGCATTAATCGCCCTAGCGATGATTACCGGACAAGTTGGTCGTGCGGGGAGCGGACTCCACCCACTGCGAGGTCAAAATAATGTCCAAGGAGCGTCCGATGCGGGTCTGATTCCTATGGTTTTCCCTGATTACAAGTCAGTAGAGTCCGATGACATTCGTTCAATATATGAAGAAGCTTGGGGTCGGACACTGAATAAAAAACGCGGACTGACAGTCGTTGAAATTATGGACTCTGTCCATGCGGGAGAGATTAAAGGGATCTACATCATGGGTGAAAATCCAGCAATGTCCGATCCTAACGTCCAACATGCGCGCGACGGCCTTGCAAAGTTAGAGCATCTAGTTGTCCAAGACATATTTATGACGGAGACCGCATTCCACGCAGATGTCATTTTACCCGCAACGGCATTTCCTGAAAAGTGGGGTACTTTCACAAACACAAATAGACAAGTGCAATTGGGGCGGCCAGCCATTAGTCCCCCTGGGAAGGCCCAGCAGGATTGGTGGATTATTCAAGAGATCGCTAATCGTCTCGGGCTCGATTGGACCTACACCCACCCAAAAGATATTTTCAATGAGATGAAGTTAACTATGCGTTCATTAGATAATATTAGCTGGGAGAGACTTGAACGTGAAGATCATGTTACTTATCCCTGTCCAGCCGAGAACCATCCGGGGCACGCCATTATTTTTTCAGAGGGGTATCCAACAGAATCAGGTCGTGCCAAATTGGTACCAACAGATATTGTTCCGCCAGATGAATTGCCAGATGACGATTTCCCTATGGTTTTAACCACCGGTCGATTACTTGAACATTGGCATACAGGGGCTATGACACGCCGGGCAAGTGCTCTCGCTCAGCTAGAACCCGAATCCATAGCATCCATGCATCCAAGGCAAATGGAAAATATGGGTATAGCCCCCGGGGATATGGTGCGAGTGTCAACAAGACGTGGAGCGATAGAAACACATATGCGTGCAGATCGGGACGTGCCGGATGGGATGGTTTTTATTCCGTTCTGCTTTGTGGAGGCGGCTGCCAACGTTTTAACAAATCCCCAATTAGACCCGGTTGGTAAAATTCCAGAATTTAAATTCTGTGCCGTAAAAGTGGAGAGAATTGAAAAACCAGCACAAGCGGCCGAGTGATAACATTCAAAAGGTCAAAAAAGGGCTAGCGATAAAGGTAGAGATCTTACCTTATTGTCTAAAAGCCTTCAGCCTCCCTCAGCTCGAGACGTTTAATTAACTATTCTCGTATTAATGAGGTAGGGAATCGTTCACCCTCAGCTATATTTGTGTTTTCTAAAACGACACCAGCAGCAAGTGTAACTACTCCTGCGGCCATGGTGCCAACTTAAAATGCCCTCCATCTTTCTTCGATAAAACCCTGCTTTATTCCGCAGTTTTTGGGGATGCGCTCTGGTGACCCGCGGACCCATCCTCTTTAACCCATAGATTATTATGTTCCTTTGTCCAGTTGATATCAACTTGACCAGTACCGATTGCGTCAAACGCGCCTCCATACCGAGGAATCCGATATAAACATGACCGATAATAATTACGATCATAACTAACCCTGCAATGCCATGCCACATTAAGGCATATTGGGTTTTTCAAAGTGACGAAAGACCGGTCGAAAATGCAACTCTAAAAGAATTAAGGATTTTAAATGTGCCTGCAAAAGGAGTGAGGTCATCCGGGAAGAACAGCCCTAGACCAGATAGCGAGAGCGATCCTCCACCAATCATTACAAATAAAAAAATAGATTCTGATCCGGTTTCCTTGAATAGACCCTTGGTTCATAATTAGTCATGCGATTTTTTTCCTCACCACGGCATACAACGACGAATAAAAGTCGGCACACTATCAGCTAAAAAAGCTGTGAAATCAGAATCTTTATTCAGTGCCTGAAGCGGAGGAAGATCTTTATTTGCCTAACGCTGTTCCTAGGCCAGGGTCCCCTCTACATCTTCATCAAGTTCTAGTTTATTGTTGTCAATCTCCTTTATTAGCTCTTCGTCATATTCTTGGGGGTCAGGCCGATCAGTCAAAGGGAGCATACGCGGGATAACGGCTCCGCGACGAGCCAAAATACCACTGGGCAATGCGCTAGGATCAGGAGCAGATACCCTATTCGTCTGTCGACGAGGAGTGTTTTGTAGATTGTAACTCCCCATCGATCTCGCCTTCACCAACATCACGTTTCAAACGCGACCATTTTTTGAGCCGACTCTCCGGCCTTACAAACCCGCCACTAATCATAGTAACCACCGAGTTCCTTGACATGTGATCGCCTCAAGAAACCACCTTTTTTAGGATCATAAGCCCTCAATCCTTGCCGTTTTTTACATGGTTGGTCAACGTGATGCTTATCGATCAAGCCCTGAACCCATGACTCGATTTTCAGTCAGCATAATCATGCCCTCCACAATCTCTTCGCCGCTCTCTGTATAGCTCTCCGCTTCATACGGGCAAATTGTCACCAAAAATAGCAGGAGCTTTGGCTCGTCAGCATCCTCGCCACGACCTAACACTATATAGATCGTTGGCGGAGCGGCGCTTAGGTTAGCTTTGTAACATTCTGACTCACCGCGAAAGAATTCGATAAAAAGGGTTCTGATGAGAAAATGTGATCAGCCCTCAACTTTGCATAAGAGATTCTATTCGCCCTGAGTTACCAAAAGCGGAGCACCGGGAATACCGGCGGCAGGAAGATACGAATAATCCACCCACCGATTTTCCATCCATGGCGCTCGACGACGATGCCCACAGATAATCTTTTCGCTCTATCCAATTAACCGATCCTTAACAGATAAAAAATGTTCAGCTTCTTCAAGATTTTCTGGCTTATTAACATTGAAAAATGGGTCTATTCCCTTTTCAACCTCAAACGAAACTTCGGATAACTTGTAGCGCGAGGTCCAACTATCAATTTTGCGAATATCCTCATTAATCATTGCGGAATGCAATTGATCAAGTAATGCGATAGACCAGAGTCCAAATACCGGATGAGCGCGTCCGCCCGACGTCGCGCACGCGAGTTCCGCTTTATTAGCCTCAACCGACTCCAGCATCTGCGATACTAAATTATCTGGAACAAATGGTGCATCGGTCGCAAAGGAAGCCATCCACTTTGCATCCGGGACATGATTCTTGGTCCACTGAAGGCCTGTCAAGATACCCGCCAAGGGCCCCGCGTAACCGTCAATTATATCAGGCACAACTCGTAACCCGAATTTACCGAATCTCTCAGCCTCACCATTCGCATTTAAAATTAATTCTGAGACTTGCGGTTGAACTGCATCAATCAAATGCTCAAGCAATGGCCGTCCTGCCAGTTTACGCATACATTTATCACCGCCACCCATACGCCGGGCAAGTCCTCCCGCAAGCAAAACTCCCGTTACATCTTTAATTGCGCCACTCATCCACTAGCACCTCTCCGCCCTGGGTGTATCGACCCATCGTCAGTCGCATTCGACCCGTCATCAAATAAAATTCGGCTCTTACCGGATAGTGCAACAAAACGTTTACCGCGTGCCCGACCAACCAAAGTAAGCCCCACACGTCTCGCTAATTCAACCCCCCACGCTGTAAATCCTGACCGTGAAACGAGAATTGGAATACCCATCTGAACGGTTTTGATTACCATTTCACTGGTTAACCGACCTGTTGTATAAAAAATCTTATCCGCACCAGATATTTCGTGGCGAAACATGTATCCTGCTATTTTATCAACCGCATTATGTCGGCCAACATCCTCCATATAAATAAGAACATTGTCATGCTGACACAGAGCACAACCGTGAATCGCACCAGCCTCTATATACAGGCTCGGCAACGTATTTATTTTTTTAATCAACCCATACAGCGATGAGGTTTTCATCTGTGTATCTTTTGATAGCGATGTAACCTCAAATTTTTCCATGACATCTCCAAAAACAGTGCCTTGTGCGCAACCAGACGTCAGGGTCTTTTTTGTGAGCTTCTCCTCAAAATCAGTTTCGGTAGCAGTCCGAACAACAATTGCCTCAATTTCTTCGTCGTAGTCTATGCCAATTACCTCATCATCATCCAACAGCATGTTTTGATTAATTAGATACCCTAGTGCTAGATATTCGGGATAATCAGATATGGTCATCATAGTTACTATTTCTCGTCCGTTGAGAAAAAGTGTCAAAGGCCGCTCTACGGTTACAAGGGTCTCAATTGGCACTCCGTCTTGGTCGACGCCAAACACCCTCTCCGTCAAGCTCGGGTCTGAGGGATCAGGTGCAACCCATAACTCTTTGTGATTACCTTTTGTACCCATGTGAGAACCTCAAATCGTTTACAAGTTAACTTTTTGCGCATCTTTAAAAATGCAATTACGGTGTTTCTTATTCAACAAATTTACTCCAGCCCACTTCACCTAAGCGTCGGTAATGTCAAAAAAGCAAATGCCCATCCAGATATTTTTAACAAACTCCACCTGTCCCTTCTCATTCAGTCTGCATCGAATTTTCGTCAGTAGACCACAATACTTACACTAATTTTATACTGCTATATTAATTTAATCCCTAAATTAGTATACGAATTTGGCTGCAATCACGTGCTCTCTGAAAGTAAAATTAATAGCCTTGATCATGGGATGAAGATCTTATTTGCGCGAAGCCTACACTGAGATCAATCCAATTGCGCTTATTACTAACACTTGTCACTAGCAGATGACTGCGTATGCTGAGCTATACTTTTCCGGCAACGAGAATAACTTGCGCACTAAAAGGAGTTGGCCGTGAACGAGTTTAGCAAAGCAGTAGCTGTGGCGTTCCAATTAGTTCTGGGGTTAGATCACCAGCTGATAGAAATTGTAAGTTTATCACTGCAAATAAGCGTCTTGGCGGTGATAATTGCTGCTTTTATTGGGCTGCCTCTAGGAGCTGCAATAGCACTTTTCAGATTTCCTGGTCGAATGGCCATAGTCGTTTTTTTCAATGCCTTTATGGGTTTACCACCGGTTGTCGTTGGATTAATAACATATTTATTACTGTCGCGCTCGGGAACTTTAGGAACGCTGGGGCTATTGTTTACACCTACAGCAATGATTATTGCCCAAGTAATTCTGGTTACTCCTATTATTGCCGCATTGACACGTCAACTTATTGAGGACTTGTGGATTGAATACGAGGACCAACTTCGGTCTCTTGGCGCAGGGCCGGGCCGAGCTATTACGGCTTTGTTATGGGATGGAAGGTTCTCCTTGACTACTGCAATTCTGGCAGGATTTGGCCGCGCTTCAGCCGAAGTAGGGGCAGTGATGATAGTTGGCGGCAATATCGATCACGTAACTAGAGTTATGACCACTGCCATCGCGCTCGAGGTTTCAAAAGGCGATTTGGCTTTGGCCTTAGGCCTCGGAATCGTCCTTTTAACACTGTCAGTTAGCGTCAATGGCGCGGCTTTCTTAATCAACGAAACTGCACGAAGGCGTCAAAGCTAAAAGGCGAAATAACATGGTGTCAACCTCAATCTTACCTTTACAACTCGATAACGTATCTTTTGAAGTCCGCGGCGTACGCTTGATTAAAGATATGTCTCTCTCATTTCCAGCCGGGCCAAGGACAGCCATTATTGGACCAAATGGGGCAGGGAAAAGCCTTTTTCTTCGTCTTTGCCATGGGTTGCTGAAACCCACCTCAGGGGTAATTTCTTGGGCTACCACAGAGGACTTAAACCCATCAGATGCGCAGGCTATGGTATTTCAGCGTCCGGTAATGCTTCGTCGCTCTGTCGCAGCAAATATTGACTACGCTTTAAAACTTCGGAGGATCGAGCGATCAGAACGCATACACCGCATTGACCAAGTACTCGGTCGGGCTGGGCTGCATCGTCTGAAAAGCCAGCCTGCACGTACACTGAGTTTTGGTGAACAGCAAAAATTAGCTCTGGCGCGGGCTTGGGCGTTAAAGCCTCAAATTCTATTTCTGGACGAACCAACGGCCAGCCTTGACCCAGCTGCAACCCACGCTGTTGAGGAAATTATCGATGCAATTCACGCCGAGGGAGCCCACATAATCCTCACGACGCATGATCTTGGACAAGCGAGGCGTTTGTCTGACGAGGTGATTTTTTTACACCGTGGGAGGATGCTCGAGAGGACACCCTCTCCGGAGTTTTTTACCCAGCCAAGAAACGATTTGGCGCAAGCTTTCGTCCGCGGTGAACTTTTGTGGTGGAACCTTGGAAAGGACAATCGCAAGAATAAACTCAAGCAGAGTAATTGACTAATTCTATTTTAGAAATGTAACTTCTTTAATTACTAATACAGAAAAAGAAATTGATTTAAATGCTGCTTTTCAATCATTGCTAATGACGCCAAACTCCATATTTGTAGTGACCCTTTGTATCCTGCTTTGCCTCGCGACGCCAGCTAAGTTGGAGGCTGGGGAGCGTTTCATTACCCTTGCATCAACAACCTCAACCCAAAACTCTGGCCTTTACGATCACATTCTGCCCCAGTTCACCAAGTTAAGCGGAATTCAAGTAAGAGTTGTCGCAGTCGGAACTGGTCAAGCGATCAAGCTCGCACGTAACGGAGATACTGATGTATTACTTGTTCACCATAAACCATCTGAAGAAAAATTCGTTGCAGATGGGTATGGGGTTGAGCGCTTAGATGTCATGTATAACGATTTCGTTTTAGTCGGGCCTAAATCCGATCCGGCAAATACTGGTAGCGGCAGCGACGTCGTTGCGGGATTTAAGATGATTGCCAACTCTAACGCGCCATTCGCGTCACGGGGAGACAATAGCGGCACTCATAAAAGAGAGAGATCACTCTGGCAGGCTGCAGGTTTTAAACTAAACAGTTTATCTGGCAGCTGGTATCGCGAGACAGGATCTAGTATGGGTGCAACACTCAACATCGCCTCAGCTATGAGGGCATATGCCCTTACTGACAGAGGGACCTGGCTCAAGTTTGCTAATAAAGGCGAATTAATGGTTCTGATAGAGGGTGACGAGCGCCTGCGGAATCCTTACGGAGTAATAATTGTTAACCCAATTAAACACCCGCATGTAAAAATCAAAGATGGGCAATTTTTTGCCGATTGGCTGGTGTCAAAGGCAGGCCAAAAGGCAATTGCTGAGTATCGCGTGGAGGGCAAACCAGCTTTCTTTCCAAACGCAGCAACGCAAGTAGAGGAATAATGCAATATGAAAATCTTATTGCGGTTTGATATGCTGATTTCCACTACCGAACAAAAGGTATCGGCTCACTAAACAAAGACAAAAAATGTTCTATAGTAACTCCAAATAGCAAATTATTATAATCAATGAGATTTATTATCTTTAATATGTTGGTGCCGGTCGCAGGGTGAGCCTTATAAAGGCGCAACCCCTTCGACGATGATCATGTTCCCCGTTGAAGCTGCCTTTCGCATGGCTTTCGGCCCCTGATATGCCTCACTTGCGTGCCACCCCTTTGCGCTAGCGACGTCCGGGAATTTGAGTATGACACAGCGTGGCCACAGCCATTCCCCCTCCAAAACGTCCAGCTTACCGCCGCGCACAAGAAATTCTCCGCCGAACGGCGTGAGAGTCGACGGCACCCGAGTAGTATAATCTTGATACATCTCGGGATCAGAGACCTCAACTTGCACTATGATATAAGCCGGCATGATATGCTCCTTTGAAAAACTGTGCACATATAGTCTGTGCTCCATTGACTTAATGAGAGGCAATACCCCCCTTACCCATCTGACTTTAACCGCCCAAGCTAAATCAAGTACATCAATAAGATTAATCTAAAAATCGTCAATCACGCCACACTATTATAGGGTAAAGTATACTCGCGTGGTAAACGCGCAGACGTCCTTAGTTGCGATTAAATATCACTTGGCAGCCTGCGGTCTGCGTTTTGGCGCCCCAGCTATGAGGTCATGATTTATCGAGAAGGGGATTCAGGTGTTGACCTCATGCAAAGAATAACCACCCTCTCAGTTTTGTTTTGTAACTTCCTGCCGGTGTGGCGCGACTCTCCCGAGCATATGAGGGAAGACAAGGGGTAGATTAGAACAACCGGTCAATACAATAATAAAAATAGATAATACTGACATCCTCTTCTGCGATTGCGGGGGCACCATGGCTTTTGACGGGAAGGCGCCTGCCAAAGCAGGCGGAGGCAAGGAGTAGGGTGTCAGCCAGCTCTGCTGGACGGAAATTGAAATTTTTGAAGCAGCCGATAAAAATTCGGACCGACTGTTGGTGGCCTGCACCCGAGAAGCACCGCTGTTTTTAGAAGTATCCAACGAACTTGGAGACGAATCGATTAAAGTACGGTTTTGTAATATTCGTGAGCGAGCCGGATGGTCTTATAAAAGCCGGACCCTGCGTTGAAAAATACGCACTCCGAAGTTTTCTTCCCACTGGGTATCCTATAAGATAATGTTCTAATGTTGTGATATAATTTTTCACCTTTGCAAAAATAACTGAACAACCAGATTATCGTGTACCAATACACTATAAATTTATGCGCATTATCTCTAATGGGAGAAAAAAAGGATGAGGAACTTAATCAGCGTTAATGGGCGAAATTACGCTTGGCCGGCCCAACCACTTGTCGTCACTTGCATCGACGGTTCAGAACCTGATTATATTGAGCAGGCCATCACGGGCGGCCACATGCCATTTTTAGCGAAAGCTCTGAAAAATGGAACTAATCTCCTTGCCGATTGCGTCATTCCCAGCTTCACCAATCCAAATAATCTCTCCATCGTCACTGGGGTGCCACCCGCAGTGCACGGTATTTCCGGCAATTTCTTTTTGAACCCCGAAACCGGTGAAGAAGTTATGATGAATGACCCGGAATTTTTGCGGTCCGATTCAATCTTTAAGGCTTTCCATGACTCTGGTGCAAAGATCGCTGTGGTTACAGCAAAAGATAAACTGCGCCGGTTACTTGGGCACGGATTAAATTTTTCAACTGGCCGCGCTATCTGTTTTTCTTCTGAAAAAGCAAACGAGACAACACTAGCTAAAAATGGCATTGATAACGCGCAGAAAATGGTTGGATGTGATTTGCCAAGTATCTATTCGGCGGAATTATCGGAATTTGTATTTAGTGCTAGTGTCAAATTAATGAAATCTTTTAAACCTCACCTGATGTATCTGTCGACAACTGATTACATCCAGCACAAGCATGCGCCCGGAACACCTGTGGCAAATGCATTTTACTCCATGATGGATAGCTACTGGAGGCAACTTGACGCTGAGGGCGCAGTCCTTGCAATGACAGCAGATCATGGAATGAGCGCAAAATTTACTTCCGCTGGGGAGCCAGACGTAATTTATCTGCAGAAAATTTTAGACGATGCCTATGGTGACGAGTCAACCCGCGTAATACTTCCCATTACCGATCCGTATGTTGTGCACCATGGAGCGCTCGGTTCTTTTGCAACAATCTACCTACCAGAAACTATAGCGGTTGCCCAAGTGGTGGAGACATTATCCTCGGTCAAAGGGATCGAAAAAGTTTATACCAATAAAGAGGGGTGCGAGGAATTTGAATTACCAACTGACCGCATGGGAAATCTTATTGTGATTTCTGAGCAAAACAAAGTACTAGGCACTTCGCCAGATCGTCATGATCTTAGCCAATTAAACGAGCCGCTTCGCTCGCACGGCGGTCTTAGCGAGCAATGTGTTCCACTAATCATCACACGAGCTTTAGCGCTGCCGACAAATAATCGTCCTCGTAACTTTGATATTTTCGACATCGCACTTAATCACGCAGTATCCTGAAGATGTAATCGACGTTTTTTTAAAGCTGATTTAAACACACCATGTCTCAAGGTAAATATCGTTATGTTGCGGAATAGAATTGTTAACAACTATTTTTTAACTGTTTGGAGATTACTTGACATACGAAGGTAACGTTACGGATAAACAAACCATTGCTTAACTTGTGATAGAATACTTATGTCATTCGAGATTACACAAGAATTTACATTCGACTGCGCACACTTCTTAACCGGTAATGGTAGGCGAGATGAGTATAGCGCTGTGCACGGCCATTCGTTTGTTTGCGCAGTAACTGTCTCGGGTCTGCCAGTTGATCACGCTGACTGGGTTGTTGATTTTGCAGAATTTAAGTCCGTATTAATTAAGATCGGACAACAGCTTGATCACAAGATTCTCAATGATATTCCAGGATTAGAAACGCCAACCATGGAAAACATCTGTGTTTGGATAGCCTCACATGTTTCAGAATGGCTCACAGTGGGCATACCTGCCGACCAATTAGTCAAGCTAATCAGTGTAAAACTGATGCGCAAGACCATTGGTCAATCTTGTGTTTATCGGCTTGAGAAATAGGACATGGTCCAGACTTTGTATATATCGCGCAGGTATTACCAGCTTGATCACGTCTAATGAAGAAATATAAATATTCCGAGTGTTTTCTCTCTATTCAAGGCGAGGGTAAGTACACCGGTGTTCCCAGTGTATTTTTACGTTTTTGGGGATGTAACTTTACGTGCGAAGGGTTCAAGTGCGACACGGAATACTCATGGCATAAAGATTATAATCACATGTTAAAACGCGCCAGCGCCGGAGAGCTAATGTGTGAGATAGAGAAATTATGCCCCGCCTTCACCGAGACATATCATTTGGTAATTACAGGCGGCGAACCAATGCTATCTCAATCAGCCTTTGTAGAAATTCTGTATCTTTTAGAAAAAAATGGTAATCTTCCCAGTTACGTAACCATTGAAACAAACGGCACCCAAATGCCGCGGCTAGCTGCGGCAGAATCTATCTCTGACGTTCGAGAATTGCTATGGTCAGTAAGCCCAAAACTCTCAATATCTGGAGAAAACTGGATCAATGCCATACAGCCTGATGTGGTTGCTGCGTACGCAGAGATTTCGAAATGTGGACAACTTAAGTATGTTGTCGACGGATCGGCAAAATGCTGGGACGAAGTAGAGATCGCCACTCAAGCTTTTCGTGACGCTGGCGTGGAGTTTCCCGTATGGATTATGCCTGTCGGCGCGACGACCGAACAATTGTCACAAAATCAAGAACAGATCTGCATTGATACTGTGACCCGAGGTTATAACTTTTCACCGCGCGCTCATGCTTGGATATTTGGTGATAAACCGGGGACCTAATCCTGCTTTTTTTGTCTTTTAAGGCATTACATGACCCCTCTGTGACTGTTTGTAATATATACAAAAGTGTCCCCTCGTGATTGATCCAAAATCCATATGTGCTGATGTTTAGAGTAAGAGGGTACGATGGTTACTGTTGCGATAAAACACTTTTCCGTTAACTTTGAATTATTGCTAGATTTAGATTTTTCTGAATTAAATATTTTATCAGCGGCCAATGTTTAAGCACAGTTTCTGTCTCCTAAATCGCTCACACCCTAATCGTAAAATAACCCAAGTGCATAGGAAAACCAAAAAAGTAGCGGTTACGGCACTTTCGTTACATTAAGTTTTAGGGATCTAAATACAAACCCGATTTACTCAGATCGATATGACAAAGTTATGGGTTCACCCAAGACATGCCAAAAGGACGATCCACCACATCATAGAAAAATATAGCTCTCCTATTAGTTGGCTGCATTAAAATGAGCCAATCGAGTCGTCGTACGTGAAAGCGGATAACTCCAAAATTCCGCTCATCCTTTTTCACATGTTCCAAGCTTGGTGATCCACCTTCCATACTCCAGCTTCTTGCCTCTTCCATTAGCTCGCCCGGCTTTCCACCAGAATAAGTGTTCCGTCCCCAGACTGATAGCTGTCGCCACGCTTCAATATTTAGGGGGGTGCCGGGCCCTAAAAGGTCAACCTTCCCATCAAGTCTTAATTGTATTCTCCGGTTCGGATCATAACCTAAAGCGGCAACACTCGGGTTCTCTGTCAACTCATGCCATTTAGGGCTACGAGTGTCCGTGTAAAATTCAAGCACCCTTTGTAAAGTATCAACGCCACGCAGCACCAGTATTCGCACTTGTGGTTGATTTACCTCATCGACAGTTGCGAAGGTTATATAACGAAATGCATCGGCTGATCTCTCAGCGGCTTCTTGCAAAAATGACCATGTTTCTGACTCGATAATCTTGAGATCACTTGTGTTTAGCACAGTTCATACTCTTTGGGATCGCTTGGGTATACTGCGGCTTCATACTTAAACTGAGACAAAACCTCATAAACTTATGGCCCTCTGACGTATGCCTAAAACACAACCATATAGTGGATCATCTAAAGCCAAAAAACGGTATTTAACCCCAAAATTGTAAATATATTATTGATTGATGTCTTGGCAATGACGCGAATTTAAGGTTAGCACTCTAAAGTATAGAATGTTTTGCATAAACATTAATTTTAGCACTCGAGTCCCGGAGTCTGAGTGCACACTGTTGCTGATCCGGGATCCTCTCACCATCTCCTCTCTTATATGTTACACTCCAGTTTATCCTACTGTCTAAGAATACGTAAGTTCTCTCTCTTGATATAGACGTTGCATCCTCTTTCCATTACATCAGGGTTAATTGTCTCTCTGAGAGCTAGTTTATGTCATCTTTGCCAGCTTGTCTGCGGTTTTTAAATCAAAGTCAGACGGCTCGTGGCGCTCATGTAATTGCTCTTCAAGAGGACCAGAGATACGGTTTACCATGCGCCCACGTTGTACGGCTGGACGCTTGAATATCTCTTCCGCCCAACGCCTTACATTTCGATAAGACGATGCGTCAAGAAAGGCAGCTGCATCGTAAAGGGCGCCGAGTATTAGATTGCCATACCATGGCCAAATAGCAATATCTGCGATAGTATATTGATTACCAGAAATAAAACGATAGCTCTCAAGCTGTTGATTCAGCAAATCCAACTGGCGCTTAACCTCCATGGTGTAACGATCGATTGCATACTCGAATTTTCTAGGCGCGTATTTGTAAAAGTGACCAAAACCGCCACCCAAATAACCGCCAGATCCCATTTGCCAAAATAGCCAAGACAACGTTTCCGCTCGAGCCTCGGGGCACGTTGGTAAGAACTCTCCAAATTTTTCCGCTAAATGGAGTAATATTGCGCCAGATTCAAAGACACGTATTGGATTATCTCCAGAAACGTCAATAAGTGCGGGAATTTTAGCGTTAGGATTGACCGCAACAAATCCACTGGAAAATTGGTCTTGCTCGGCGATCCGTATCAAATGCGCATCATACTCAGCTTTCGCGTACCCCGCATTCAAAAGCTCCTCAAACATTATCGTGACCTTCTGGCCATTGGGCGTCGCTAATGAATAGAGTTGAAAAGGATGTTTACCAGTAGGCATATCCCTCTCAAACCGCGCCCCAGCGGTCGGTGCGTTAATCTTAGCCCATGTACCACCATTACCATCTTCAGGGCCCTTCCAAATCCACAAGTCATCTGGATGATAATCTGTTGACTCATGCATGCTTAGATATCCTCTTCATCACTAAAAAAAGAACTATGGCTATTACACGCTTTTTAGCCTGTTCGACTTCTTTTCCATCAAGATCCCCATTATTCGTTGAGCGTTGAACCTGCTCCCTGCACCCGTGTTTGGCGCATGTAGCGTCGAAATTTATCCGCATCGTAACCAGTACCCCGGTGGAGTAAGCATCGGTTGTCCCAGACAACTAGATCACCTGGAGACCAGCTATGCTCATAGATGTATTCCTTCTCAGTCGCGCCTTCTAACAAATCATCCAATAATTCTCGACTTTCTGCAAAACCCCAGCCTTCTATTTCTCTCGCATGAGAGCCGACATAAAAGTTTTTCTCCCCTGTATTTCGATTTTTTCGCACTAATTTTTGACGAACAGGTGGCAGCGAATTTGCGTGTGATGGCGTCACAGCATCTTTTCCCACCTTAGAGCGAGAAAACACATAATCGTGAATTGAAATAAGGGGTGCAATCTCATCTTTAAGTTTTGGAGATAAGCGAGAGAAAGCTGCCCGTTGGCTGACGAACTCTGTTACCCCTCCCTCACCGGGGACTTCGTATGCACACATTATCGACACATAAGTTGGCACTTCGCGAAAAGACGAGTCGGAATGCCACATATTATTACCAGTTAAAAACCTTGTCTTGGGATGATTATTGCCAAAAACTCTTCCATCATCCTGTACATTACCGATGGTAATAAAATGCTCGATGACGTTCTCTTGTCCAAGTTTAACATGACTGGGCTCGGGCTCACCCAGCAACTTTGTAAATGCTAGTTGCATTTCATCATTAACTAATTGCTTCGGGAACCACAAAAAAGAGAAACGATCAATGGCCGATTGGATTGCAGATAGACTACGTGGAGATAATGCTAAGCTGAGATCTAATCCAGTTACTCGAGCCCCCAAGTCGCAGTGTAACGGCTCAAATTTTGGCGATGTCATGCTTATGCTACCTTTCTGAATAATCCTAAATTTATAGGTTTGAGTCTATGTTAGTTTGAGCCGAGCCAAAAGTACTTATCGGCTTCAAAAGTAGCTCTAACTAGTATTTTAAAGAGAAATTTCATGTTGCTAAAGGTCGAACACCTAGTGCGCCTCGAGAGCCATACGGTGATATTTAAAGGAAAGTTCCGTGTAAGTTTTCTGAAGACCTCTCTATAATAGCTTGGTTTCTGATATAATCATATATTTGTCTGTCTTTATGTGGCGGAAATTGCCAAGCTGTCCAAAAGGTAATCGGTGATATAATATCCCGTTTGCGGTAACTAATGCACAAAATTAATGCTCGTTAGATACTCAACTAAATCTAGGCCTTTGAGAAAACATCAACTGACTGCGGAAAGAACTATGGACCCGCTCGCATATTCTTCAATCACAATTTTAGTAATCATAATTGGCATGATGATAGGGGGTTTAGTTAAAGGAGCCTTAGGAGCAGGCCTGCCTGCTGTCGGTATGCCAATCATGGTTCTGCAGATCGAACCCGTTCAAGCCGTCACACTTTTTGTCGTGCCGGTAATGATCTCAAATATTATTCAAATTTTTCAAGGTGGGCATTACAAAACTGCGGTCCTGCAGTTCGCACCATTTTTAATTATATTTATCATCGGCGTGTGGTTTGGGGCCCAAGCTCTAACCTTGGTCGACCCTGACATTATGGCAGTGGCGATCGGATGGGTGGTCATCAGCACCACAGTAGGACAAATTTGGGCAAACGATATTGTGATTTCTGAGCGTCGAGGTCGCATAATTCATCCTTTAGCCGGCGGAGCTTTGGGACTATGCGGAGGCGCAACAGGAATGTTCACGCCGACTATCGTGTATTTTGCGAGTCTTAGCCTGCCAAAAGACCTATTCGTAACCCTACTCGCGTTAGCTGCAATGACAGGGTCTGTAACCATGTATTCTCGGTTATACGTCGAGGGCTGGATTGGCTTCACACAAATGACTGCATCCACAATGGCGTTGCTACCTGCCGGCTTGGGTTTAATTGCTGGTATTTGGCTTCGAAAGCACATGTCAGAAAGGGTTTTTCGTCGGACCGTCTGGTCAGCACTATTTATTTTAGGTATCGGACTGATTATCAAGGGCACAACATAGGTTACGAAAAATAACTTCCAGGACCCGTTGGGAATTGTCTTTTTATCTCTTTATCAATTAAAAAAACGAGGTCAATTTTTATTGGTTTGTGGGGGCAAAATCTTAAGATGAATAAACTTTGTACTGTGTAACCAGAAGTGGCCCTAAGATAAACCCTTTGTTTTAATTAAATATAGATCACTTTTTGGACGATAAAGCACAGGAAAAATAGGCTCTTAGCCAATGTCCTCGTGACCCCCATCACTGAACCTTTTCCATAAACTTTCCTCATGCTTCCGCTGCTCTTGAGCGCGCCATGGATTTAAATGCTTACCAATTATTTGATCACAACAAAAATTATCTCGAACCTCCCATTCCATATTTGTAGAGTTGAAGTCGACTGTGAAACGCATCGCTCTGCTCCTTTTTCAAAACCTCTGTAAGTTACCCAAGGAATAAATAATTTTCAGTGATTCTCGTCACAGCGCACGTTATAAAAGAGAGAGTGAATAAGTTCGATTTGGTACAGAAATAAGAAAACCTAAAGACGATATTTATTTCCTTAACCAATAAATTCATCCCTATTGAGAGTTGGTAGAAGGAATATCACGTCGCTTTTTTGTTTCAAAACTCCAATGTGTGATTAATTTGCCGACCATTCGCCCAAAACAGATGACCCTCGGAAGTAAGATAGCTTTTGCACTGATAAATATTTGGAGCGCGTGACAACGGAAAAAGATGTTTTTCAAATTGACTGGATTCCCCCATGTAAGGTTGCAAGAACGTGGAAAAAAAACAGCCTAACGAGTTGACTGCTCTTGAAGCATTATCCCAAATTCATTCGGGTCACCTTACCTCACAAGGTCTAATGGAGGCTTGCTTGGAGAGGATCTACAAACGTGAGCAAACCGTTGGTGCGTGGCAGTTCATCGAACCAAAATTGTGCATGGCAGCCGCGCGCGATTCTGATAATTCCAGACGCACGGGTCAACTTAGAGGTATACCCGTGGCGGTCAAAGACGTATTCAATACAGTGGATATGCCCACAACGTATGGATCCCCTATATACAAAAACCATACCCCTCACGCCGATGCCACTACTGTGGCNATGGTTCGAGCATCTGGTGGGATCATATTGGGGAAAACCGTAACCACAGAGTTTGCTTATTTTCACCCAGGTAAAACAGCTAACCCTCATGACGTAACGCGAACCCCCGGGGGGTCCTCAAGTGGGTCTGCAGCGGCGGTCGCGGATTTTATGACACCTCTTGCTCTCGGCACACAGACAGTAGGCTCGACTATTCGACCTGCATCGTATTGTGGTATTGTTGGTTATAAACCAAGCTTTGGTCTCATTGACCGCACTGGAGTGCGGCCATTGGCAGATGTTTTCGATACGGTTGGCCTTTTTTCCCGGGATGTGAATGACGTGGCTTATTTTGCCGCCTTTCTGAGCCGCAGGCCCAGTTTACAATTAAATGACTCTACGGGTACNCCTCCTAAAATTGCGCTCTGCCACACGCCAGAATGGTCATCCGCGGAACCCGACTCCCGGGAAGCGCTTTGCACAGCTGCCAAGCTTGCATCAAACGCCGGAGCTGACGTGGTCCAGATAACTTTACCTGATATTTTCGCCCAAGTTAGTGCTTCCCAAGCGACCATTGTTGATTTCCAAGCCGCTATGTCCGCTACTTATGAACAAACCTTCCATCGTGATTTAGTTAGCAAAATATATCTTGCTCATGCTGAAGTTGGCCGGGCATGCTCGCCAGAGAATTATGCGCATGCCCATACAATACTTCGCTCTGCTCAAATAGAATTCGAGAGAGTATTGGAGGGGGTGGACGTACTTATGATACCAAGCTCCTGCGGCGAAGCTCCTGTTGGCTTACAATCAACGGGAGATCCTATCTTCAACCGGTTAGGGACCGCTCTGCACTTACCCTGTATAAGTGTTCCCGGACTATTAGGCTCGTCCGGTATGCCGGTCGGTATTCAGCTCCTAGGGCGAAGAGATAATGACAAGCGTCTCCTCATCGCTGGCAAATGGGTCTTTAACGTTATTCGTCCCTAAAGTTTGTCTTTTAGTNATCAGATCTCGGAGCAATTAACGCTACTTGCCACTTACTCATGTGACATGCTTCTCAAGCCGTGCCAATGGGCGGTCATTTATCGGCAGGTGGATCAACGCACTCGCTATGCCAAGCCCAATGGCGATTTCCCAGATTATCTGGTAACTGCCCGTTGCGTCGAAAATTATTCCTCCAATCCAAATTCCAGTAAAGCTTCCAAGCTGATGACCAAAATAGATAAAGCCATAAAGCATACCCATGTATCGAGTGCCGAATATCTGAGATACTAATCCAGACGTAGGGGGGACTGTGCTTAGCCAGAGAAGGCCCATGGCCGCCGCAAACAATATCACTGTAGTAGGGGTCATAGGAAAAGAGATAAACGCAAGGATAATTACTGAACGCACAGAATAAATCCCACTTAACAGATATTTTTTTCTCACTATTCCTGCCAACCAACCTGAACCCCAAGCGCCCATCATGTTAAAAAAAGCGATCAACATTAGCGCCGTGGCACCAAGCTCTACCGTGGCTCCCCCATCGAGAAGGTATGCGGGCAGGTGAACAGCAATAAATGCAACGTGAAAACCACACACGTAAAATCCAATTATAAGAAGAAGAAAGCCCCGATGTCTGAGAGCCTCTGTAATGGCCTCCTTGATTGTAATTTCTGTGTCTTTACCAGTTGCCGTTGTTACCCCAGCCGCCATCGATAAAGCCATAGGCACGATCAATCCAGCTATCACCGAAAGAGCCATCAAAGCGATGATCCAATCATACGCCATCAGTACATTCTGACTGAGCGGCACAACCACTAATTGTCCCCCAGTCGCACTTGCCGTCGCAATACCTAGCCAGAGACTTCGTTTTTCATGAGGGGCAACCTGCGAGACAGTCGCTAGGATTAACGGCAGACCGCAGGCCCCCAAACCAAGCCCTGCCAATATTCCTGCTCCGGCTATCATCTCACTGGGTCCTGTCGCCCGACTCATCACCAGGACCCCCAGCGAAAATATCAACCCACCAATTGCGATTGTTCGCGCCGGGCCCCATCGTGCGGCGCATGCACCAGCAAATGGAGCAGCTATGCCAATCATCAAATTTTGCGATGCCAAGGCCAGAGATAACGTCTCACGCCCCCATCCTAAATCCATTGATACTGGAACCAAAAACAAACCAAAACTTTGCCGGATCCCGAATGAGATAAAGACTATTGATGCCGAAGTGGCGAGAATAAATAGAGGGTTGGAGTAAAGTCCAAACTTAAGCCGTCGCCTAACCTTTTTCTTCGCCATTTTTTTTGCTTTTTTCTATAATCTTAAGGGACAATACTACTTTTATTAGAANAGTAACTTACGTTGCTAACTCGGCTAGCAATCTAAATGACATAATGGAGACCAAATCTCGACCTTACCTCACGTTGGTTGGTGTTATAGTTTTAAATATACTTATGCATTTTAAAAAGGGTCTTTTAGGTGCCTCACGCAATCTTGATAAAAAAGCACGGCAACCCAGAAGTAATGTGTTGGAAAGAACTTCCTGACGCTTACCCGAGCGGGGGTGCAGTGCAGCTGAGTCAAACCGCTGTTGGTTTAAATTATATTGACGTCTATCAACGTTCTGGCCGCTACAAGTGAGATCTGCCTGCCCGAAATGGCATGGAAGGTTTTGGGATTTTTGACGCGGTTGGAGAGGCTATTGAGGATATTAAAGTCGACAGCCGCGTGGGTTATGTTATGGGCCCTCCGGCAGTGTGCGCTAACCAACGTGTGTATCCAGTCGAGCGACTTGTCATTTTGCCGAACGATATTAGCGACATGCAAGCTGCGGGCAAGCTGTTGAAGTGGTTAACGGTGTCTTACCTAATTTACCGCTATATAAGGTTCAGACCCGCGAGATGGTCTTGTTACATACCGCAGCGGGCGGCGTTGGCGCAGCATTATATGAGGGCTCACTTTCTTGCATAACGCGCTTTGCAACCTATGAAAACTTTGGCGCAGTCTCAGGTTATATTCCGCCAGTGCACGGAACCACCCAAGCTGAGAAGGCCCTGTTTTTCAGCACACCCGGGCTTGCTCCTCAAACACCCACACGAGACCTCACCCTTGAAATTACCAAGGTCTTGTTTGACGCTGTGCGAAAAGGTCTCAAAGTTGAGATCAATAAACACTATATATTATGCGATGCGCCTGAGGTCCACATTAGCTAAAAGTCCCGAGAAACTCCAGGCTCAACAGTGTTCTCCATCTAATATTTTTTATAACTACCGGCGAAGCCCTCAGAAGTAATTTTGCTTATTCACCTGAGTACTTGGACACTGTCATCGTTTCCACAGTCTAATTACACCGCTTGACTATCTCGAAAAAAAGACAATCGCAGCTACTTAGCCACGAGTTATCGTAGATAGTAAATTGGATAAACTAACATTCAATATTAAGCCCAACTTATGGCCAATGTCCTAAGTGTTATGGACTGTTATGAAAAAGAGCTAGTAAAAAGCAATTTTTTCAGTGAACTGCGCTACCGGAACAACCCCTGCTAGTTTGTTACCAAGAGATCAACACATTGTAAGATTGGACTTTTAATGAGCAAAGAACCGCAGGTTATGCGGCTTGTTCACGTCCCACAAAATGTTTGGCACACCAATTCCTCAGGAGTTGGAGAGCGGGTAAAGATAGAGTCATCCATTCTCCCTTCAAAAGGCCGCGAGACCGCATCTACCAACTTATGAAATGGATTGAAATCGTTATCATCTTCAGCAGCTCGGATAGCTGCTTCAACAAGATGATTGCGAGGAATTACAGATGGATTGACTGCTTGCATCATAGCCTTCCGTTCAGCCGGGCTAGAGTCCTCGCGATCCAATCTTTCATGCCAGCGCACTAGCCAGTCTTTAAATACCTGCCTGTTTTTAAATTCCTCGCCAACCGGTGTCTCCTCGATCATTTGGCCACCAATAATATCTGCCAATGCACGGAAAGTATTAGTAAAATCGGCTTTAACCTCGTCCATTATCTTGAACAGGTCGAGGGCGAGCCCTAGATCGTCATCCTCCGCGTCATGCAGCCCCAACTTACCACGCATAATGGTTGTAAATTCATTATTGAAGACTTCGGAAAAACGATCGATAGCTCCCTGTGCANGGTAATTCCCGCGCTCGGCATCATCATCCATGATAGGAACTAAGCAACGGGCTAGTTGCGCCATGTTCCAATTAGTTATCGACGGCTGGTTACAGTAGGCGTACCGACCCATCTGGTCGATAGAACTAAAGACTGCCTTTGGAGAATAGCCATCCATAAAAGCACACGGCCCATAATCGATTGTCTCACCAGTAATGGCGGTGTTATCTGTGTTCATAACTCCATGTATAAAACCTAGGGAAAGCCATTTGGCAACCAAAGATGCCTGTCGTCGTATTATATTGATTAACAGTTCTTCATAGGGATGCTCTGCATTTACAGAGTCTGGATAGTGGCGTTCAATCACATAGTCAGCCAATGTTCGCAGGCCATCGTGGTCGCCTTGCCCATAAAAAAACTCAAAAGTACCAACACGTACGTGGCTTTGAGCTACTCGGGTCAGGATCGCACCTGGTAAAAATGACTCCCGAACCACGTACTCACCAGTCTTCACTGCAGCTAAAGCCCTGGTAGTGGGGACCCCCAGCGCATGCATACCCTCACTAACCACGTATTCTCGCAGAATTGGCCCAAGTGGCGCTCGCCCGTCGCCGTTCCGCGAGAAGGGGGTGGGGCCTGAACCCTTAAGCTGAATATCACGGCGCACACCATCCATGCCAACAATCTCACCAAGTAAAATTGCTCGGCCATCACCCAGTCTAGGCACCCACCCTCCAAACTGGTGCCCAGCATATGCCATAGCAATCGGTTCGGCACCATCTGGAACTCGGTTTCCCGAGAAAATTGCTGCCCCCGCATCTTCATCAAACAATTCCGGCTTCATGCCCAACGTGGTACACATCGGAACATTGAGCCGAATTAACTCTGGTTTATGCACCGGCGCCGGACTCTGACGGATAAAGAACCTATCCGGCAGACTTGCATAACTATTGTCAAATGGAAATAAGTTGCCAGCCATCTACTAAATATAACGCATATTTTACGCCAAGTCACGGCGCATAACTCTTCTGCTATAAGGCTCAGGTTGTTCGTCACCTACTCAGGCTCACTAATTATTGCTGGGTTTATTATCTTCAACAAAAAATGTTATCTATCAAAGCGATTTAGATAAACCTAAAACCTAAAATTCTAGTTTGGCAGCCAGCGCAAAAGAGACATCGAGGAATTACACAGGGAAACAATATCTTACTAAGTGTTAAACTTTAAATANGCGAAGTTAAACATTATTATAATTTAATTTTACTTAGTTTTGGAACACTTTTTAGTGGGGCTTGACCATTTTTACTTACGTTAGTTTAATCATCAAAGATACAGTTTTTTCTCTAAACATGGCTTTGTAGGTTGCCTCCAATGTTCGAATAAACCCACTATAAATTTTTAGTTTTCAAGTTGCAGGGTGTTGCTCTCGGGACAGAGAGCAAACTTATGGAAAATAGAAAAAGGCTTTGTAGTTCACATGACCGACCAAAATGGTTTTCTTGAAAAATTTTCCACGCATGAGAAACGATCTCTCACCAAAAAAAATGTGCGCGAAACAAACGTCTCCAACGCAGTGTTACAGCAAAGCTACATCGAAACATACACTGCTTACTCCGTCTATTTTCCAAAAATTATTGAGAACTGGCATCCTGTCAACGGCCACACACAAGAAGTAGCAGACGCCCGCTTGCAACATTTTAAAACTTGGTTCGGCATTTATAAATCACCCGCAAGAGCTGTAAGCGATATAATGGCAGCCGAACACCCTTTTACCAGTGACGAGTTCACTTACTGCGATAGGTATAAATTATTTCTTGACTATTTATGGTGGGTTTGTGCTCTCTTTGCTGACGTTCCTGACTCGCATTTCAACACAGTTCCAAACACTCGCCACGTTCGGAGGAACTGGAATCTTATTATCGATATAGCAGGAGAAAATAATATTTCTCAAAAAAAGAATTGTGTAAAAGTCGACCTTAGCGTCTGGTTGGAGTTATCCATCAGGTGCCTAACCAAAAATATCGATCAGGAATACTTAATGTTGCTAACTTACCGCATGGAGACCGCTACCTATCACTGGGAGCTAAACTACCACAAATATTTAGGCGGGCCATTCGGATACACAGAGGAGAAATTTGAGAGGTGGGCCAAGTCCTCACTCTATGAGAGGGGCGGCATACGCAAGCTGCGTGAACAAGAGGAAAAATTCGGCATTGTCTGGGAAAATTAATGCCGTTTCCAACACAGTAGAAATTTTATTCGGGTAAACATAGGGAATGATTAAGAGATATCATAGNCGGTGTCATTGACTGTTTGTAAAGGACTATTTATCCGTGCTAATTACAAATCTGCAGGTCATCCACCAATTTCGCCTTTTGGCGTTGTTAATGTTTTTTTCTTCTGAAAACTAGCTTTGCTATTTCCTTTGATGATTGCTGGAGTACGAAAATGGACAGATAACCATTCCATAACTACGAGAATCAAAACCATGGAACTAATCGGTAAAATCATCCAACTCCTTCCCGAGAAATCGGGGGAATCAGCCCGAGGCCCCTGGCGTAAGCAAGAGTATATTCTCGAGACGGAGGGCGAATATCGAAAAAAAATTTGCTTTATTGCTTGGGGTGACAGGATAGACGATTTTGCAATTCAAAAGGGGGAAAAGCTTGTCGTCTCCGTCGACTTGGAGAGCCGAGAATATAATGACCGCTGGTATACAGATGTTACAGCATGGCAAGTCTCGCGAGCTGGCCCTCCAGAGGATAGTACACCTATCTTAGATGACGAAATCCCATTTTAATTACCTCATAAGGCTCGCTAATCAGATGAAAATCAGAAAAAAGTATGGGATGGATATTTCCTACATGTGGCTTATCTCCAATTAAGACAGCACAAAACGCTAAAATAATTTGGAATTTGTTAAGGCCCTTGGAGAAGAGACCGTAGAAGATCAAACTAAGGTTTGCATATTTATCTCCCTGTGTAGGCTTCAAGAAGTCGGGGTGCAATTTCACGAGAGTATTACCTAGGCCTTCAACCTCCAACAAAAAGAATATAAGCATCCAACAAGGAGGCACATGAGTGAGATTAGAGATAGCAAGCCCAATATGAACCGGATAGAAAAGCTGGTCCATCGCACGCCATTTTTCTATGGCTGGGTAATCATGGCATGCGCAATGTCTGCTAACTTTGCGAGACAGGGATCAGCGGTCGCTACTCTATCTCTATTTGCCATTCCCATGTCAACTGAGTTTGATTGGTCGAGAACAGCTTTCTCCGGCGCGGTCTCTCTAGGTGGTGTATTGGGGGCTCTCATCTCACCGAAAGTGGGGATCTTGGTTGATCGGAGCGGCCCCGGCCAAGTACTTGTCATCGGCACGCTGCTAATCGGGATCAGCATGGCTTCTCTATCTCAGACAAACTCCCTGATTTGGTTCTATATAGCATTCTGTGTAGGCCGGATGGCATTTTCTGGACCGTTCGAGATCGCATTCACAAGCGCTATTGCAAACTGGTTTATTCATCTTCGCGGGCGGGCTATGTCGCTGGTTACGCTTGCACATAGTGTAGGCCTAACTGTATTTCCAATCGTGGTTTTTACAATTATCGAGATTTGGGATTGGCGGACCGCGTGGATAGTTGTTGGTGCTATGGTGCTTTTTGTTGGCGTTATGCCAAACCTTTTTCTTATGATCCAGCGGCCAGAGTCCGTAAGCCTACAACCCTATCATATCGGCCAGGGTCCAAGACAATTGAAAGAAGGCACTGAAAATAAGGATATCGAAACGGAACCAGATTTTACTCGCAGTGAGGCATCTCGAACCTCAACATTTTGGTTATTGATAGCGTTTTCTATTTTAATATATCCCGTTCAAGCTGGCGTAAGTTTGCATCAAGCACCACATCTTTTGGATCGCGGCTTATCAATGGCGGTTGCGGCAACCGCTGTGAGCAGTTTCTCTTTTATGGCTGCCATCGGGGGGCTTGTCTTCGGTCAACTTGAACTGAAATTTGGTTCACGGCCTACTTTGGTCGGTTCGGCTATACTTATGGCGTTGGGAGCCCTCGGCATGCTCATGGTATATAATCCGTGGACCGCTTATGTTTCTGCAATTATCTTCGGCTTCGGAATTGGGGGGTTGATTACCATGCTTCCCGTTGCCTGGGCCGATAGCTTCGGGCGAGCTAACTTAGGATCAATAAGAGGCGTCTCCGTGCCGTTTCAGGCTGTAGCACAGGCCTCAGGCCCAATAATATCCGGCACTCTATTCGATATCACGGGTGATTACGACACCTCGCTAATACTGTTCACTGTGGTCAGTTTTGGAGCAGCGATACTGGCGTTATTTGCGGTCAAGCCAAAAAACTGCCTGAGGTCCAACTAGAGCTATCGATATTTATTAGATACAAATAAAGATCTATTTTTACACAACAACTTGTTCACGCATAAGATTACCCACCGGTTCGCTTTTCGGTCCGTGTAATGAATTATTGTTTACGACACTCACGATTTCAATAAAAGTTGGAAAATGGTTCCAATCAAGGGATAAACAGCCTCTCTTTAATCAGGGGTTCCCTCTGTCAGGTATAAAAAAATAAAAAATACTAAATAGTTGACTAGTCTCAAGCATTTCCCAGATAATGTTTCGTCGACAAATGGTTGGCCGCATCTCGCCTCAGGGGTTAAAAGACAGATGGGGTCAAAACTACCCATTGTTCAAATCTGAGCACCGCAGCCAAGATACAATGGTGTCTCCGAGACGTTCTCGCTCTAAGCTTACTCTAAACTAGCAACGCAGTATACTTGTTTGGGAGACAAACTTATGCTTAATCGATCAGCGAATTAGTTTCATCTTGCAAGTTAAACCATCCTAAATTAAATAAATTTTTAGGGAGCGCAAGGAGCTCCCCACATAAACAGGGCCTTTTGGGTAACCTTACAAAAAACTTAGGACTACGAGACGATTATGACTTTGTATGCTGAGTATTTAATTGAGATCGAAGAACGGAAGGAGAATAATTTACATCCCAAACCCATTGAAGATGGGGCGCTCCTCGCTGAAATAATTGTGCAAATCAAACAAACGAGTCACGAGCACAGAGAAGATTCCTTAGATTCATTGATTTATAATACCGTTCCCGGAACGACTAGCGCAGCAGCTGTCAAAGCGCAGTTCTTAAAAGACATCATTCTCTGCGAAACGATAATACAAGAAATTACACCTACATTCGCGTTCGAACTTTTGTCGCATATGAGGGGGGGGCCATCAGTGGAGGTGCTTCTCGATTTGGCTTTGGCTAATGATGCTGATATCGCCGCATCAGCAGCGGAAATTCTTAAAACACAAGTCTTTTTGTATGACTCTGATTACAAGCGGCTCGAAACAGCGCTTAAATCTGGGAACACCACCGCTAAAGCTATTCTGGAGAGTTATGCGAAAGCGGAATTCTTTACCCAATTGCCAGAAATAGAGGACGAAATCAAGGTGGTTACCTACGTCGCCGCTGAAGGCGATATTTCAACGGATTTGATGTCTCCGGGGGCCGAGGCTCACTCAAGAGCCGATCGAGAATTACATGGTAAAAGCTTTATATCCCAAAAAGCTCAAAACGAGATAGAGGCCCTCAAAATCCAACATCCTGGAAGGCGCCTCATGATGATTGCTGAGAAAGGTACCATGGGTGTTGGCTCCTCGAGAATGTCTGGGATCAACAACGTGGCCTTGTGGATGGGCGAACAAGCAAGTCCATACGTGCCGTTTGTAAACATCGCCCCAATTGTCGCGGGTACCAACGGTATTTCCCCAATCTTCTTGACCACAGTAGGTGTAACCGGTGGTATTGGGATCGACCTCAAGAACTGGGTAAAAAAAGTTGATGGAGACGGTAATCTAATAATCAATAATGATGGTAATCCGGTTCTCGAAGAAAAATTTNCCGTAGCAACGGGCACCGCCTTTACAATCAACACAAAGCTTAAAAAACTTTTAAACGAAGATAGTACTGAGGAATTGGCAGACGTTGGGGCCGCATTCTCCTCGCAGTCAGTTGAGTTTATGAAAGCCGGTGGCTCATATGCTATTGATTTTGGCAAAAAGCTACAAAACTTCGCCGCTGAAGCCCTCGGCGTAAAGCCAAAGCCAGTCTTCGCACCAGCAAAAGTCGTCTACAACCCTGGTCAGGGCCTGACTGCAGTCGAAAAAATTTTTAATAGAAATGCCGTGGACTTNCCCGCCGGTACCATATTGCACGCCGGCTCGAACGCTCGTGTAAAAGTGAATATTGTTGGCTCACAAGATACGACTGGCCCGATGACTGTGCAAGAGCTCGAAGCAATGGCTGCTACTATAATTTCTCCAGCTCTTGACGGCGCTTACCAGTCCGGTTGTCACACGGCTTCTGTTTGGGATAAAAAAGCACAGGCGAATACGCCCAAGCTCATGGCCTTTATGAATAAATTTGGTCTCGTGACTGGCCGCGATCCAAGAGGTGTTTACCACCCAATGACTGATGTGATTCATAAGGTTTTGAATGACATTACTATCGATGATCAGGCTATAATAATAGGAGGTGACTCACATACCAGAATGTCTAAAGGCGTCGCGTTCGGTGCTGACTCAGGCACCGTGGCGTTAGCTCTCGCGACTGGTCAAGCAAGTATATCAGTGCCTGCATCTGTTAAAGTGACTTTCAAGGGCAAGATGGCTAATCACATGGATTTTCGCGATGTTGTTCACGCAACACAAGCCCAAATGCTGGCCCAATCAGCGGGAGAAAATGTTTTTCAAGGCCGGGTCATTGAAGTACATTTAGGAACGCTATTAGCGGATCACGCTTTTACCTTTACAGATTGGACTGCGGAAATGAAGGCGAAAGCATCTGTCTGTGTCTCAAATGATGCAACCCTTATACAATCACTGAAGATTGCAAAGGCTCGCATTCAGATAATGATTAATAAGGGCATGGAAATTGAATCTAGGATGCTTCATAGACTAATCGAAAAAGCGGATAGACGGATTGATGAAATCGCATCTGGACAAAAACCAGCGTTGAGACCGGATAGTAATGCTAAATATTTTGCCGAAGTGGTTATCGATCTTGATGAAATTAATGAGCCAATGATTGCCGACCCTGACGTCGAAAATATTGATNTTGCCAAACGTTATACTCACGATACTATCCGTCCCATCTCTTATTACGGCGCCAAAAAAATAGTAGATCTCGGCTTTGTAGGTTCATGCATGGTGCATAAAGGCGATATGAGTATTATCGCCCAAATATTTCGAAATATTGAAAAATCTCATGGTAAAGTGTCTTTCAAGGCACCTCTTGTCGTTGCTCCACCCACGCATAACATTGTGGATGAGCTCAAAAAAGACGGGGACTGGGAGGTTCTGCAAAAATATGCCGGCTTCGAATTCAACGACACGGCTCCCAAGACCGAGGCTCGCACAGCTTATGACAACATACTCTATCTGGAACGTCCCGGCTGTAACCTTTGCATGGGTAACCAAGAGAAAGCTATCAAGGGTAATACGGTCATGGCAACATCGACAAGGTTATTTCAGGGAAGAGTTGTAGCCGACTCTGAGCAGAAGAAAGGCGAGTCTCTATTAGCTTCAACGCCAGTCGTCGTTCTTTCTGCTATTTTGGGCCGGACACCGAGCATCGATGAGTACAAGTCAGCGGTTGATGGTATTAATCTAACCAAGTTTGCACCGCCACCCCAGTGACTGAGTCATAAAGTAAGACCTCGAGAGCAATGTCCAATGCACCTTCCATTTTGATAGCCCAGATCCTAAGGCGGTTACTTTGAAGTTAAGTATGGAGTGAGGGTTTCCTCTTGGAACACAAGATGCCTTGCTTTTCTAAAACAGCTAGTTTTCTCTCCGTTACGAGGCTCTGAGATATTTCATTATCCGCGAAGTAGCGTCGAGTTTGACCGTTGAAGATGCATTATTTCTCTTCCGATCAAAAAGCGCCTCCTCGATTGTGTCAATATAACCTCGTGCAGTTTGACGCCAAGTATAAGTTTGTCGCACCCTGCGAATTGCTGCTGTGGTAATCTCGTCATAGCGATTGAGCCCATCTAAAAGACCCTTAGCAATGTCGTCCGGTGATAATGGGTCAACTAAAATACCTGCACCATCTTTAAATATCTCAGTTGGGCCTCCTATACGAGTAACGACAGGCGCAAGACCAGCAGCTGCAGCCTCAATTGGAGCGAGCCCAAACGGCTCGTAAAACGATGTAAGAGCAAAGACCGAGCGTCGGTGAGCGAAGAAACGATAGGTGGCCGCCAGTTCACTTTGGGATTTAATATTTAAAAATTTTACACGCGTACTCATTCCAGAGTCACGAATAACACTAAGAATTTGTCGAAGGACAGCCTGCTCCGTATTCCCAANCTTTTTGATATCGCGTTCTGGATCATCAATGCCGCGCACGCACAGGACTAGGAATGCTGTGTCTCTTAGGTCACGCGAGCTAGCAAAGGCATTTACTAATCCAAGGATGTTTTTTTTTGCATCGAGTCGACTGGAAACAACGATTGCTGGGCTAAATTCACTTTCAAACCGAGAATTTAACTTAATCCAAACTGCATGATCACCAGCCTCCCGCTTGGTTTTAAAGATACGCTCGTTAACACCCGGCGGCGTCACAGCAAACCGTTTATTTTCTAAATCACCAGATGCACCCTGATAAAGTGGATGTGCATATTGCTCTTCTTGCTCTTGGCGCGTTGAGACAATTATGCGTGCCGCATGGGCCATACTTTGACGCTCAGCATCAATTCGGCGAGAAAAGTTATATCTCGAATCCATATCCGACCAGTTATCAACAGTCGTACCAAGTTTATCAAGCTTTTGTGCACCCAACGAGTGACCGGTAAAGGTAAATGGCACACCTGTCTGGAGAAGCGTTAAAATGCCTGAATAGCCTCCGTCAGCATAATGCGTCGTTATGAAATCAGGTAATCGTCGACCGTAGAACGTTAACATATTTGTCACGAGCTCCGGCAAGTGCGGCCAGAGACGCTCCTTTTCAAGAAATTGATCGCCCCCACACGGAAATCTTAAGATTTTCAACCCGTTCTCAAATCCAACATAGTTTCCTTGATCTCCAGAGAATTCAGGCCAAGACACGTCGCGGATACGCCGAGTAACAATGTCCACTTTGTGCCCCAACTCGACCATTGCTTGAGCAACTTCTTTAACGTAAACCAACTGCCCACCAAAGTCTGGATGTTCTGCTAAATAGCTGTCCCCGGCGTCAAAATTACCTTGAGGGTTTATAAAAACGATATGCATGTTGCGCTCGATTAGACTTTTTTATTAACGGTTACAGAGTAATCCGAGTTAATTGTAACATCAGCCTTTACAGAATGAGAGGAGATAATCTTATGTTCTATCTTCAGAACTTGCTCAGTAAATCTATCTAACTCGAAGGCGTTACGTCTCCTATTTTCACGATGCGTGCGTGTTTCGATGTAAGTGCGCGCTATGAAAATACGGTAATCAATATTATCTAACAACGAAGTATAAGTGCCTTCAACGATGGCCACTTTTTTATCAAATATATCAATTTTTTCCGTTGTAATGACATTTAAGGNATGATCCACAAGGGGCTTAGTTATGGTCTCGGCACCTTTACGGAATTTAGTTAGGTGAGAGTTGAGTAAATCTATTTTTACCTCGTGAGGCCCAACCCACGAGGAATCCCTGCGCCGCTTAGCGTCATTAGCTTTGGGAGGGAAGATGAAATAGTCATCCTGCTGCAAGATTAGGGTCACAATTCCGGCATTATGTAAAACTTCAAAAATAGCCTCAGTAGTTTCTGATTTGCCGCTTCCAGACTCTCCAGCTACTGAAATTATAAACTTCCGATTAGCATTACGAATCTCATTAAGCAGGGATGGCGCAAGTTGCTTCGCTACTTGATAGTGTATTTCCCNAGTNAGGACAACGTCACCCTTCATTTAATACTCTCGTTTTTTTATTTCAACCATGTTGCATACAAGATATGCAAGTTGCAAGACTGGATTACACGATCGGTTTTCGGTTTAATTGTTGACGTAGAATAGTTTTTCCGTGATGTAAGGATCATGGATTATGAAACTAAATGGGAAGAGTTGAACGCGCGTCTTCGATCTAGGGAGCAATTGACTGGCAATATAACTGCGGCTTTAGAAGAACTGGAGATCGATCAACGTCGGAATGGGTTCATAAAAAATGATCTGCAAAGCGTCACACGTATAGAATGCCAACATCCATCTAACTCAGAATTAACATTTCATATTCAAATAAATAAGAGACGTGCGCAACGACGCGGGGGTGCGGGAATAACTATACCGCCGCGTGGTGAGAGAAGCGTAAATAACGGTTGTTTCTTATGCCGCGAGAATATTCGTTGGCAACAGAATCAACTTCAGGTTGGATTTCATATCACCACTCGGACAAATGCATATTATGTTTGGATGAACCCATTTCCACTGATGCCAAATCACGTGGTGGCGGCGGCATGCGATCATATCTCCCAAGCTTGGAGGGTTAATACTGACCAGCCTGAGCGACTGAGCCTACGATGCATCCTTGGTGATTTTAGCGAAATTGCAAGGCGCTTGCCGGGCTACATAGGTTTCTATAACGGGGTAAATGCAGGCGCTTCAATTCCGGAGCATTTACATTTTCAGTTTTTTCGCCGACCTGAAGAAAAATCCATTTTTCCGCTCGAGCTGAGTGAATTTAGAAAATTGGACTGCGCCAATAAGCCAGAATATAGCGTGGATTACCCTGTGCCTGTTGCCAGGTGGAGCGGGCTCGTCGAGGATGTACTTGAACATGCTGTTGTTTGGATAACTAATTGGTCCGCTGATAATCAAAACCGTCAGGCCCACCTAACCTTTAATGTTATCATAACGAGTGCAAAACATGACGAGACGATAGCACTTTACTTTATACCGCGAGTCGCTGATCGTCAGTGGTGGAATGGTGACAAAGGTATCGTGGGCGGTCTAGAGCTGCTGGGAGAGTTGGTAATGGCCAGTGATGACGAGTGCGCTTTGGTAGAAAGTGGTCAAGTAGACTACCATTTCATAGAACAAGCACTCGCTGCCGTTCATACACCTTTCTGGATAGCATGAGGTTAATTCTTTTTTATTAAAGAACCCTTTTTTGAGGCTACTCGGATATTTGGTTGGTAACCATCTCCCTGACCAAGCATACGGCGATTTACTACTACAACGCCCCCCTCTGTCACGAGGTACTGCTTTGTGTCCGCTTCTGGGCAGCCACCAATTATGGTGTTTGGTGGTATTTCACAATGATTATCGAGGATTACTTTGCTTAGCTTTGACCCAGAGCCAATTTTACAACCCGGCAAAGCTAATACCTGATCAAAATTACAACCGTTATCAACAACAACGTTTGAGTACAAGATTGACCTCTGGAGATTAGATCCTTTGATAATGCAACCGCCACTGACCATTGTATCAATAACATTCGACGGACTTTCTTTATTACGGAAAAGTGCCGGTGGCATCTGGGGTTGATGCGTAACAGTTGACCAAGAAGGATCATACAAATCGATGGGAGGCTCGCCAGAGAGAAGTTCCATATTGGCTTGAAAATAAGCATCCACGGTCCCTACGTCTCGCCAGTACGGACTATAACCCCTACGAGGATTGCGAAATTGATGCGCATGGAAATGATCACCCCGGGCAATACCATNCGGAATTATGTCTNTACCAAAATCATGCGTTGAACACAACTTTTCTGCGTCTTCCCTTAGCCGATCGGAGAGGTAACGTTGAGACACCACGTAAATACCCATACTAATCATAGACACGTCGTCCGTTCCGGGGATTGTCTGGGGCTCCGTCGGTTTTTCCTCAAAGCCAGTTATGCGCCAACCCTCGTTTACCTCCATTACACCATATTGATTTTTAGCATGTTCTGCGTTAACGGTCATACAGGCGACAGTAAAATCTGCGCCGACATTCACATGCTCTGCGAGCATTTCGCCATAGTCCATATTGTAAATGTGATCGCCCGCTAAAATTACCAGATACTCCGGCTCGTAACCCTCAATAATGTCGAGAGATTGGTAAACGGCATCGGCCGTGCCTTGAAACCACGTTTCTTCTCCGGTCCATTGTTGAGCTGGAATAATATCGAGGAATTCACCGCGCTCAGTATTCACCTTTGTCCAACCGCGCATTAAGTGTTTAATCAGAGAATGGGACTTGTATTGGGTCAGCACACACGCCTTGTTAATGCCTGAATGTAAACAATTCGAGAGTGTAAAATCAATAATTCGAAATTTTCCACCAAAAGGGACAGCGGGCTTGGTTCGCCAATCGGTTAAAACTCCCAGTCGCTCACCACGCCCCCCAGCGAGCACTAGAGCCATAGTATTAGTGGTTAAGCGGCTAATAAATCGAGCGGCAGATGCATCCATGGGGGATATATTTAATCCTCTATTTCGCCATACAGTCATAAACGAGTTCTAAAACTTGGAACCTTGAGGCTATATTAGTTGTGTCAGGTATTGATTTCAAATTAACACGTTTTCTCTCTTATTAAGTAATTGTTTTACTCGCGGTAGTAAAAAAATTGTCTACCTCGTTAGTCTTGTCACAGCTTACAGGTGGGCGGGCACCTCATAACCTACCTACTTTTATTTTGGGGACAGGAGAAGTTTCGATAAATTTATGAGTATCAACCATGCTACGCGTTATTTTTTACGCAAATCATCAACCTCGTAAAAACAGATAGATCAATAATTTTATTTATAAAAAGTTGGTAGCGGAAGAGAGACATGAAATCCATATACGCGGATTATGATTACAATCCCACGACATCTAAACCTATACCTTAATCAATGACATAGCTATCTTTTGGGCATTTAATAAATTAAAGCAAGTTATAGATGGTCATAGTTGATATTACGAGGGTACGATTGGGACAATCAATTTGCAAACTTTGCAAAAGCATCCGCGTGTCTCTCTCACACATGCTGTATTTGAGATGGGCGCTATTTTTATGTCGATGGCAAATTTATATTTTTTGTTATTTAAATAGAGCGAGCTTACTTCGATCACGATCTATGCGCCCGAGAAAGCTTTTTTAAAGGTCGAGCATACTGGAATTGCTCGCGGTATTGCATCACATAATTTGCTTAGGCGCTCAATAGCCTCACTTGCTGAGTCTGGTTTAGGTGTGCGTTTAACATGGGCCGATAATATTGAAGAGTAGTGATTTGAAGCTTCTTTGGTGTCGTTCTTCATAATGTCTAACGGACCGTTAGCCTCTATCCGAGTCAGGATCACCCAAGCCAAAGGCGGTATTGAAGGGTATCTTGCTAAACCACGCAGCCACATTGTTGGAAACCCAACAGACACCGATCCTCTGGTTGACTGGATTTCATTAAATAGTTCTTGTTCGTCAGAGGAGAGCTCTTCAACTTTTATAGGCTGTGGTACATCGTATCGGCGCCAATCTCGCCTGCAACGATTGCCACTTTCTCCGATGATGCGCAGAGCATGATGGACTTTCTCAGAAACGAGACATATGGACTTTCACCCCGAAGTATTGGCCATTTGGCCTACGGATTCGAGTTTGAAGAAAAACACAAGGTCTGACGTGCCACAGCAATTGTGGGGCAAAGTCAATTTTCGTGGCTCTACTATGTCTCAGTGTTCTCCTCGCTTCAAGAAACCCACCGTGATCGCCGACGCTGCAACCATCCCTGCCGCAGTACCCAGCATCAGCGCCAGACCACCTGCCTGATAAGTCAGGCCCGACAGCAAG
>NZFO01000010.1 GCA_002690705.1 Magnetovibrio sp. | reverse complement strand
TAACGCCCAATGGTACCCGACGACGTTCAATCTTGAGTCCATTCGGACGCTCCCAAGCCTGCATAACAGTGCCAACAGGATCCGGCAGTTCAGCCACGTCATCCAAACCTGAGGCCATGCCCTCAATGCGCTCCTCATTTAACACGAGCCTATCCAGCATCGCAGATGACAATCCCTTCGCGTAACCAAAATCCATATCCTTGGCATTCTCAGCGATGATGCGGCGCTGATCGCGGCGCAAAGCAGTAGCTGCTTCTTGTAAAGCTAAATTTTTAGATTTGGTCGGCGCGGTCATTAGTGTACTCGCAGCCTCTTTCGCTGCCACACCGATTCCATTCATCAAGGCGGGGATGTCATCAATAGTTTTCATGTCCCTCAACTTTTTAACTTATTACTCTCCACAAAGCCATCACACCTCATTCTAGGGCAAAATCATCGCGGTGGACTATTTCATCTCGACCACGGTAGCCGAGGAGAGCCTCAATTTCACTGGTTTTGTTACCCTTGATACGTTGAGCGTCATCTGACGAATAAGCGATTATTCCTCGACCTACCTCTAGACCGTCACGAGCGCGAACAATCACCGCATCGCCACGATCAAACTGCCCAATGATATCCAAAACTCCCGCCGGTAAAATACTTTTCCCGGATTTTAGTGCATTAACTGCACCTTCATCGACAATAATTTCTCCTGCCGGCTTAAGCACCCCTGCGATCCAACGCTTGCGCGCAGTACGCGGGTTAGCATCTGGCAGGAACCAAGTGCACGCGCTACCTTTTGTCAGGCGTCGGAGCGGATGAGAGTGCAACCCGTTGGTGATTACCATCCGTGCTCCAGCCCCCATTGCAATCCGCGCCGCTTCGAACTTGGTAACCATTCCACCTGATCCATCACAGCTTATAGACGAGCCTGCCATGTCTTGCACATATTGAGAGATCGCCCCGCGTACTTCAGGCACCAACTTAGCATCTGTTTCATATCTTGGATCACGATCATACAAGCCATCAATGTTAGATAATAAAACAAGCGTGTCCGCACTTATCATGGCGGAGACTCGTGCCGCAAGTCGGTCGTTATCACCAAACCGAATTTCATCAGTGGCGACAGTGTCATTTTCATTAATTAGAGGAACCGCGCCAAGCCGCAGCAATGTCTCCAGCGTGTTACGTGCATTCAAGTACCGGCGGCGACTCTCACTATCATCCAACGTGACCAGAACTTGAGCAACAGTAAGATTATGATGAGCCAACACATCTTGATAAGCGTGGGCCAATCTAATCATGCCCGTTGCGGCCGCTGCTTGACTCTCCTCAAGTTTGAGCTTGCCATCCCTTAATCCTAGGTGACGCCGCCCCACTGCGATCGCACCGGAGGATACAATGACAACCTGTTGGCCATTCGCACGGCATTGCGCAATGTCATCAGCAAGAGCTTCCAACCACTTTCGGTGAACAGAACCCTGTTCAGGATCAACTAAAAGCGAGGAACCAATCTTGATTACAACTCTTTTTGAGGACTCAAAGGGTTTTTTTACGCCCATCAGGGATGTACCTGCCAAACTTTGTTAGTTTTACCTTCGGCACGAATACTACCGACAAGATCGCAGATATTGTGAATCAAGTCCTCAACCCCTATTCCAGCAACAGATGAAAGTGGTACAACATTTTTCCCAGTCGCTTTAGATAGGAGGTGTTTTTTCTCGCTAACCTCTTGAACGGTTAAGGCGTCACATTTACTTAGCGCAACCAATTCGATTTTTTCATCAAGGCCGTTACCATATGCTTCAACCTCCCGGCGAACTGTTTGATAGGCTAAAATAGGGCTATCAATTGTTGCATCAATCAAATGCAATAAAAGACCGCACCGTTCCACATGCCCAAGAAACCTGACCCCAAGGCCCGCACCTTCACTTGCACCCTCAATCAACCCAGGAATATCCGCCAATACAAATTCGGTTGTTTCACGATAAACAACTCCCAGATTTGGATGAAGCGTAGTAAATGGATAATTACCTATTTTCGGGTGTGCGCGAGTTACAGCTGCTAAAAAGGTTGACTTCCCAGCATTAGGCAAACCAATAAGTCCCGCGTCAGCGATTAATTTCAACTGCAACCAAATCCATCGCTCATCCCCTGGCCATCCTGGGTCAGCGCGCCGAGGGGCTTGGTTAGTTGAAGATTTAAAACGTGCATTGCCATGCCCACCATCGCCACCCCGGGCTAATACCATGGATTGCCCAGTTGCCGTAAAGTCAGCAAGCAGAAAACTTTTGTCTTCATCGAAAACTTGTGTCCCGACCGGCACCTTAACTATCGCACTCTGCCCCTTGGACCCGCTTCTGTTTTTTCCCATGCCATCACGCCCACGCTCGGCTTTAAAGTGCTGGCGGTAACGAAAATCGATCAAAGTATTCAGATTATCAACACAGTGTACTTCAACGTCACCGCCGCGTCCGCCGTCACCACCATCTGGCCCACCGAATTCTATGTATTTTTCCCGGCGAAACCCCACACATCCGTCTCCACCGTCGCCGCTTTTTATATATATTTTAGCTTGGTCAAGAAATTTCATGGCCCGCTAATGCCTAAACTGGACGCTTAGTCACAATAAAAAAGGGAACGGCACGCCATTCCCCACACACCCACTCGACGAATGACTAGCATTTAACTCAAGCTGAAGGATCCACACCCACATAGGTGCGCCCGCCCGATCGTTTATGGAAGCTGACTTTACCTGTGACCTTAGCAAAAATCGTATGATCCCGTCCAATGCCTACATTTTGCCCCGGGTGATACTTCGTGCCACGCTGCCGAAGAATAATGTTTCCGGGGTTAACTAGCTCGCCACCAAAGTGTTTCACTCCGAGACGCCGGCCTTCAGTGTCACGACCATTTCGTGAGCTGCCACCTGATTTCTTATGTGCCATAGTTCACTCCTTTTTGTCTGCGGAGGCTTTTTTCGACGAAGTCTTCTTTTTTTCAGCCAGAGAGATCTCCGTAGGAATAGCCTTTACCTTTGTTCCCGGCTTTTTTGCTTTGACTTCAGTTTTCTCGTGAGCCCTTGCTTTTTTCGGTAAAGCTTTTTTCTTCGTGGCCTTCTCTTTTGGTTCGGTTTTTTTCGCAACCACCTTGGTCACGGTACCCGTGGGGCTTACTTCGATAATCCGCAACACGGTTTGCTGCTGACGATGTCCGTTTTTTCTCCGGTGGTTTTGTCGACGCTGCTTTTTAAAAACTATAATCTTATCGGCACGTGACTGCTCGACCACTTCAGCGAACACAGCTGCCTTATCAACCAGAGGTCCACCCAGCGTAGGTGAGGATCCATTTTCCCCCAACATCAATACACGATCCAGTTGGATAGTCTCTCCAGGCGCGCCGATGAGTTTCTCAACTGTTATTATATCGTCCTTGGATACCCTATACTGTTTCCCACCGCTTTTAATAACTGCGAACATGATCGTCTCAACATCCAAATTTCAAGTTCGAAAAGCACCCCTGTTTAAAATCATGCAGGAAGAAAGAACTTTTCCTTAAACGACCCCGGAATATAACGACTTGCTTCGCGTTGTCAACGGGATGCCATTTAAATAAAAATTGAATGGGATATTACCCTTACCAAGGTAGCTAGCCGGGTCGAGATCTAGAACACAATATAAATAATTTTTGCCAAAAGCGCTTTAAATTCAAACAAAGTTCAGTCGCATCCCCGGACATAACTAAATTTTTAGGGCCCACCAGCCAACTAAATTTTTAATCCATACCGGTCCGGCGATAAGCCCTCTTCCTGTAGGTCCCTTATAACCATTTCTCGGGTTAACTCTAAGAAAGACGTTCGGGGAGACCACCCTAACATTGTTCGTGCCCTCGATGAGTCGCCAATAAAACTGTCAACATCCACGGGGCGGATAAGCTTCGGGTCGATCTCTACATAATCTTGCCAGTTCAAGTCAACCAATCCGAATGCAACTTCTAAAAAATTCTTTACCGTCTTGCTCTCTCCCGTAGCAATAACATAATCACCTCCTAACGGTTGCTGAAGCATCAACCACATGGCTTCCACATAATCTCGAGCGTGCCCCCAATCTCGTTTTGCGTCTAAGTTCCCTAAAAATAGTTTTTCCTCTTTTCCCGCAAGAATTTGCGCAAGCCCCCGGGTGATTTTCCGAGTTACAAAGGTTTCCCCTCGTCGAGGGCTCTCATGGTTGAACAAAATACCATTTGATGCATGAAGCCCATAGGCATCACGATACAACCTTACATTGTGAAATGCGAAAACTTTACCACACGCGTATGGGTTATCTGGATGTAACGGCGTCTCTTCATTTTGAGGACTGATTTTGGAGTTTCCAAAAATTTCACAACTCGTAGCTTGGTAAAACCTTACCGTTTCCCGACCAAGATTACTGCGGACTGCTTCTAGAATCTTAAGCGCCCCACAAGCAACCACATCTGCGGTATAGATGGGCTCATTAAAAGATACTTGAACATGGCTCTGTGCAGCTAGGTTATACACCTCATCAGGTCGGATGTTCCCAACGAGTTTTTCAAGGCGACTACTATCCGTGATATCACCATAATGAAGCATAAGGTTGCGTTCATCGAGCGTTTGATTCTGCACAACATGGTCTAACCTTTTTGTGTTTCCCAGCGAGCTCCGTCGGATAATCCCATGAACCTGATAACCTTTCTTGAGCAAAAACTCAGCCAAGTAAGAACCATCTTGACCCGTAATTCCCGCAATCAATGCTTTCTTCATCTTAATAGTATCATCCAAACTGGTCAGTGCAATCCGAGAGAATTTTTTAATTTTCAAATACGCTAAAGCTTGTAAGTTACTCCACTAATCCGCAATTCAGCAGCAGTTGCGTCTGACGGTATCAATAGATTTGTGATTCTGCATAGACGCTTTTTTGTAAAATCTAGTTTCCTTTCTCAACCTGCCACAAGCCGCGGGACCGCTCATAACCTCCATGCTAACATGCATTCATCAATTGATAAGACCCCCAACGCAACGCGCAGAACATACCTTCTCAGATAGCTCGAAATCATGATGCCCCAGAAACCCAATTTCTCAGCAAAACCATATACAATCACTATTAATGAACTTGGACTATTTTCAGCGCTGAATCGAGTCTGAATCAGGCATATATACCGCATGCAGCCTCTATCTCTGTTGACATAAAGTTAAAAAAATCCAGATAGACTAGATCTCAGACCTTATCTACCAAAATCCAAGCACAATTCACACAATTTTTTGATTGAGCGTTCCGGTGATCATGTTAAACGACATTTGCGATTTTTACAGACCCACTGCCCAAGGCGGGCTAATAAAAGATAGTCGACGCTTGCTAAGAAATTATGTAATACCAAAATCAACGACTTTACATGTTTTTAAAAAGCTCTAAATAACGGAATAAAGTTGTCATTCCAGCATATTTCAATAAATTTTGGTGTCACTCACTGTGGCTAGGAGAGGTGACTGAGTGGTTGAAAGTGCTGGTCTCGAAAACCAGTGTAGGGGAAACTCTACCGAGGGTTCGAATCCCTCTCTCTCCGCCAGCTACCCCGTGCGGGGCGCTGCATGGCACACCATAAGCCGTTGATTTAAGGCTTTGCCCTTGCCCCCCGCCGTGCAGGAGCTATCACCAAACAGCAACGTTAATCGCAGGCCCTTTGGGACCCATTTTGGGACCCGCTTTGGGACCCCTTTCGGCCTGCTTCATACGTTTGCCTTGGAGAACGCCATGCTCAACGACCGCCAGATCCCNAAACTCCCGAAGGGCCGCCACAGCGATGCACGCACATCTGCTGGAGTTTGACCCTGTCCATGGCCTGTGGCCTGCGGTATTTGCAGCAGGTGAGGCGTCGATCAGCATTGATGGCACACGCATTCCAGTCACCAGCGCCCGTAATTTGGAAGACCAGCCACTGGACAGCGTGAATGTCGTGATTGACTGCACAGGCGCATTCAGGACGGAGGCCAATTTAACCCCGTATTTTGCGGCGGGTGTGAAAAAAGTTATCGTCTCAGCGCCAGTTAACGACGGCCCAGGCATTATATGTAGCCCTGCGAAGGTCTTCTGCGTGCCTCTCAGCAATAATGTAGCTGTCATGGATTGGTAACACGACAATGCTATCTCTCGAGAGGTGATGCAGTATCCTGTCGGTTATTCGACTATCTGTGTACTGAAGGTCGATACCTTCATCTGAGCATAAAAAATCGGCAATGGGTTGATGCTTTTCAAGTAACGCATGCAGCACACCTCTCAGAAAATCGAATGTAGAGCTGACACCACCAATTGTATGTCCGTTAAAATTTGCTTCTTTTTGAAAGGCTTTAAATGCTTCTTTCTCGTTTACAGCATTTACTGCTGTTAAAACCAAACTCTTGATTAACCATCTACGATCCAGCTCATCGGTGACGTTTGGAATGTGTACTTCATAAGGATCATCTGTAAACCCATACTCATGAAAATAATGAATGCCTTTCTGTGCATAGAGAAGCGAGATGTGTAGCCCTTTGAAGTCAGTTTCTACGGTTCTTTCACCATCTATCCAAATGTATTTTCTATGTTCCTTTGGAATGTTTTGCCAAAACCCACCATAAAAGCGGCCACGTTGCGTCCATGAAGTTCTTGAGAAACTGCGCCGTACAAATTTATGATGATGCCCAACGTGAGTCATAGATCCGTCGGATTAAGTGACCGATGAGTGATCAAGATGTGAGCAGTCAATGTGGGTATTTAGAAGCATATCATTGAAGAGCCGNAGAAAGCTCCGCATTTTTACTGTCTGATCAGTATCCTCGTATTGTATGTCGTTCTTTTCTTCATCGCGGAGAACAATGCATTCACAATCTTAGTGAATTTGAATATCAAAGATACTAAAGCGTGCATCCTTAAATTCCTCTATGAGTTTCTCTGTAGGCCGAATACGTGCGCAACGGTTGCGTCCATCATTATCTTTAAGGAAATAGCCGTGCTTAAGTGTAATAAGCTTTAGCCTCTCAAGCTCCTTAACGATGGGGATTGTTAGTCTTGAAATGAACAGGGAATTGTAACGTGATTTAACTTTATATCGCCGTTCGTTGAGATGCACGGCTGTGTAACGTGCCGGATCATCTCGCCACATAACATACAAGTGCAAAAGGACAACCTTAGGGTGCTTCTGTCGAACATCCTTTAATTAATTTTTGAAGAATTTGGAATAAATCCGCCAAATAAAGTCATTCACCTCTGGGTAGTCCGACCANAGATGCACGTTCAGTAATGCTGAATTATTAAGGTCATATTGGGGTAAAATTGGTTCATCAAACATCGTCATCTCACTTTCATATGAAGTCCGATAAAACGGTGTTCAAATCGTGTCAAGTCATTGTTTTTAAGATATTTATCTTACTATAACGTAGCAGATAACGTCTTATAATATTGTATTATTACGAAGGAAGATTACCTCTTAGAACAGTAATCAATAGCGTGGTAAAGCTATGACCGACACAACACTAATTCGCTTACAAAACCAAATAACTCAGCATGTCGTCTGTGCTAAATGTGAAGAAGAATATCTTAGTGGATTAACCGACAGTAGCTCATTACAGGATTACACTAAGCTGGATGTTGGCTTCACCAGTATCGGTATACAGGTCTGGTGTCGAAGGCATAATGCGAATGTTGTGCATGTGGACTTTGAAGGACAAAAGCTTAAAGCGGACTTTCAGTGTCTTGAGCCAAGGATGCAGGACTAGCAAAGATGTCGACCGAAACGTGCCGGGAATGTGCGGCCAGAGTAGCGGAAGATAATGGCAAGTGGCTCATTCTTCACCAGTCAGAAGGGGAGGGCTTTGAGTGGATGTTTTTGTGTATTCAGTGTGTGCGTGATTGGCGAGAGAGAGGCTTAAAAAGAGAGGGATTGTCAGCTAAGGACGTTTTGCTCCGGCTGGATAAAGAGTATCCAATAATCAATAAATGAGGGCCAAAATGTTACTGGCCCCCATTAATCGATTTAGCGCAGTGAGCAACAATATTCTCGCCGGATTTTTATGGGAGTAACACCTTATTGATCACGTGGATAACTCCGTTAGTGGCAACTACATCTGCAGACACAACATTCGCTCCACTCACTAACACACCCGTAGTTCCGTCAATATCAAGCTTTGTGCCATTTACCGTGACCTGAGAGAATTTCTTCCCTGACACATCTGCCGCCATCACTTTCCCACTGACCACGTGATGTTTAAGAATAGCTATCAATTTGGTCTTGTTCTCTGGCTTGAGGAGGTTTTCGACCGTCCCCGCTGGGAGAGCAGCAAAAGCTTCGTTGGTTGGTGCAAAGACGGTAAACGGTCCTTTTGATTTTAAAGTATCAACCAGNCCAGCACCTTTAACTGCCGCGACTAAGGTACTAAAAAGCGGATTTGACATAGCCGTCGCAACAATATCTTTCTTATGGCCACCTGCATTTGCCACGGGCATAACGATTAGCATACACACCATGAGTGTGCTTAACCGAAGAACTTGTTTCATTCTTAACACTCTTTCATTAAAGTTTTGTAACGTCGTTGACTAACGACAGAAAGTATTACGGGTTACCTTAAACTTCGGTTCACTTTTAATTTGGAGTCTATGCAAACTTGGGCGCCAGATTCGGAGTTTTGTCTCAGCAAAATTGATTTTAAACTTTTCACTGTGAACCTTCAGAGTGGATTATCAAGACTGTCGTGAGAGGACGCCCTACTGCAGTTGGACACGAATTTTTTTTAAGAGGGAACCATTAACCAGACAACTATCTGANTTGGATAAATGGATAAAGACCACACAACAACTCTATATCTATTTCTCTCTGAGCTAAGGGATATTGAGGATCAACGTGGCTAGTGTTTTTCTCGGCCATGGACTTCTTGCTACCGTTTTCTTAGTTAATCAACACCTCCCTTTTCGCAACATCTATTCCCTCTCTTCCGAGGTATAGGGTGTCATTGTGTCTGAAGCGATGAGAGCAATCGATACCTTTCCCAAAGCCCAACGATGTTTTGTATCTCTCAAATTTCTCTCCCCATCTATTATCTAAGTCACGTTCTCTGCCAGCCCTCTCAATGGCTCGAGCAAAAGGAGGAAACAGATAACCGGATTGAGGATTTTGGAGTAGTTCATCGATGATGAGAGTTTAATTTGAACTACTAGGCACTTTTCTTGCGCCAGCGTCACTCTTTGCAATCTCTATCGATATTAATCAACCACAGTTTACCCTCTATTCGAGCATGAGACGGTTGTAGACTGGCTATTTCATATCGTCTCGTCGCATTCTTGTTAACCGACTGACTGTAAAAAAAGAGGAGAAGAGGGTCACATTAAGTATGAGGAGAGGAAACATTAAATAAATATTGCGTGCTCTCAATACTCTAATGGTTACGGGCCAGAGGCTTTATAGTGCGAATGTTAAGATCAACGAATGGTGGCTTTTGGTTTGTTTTCATCATCTGCAACTCTTCCAGATATCTCCAGAAGCCACTCAACTTCGATAGCTTCTTTTTGATGGTTTTGGAAGCCTTGCCCTGATCTTCAAACTCTCTTGTCCACGCTTTTACAGCAGGATAGTTGACCTGCTGAATGGTGGAGCATTCCTCTCTGAACGCTCTGACTTCTTCTCTTATTTCATCTTTGTATTTGGCTGAAAGTCCCCGAACTTGTCTGAGCTGCATGTAGACCTCGAGTGCAGAATCGAACGTTTCTCCTCGAACCAGAGCCAATGCTTACCTGACTCTTTTTAAGCCCTGAGCCCCATCAAGGCTCTCAATGGCATCATATTAATCGGGCGGTTGATTATTGAGATTCAATTCACCCGTATTATGCATTCTCAGTCTCTCTTTACAAACGGCATTAGCCCAGATTTGACGTATAAATCAAACGCTTCTTCAAGCGCTTCCTCGATAGGGGCAAAGGCCATGCCCCTGCCGGCTCGGCTAAAGCTGGTGTCACTGGCCTCTGTCAACTGGGCGCAAACGTGTGGGAATGAACAGAAGACCGCGGTCATAAGCGGAACCGAACACAAGGTGGCTTATGGTGGTACGGATCGTTTCGAATGAAAGCGGAGGATGGGAGTAAGCCCCCCGATAAAGCAGCTGTATACATTAGCTTTCGCTTTGTTAGGGAGATACGTTAAAAACCGACAGTAGCGTGGTGATTTTAATATCAGCAATCCCCCACTCTCAAATATTCGTGCGCCTCTCGAAACTAGAATATTTGTTAACTTTAACGTAATTAACATCGAACTTATCGACATTCTTATCGAAGTCCAGTCAAAAAAACTCTGCCTTAATTAATGGCTTGAACTAGATTAAAATAAAGGTCCATGACCTACTCCTCCGGAAGTTAAGCTGAGCGCAAAATACGATCGGCGTCTTCTGAATCGTCGGCATCGGCACTTTTTGGTATGTCCTCAAAGCGAGTACCAGAGTTTTATTACCTCGAACTATTCTCTACAGGTTTTAAAAACGCCGAGATTCTTGTCAACATGTTTGTGACAGTCCCTTGGAGGCTAGATATAACTCGCATGTCGTTTAATCGAGGGCATAGGTGAAATGAGAGCCAGTAAACTTTTTGGAAAATAAAACCAAACCAATGTCAGAATTAGCCTCTCCATAATGCTATGCTCTCTGCTGACGGATTTGAGCGAGGTCTCCCGCGTCTAGGGAGAGCGTCACTCCAATTTTCTTCCGGGTGTCAGATGCGGAGATTTTTCGGAGAGCAACAACCAGGTTTTGTATTTCAGCATATTCCGCACACAATTTAACTATTACCGTAGCTAACATCTCCTGAGTTTCAAAAGACACTCCACTCCCAAGCGCCTCTATTGACTCGATAAGTCCGTCATAATCGAAGACTTGACTCATCTTATCCGCTTTAATTAGCACAAGCGCGGGATCAACAGATACCGTCAAATCCAGAACATGCTTATAGGAGACGGCTCGATCATTCTGATATGTTCCTATGTCAACGTCTAATTCTAAACCAAATAATTCTAGGGTAGCCCTCAAAGACAAACTCCATTTACAATTTTTTTTCCATTTGCGCGCTTCTAATCGCATTTCACAAAAGCAGAATAATTTCTATCAAGTTTTTTAAAAATTGCTGCCATTAATTTTTTATAACTAGTATTCATTCCAAAAAGCGGATGCGTTCTAAAGAATTTGAGCTCTAGAGCCTTTCAAAAGAGGTTTGTGTGGCAGAATGGCCTGGCTTTTCTCCTGTAATTGTGACGCGGTAACCATGTCGGCACGCTGGGTAATAATCCCAAACTGAGCGATGCTGCGTACTACGATTATCCCAAAATGCCACAGACTTTGGTTGCCAGCGAAAGCGGCATTGAAATTCAGGTGTAGCGATGTGGTCGAAGAGAATTTTTAATACCCCCTCACTTTCACTACGACCCAATCCCTCTATCCGCGTGGTAAAGTTTTCATTAACAAAAAGTACTTTACGGTTGGTCTCAGGGTGAATACACACGATCGGGTGCAGACTCTCCGGATAGGCGTCTCGACCATCACGCAAAATCCTATCATTGCCTGATCTTTTACCATGCACATGAATAGATTCATGCCACGCGAACAAATTACCAATTAATGTTTGTATAGGTGCCGAGAGCGTTTCGTAAGCTCGATACATACTTGCAAACAATGTGTCGCCACCAGCGGCAGGAACCTCATGCATGTGAAGTATGGAACCCATTGGTGGAACAGTATCGCATGAGACATCGGAGTGCCACTTCATACCCGCTACGGCGTTGGAGTTTTCATCCGCATGAATTGTAATAACCTCCGGATGCCCCTCCGGTGATGGTTCAGTTGGATGAATGTGTAATTCTCCAAACAATCGACCAAATGCTTTATGCTGATCTAAGGTTAAATTCTGATCACGGAAAAAAATTACCTGATAAGTAATCAGAGCTTCACGTAGCTCTTTTTGAACTTTATCCGTTAATGACCCAGATAGATCGACACCATGAATTTCAGCTCCAATTACAGGCGTTAATGGCATAATCTGCAATGTCTTATCACCCTTCTACATCTCAAAGTGTTCTAGGGGCACTCCGCTTTTTCTTGCGCTAAAAGCTCCACTAACAAGCCATCAAGATCGATACTTAAAAAACTTTAAAGAACCAATGAACCAATAACAGCCAACCCCTATCAACACTTATCTATACCGTATTATGGGGGTGCCAATTCCCTTATAACAAGAAAGATTTGAATTGGAGCACAAAATTTACAATGGCGCGCTCCGCAACCAAATTTATTGAGCTCCTCATCATTCCAAAACACTTAACTTAACTGTTAGACAAAACACGTATCCCTTAATCGGTGCTGGAGTCTTATCGATTCAGACCGTGCGAGATATTTTCTGTTAACTGACTTTATTAACCTTAAGTTTTAAGATTAAGTGATCTGTACTCTGGTTAAATTCGTAATTCCTTCATCAGACAAGGAGAAAATCATATGAAAATATTTNTAGTTGGTTTGTTTGCGGGTTTATGGGTCGTGGTTGGCTCAGCTTATGCAGGGAGTTGCGGGGGCGGAGACCACGCTCACACTCCCCAAGATGTTGCCGCGGAATACTTCGATAAAATCGATAGAGATGGTGATAAGACGCTTACTAAAGCTGAATTCGAAGCCTCATCCTTTGCAGACTCAATTACGTCCTTTAAGTCCTTGCGACCTGACTCATCGGGGCTAGTCACAAAAAAATCTTTCATTGAAACATTCGTGAAAGTTCATCTTGCGCCCAATACTAAAGCATAAAGGTGAAAACACGGAGGCCTTTGCTTGGTAGCNGAAAATGTAATGCATGGGTTTTAGAATAGGGGTAGACAAACCCACTTGTGGCTTGTGAGGCATATCTGAAGTGTACGGNCGGACGTTGTGACGTGTTTCGCTAAAAGTCTCGACACCTTTATATCGAGGAATTTGGGGAAGGAAACCATGATACGGCATGTGTCTGCGGAAATAGTAGATCCCGCTCATCACCTCACTTCGTTTAACGCTGATATTAATGCCGTGATTGTTGGGGCGAGTGGGGGTCTTGGCAATGCACTGGTCAAACAGCTGAATAGTGCTGACAATGTTGCCTCGGTGTTAGCGCTGGCTCGTGGGACTGAAGTTGGAGGGGCAAAGACGATAAATAGCTATATCAATCTGTTGGACCCGCACAGCATTCAGGCCGCGGCTTCTTACGCAAAAGAACTCTTTAATACCGTTCACCTTGTAATAGTTGCATCAGGGGTTCTCCACGACGCTATTTTAAAGCCAGAAAAAACGCTGAAAGCTCTTAACTCTCAGTCACTTATTCACAGTTACACAGTAAACGCGGTTGGCCCTTTACTTGTAGCCAAACACTTTATTCCATTGTTTTCACGAGACACAAAAACAGTATTCGCTGCAATTTCGGCACGAGTTGGGTCGATTGCAGACAATCGGCTAGGGGGTTGGTATTCTTACCGAGCCTCAAAATCTGCACTTAATCAAATGGTTCGTTCCGCATCAATTGAACTAAGTAGATCTCACAAAAAGTTAGTCTTGATTTCGCTTCACCCTGGCACGACTGCTACGGCCCTCTCAGAACCGTTCCAAAGAGCTGTTCCATCAGGTAAACTTTTCACAGCCGACTATTCAGCGAATAGAATGTTGCAAGTTATAGATCAATCATCCCCAGAAAATAGCGGTGAGTTAGTCGCATGGGATGGTTCCATTATTCCATACTGATACGTGAATAGCTTGGTGATAAAAATCGCCAAAGATCTAAGGATTCAAGAGAGGCTTTTGCGAAGTTATCAATTTACACCGCGACCAAGCCTCAAAAAAGTAAAGCAGTGNGAAACCTAGAAATGGATTTAGTGAAGTGGATTTGGACACACCTTGGGAGTTCATAACAGACGAGGTAATGGGGGGCGTTTCCCAAGGCAGCTTGCTAGCCACTAAAATTGATGGCCTCGCCGCCATGAGACTTAAGGGGTTAGTATCGCTTGAGAACAACGGGGGCTTCATTCAGATGGCCTTCAACATAAATAAAAATGGCACTATCTTTGACGCCTCGTGTTTCAGTGCAATTGAGCTAGACGTCTTGGGCAATGATGAAAACTACGACCTTCGGCTACGAACAGCTAGATTGTCCCGCCCCTGGCAATCTTATCGTGCAAACTTCTTTGCCCGGGCTCGTCATGAAACAGTTCACATCCCATTTTCCAACTTTTGCCCCCACAAAACGGAAAGACCTTTTGAGCCCAACCTTCTTCTTAGGATTGGTGTATTAGCTATTGGAAGGAGCTTTGAGGCTGATATTTCATTGTCAGCAGTTAGATTGGTTAGGTAACTACCTTATCAATTTGGAACACAGTGAAATTTGTATAAAAAATAACCGACAAGAAATTAAGCTGTCGCCATGCGGTGTGAAACTTCTCAAAGTTCCAGCACTTGAAGCGAACACATCCGCATGCCGAAAAAAGAAAACAGCATAAGGGCAAGGCTCCTCTGCCATCTCGTGAATATGAATGTCGCCAATCCTTATGGCCTCAATCACAACTTCATCACTCGCAGAATGTTCTCCATTTCTATGCAATTTCTCGCCCTGATCACATAATTATTCAACTGTTCAGCATCAGCGACTGTTCCTGCGGCCAGCGCTTTATAAACTACAGCTATCTTGACGAGGCAAGACCTCACGAAAACTGAGGTGGCCGTGAACACAAATGTGAGTGCGCGCAATAAGATTCTTGATTAAAAAAGCCATTGGTTGAATTGTGGTGTAGCCGTTTGCATGCGGAAAACTGTTTTTCAATTCTGCGGTAAGTATCCTGAACCAATGTCAAAACAGGCTTAACTTTTTATCTGCTTTAACAGGTTGCCATTACAGCGCTACATAAAGCGCGTTACGGCCAATTTTTTTGAGAGAATTATGGTTATCAAAAAGATTTTGTTTTAGAGGCGAGTCAATGCTCTGAAACGTTACTAACATTTGGCTGGACAGACAAATCACGATCACCCAGCTATCATTAAGAGGGCTCTGCCAATATTAGCTAAATTGCCTTGACCGCGCTTGAGAGGGTGTAATATCAACTTAGTCCCCCTAATGATGAGCTTCGACAGGGTTGCCAAATTGATATTTTTGAGGTACCCGATATCGTCAAATTAGAGCGTTAGATAAAATTAAACTATCGTGCGAATATGTTGTTATAGTCACAGGTGAAAAAATGAAATTTAAAATTTTGACATGGGGAACCTCTCTCGCGGTTGCTACATTCATCGCGATTGCGTCAACTTTTGCCGCAGATGAAACTACCACCATTCGAGTCACACTCCAACTTCCAGCCAAGCACTCGATCGGAGCTAACTGGTTGGCGTTCAAGAAAATTGTNGAGGCTGATTCTAAAGGTGAACTGAAACTTCAGATATTCGCCGCGGCACAGCTTTATAAGGATAAGGAAACCCCGCAAGCAGTCGGCTCAGGTGCCGTGGAGGCAGGTTCAGTATTTCTCGGTCGATTCGCTGGTTCGGTACCCGCTGTCGAAGTGATTAACGTTCCATTCTTATTTACTAATGAGGAAGCTCTGCGAACCAACGTTGCATCAGGATCCCCCATGCGTAAAGCGCTAGACGCTGCAATGTTACAAGAAACCGGGGCCAAGGTACTGTGGTGGCAGGCATTTGGTCGTAATATTTACTTAAATAACGGGAACCCAATACGCACGCCTAAAGATTTTAAGGGCAAAAAAGTTCGTACCTATGGTAAGATACTAGGGTGGACAGTCGAGGCTCTTGGAGGCGCGCCAACGCTCATGTCAGGATCCAAGCAGTTCTTAGCTTACCAGCAAGGTGCTGTGGATGTCGGAATGACGGGGGCATCTTCAGTTAAAACGCGTAAACTTTACGAGGTCATGAAAAACATGACGCTGAGTTTTGATAGCGCTATTGAGTTTGTCGCGATTATGAACGGAGAATTCTTCAACTCGCTTTCAAAAAAACATCAAGCCATAATCATCAAGGCAGCGAAGACTGTTGAGCAACAACTTCGTGACCATATCTACACTCAGGAAGTCGAAGACGTTAAACTCCTGCGCACCAAGATGAACGTCATCGACTTGACTGATACCGAGCGAGCTGAGTGGCGCACAGCAACTAAAGGTGTCGGTGACAAGTTTGCCAAGGAACGTGGTCCGCTTGCGGCGAAAATAATTAAAATGATCCGTAACTAACCGCTAAAAGGTTATCGGACCGACGAGAGTGTGGGATGAACCAAATATTTAGGATGCCCCACTCTCGCCACTCTTTAACATGAACCCTATCCTTCACTTCGTCGACAGCATGTCCGAATTTGCAGGCAAGCTTTGTGCGTGGTCCCTATTCGCTGTCGGACTTTTCATCACCTACGAGATAACTGTCCGAAGTGACATTGCCCGCGGACTTCTGGGCACCGCGCCAACGATATGGGTAGATGAGGTAAGTCGCATCATTCAAGTCTGGGTAGCGTATCTGGCACCAGCCTATGTGATGAAGCACCGCGAGATGATCACCATTGAAATAGCTCTTCAAGATCCATCTACTTTGGCAAGGCGGCTGGCGGAGACCCTTGGTATAATCATGCTATTTATTTTTGCTGGAACGGCAACTTTCTTCGGATTTGAGCTTTGGCTAAAAGCGACCCTTGCCGGACACACTACGGACAGTTTCTTGGCGCCGCCTAAATGGTTAACCCACGGCTCTATCTGGGTCGGTTTTTCACTCTTAATCGCACAAGGTGCTGCCGACATGTGGCGCATTTGGACTGTCGGTATTCCCGATACCAAGCCTTTGGACTCAGAACACTGAGATGGAAACTGTAGTTATTCTCTCTGCCCTGATTGGCCTGTTAATTCTGCGCACTCCCGTCGCCGTTGCGCTTGGTTCACTCGGGATTATACTCCTTTGGTTAAAAGACTTTCCTTTGGTCAGTGTACCGCAACGTCTCTACGGGACCATGGATAGTTTTGAGCTACTAGCAGTGCCCATGTTTCTGCTGATGTCCAACGTTCTTTTACGCGGCGGCGTCGGTCGTGATCTGTATGCGGCGGTGCAGAGTTGGGTGGGGCACTGGCCAGGGGGGCTCGGCGTGGCGACAATTTTGAGCTGCACCCTATTTTCAGCAATCTCTGGCTCTTCGGTGGCAACGGCAGCAACCATCGGCACAGTAGCCATGCCAGAGATGGAAAAACGTGGTTATAATCGCCCCTTTGTGCTTGGTATGCTTGCTGCTGGCGGTACTCTGGGCATTCTAATTCCGCCGTCAATTCCGCTGATCATTTACGGGGTCATCACTGAAACCTCTATCCCAACTCTGTTCCTTGCAGGTATTGGGCCAGGATTATTTCTAGCCGGGATATTTATAATTTACAGTGTCCTTTATGCCAAATTGTACGGTAGCCACGAGATCTTACAAAAAGCTACTTGGGCGGAACGCCTTCGCACAACCTTTATGGCCCTCCCCACGGTGCTACTTGCTACCGCCATTATCGGTTCAATTTATGCTGGCATTGCTACACCGTCAGAGAGTGCCGGGCTGGGTTTCGTGCTAGCCATGATAATTACCTTTGCTATGGGCCGCATGGACTGGCAGACGCTGAGCGATGCTACTTACGGTGCTTTAAAGACTACAGTAATGATCTTCCTTATTGTTGCCGGTGCCAAAGTATTCTCTTATGCGATCACCCTTTATATGATTCCGCAGACTATTAGCGAGGTGCTGACCGTTAATATCTCTAGTGCCGGTTTATTCATGCTTGCCGTAGGTAGTTCCCTTCTGGTCATTGGGTTTTTCTTGGAGGCATTAAGTATGTTATTGATAATGGTGCCTGTGCTATTTCCCTCCCTAGAAGCCATGAATATTGACCCAATTTGGTTTGGTATCTTCTTTGTAGTACTTATAGAGACGGCGCTAATAACACCGCCAGTTGGGCTCAATCTATTTATAATACAAGTTGTTGGCAAAGCACGCTTGGAAGAGGTGGTGAGGGGNGCACTTCCGTTTGCGGCAATTATGCTATTTACTGCAGTGCTACTATGGTTCTGGAAAGATCTCGCACTTTTTATACCCTACTGGTTTAGATGAGGCTTACTATTAGAGGACCTTAGATGTAACANTAGACTGAACTCATCTATATTGTACGAGTAATAATTTTGCTGCATGGAAAATCTACCGTCAAAAATATAAAGAAATAAAAACAAGCTATTTGGCACACCGCTCTCGAAAAGGATTAGGCTAGGAGTTTGAGAAATGAGTAACCTCGAAGGCGCTGGAACGCCCGAAAATCTTACATTGCCCTTAAATGTCTATTGGCAGCCAGGATGCTCAAGTTGTTTAAAAACAAAAGAATTTTTGCTTGAGCATGGTGCTTCATTTAAGTCTATAAATGTCTTGGAAGACGAGGAAGGGTTCAAAGAATTACAAGCACTCGGCGTTCGTTTGGTGCCTATTGTTGCTCGAGGGTCGGTTTGGGCTAACGGTGCAGTATTTCGTGATGTAGCCAAAGTTGCGGGTTTCGAATATCGCAGTCACAACATGTTAACCCCAGAGGCACTTAAGGAAAAAGTGCTGATGATCCTTGACGCAGCTGGACGCTATCTATCACAAATTCCAGAAGATAAACTGGACGAGGTGCTACCCGGAAGACCCCGCTCTTATCGCCAATTAGTATATCATGTTTTTGATATTCCGAGCGTTTTCTTAGATCGGGTAGAGCATGACTCGCCTTATACATACGAAGCACTAAAATCAATTTTACCTGCCGATATGAGAACAAAAACTGACCTTATGGCCTATGGAGACTTTACGCATGCTCGTCTGGTGAAATGGTGGAGCCGTGATGGCGTCACCACAAACTTTAATCAGGCTGGAAAGGTCTATTACGGGGAAGTAAATCTGCACGAGGTACTCGAAAGAACGGGGTGGCATTCTGGTCAACATTTGCGCCAAATAATTCTAATGATGCGCGAAAAGCTCGGCATCGAACCGCATGAGCCATTGGAGGATTCTGATTTCTACGGTTTGCCAATGCCCAAGAACGTCTGGGACAATGAACGTTCCTTCGATGAACACTCCTACTCAAATACCGCTGAAACTTGATAGGACTAACAGACAAGATACATGAACAATGAAACCGTTTCGCGCAATGGCTGTATCCGGAATGCTAGGATATGGTTTTACGGAAGAAGCCTTTCGCCGGGGGCTGGAGATGGACTTAGATCTTATTGCCTGCGACGCTGGTTCTGCCGATCCTGGACCATATTATTTAGGTAATGGGTCTGCTTTTGTATCTCGCATGGCAGTTAAACGTGACCTTAAAATAATGGTTCTTGGTGGGCTTGAAGCTCAAATCCCGGTAATTATTGGATCTGCTGGCGGCAGCGGTTCTGATATTCAAGTAGACTGGACGCTTGATATTCTCAAGGAGATTTGCAGTGAGCATCAACTATCTCCGCGCGTTGCTATCATACGTAGCGAGATACATCGTGACATCCTCAAGCTCAAGATTCAAAAGGGCCACACACAACCACTTGGTCCCATAGCCCCCTTAACGGCGGAGACTGCAGACGAGACACATCGCGTAGTCGCGATGATCGGAATTGAACCTTTTCAGGCAGCTCTTGACTCAGGCGCCGATGTTATTGTTGCTGGACGGTCGAGCGACGCCGCTATTTATGCGGCTCTTCCAATCCATCAAGGTTGGGATCCGGGCCTTGCGTGGCATATGGGAAAGATTATCGAATGCGGCGCCCAGGTTATAGAGCCACGCGAAGGACAAGATTGCGTCATAGGTACTCTATACAAAGATTATTTTACCGTGGAACCGGGCCACCCTGAGCGGCGCTGCACCCGGACGCGGGNTGCAGCGCATACGCTTTACGAAAACCCCAACCCATATTTACTACAAGAACCGAGCGGCACGTTAAATACTGAGTCTGCCATTTTCGAACAGCTCGACCAACGCACAGTCCGAGTTGCCGGGAGCCAGTGGTTACCAGCAGAGCAATATACAGTCAAGCTAGAGGGGGTCCGCTATTTAGGATATCGCACGATTTTTTTAGCTGGGGTTCGTGATCCAATTTTGGTCAAAGGAATAGATAATTTCATCTTATTCTGCCGTAAGCGTGCTGCCCGAGACCTTTACGCACTCGGCATTAGCGCCCGAGACTACTCGTTGGCCATCAAGGTTTATGGGAAAAACGCGATCATGGGTGTCAACGAACCGAGTAAGCAAAGCACCGCCCATGAATTGGCGATTTTGGTTGACGTTGTTGCTTCAGACGAGGACGTAAGCAAAGCCGTTTGTGCCAAAATACGTTACAGCCTTCTGCACACAGACTTTCCGGGGCGGATGTGTATCTCCGGCAATTTAGCAATCCCATTTTCGCCGTCAGACATTCCAGCTGGCAACGTATATGAGTTTAATATATGGCATACCATGATTTGTGATGACCCGATGGAGCCCGTCCGACTTGAGTTAATCGAACGGGGTTTTGAGGAGACGATAAATTGAGACGAGTGAAATTGAGAAATTTAGCTACAGTCATCCGCTCCAAGAATGCTGGCGCACTAATGATCACATTGGACATTATATTCGACAAAAGAGAACTTTATGAACAAGTTCGTGACTCCAACGCGATAACACCCAAGTCTCTCGCACCACTTTATAATACCTCAGATAACGAAGTTTTCATCACACCATTTGACGTGGCTTTGGCAATAAAAATTACGCTGCCACGTGAGGTGATTTCCGGCGCCTTGGGTGATACAGACATCTACGGTGCTCAACAACACGCACCTTTAATGGATATTGAGGTCCCTATACCATGACAGATTGGACGGATAAGCTCGAGGTAAAAGGTGAAAAATATACCTTCTTTAGTCTGCCACGAGCAGAGACTGCAGGCCTTAAGGACACCAGCAAATTGCCTTATTGCCTGCGAATCATGTTAGAGAATGTCCTTCGTCACGATGATGGAAGCCCAGAATCAAAAGCCGAGGTAGATGCTTTCTCAAGCTGGACTGAGAGGGCCGGCAATCAAAAAGAGGTCAATTTTTTTCCTACTCGGATCATGATTCATGATGTTTCAGGTATCCCATTGATCGCAGATCTCGCAGCCATGCGGGAACGAATAGTGTCTCTCGGAGGCGAAATGGAATCCGTGCATCCAGTTAGACCAGTTGATTTCATTATGGATCATTCAGTAATTGTTGATGTAGCCGGAAAAAAGGGCGCATTAAAAGAAAATATGGAGGCGGAATACTCGCGCAACAGAGAACGCTATCGAGTTGCAAAATGGGCTCAAAACACATTCCGTAATATGCGCGTAGTACCGCCAGGAAACGGCATTTGCCATCAAATCAACCTTGAAAAACTGGGAAAGGTTGTCTGGAGAGATAAACACGATAATTATGGGCTGATAGCCTATCCTGATAGTTTGGTAGCTTGCGACAGTCATACCCCGATGATAAATGCGCTCTCCGTCCTTGGCTGGGGCGTCGGAGCAATTGAGGGGTTGTCCGCCATGTTGGGTGAACCCATCAGCATGATCATTCCAGATGTGGTTGGGGTTCGGCTCGTTGGAAAAATGTCCGAGGCTACAACCACGACCGATCTCGTTCTTGCCTTAACCCATGTGCTTCGGGAGGTGGGAGTGGTGCAAAAGTTTGTGGAATTTATTGGACCGGGGGTAAGCACGCTCAGTCTTCCAGAGCGCGCGACCCTCTCCAACATGGCGCCAGAATATGGAGCCAGTGTTGGTTTTTTTCCAACAGATGACGAAACGCTCAAGTATCTAAATATTACTGGCCGCAACGATCAGGTCGCTATCGTCGAAGCTTATGCGCGGGCGCAAGGTTTGTGGCGGGNTGATGGGTTCGATCGGGCGTATTCCAAGGTTGTAGAGTTTAACCTCGATAAAGTAGAGCCATGTCTGGCGGGTCCAAATTTACCACAAATCCATGTCCCTCTGAGCAAAGTGCACGTGTCCATTTCAAAAGCCCTCAGCAAGACCCCCCTTGGAGATACAGTATCCGGAGAGGGGTCTCTTAAAAACGGTGACATCGCTATTGCTGCAATCACCTCATGCACAAATACTTCCAATCCGAGTGTTATGCTCGCAGCTGGACTCTTAGCAAAAAAAGCTCGTGAGAGAGGTTTGTTCGCAAAGCCGTGGGTGAAAACCTCACTGTCGCCGGGCTCACGCGCCGTTGGCAAGTATCTCTCTCAAGCTGGTCTCATTTCGCCTTTAGAGGAGTTGGGCTTTCACATTACCGGTTACGGTTGCATGACATGCTGCGGTGGTTCTGGAGACCTAGCAGAGCACATCTCCAGTCAGATAGCCTTAAAAAATTTACAGGTTACTGCGATTTTGTCTGGCAATCGAAACTTCCAGGGAAGAATTCACCCAAATGTTGATTTTGCATACCTCGGGGCGCCACCCCTTGTTGTCGCTTACGCTTTGTTGGGAACAATGCGCAGGGACATAACAACCACGGCTTTGGGCGTAGCTCATGATGGAGCACCAGTATATTTGCGGGATATCTGGCCAAAGTCTGAGGAAATCGAAGAGATGATTGGCAGATATGTGACCAAAAATATATTTGAAACACACGGTTCTGAGCAAACTGACGAGACTAAGCTGTGGGATCAGATCGATGCTGGAGACGAGGGTGCTTTTCATTGGGACAACACCAGCAACTATATAGTAAGGCCACCCTTTCTTGAAAATCCTATTGGACGGCTGCCTATTACTGGCATAAAAGACGCAGCCATTCTCGCTATTTTTGCAGATAACCTTACGACAGACCATATCTCACCCGGCACGCAAATTTTGGAGAATAGCCTTGCCGGTCAGTACCTTATCGCCAAAGGTGAGAATCCAAGCGAATTAAGCAGTTTTCTCCAACGCCGAGTAAACCACGAGGTAATGATTCGCGGAACATTTAATAATGAACACATTCAAAACGAGATGATACCAGAGCGCAAGGGTGGATGGACCATTCATCAACCCTCAGGCGAAATCATGACGATCTTTGATGCCCATTTACGCTATAGCAATCAAAAACGTCCTTTGGTTGTTATAGCAGGAAAACATTATGGTACAGGCTCATCGAGGGATTGGGCAGCAAAAGGACCATACCTTTTGGGCGTAAGAGCAATTATTGCCGAGAGCTTTGAACGCATTCATCGATGTAACCTTATAGGCATGGGTGTTTTACCACTACAATTCTTAGATGGTCAGACATCAAACATACTTGGGCTCGAAGGGGTGGAGACTGTGGATATTCTAGAACCTAAGAGTGGAATTGGGTTAAGTCAGATTGTCACTGCTCAATTTACAAAATCTGATAGCACCTGCATTGAAATAAAATTATTAGCCCGCCTTGATACAGCAAGAGAACTCGCTTGGTTTGAGTCTGGCGGTGTAATGTCACATGTACTTAAACGCTTCACAGATCAAAAAGAGAACTTTAAATGAAAGCCTCACTGACAGTGATCTTTTTAGCAAACCACCCCGTAAAAATTGCATTATAGTTTTAGGCAAAACGGAGAATGAAATGTTTTACGCTATCCCAAACCTCGACGTCAAAAGACTTAACAAAATTAGAGCCGTAGAAGCCAAGACGGGGCTAAAAATTTTAGCTTTTAATCAAGTAAATGCTGCCCCAGCAAAAATAAAAGATAAAGCACTCAGTGACATTCAAACTCTTGAGAGTGAACTTGGCCTCACATTAGTTGCTGTCAATTGATGTTCCCAGCTAAAGCTCAAAATAAACTTTTCTGGAGATCCAGCTGTTTTATCATTACGTTTTTGGTATGCATAGCCTCATATACAGTTCGAGCAGACTTTAAAATGCCGTCCCCTCATTTTACTCCTCACGAAGTAGTAGCAATCCAACTTGCGGCACTCAAAGTGAATGATGTCCCAAAACCAGACTACGGTATACAACAAACTTGGATATTTGCTCACCCAGACAACAAGCGCATCACAGGTCCTATTCAACGATTTTCCACGATGATTAAGGATACAAACTACCAAGTTTTACTTAATCATATAGAAAGTAGTATAGAGGTAGTCTCGAATGATTATCAACAAGCCCTCTTCAACATTCGTATCTTTTTACAAAATGGTGATGTATATGGTTGCCGGTGGAAAGTAGCCCGCGTTAATGATGGAGTTTATACCGGAAGTTGGATGACTATTGGCGTAAGCCCACCCATTCCAATCGGCAGTGGTGTTTGACATTTCATTTTTTTGCTCGTTCCTGCCTTCATCCAGCCTTCTATTTTGCACATTCTGCTGAAGCTTCGTTTTATATTTGCTATTAACTTTTGCATGGTTTTCCAGCGCGGAGACATTGTCAGTGCCTCACAACGCTAGCCGTTTAGAATATGAATATTTATTCAGTATTAAAAGAAGGCCTTATGCTCATTATTTCGGGCTAAAACTGTTCACTTTAACATTCCTAGCTAACTCGAATAGCCATCTTTTATATAAACCTCAATATAACCCCGTGACAACATGCAATGGTCATATAATATAAGATGCCTTCCAAGGAGCACAAAAAGTCGTGATTATTACGGACAACAATTTTACGAGTTACTGAGGCTTTTCGGCCTGCTCCACAGTCTCACTGTCAACCCGCACTGATTGAATCAATGCTAAAATCTGTTCCTCGGACATCTGTTCCGCAACAATTAAATCTGCATCTTTGATATCATAATCGCACCCAGCCTCGGAGGTAAAAGGTACTAATACTACTCCCCCAAGAGCAAGGCAGAGTATAATTTTTTTCATCAATAAACCCATTATATTAATCCTTAAAAAATAGTTGGGANTCTCCAACTGTTTTGTTGTTTGATTAACCCATGTCGCATATATGGGTGCTTGTCTGGCTTTTCCAATGCCCACCAAAAAATAATAACAAAACAATTTCACGTCTGTTATCACAAAAGTGCTAGACCCCTGATGTTTACCAACATTTCAAACTAAGAAACGTCAGTCAAATTTTTTTGCAACAATAATAGATTTAGGCTCCCAGTGACACGCTACGTAGGTCAATGGTGGGATCGAGCACGACTTTGCCTACGAATTACTCACTGTTTCTCAGATCTTCGCGCAAAGACTCAATCCGCAGCCATTCATCTTCCGCTTGGGAGAGTTCCCGTTGAGCAGCAGCAAGCTGTTCACTTGTAGTTGCAAAGCCGTTGGGATCTCTTGCATATAAGTCTTGGTCAGCAATAACAGTCTCTAATTGAGATATTTTGAATTCCATCTCAGTGATCGCCTCCGGGAGTGTCTCAAGCGCCCTTTTATCTTTGTAAGATAGTTTTGCTACTTTCCGTTTTGGTTCCCCAGCATTTTTTGATTTTTGCAATCTATTCTCAGGCTTTAACAATGCCACTGCTTTTGCATTGTAGTTGCTTTGAGATAACATATCACTGAATCCTCCAGCGTACTTAACCCATTTCCCTTGCCCTTCAGCCAATATCACCGATGTCGCCACGCGATCCAGAAAATCCCTATCATGACTCACTAAAATCACTGTACCATCATAATTAGCGAGAAACTCTTGTAAAAGATCCAATGTCTCCAGATCAAGATCGTTAGTCGGTTCATCGAGGACCAATAGATTGGCAGGGCGAGCCAATGCTCGTGCAAGCATTAGCCGCCCCCGCTCGCCACCAGATAATGCCGAAACCGGCGTATTTGCCTGTTCAGGAACGAACAAAAAATCTTTCATGTAACCAATGACATGACGCTGCTCGCCACCAATGGTGACGCTATCACCATTGCCCCCAGTCAAAGCATCACGAAGCGTAACTTCAGGCTTTAAAGTAAGACGGGTTTGTTCCAGCGTCGCCATCTGGACATTTGGTCCAATTTCAACAATGCCGCCATCTGGTTCAAGCTCTCCCACGAGCATGCGCATTAAAGTGGTTTTTCCTGCGCCATTGGGACCAACTATTCCAATCCTAGCGCCACGTCGGATGCGCATGGAAAAATTATCGACAATTAGCTTTTCTCCATAATTTTTTGATATATTTATTACCTCAAGCATTCGTGTAGCAGATCGCTTGATTTTCGATACCTTTATTTTGACACTGCCTATTTGTTGTCGTTGATTTTGCCTATCATGTCGCATCCGCTGAAGGGCTCGTAATCTCCCCATGTTACGTTTGCGGCGTGCTGTCACGCCCCGGTGTAACCAGTGGTTTTCACTGTTAATGCTTCGGTCCAATTTTTGAAGTTGTACCTCCTCTTGCTCTATAATTACGTCGCGCCAGCTCTCAAATCCGTGAAAGCTGCTATTGAGGTGCCGAGCTCGCCCCCTATCAAGCCAGATAACCGCGTGTGATAAGGTTTCAAGAAATCGTCTGTCATGACTTATTAGGACAATAGCGGACCGGCTCTTTATGAGCTCTGATTCCAACCATTCGATAGCTGGTAAATCAAGATGGTTAGTGGGCTCGTCTAAAAGCAATATATCTGGCTCAGGCGCCAAAACCTTTGCCAAAGCTGCGCGGCGACGCTCCCCCCCCGAAATTTTTTGCGGGTCAGCGTTCGCTTCAATACGAAGAGATTGCAACACAGACTCTATTCGGTGGTTTTGGTCATCAGGCTCAAGCCCTGACTCTACGTAGGCCCGAACCGAAGAAAACTTCCTTAAATCTGGCTCTTGAGGCAAATAACGTAATGTAACGCCCGGCTGGACGAACCGCTGTCCTGCATCCGCCTCGACCAACCCTGCAGCAATTTTTAAAAGCGTAGATTTTCCAGATCCATTACGCCCCACAAGGCAAATACGTGCTCGCCTCTCAACAGTAACGTCGACTCCATCGAGCAAAAGTTCGCCGCCAAAACCAAGCTCCGTTCCAGAGAGAAAAAGTAATGGCGGAGACATTTTAAATTATAAACTTTTAATCTTAATACCGGAATTCAGTCTTTGGCCGAGTAAGCCGCGATAGCTGCTAAGTTAACCATGTCAGAGACAGAAGTTCCCATGGGCACAATTTGCGCTGGTTTATTAAAACCAACGAGTATTGGACCAAGAACCTTGCATTCGCCCATCTGAGCCAGCAACTGCGTCCCCACTTGAGAGGTATGCAGACTTGGCATAATCAACAAGTTCGCAGACTCCGTCAGGCGACAAAACGGATACTTAGATCGAACGGAAGGGTTCAAAGCAACCTCAACGGTCATTTCACCATCGTACTCAAAATCCACGTCCCGTGTATCCAGAACCCGCACAGCATCGCGCACTGGGCCAGAGCGTGGCAAATCGGGATGGCCAAAATTCCCATATGATATCAGAGCAACTCTAGGCTCATGGCCTAATCGCCTCGCGGCAAGGGCGGTTTGCTGGGCAATATCAGCGATTTGCTCAGGTGTCAGCACCTCATGGACAGCGGTATCAGCCACAAATAAGGTTTGCCCCCGACTCATTACTAGAGATAAACCAAAAACTTGCGCACCTGGCGTAGGATCGAAAACCCTTCCAATCTGGTCGAGTGCCGTGAGATAGTTTCGGGTCAATCCAGTTACTAACGCATTTGCGTCACCGGCGTCCACAATTAGCGCGCCAAATACATTCCGGTCCCGTTTAACCATTCGCTCGCAATCACGCTCTAAATAACCCTTTCGCTGCAAGCGCTCGTAAAGACGATCCGTGTAGTCCTCCATATGGGGACTTAACCGGGAATTGGTAATTGTTAGGCCATGATCCTCTGGTAAACCAAGGGATTCCATGGTGCTTCTAACCCGTTCCTCGCGGCCAACTAATATTGCTGACCCAAAGCCAGCCTGCTGGAATGCGTGTGCAGCACGAATGCTCTTTTCTTCCTCACCCTCTGCGAAAACAACTTTTTTGGGATGGAGTCGAACAGATTCAAATATATCATTTAGACTTCCCATAATGGGGCTGAGCCGTGCTGACAACTCCGCCTCATAGGCATCCATATCAATAATTGGACGGCGAGCGACCCCAGAATCCATGGCTGCACGCGCAACTGCCTTAGGCACTGCGGTGATTAAACGCGGATCAAATGGCGAGGGAATAAGATAATTCGGCCCATACTTTAAGTAAGAACCAGCATAAGCATCACCAACCTCATCTGGAACATCTTCACGCGCCAACTCCGCAAGGGCTTGAGCAGCAGCTATCTTCATATCATCGTTAATAGTAGACGCTCTTACATCTAAAGCACCTCTGAATATGTAAGGGAAACCCAATACGTTGTTAATCTGATTCGGGTAGTCAGAACGACCAGTAGCAATGATGGCGTCCGGACGCGCTTCCCGAGCATCTTCGGGTTTAATTTCCGGATCTGGATTCGCCATAGCGAAAATTAAAGGTTTATCAGCCATCGTTTTAACCATTTCTCGGGTCACCGCGCCCCCAACGGAAAGTCCAACGAAACAGTCTGCGCCAATCATAGCCTCGCTGAGAGTCCGGGCCGATGTGGATGTAGCGTAGGCCGATTTCCATTGGTTCATGCCATCCCTTCGGCCTTTATAAATGACGCCTTTGGAGTCACACATTACAATGTTTTTCCGCGGCATTCCCATGTTTACAAATAACTCGGCGCACGCAATTGATGCTGACCCAGCCCCATTGATAACCAATTTAGTCTTAGCGATATCGCGGCCAGTTACATGAAGCGCATTTATCAATCCCGCTGCTGTAATAATCGCCGTGCCATGCTGATCATCGTGAAAGACTGGGATATCCATTTCCTCACGTAATCTCTGCTCTATAACAAAGCACTCAGGAGCTTTTATATCTTCCAAGTTAATGCCGCCAAAACTGGGGCCAAATAACTTTACTGCCTGAATAACCTCATCGACATCTTCGGAGTGTACCTCAACATTTATCCCATCAACATCCGCAAAACGCTTAAAAAGGACTGATTTTCCCTCCATCACTGGTTTTGCACCAAAAGCACCAATATTACCAAGGCCTAGAACAGCCGTCCCATTGGAGACGACGGCCACAAGATTACCAATGGCCGTGTATTCATAAGCTAGTTCGGAATTATTGTGAATTTCAATACACGGAGCCGCCACGCCCGGTGAATAGGCTAAAGTCAAGTCATGCTGCGTGGTCAACGGTTTAGTGGCATGGACCTCGACCTTGCCAGCCGGTTTTTTAGCATGCAGCCGAAGTGCTTCTTGTTCCATCAATTTGTCACCAGTATTACTCATGATAATTCTTTCCCAATTTGGAAATTAAGCAGGACATGGCACCGTTCATATTCACCAAATGTAACTTAGACGACCACAACCTGCAGCCACTGCACTTAAACTCCTATATTATTTGCTTTTAAATGAAAATCTTTGACCCTCGTCAATATTCACCTTTATGACTTCCCAGATTTGGCCCTCTTTCTTAGGTTTCATTAGACTGCTAAGTTAATGTTGCCCAAGCGATCCAGAGAGTAAAGTGTCATTCCAAAAACTACATCTCCTGTAACCACACAAATAGACCCGGCCACCTCATCGAAGGCTACCGACGAAGAGGACATACTCGCGCCTACTGGGTCCCAAAACCAGCTCGATAAGCCAGAAACTGTAACACCAATGATGGAGCAATTTTTAGGCCTTAAAGCGGATTACACTGATTACTTACTGTTTTACCGAATGGGCGATTTTTATGAACTGTTTTTCGATGACGCCGTAAAAGCGGCCGCAGCGCTGGACATAGTGCTTACCAAACGAGGAAAGCACATGGGAGCGGATATCCCCATGTGTGGCGTTCCCGTGCACAGCCATGAAGCCTACCTCAACCGTCTTATTAGAAGTGGTTTTCGTGTGGCCGTCTGCGAGCAGACTGAAGACCCAGCCGACGCAAAAAAACGCGGCGCAAAGTCAGTTGTCCGCCGCGAGGTAGTCCGAGTGGTCACACCAGGCACTTTAACCGAAGACACGCTTCTCGACCCCAGACGCCACAACTATCTCGCCTCCATCGCCCGCGCAGAGGGCACATTGGGTTTTGCTTGGATTGATGTATCAACAGGTACTTTCTGTGTTCAGCCATTGGAACAAGGAGAGGCTGATGCCGCGTTGGCGCGATTAGAGCCGGGGGAAGTATTAGCTGCTGAAAACTTACCCAGCGTGCCGGAACTTGCTGAGCCATTTAGAATGATCTCTGATCGCTTAACTTTACTGCCAATAACACACTTTGACTCAATAAATGGCAAAAAGAGACTGGAGCTACTTTTTGGCGTGGCAACATTGGAGTCCTTCGGGGAATTTACCCGATCAGAGATCGCCGCCGCCGGAGCTTTGGTGGATTACATAGAATTAACCCAGAAAGGGAAGCTACCCAGAATCGGGCGACCTGAGCGCTTAAGTGCAGGTGCCATAATGGGTATCGATGCGTCGACGCGACGAAACTTAGAATTAACCAGCACTCTCTCAGGAGAGCATCAAGGGAGCCTTCTGGCAGTCATAGATCATGCTGTGACAGGCCCAGGCGCGCGTCTTTTAGCAACGCGTTTAGCCCAACCATTAACCGACCCAGCCATTATTACCCATCGTCTCGACGCGGTTGAGGGTTTCGTATTTGAGGAAAAACTGCGCAGTGATATAAGAAAAATACTAAAAAAATGCCCTGACATGGCACGTGCTTTATCTCGGTTGTCTCTTGGTCGCGGCGGACCGCGCGACCTGACGGCCATNCGAGATGGCCTCCAACGGTCGAACCAAATCAAGTTACTTTTAAACGGCTTACTCACAGCAGAAACTCTTGATTCTCCCCCAGCTTTATTTGAGGCAACATCCCATGATCTAGGCAAACATGACGCACTAATTAAGCAACTGGTTAGCACCTTGGGGGATGACCCGCCCGTGCAGGCTCGCGACGGGGGCTTTATAGCACCAAAATACTCCGATCAGCTGGACAAGTTGATAGCGCTACGCGACGACAGCCGCAAATTAATAGCAGGCTTACAGGTAAAATATAGCGGTGAAACGAAAATCACCAATCTCAAAATCAAACACAATAATCTGCTTGGCTACTTTATCGAAGTGCCAACTCGCCATGCGGAGAACATGCTAAAAAGTACTTCCGATGAAAGCAATGATTTTGATATCCCCTTCATACACCGGCAAACGATGGCTAATGCCGTGCGCTTTGCAACCACCGAGCTTAGTGATCTAGAAAGCCGCATCGCCAGTGCAGCAGATCAAGCCTTGCAATTAGAATTGAGTATTTTTGAGACCCTTGTGTCTTCAGTCACCAGCGAGGGTGATGCCATCTCACTCGCTGGGCATGCAATTGCAGAGATTGATGCTCTGGCCGGTCTGGCTGAACTTGCAGTAACCCGAAACTATACACGCCCCGTTGTCGACATGAGCATGATTTTTGATGTAACAGAAGGTCGCCATCCTGTTGTAGAGGCAGCTCTTGAGGCAGGGTCAAATATAGGTGGTGCTTTCATTGCAAATGACTGCCAATTAAACGTTGATTCTCAGAGTGATTCTAAAAGTCAGAGTAATAGCCGCCTTTGGTTGCTTACCGGGCCAAATATGGCGGGTAAAAGCACCTTTCTGCGTCAAAATGCTTTGATCGCCGTTATGGCTCAAATGGGCTCTTTTGTGCCTGCAACCGCCGCCCATATTGGCGTGATAGACCGTCTTTTTTCGCGCGTCGGAGCAGCAGATGATCTCGCGCGCGGTCGCTCAACATTTATGGTTGAAATGGTGGAAACGGCAACGATTTTGAATCAAGCTGGAGAACGCGCATTAGTTATTTTAGATGAAATAGGACGAGGCACAGCCACCTACGATGGGCTATCTATCGCTTGGTCAGTGGTGGAATATTTACATGAAAAAAACCGATGTCGTGCACTGTTTGCTAGTCATTATCACGAGCTGACCGCTTTAGCGGGGGAGTTAGACAAACTGAGCTGCCATACTGTAAGGGTCAAAGAATGGAACGATGAGGTAATTTTCTTGCATGAAGTCGCCTCAGGTTCTGCTGATCGCTCCTACGGAATCCACGTGGGGCAATTAGCTGGTCTTCCTGAAGCGGTGGTCAAACGCGCAGAGGTCATCCTGCAGACCCTTGAAAACGATGAAACAGCATCGGCCCTGCACGACATCGCCGGTGATCTACCTTTATTCCAAATCGCCACGGCAAAATCCACGGCGGCGACCTCGGATACCACAACAAGTCCTGTGAATTTAGCAATAACTGATTCCCGGCCCGATGAAATGTCTCCACGGGAGGCTTTGGAATTCGTTTATTTTTTGAAACGTCTCGCCCAAGAAAACGACAACTCATGACCTTATTGCCCTGCATATATGGACGCACGAGCACGGCTAGACGGTTAAAGAGTAAAGTTAGAATTTTGTCATTGATGCAAACTAAGAAAGTAGACCATCTTTCAGAGCCGCTTTGCCCCCTTCTAATCTCATGCACTTAAAAAGCGCGGCGTTAAATACCCCTTATTGAAAATTTGGGCACTTGGTGTTAGGTGCCTATTTGGGTAGAATATTTCATCGCGATTAAAACTGCTCGAATTATTAAATTTATTAAAAAATTTTTCGGAACCCATGCCATGTTGGAGATTGCGAAGCTACGCCAGATTGTTAACAGGAAGGCGCTTAATGGCCGTTTGCTAAAATTGGTTGCATGGTCTGGCTACTCGCAGCAGACACACGGGGAAGTTTTGTCAATATTCAAAGAGGCACAACAGTTGGGTTGGGTTGAAATCCGCCGACGGTTTGAGTCAGGCAATGTTGACGGCCCAGAAACTAGCATGACCATAACTTACTTGGTCGATCAATTAATCAGAAGTCTTTACGAATTCGCGACAACTACCGCATACCCGGCGGCTAACCCAACTAGGGGGGAACAAATGGCGTTGATCGCTACTGGTGGGTATGGCCGAGGCAAAATGGCACCGTTTTCTGACATAGATCTTATGTTTCTTCTTCCCTACAAATTAACGCCTCACTCAGAACAAGTTGTTGAATTCATCCTTTATATGCTTTGGGACTTGGGACTTAAGGTTGGTCATGCTACCCGTTCGGTGGACGAGGCTATTCTTTTGGCTAAAGATGATTTCACAATTCGCACTAGTCTTTTAGAAGCACGATGGCTATCAGGGAACCAAGCATTAGCCAGACAATTTAAATCAAGTTTTCGCACCAATTTAGTAGCGGACTCTGGCCCCGCTTTTGTCGAAGCCAAACTTGCGGAACGTGATGACCGCCATCACAATATGGGTGATACGCGTTATGTACTTGAACCCAACATAAAAGAGGGCAAAGGCGGTTTGCGTGATTTACAAACATTATTTTGGATATCTAAATACCTTTATAACGTTGAGGATGCCGCGGGGCTGAAAGTAGCCGGGGTCCTATCTCAGACAGATGTCAAAACCTTCACCAAAGCCGAGCATTTTTTATGGACCGTAAGATGCCATCTTCATTATCTGACGAACCGCCCTGAGGAACGCTTGACCTTTGATGCTCAAGAGGAGCTTGGCAAACGAATGGGGTACAAGGATCATGCGGGCACTCGGGGTGTCGAGCGGTTTATGAAACATTATTTTCTTACCGCAAAAGACGTGGGTGATTTAACTCGGGTTCTCTGTGCCGTTTTGGAGGAGCAGCATAAGAAAAAAAGTCACACTAAATGGTTTTCAGGATGGAGGCAGAGTAAAAAAGAAATCTCTGGATTCAAGGTTGAAGCTGGGCGGTTGTCTATCTCTTCGATCAGAGAATTGAGAGACCACCCACTTAAAATATTAGAGCTTTTTCATACTGCACAGTTCCAAAATATTGATATACACCCAAGTGCCTTGCGCGCGGTAAGCGCCAACTTAAAATTGATAAATCAAGCGCTCCGTAACGATCAAACCGCTAATCGACTTTTTTTAGAGATGATGACGGGCCCTGACCCCGAAAAGACACTAATGCGGTTGAATGAGGCCGGTGTATTTGGGCGATTTATTCCAGATTTTGGCCGGGTTGTAGCGCAAATGCAGTACGATATGTATCATGTTTACACGGTTGACGAGCATACTATTCGAGCCATTGGCTTCGTGGCTGGGATCGAGACTGAACGGCTTATCGAAGATCATCCCGTTGCCTGTTCAATCGTAAAGGAGATACAATCGCGTGCCGCTTTGTACGTAGCAGTGCTGCTACATGACATAGCTAAGGGTCGCGGCGGCGATCATTCCATCCTCGGCGCCGAGATTGCCCTAAAACTCTCTCCCCGTTTAGGATTAACAGAATGGGAGACAGGAACAGTCTCATGGCTCGTTAGCAAGCATCTTTTAATGAGTGATTGTGCCTTTAAACGGGACCTCGATGACCCGAAGACGATAGCCGATTTTGCTGAAAAAGTTCAATCGCCAGAGCGGTTGAGACTCCTCATGGTGTTGACCATAGTCGATATAAGAGCAGTTGGACCCAATGTCTGGAATGCTTGGAAAGCTGGCCTCATCCGCAAGCTTTATTGGCGCGCCCAAGAAGTCTTAAGTGGCGGGAACCTGGCTGAAAACCATGACGCAAGAGTGGCCACAGTAAAAGAGAGCTTAACTAAAATGCTTAACCATTTGTCGGATACTCAAACTTCACATTTTCTGAAACTATGCCAAGATAGCTATCTACTTAGTACCGATTTGGACACCTTGGCCTACCATGCGGACATTATTTTTGACTCTCAGGCAACAGGTGGGCATTACAACATTAAAGCACGAGCAAGGCCTGAGCGCGAGGTCACAGAACTTGTTGTTTACGCGCCAGACCACTCCGGTTTGTTTACCGCAATTGCCGGTGCCATGGCACTCTCAAACGCTAATATCGTCGATGCCAAGGTGCACACGCTAGCCGACGGTATGGCCCTCGATACATTCACCATTCAGGGATTCATGGGCAATGAATTTTCCTCCGAAACAGATTTCCACCGCCTGAGACGCTACATCGCCAACGCGATTCAAGGCAAATCCCGGCCCGACCGAGAACTTGCTCAACGTGCCAAAAAGAAACTCCCCAGCCGCACATCTATCTTCACTGTTCCACCACAAGTCCTCATCGACAACCATGCTTCAAACACTCACACGGTTATTGAGATCAATGGCCGTGATCGACCTGGTCTACTTCATGATGTAACTGCTGTGATAAGCGCTGACGGGCTGCAAATCTCAAATGCCTTAGTTTCTACCTATGGAGAACACGTGGTCGATGTATTCTATGTTAAAGATGTTTTTGGAATGAAAGTAGACCGAGGGCAGCGCCTTGAAAAATTGCGAGCTGCGCTTTTAAATGCCATCACAGCAAACATTGGAAAATATGAAACCATTAATCACTCAGCGGCAGAATAATTAAGCGGATGACAATCAACGAGGAATTCACATTAGACTCAGCGGCTATTGCACATGATATCGCTGATTGGGCCTCGGTAGAAAGCCCAAGCATTGATGCAGATGCAGTTAATCGCATGATGGATAAAGCCGAGTGTGCCATGCTCACCATGGGTGCGCGGGTCGAGCGCCGAACCACCAATGCACAAACCGGTGATATCATGAAGGCAAGATTTGACTGGGGCGATAGAAATGCTGATCAGCCAGGCATTTTAATTCTGGGTCATCTTGATACCGTTCACCCCGTTGGAACCGTAACAAGCACACTCCCCATTAAGCGCGATGGAGATCGTCTCTATGGACCAGGCGTGCTCGATATGAAGGGAGGTCTCGTTCTCGCAATGCATGCATTTGCCCGACTGCTTGAAAAGTATAATTCGTTGGGCTTGCCCGTTACTTTTATGTTCATACCCGATGAGGAACTTGGAAGCCCCGCGTCCCAAGAGGATATTGAAGCAGAAGCAAAAAATACAAAATATGTTTTGATACCCGAGCCAGGGCGCGAGAATGCTCTTGTCACGGGGCGACACGCTTTTTTACGCTTCAGAATGCGTCTAATTGGCAAACCGGCCCACGCTGGAAAACTAGGTGGAGGGGGTAGAAGCGCAATCAGCGCCATGGCAAAACTAATCCAGCAAGTAGAAGGGCTATCTGACCATGATAAACAAATTTCATATCGGGTAGGCAATATTCAGGGCGGTACTTTTGTTAACGTAATACCAACGGAATGTGATGCTGAAGTGCTCTGTGTCGCAACCACCAAAGAGGATTTTCATTTAGTGCGTAAAAATATGCTTGGCCTCAAATCTCCCGACCCCAATGTCCAATTACGACTTGAACCTGGTCCGATCCGACCGTTGTTCCAGGCNAATGAAAAAACCAAAGACCTGTATGATTTTGGCGCGCGCGTGGCGAAGGATTTTGGTTTAAATCTCGGTATGGGGCAATTTGGAGGTGGCTCAGACGGTAATTTTACCGGTGCACTTGGTGTTCCAACCCTTGATGGACTTGGCCCGACTGGGGATGGCATCCACACACAAAATGAATACATCAACATCTCCTCTCTAGAACCACGAGCCCACCTTTTCGCAGGCTTAATCGAAGCACTTTGTAAACGTAACGTGTGATTAAGAATTAGCTCTCCGAACGCTTTAGTATTGTCATATTATTAAATCGGACACATATGCTAATAGTCATAGTAAATTGATGATCTATCGCATTGACACAAACTAGGACAACTCATGACAAGCAATACGCCGCCAAGACTCACCCAACGACGGAAGCGCCGCGACCGCCTTAAAAAGCGAGAGGATGATTCTAGCTTGGACAGTCCAACCAGTACGAGTGCAACTACTCCAATCATAGATGCGAAGCTAGCCTCAACTCAATTAAAAACAAAGGCAGAGCGGCCATATTTTAAATATTTATCTGACACTAAAATTGAAATTCTCAGAAATAAGGCTTTTGATCTTCTCGCCAAACATGGCGTATTCATAAATCATGACCAGATGGCGAGCTTGCTGGTTAAAGCAGGGGCAGTTTTGGACACAGACGGCCTACGAGTCCGTTTGCCAAGCGAACTTGTTAGTCAAGCCTTGCAGGAAACGCCAAAAACTCTAACGCTCTTCTCAAAATCTGGAGCACACAATTTAGCGCTTCCGCGCATCGATGGCACCTTTCACATGCGGACTGGTACGGGCGCACATGGGTATATTGACCCGTTCACTTCGGAGCACCGCAAGCTAACGCTGGACGATGCCAAGGGAATAGCACGAATTGGTGAAGGGCTCCCTGAAATTGGCTTTATAGCCCATCCTTTTGTCAATGGCGTCCCCGAGATCACCTCAGACCTACACGGCTTTGCTGCCGTTGCAGGAACCACAGAAAAACATAATTGGATTCAGCCCTACAATGCAGAAAATGTTTCCTACTTAATGCGCGTTGCCGCTATAGCGGCAGGAGGTGAGGAAAATTTACGTGCCCGTCCTTCAGCCAGTTGTATTGCATGTTCCTTTACTCCGCTAGAATTCAAGCGCATGGACGTCGAAGCCATCCTTCAATCCGCTTTCTACGGTGTTCCAATTCACGCATGTTCCCTACCCACTGCAGGCGGCACATCCCCTATCACTATGTCTGCTACAGTTTTAATGGCGGCCGCCGAAATATTAGCAATGGTAACCATGGCTCATGTGGCTGGACCCACCACCCCTGTGATTGCAACACCGCTTATCTTTGCCTTGGACGTTCGCACTGGGCGCAGTTTACAGTCAAGCGTTGAGGCAATGACTGGTATCAGTATGGCTGTACAACTAATGAAACAGGGCTTTGGGCTCTTAACCCACACCTACGGATCCGGGTCAGATACACCCGATACTGACGGGCAATCCCAGGCTGAACGTGCGATGATTTGCAATCAAGTCGCATTAGCTAAAGCAGATATTCTCGGCGGCGTTGGTCAATTAGAATGTGCTACAGTCTTTAGTCCAGCTCAAGCGGTAATGGACAACGAGCTGGGCGCCATGATGCGGCGTTATCTAGCTTCACCAAGTATCGATGATGAAACGCTTAACTGGTCAGCTATGTTAGAAATTGAGTTAGGGGGGCATTTTTTAGCTAATGAACACACACTTAAGTACTGCCGCCATAATTTAGATCCTGGAGTATTTCTGCGACTAGCTCGAGATTCTTATACTCAGGTTGGCCACAGGGACGCATTAGACAACGCACGTATTATCGCACAAAACATAATTAATGCGCCCTTTTTACCGGGAACTCCAGACGAGGATCAACGCCGGGATATGGCAGCGATTGTGGCCGCCGGGGACGCTCATATCACAGGTGCTATTTAATATGTCAGCAGAACCCCTCAGAGATACTGTCCCCACTCGACCGTTCGATGAACGATTAGATGCTATTTACGAGGCGGTACTCGATTTTGACTACGAGACCGTCGAAAGTATGGTTCGTAACGAGGTCACTTACGGAACTGATCTCCAAGTGATCATAAATGATGCGCTTATAGCAGCAATGGAGGAACTTGGCGAGTTATTTGCAGCTGGAGAGGTTTTTGTGCCTGAGCTATTGATGGCAGCACGAGCAATGAAGGCAGGCCTCGAGGTGTTGCGTCCCCTATTAACCGCCACCGACATCAAACCAGTCGGCGTCGTTCTAATGGGTACGGTTCATGGAGATCTTCACGATATTGGAAAGAATTTGGTAACTATGATGCTGGAGGGCGGCGGATTTGTTGTCCATGACTTGGGTGTCAATGTGTCGCCAGAAGCCTTTTGGGAAGCCGCTGTCAAAATTAAGCCCGATATCATTGGCCTGTCGGCGCTGCTTACGACAACGACACCCAATATGCGACGCACCATTAAGTTGTTCCGGGATAGAGGTTGGAACGGACGTATTATTGTCGGTGGCGCTCCAGTTTCAAAAGACTTTGCGGCTGAAATCAATGCAGACGGGTATAGCCCTGATGCACCCAACGCGGTGCGACTTGCCAAAAATTACATTGAAAATATCTAATCGACTTTTCCAATTCTTAGAGCGTGATAAGCTAAAAAATAGACACTGAGGTAGAGCAATGGCGTTATTCGACCTGACAGGTAAAACAGCTTTAATTACTGGCAGCACACGTGGAATCGGACGAGCCACAGCCGAAATGATGGCTGAGGCTGGAGCGGAGGTAATTATTTCAAGTCGCAAGGTAGCCGCTTGCAAGGAGACCGTAGCAAGCATCTTAACATCCGGTGGACACGCCCACGGCATACCATGTAACGTTGCTCGCATGGGAGATATTGAGGCACTCGTCACACAATCCGTTAAGCTTTGTACAAAAATTGATATCTTAATCTGCAATGCAGCAGTCAATCCGTACATGGGGCCTCTCCGGGATATTGATGATGAGGCTTATGACAAGATTTTAACTACCAATGTTAAAAACGTCCTCAAACTATGTAATTTAGTCATCCCAGCTATGGCAGAACGTGGGGATGGGGCAGTGGTAATCGTATCCTCTATTGCGGCCCTGAAAGGTAGCAAAGCACTTGGCGCTTACGCTATTTCTAAAGCTGCTGACGTGCAATTAGCCCGTAATTTAGCGCTAGAGTGGGGAACTGATAATGTGCGTATCAATTGCGTGCTTCCAGGATTAGTCAAAACAGACATGGCAAGAGCTCTATGGGATAATCCAGAAACCTATGAACGAGTATTAGAGAGTTATCCAATAGGAAGGCTTGGTGAAGCCGAGGATTTAGCCGGCGCCATTACATTTTTAGCATCTCCTGCAGCTAGCTGGATCACAGGGCAAGCCCTGCCCGTTGACGGCGGCGCGAGTATTGCTGGCGGACGTTATTCTTAATCTCAACAAAGGATTCAAAATATGGAATTTTCCATGTCAGAAAAAACTTTAGCCTTAAAGGGCCATTTGGAAAAATTCATGAAAGATTACGTCTATCCTAATGAGCAGGTCTATTATGACCAATTGGACGAGAGCCATAGCCGGTGGACCATTCCCCCGATCTTGGAGCAGTTAAAGACCAAAGCTCGTGATGCCGGGCTATGGAACTTATTTTTGCCTGATAGCAAGTCAGGAGCGGGCTTGAGCAACCTTGAATATGCGCCGCTTTGTGAAGTCATGGGGCGGGTTCATTGGGCGCCTGAGGTATTTAATTGTTCTGCCCCCGACACTGGAAATATGGAGACTTTAGAACGGTTTGGCACAGCCGCACAGAGAGAACAATGGCTGAAACCTCTACTTGCAGGCGAAATTCGCTCAGCCTTCGCTATGACGGAACCTAAAGTAGCATCATCAGACGCTACTAATATCGAGACTTCCATTCATCGTGATGGCGGCGATTATGTAGTTAATGGTCATAAATGGTGGACATCGGGGATCGGCTCGCCGCACTGCGAACTTCTAATAGTTATGGGTAAAACCGACCCAAATGCGCCAAAATATACCCAACAATCAATGGTCCTTGTGCCACGAAATTCAGATGGAGTTAAGGTAACGCGCATGCTGAGTGTAGCAGGATTCGACGATGCGCCTCACGGCCATGGCGAGGTAATCTTTGACAACGTTCGCGTGTCTTCTGAAAATATTTTGCTCGGTGAAGGACGAGGGTTTGAAATAGCTCAAGGAAGACTCGGCCCCGGGCGTATTCATCACTGTATGCGAATTATTGGAGTTGCAGAGCGCGCTTTAGAGATGATGTGTAAGCGAGCCACTGAACGAAGGGCATTTGGTAAACTGTTGGCTGAACAAGGAGTAACGCAAGAGCGTATCGCTGATAGCCGCATAGAAATAGAGATGTGTCGTCTCTTGGTATTTAAAGCAGCTTTCATGATGGATACTGTTGGGAATAAGAATGCGCGACAAGAAATTGGCATGATAAAAGTCGCAGCACCAAACATGGCGCTCAACGTAATCGACCGCGCCATGCAAGTGCATGGCGGCGGCGCCATGAGCCAAGAATTTATGTTATCTTATATGTGGGCTCGCATGCGTGCGCTTCGCTTCGCCGATGGACCAGACGAAGTGCATCGCCAGCAGATTGCTCGTCTTGAGCTCGGCCGCCATGTAAAGTAGACGTCAAAAGACTAAGGTATTAGAGATTATTTTCTTACACTTACTCATTGATGGTGTCAGAAACCAACTAAAATTCCAATCCAAATAACACTTTAATCATCCTATGATATAATTTTGCGGTTACCTTCGCCCATATTTAATCTCAACGCCGGAGCGAGCCTAAGACCTATACCCCATCGCAGAGAGTCCAGATAGTAAAGTCCTCGCTCCAGAACCTTCCAAAAATAAGTTTGTTCGTTGCCACTACGGCCCATCCAGTAAATGGCATGCCACGTCCGCTAATTCACGACAGCGCTCTTTGCGGGCCATAGCTTCCGGCGAGGCCGCGTTTCCCTTAAGACCTCGAGCATAAACGCCTTGTACAATTGCAGCTAAACGGAAAAGCGAGAGCACCAAATAAAACGTCCAGTTCGCGTTAAAGTCTCTGCCCATGCGCGCACTATACGCTGCAATATACTCTTGCACTTTTGGAATACCAGTTGCCGATTTCGTCAAATCTATCAGGTCGCCCCGTGCTGGATCTGCCATGTAATAAGGCAAACAGTTATAAGCAAGATCCGATAATGGATCACCGAGAGTAGATAGTTCCCAATCAACAACGGCGAGAACTCTCGGTTCCGTCTCATGAAAAATGATATTTTCCAATCGAAAGTCTCCATGAACAATCGTAGTCAAATTATTTTCCGGCAGGTTCTCGGGCAACCAAGCCATCACCCTATCCATGGTATCCAAATCTTCCGTTTTAGATGCTGCATACTGGTCAGACCAACGCCTGATTTGGCGTTCAACATAACCACCAATTCGTCCAAAGTTGCATAAGCCAGCTGATCGGACATCTACAGTATGTAATTTGGCAAGAGTTTCGTTCATGGAGTCATAAATAGCTGCTCGATCTGATGGGTTTATCTCCGGCAGTGTTAAGTCACGAAACACCCGGCCCTTAACAAAACCCATCACATAGAATGCTTGACCTATAACGGTCTTATCCTCGCAGAGGAACAGGGGTTTTGCTACCGGAAAACCCACATCGCGCAAAGCGGTAAGAACCCTATACTCTCGCTCGATAGCATGTGCCGAAGGTAGAAGCTCCCCCGATGGCTTCTTGCGTAACACAAACCGGCGTCCATCGGCATCACTTAACAAAAATGTTGGATTCGACATTCCGCCTTGGAATTGCGTAATACAAAACGGCGGGGAGGAATCAACCCCATCCCGCAACATCAAAGATTGCAATCTTGAGGGGTCAAAGCGGTGCGCGTCCAGAACAGGGTGTGTCTCAGAAGTTGATGTAACCACAGATATCATGCGTATTATTCAACCGGTAAATTTTTGAGATCGCAACCGTTTTAGTCAATCACCTAAATTTTGCAGGAAACTTTGATTTCATAGGTCTCCCGCAATAAGCTCGGTTTTGTTATGATGCCCATTGATCATTTTTTTTACGCTGCCAGACTTTGGCCTGAGCGCGTTGCGGTCGAAGTTGACAAAGGCCCAGCGCACGAGCCCTTGAAAATCACCTTTGCAGATTTGCTTAGTCGATCCAACGCCCTCGCCCATGCTTTTCAACAAATCGACGCTGATCCGGGCACTAGGGTTGGCATTTGCGCTTACAATTCCTTCGAGCACTTGATCGCCTGGCTAGCGACCTTTTCCGCAGGCAAAACTTGGGTGCCTTTAAACCCCAGGAACGGCAGCGATGAACTGAGGCGTATCATCGATGTTACAGAGCCGACGATTATCGTGATCGATCACGATTGCTTAGAGAAAGTCTTGCCTGCTGGCGGAACGGTAATTTTAGGCAAACCTGGACCCGAAGCATGGAGTGGCAAAAGTCTAAAAGATCTGATCGCAGAGCACACGGGCAAGCACCCCAGACGCCCCGAGCGCACGATGGACGACCTGCAAGCAATAAAATTTACGGGGGGCTCATCTGGCACTCCAAAAGGGGTAATGCAAACTTATAGGGTTTGGAATACGTGTGTGGCCTCCATGCTGACAAGTTTTGAGTTCGATGCTCTCGATCGTCACTTAATTGCCGCTCCCATGACACATGGAGCCAATACTTTAATAATGCCAATTCTGGCCAAGGGAGGCACCCAGCTATTCATGAGTGAACCAGCTACCCCACAAGCTATTATGAGAGCTATTGAACGGCTGCGCGCTACATCGGTATTCGTTCCACCCACAATCGTCTATATGATGCTAGCCGATAACAAAATAAGCAAAAGGGATTTTTCATCACTTCGGCACTTCATCGTTGGTGGCGCAGCCATGCGGCCGGATGCCGTGGCCAAGGCTATGCCCATATTCAATAATGCGCTTGAGACCTGTTTTGGGCAAACCGAAGCTCCCCAAATTGCCATTTGCATAAGGGCAAACGATTGGCAAGATCCAGAAAACTACGCCTCCACTGGGGTTCCCACAGCATTGACACGGGTTGGCATAATGGACCCTGATGGAAATTTATTGCCCATAGGCCAACAGGGGGAAATCGTACTGAAAAGCGATTTAGTTATGAAGGGCTATTACAAGATGCCTGACAAAACTGCTGAAACTATAATTAACGGTTGGTTGCATACCGGCGATATAGGCTACGAGGATAGGCGGGGTTTTATATACATAAAAGATCGTATCCGTGACGTGGTCGTCACTGGCGGGTTCAATGTTTATCCAAGCGATGTCGAGACGGTACTAGGCGAGCACCCACAGGTAAGTGAGTGCGTTGTATTTGGCCTTGAGGACGAAAAATGGGGGGAAGCGGTTCATGCTGCTATTGAGGTACATAAGGGAGAGGTCCCAGACCCCCAAGACATCATCAATTTTGTGAAATCACGACTTGATGCGGTTAAAACGCCAAAAAAAATCCACATCACCGAACGTCTTCCGCGCAGCCCAGTTGGTAAAGTACTTCGTCGAGAAGCCAAAGTAATGTTTGCCAAAAGTAAGGAGTAACCTTCATGTCTAATCACTCACCCGAAACCAAGTTAGCAACCCATACACTGACTTCACTCTACGTGCGCGAAATGGACTTAGTTAACGACATGATGGGAAAAATGACCTTCACTGATACAATGTTTTATCACATTATGGGCAAACACCCTACGGCCGGTCAAACCGCCGTTTTAGATGCAGTCTTGGTTACGTTGATGGAGCACGGCTTTACGCCGAGCGTGATCGCAGCTCGGGTGACCTACCTTTCTGCGCCAGAAGCGCTACAAGCGGCCGTATCAGCGGGCCTTTTGAACGTCGCCAGCCAATTCGTTGGCACCATGGAAGACTGCGCCGCTATTTTAGAGCGCCTAGTAATGGCCAAAGAGGGGATCGAAGCAGCTGCCAAACGCGAAGTCATTCAAGCGCATGCTGAAAAACGGCCCCTACCTGGATTTGGCCATCATCTCCATAAACCAGACGACCCACGGTCGCCAAAATTATTTGAGATCGCCCGCGCTCAAACCGAGATTGAGGGGGAGTACTTGGAAGCACTTTTGGCTCTTAGTAGCGCCATGGATAAAGTACATGGCAAGCACCTGACTATTAATGCAACAGGCGCCGCTGCCGCAGTCATGTTAGAGATCGGGGTGCCTGCGCGAATTATGCGAGGCTTTGCGATAATCTCACGCGCTGTAGGCCTCGTCGCACATATCATGGAGGAGCAAGAGTGCCCCACGGGCCGAACAATATGGAAAACCATTGATCAGACTATCCCTTATACAGGCACCGCTAACATCAAACACGGTCGTAAAAGAGGGTAAGCGAGCATCCTGTTATCGCTTGCTCGACAGCACGTCGGAACTATTCACAGCCACTCCGCCTCTTAGAATCAGAAGAAAGTTCGACAATCTGGTCAATCTGCAACATTTAATAGAACCGCGGAGTGTTTGGAGAACTGTATCGCCAACGTATCGGCATCGCCTCTAAGACGATTTTTAAAATATGCGAAGAAACATGAACGAGTATGGTTTGCCCGCAGAATAGATATTGCCAAACATTGGATAAAGAATAATCCGCCTCAAAATCAGGAGTATTTAGCCTCACAGTTATCGGCAAGTGAGTTCTCGCAGAGCTTTGGCGATGTTATAAAAAATGCACCCTGGATTGCAGACCGTGTCTTTTATTCGGAACTTAGCCCCGCACACAACTCATTAAAAGGCCTCCAATCCGCATTTCGCGTTCAATTAAATTTAGCACATGAGGATGAACGGATTGAAGTTATTCGCAGAAGCGTAAATATTGAGACCCTCAGAGGCCCTCTAACTGTGCAAAAAAATGATCCCAGCGCATTATCGCGTAAAAACACCTCAAATCTGTGTGCCGACGCTAAATCATCTGAATTAAAACGTTCTAACAATATGTATGAGAATCGATTTGGATTCCCATTCTTGATGGTATGTGATGGATTAACTGATAATCAAATTTTGACCGCCCTTAAGATGCGGATGAATAATGACAGAAACACAGAAATTCAGTCCCTTGGGGGGGCGCGTGTCTATTGGGTTTAATCCAAGATTGGTGCGTGTGGAGTACCGCTACTTCTAAATCTTGACCCTGTCCTAGTTAATTATCACCCAAATACCGTTTAGCATTGATCTAGAGATTATGAAGTTGGGAACCTGATAAGATTCANGTAAATATTGTTAGATATTAGTAGGTTATATGGAACGTAAAGCTCAACGAGGTAAATCCGGTAAAGCTATGGATGGATAAAGAAAAGTTGAGGCATTACTAAATCGTAAATTAAACCATATGATGTAAAGTAATACCTTTAATGTCTGTTTATTTCTAAAAAAAAATTTCACTTTTAATAACCGTAAGGCGTAAACAGTTAAGACTTAAGAATCAAATTGAACATGCCATGCTTTAGGTTCTGCGACGTATCCGTGGCATCGCTACTCTAGCGTTTGCATAAGCCCCAGCATCAATTTGACCCGCTCTTCCAGAGACGAGTAATAAATGAACTCATCAAAACTGTGGGCCCCATGGCCATCTGCCCCCAAGCCATCTAAGGTAGGAATTCCGAGCGCGCCAGTAAAATTTCCATCTGATCCACCGCCAGTTTTTAAGTCCTCTAAATCAAAGCCTATTTTGTCAGCTAAACCTTTTGCATGCTCGAAGAGTTCTTCAATACCTCTAAACTTATCATAAGGGGGGCGATCAATACCACCCTCAACCTCAAGCATACAATCGGGGTCAAACGTCGTCAGACTCGTAAAAAAATCCAGAACTCTCTGCTGATAGTCCTCGTCCGGCACGCGAATATCGACGCTAACTTTGCATTCGTGGGGTACCACATTGGTTGTAGTACCACCAGTAATTGTGCCAACAGAGCAAGTGCGGCCCTCATCATAGTTAGTTAATTCATCTTCCATACGTAAAATCTGTTTAGCCATTTCCTTTATAGCACTCCGCCCGTCCATATGGCGTGACCCCGCGTGGGACGGCTGACCAATAACTTTTACAGTATACTGCAACCTGCCATTCCGGGCGGTTACGATCTTGCCACCTTCGCGCGCCGGTTCTGTCACTAAAACATATTTGTTTTTTTTTTGCGGCCTCGACGATAAGATCACGAGAGGTAGGACTTCCGACCTCCTCCTCTGGGATATACATTAAAGTAACCGGTAAGGGCGTTTTCTCATTTTTGCGAATAATATGACGCATGGCATAAAATGCAATATAGGCTCCTGCCTTCATATCGTAGATACCCGGGCCAAAGACTTTATCACCCTCACGTCTAATTTTTAATAGAGCATCTTTAGTACCAAGTGGATGCACAGTGTCCAAATGGCTGAGAATTAAAATGCCCGGCTGCTCCCCACCCCAAGGCGTACGTGCGCTTAAAATATCGCCAAACCCATCACGGCCCAGTTTGCGATCGACCAGTAAACCCAAGTTTTTCACGCTACCTTCGACACAATCAACCATATTGTTGACGGCATCCCGATCATGACTGGGGCTTTCAATATCAACCCAACGTAAAACACCTTCTAGGATTTCATCGGGGTCAATAACCGGCTCGTTTTTCACTTTTTCACTCATCATACCCCTCTTGAAGGCTTAAGACAAAAGTTGTTCAGTAAAACTAAATAGCAAATTTTTAACGCTTGCCTCTCACTGACACAGAAAGATTATTTTCTGATTTTTGGTAGCAAAAAATGAACATCCGCCGTACCGACTGGTTCATTCCAACTCGTTTGCCAAGACCTTACCCGCACGTTCGCAATTCTAGCTCCTTGACGCACCGTAATACAACCAGCCAAGACATCCTCTGGAACGACAGGACGCAGATAGTTAATAGAGATATTAATCACCTTTGGGAGACGCAGTCGTTTTAAATCATGCAGTAGATGCACGTAAGCAGCCTGTTCCATCAGCGCGCCTAAAACGCCACCATGAAAGATACGTGTTGTGTAATTACCAATCATATCTTCACGGAATGGCAACCGTGATACTAATTCACCACCCTCGAAGGCTGAAACCACACCTAAAAAATCTGCATAGGGGACGAGACCATTGATATCCGTCAAGCGATCCTCGTCACGTAAAATATTGATAACCTTCGATAACGGCAAAATATCAGCGCTCGTCGCATTCATGGCCCTGCTTCCCAAACCCCCATTTTAATTCCAACGGGTTTAATCATATATGTGGCGATAAAATTTGCGATAGGGTCATCGGGGTTATCCTCTTCATAAGCAACCCCTCTCGTAAACGCTACGTTTCGCGTCAACTTATAACAATGGGCACATCCGATCAGAGAGACCTCAGGCTCCGCACCTCTCAGATAATCGAGCCTGAGATCCAGTGTCGCCACAGGTGTCCCCTTGGGCACCGAAGCCATTACGGCTAGACCACCAGTCGCGTCCATTAGCGTCGTTATAAGCCCCCCATGTAAAATACCTGTATCCGGATTTCCAACAAAGCGTGGGTCATAAGCTATTCGCATCTGGGCCATCTCAAGATTAGCGGATACAGCTTCCAAGCCAATAGCGTTATGATGCGGTATGCTCGCATAAAAAGCAAAAATAGACTCTACGTCGGGAGGCAACGCATCCTGAAATTTAGACATAGAAAATGACAAACCTCTCATGTCAGCCTTGACGGCCTTCACTGCCCAAACACAGACAAATCCTAACCGAAACAAGAATAGAGTGGGTAGTAAGTAAAACTAAACCAATGACTTCGCTATACATACATGTTCCACTTTTTATTTAAGTAATTTTACTAACGGCCAAGACAATCCAACAAAATACTTCGGTTTTTAGCGTCCGATAGCGCAGTTAGATCCATCAATTTATCGTATATAGAGTGACATTCTTAATCAGAAAATCGCTCCATATTGAACCCTCTCTTTTTTCATGCAAAAACAACGTGCAACACACCCTACGCCAATTTACGCTGGCACATATCCATAAAATGCAAATACACTTTTTCCGCAGCATCCTTGTCGTAGACGTCACGAAGTGGGAAGCAAAAGCCATGTTGAGTGCCAAGATGAATGTCTAAAGTGTAATTTATACTATGCTCGTCTAATGATGCCTTGAGTGTCGGTATTACATAAGAGGGGACGGTATTGTCAGTCTCAGCAAAGCCAAAATAAATTTCACCTTTTATCTCTCCAACCCGGAGGTGCGGCGAATCGTCATCGCTGGTGACGATCCCAACACCGTAAAGCGACGCAATTGCCGAGTATTCATCAGCAAACTCAGCAGCAGCCGTGGTTACCAAGCGCCCACTCATGCAAAACCCAATGCAAGCTTTGGAGCCCAATCTAATAATCGATTGATCATTCAAATACTCAAGCACCACCCTTGTATCGTCCATGACCATTGCATTAGACAACTCCCCCATTACAGCATTCCAAACGACGCGTGAATATTTGTTGCGGGTTGGAAATCGAATAGTACCAAATCGGTAAAAGAGGTCTGGTAAAATGACGTAGTAGCCTTCAGCTGCCATACGGCGGGCCATGTCATACAACTCCTCGCGGATAGCCGGGGCGTCCATATAAAAAACAATGGCCGGATAAGGGCCATCTCCATTTGGCCAACACGCAAAAGTCGGCATTCCGCCGTCTGGGGTTATTATTGTAACATGTTGTTCGTTTATCATATGACGCATATTTCACTTATACTTCGATTGCCATGCCGTCGCGACCCGGGTCTGCGCCACCGTCCCAACCAGCCCCAGTTAGCCGCACAGCGTGTACGCCAGCGAAATGATAGCTTAAATAGGTTCGCCGGGTCGGATAACCATTCAAATTAAGCCCTGCCTCAACGGAGCGGAGAATTCGATTAGAGACGTCAATTGTGTTGGATGTAGCACAAAACCTAGGTGCAGAAATAGCTTGTTGCGCATCCATGCCGAATTCAACGGCGTTTAAAATCACTTGAAGTACGCCCATGGTAATAAAAGTCCCACCCGGCGCACCAACGATGAAAAATGGGTCATCACCCTTGAAAACAATAGTGGGGCACATCGCGGTAAACCGCGCCTTCCCGGGGGCGAGAGAGTCGGGGTTTCCGGGCCGTGGATCAAAGACCGCCATACAACCGTTATACATAAAGCCCAGCCCAGCTGAGACAACCCCTGAGGGCATGCCCAATGAGTGAGTTAGGGATACGCAATTACCGTGCTCATCTATAGACGTCACTTGTGTCGTATCTTTAGACTCCTCTACTTGAGGTCCCAACCGCGAGACATAAGTTTTCTCTCCTGACTTAATTCGCAACGCCATATCTGCACCGTGGGTCTTGGAAATCAAACGCTCCGTCGGTACATCAACAAAATTTGGATCCCCCAAGTAATTATCTTTATCAACGGTAGCTATCTTCATAGCCTCTGATAAGGTGGAAATATATTTTATCGAATTATGCCCCATGGACTTGAGATCAAAGTTCTCAAGAATGTTGAGCATCTCTAAAACCATAACGCCACCTCCAGGTGGAGGGTTAGTAGCGACACGAAGACCTCGATATTCACCCCAAAGTGGTGGATTATCTGACGTCCTGGCGAGATTTAGGTCTCCAGCTGCGAGCATTCCCCCATTAGTGCGCATATCTTCAATAATCTCTTGAGCAATAGTGCCTGAATAGAAATCATCAACGCCATCTTTAGCAATGCGACGGTAAGTATTGGCCATGTCTGAGTTTGTAAGAATTTCACCCGGAGCCCGAAGTTGCCCGTTTTCCTTAAAATATATGGCGCGTGTGGCAGCATAGTTTTTTAGCTTCTCAATCGTAGGAACGCGGCCTGCCCCCTCCTTGACATTCCAAAAATAACTAACGTGTGGACGTACCATAAAGCCCTCAGCTGCATAATGAATTGCAGGTTGCAGTAGATCAGCGATATCCATTGTACCAAACCGCTTAAGCGCAGTATCAAGTGCACGAAGTGTCATCGGAGTCGTGATAGACTGGTAGCCCATCTCGTTTACTCGATCCTTTAAAATGAAGCCAAAGCCATCTTCCGCTTCGCGTTCGATCAAATCTTGCCACATGTCCGACTTAACCGCCGCAGGCGCGCGACCATAAAAGTCGAGCAAAAGATGCTCGCCTAGCGTAGGGAGATAGAGATGCATTGATCCGAAACCTGCGATACCACACATCTGCGGGTCAACAGCAGTTTGCACCAATGCAGTCGCTACGGCCGCATCGATGGCATTTCCGCCAGCTTTCAGAGCTTCCGCACCAGCTTCAACAGCTTCCGGTTGAGGAGCCGTGACGATGCCATGGGTCATAATTTAATCCTCTAGTTTATAAATAGTAAAAGCATTCATAAAAAAATGGCAAAGGAGATTTAATGCAAGTAACTTTGATCGTCAGCATCGAGCACACGCCGCAGCGCTGCCCAAGCGGCATCATTTGAGTGCTGGTTGGAGCCCAGTTTATCAAATTGCTTAGCAGCGTGCTCACAGACCTCGTCTGAGGGCACGGAGAGTGGCCCGCCACCTTGCGCGGCTATTTGTACTTCACAAGCACGTTGAAGATAGCGCATTAAAGAATAAGCTTCAGCTACGGTTGCGCCAAGAGTCAGCAAGCCATGATTACGAAGCACCATCGCCTTATTAATGCTCAAATCAGAGACTAGACGTTCACGTTCACTCAAATCTGTCGCAATACCNTCATAGTCATGATAGGAAAGACGATTGTAGAACCGCATGGAAGTTTGTGCTAACGGAAGCAAGCCTCTCTCCTGCGCAGAGACAGCCATGCCCGCGACAGTATGAGTATGAATAACGCAACGTGCATCGTCGCGAGCCATGTGAATGGCGGAATGGATCGTGAATCCAGCATCAATAATATCCGCATCAAACCCCAAAGCGCCGCCATCAATGATCGTGCCGTCGATATCGACTTTAACCAAGCTTGAGGCATTAATCTCACAGAACATCAACCCATAAGGGTTTATCAAGAAATGCTCGTCCGCACCTGGAATTCTAACCGAATTATGGGTGAAAATTCCGTCATCCCATCCATTTCGGTAAATTAGCCTATAACAAGCGGCCAAATCCTCGCGAAGCGCCCATTCAGCTGAACTTACACGTTCGCGGACTTCCACATCAACCGGAGCCATCCCATTTTCCATCTTTTACCCCTTTAACCATCAAATATAAAACTTGCCCACCAAGGCCAATTGAGGCAAGGATTTCGCGCGNATCAACAATGAACCTCGTCTGCAAGTACTTACCAAACTGAAAGTCAGGGTAAAAGAGGATTTAATTGTGGCTTCGAGAATCAGCAAAACCTAGTTATATGGATGCAAGCGATCGCCCACTATGCTATTCGTGACGATAGAGTTAATATAACCTGAAAGTAAAAACAATTGCACAACCGCGTACCCCTTCAACCACTTGGTTCTCATTTTCCCTCAGGTTTCAATTTGCATCATCCATGCATATACAAAAGAAAGCAAAATTCGAGGCTGTCCTGTGCATTATACGAGAGCTATAACAGAAATACGCCACCATCAATAGAATTGGACAACAGCTAGCCGCCATGAATGACCAAACCGCCCACACTATCGCCGCAGCCCTTCAACCAAAGCCAGAGAGTTGTAACTTTGATTTAGATCATGCGCTCTCGTCAGTGGTTAGCGTCCAAACAAAAATTCCCAGCAATGGGTATACGGTTCAGGCTCTGGGCGCGGACCGCGCCGGCCATGGTGTCGTAATTAGCGATACCGGCTTAGTCCTAACCATCGGCTATTTAGTAGTGGAAGCTGATACGGTTTGGTTAGTCAATCATTCAGGGCAAGCAGTGCCGGGGCATGTTGCGGCGTACGATCAAGAGACGGGTTTCGGCTTGGTGCAAGCGCTGGGGCACTTGGAAACGCCGGCCATACCAATNGGCAGCGCAAAAACAATTCAGATCGGCGACCCCGTCATTCTCGCCGGTCATGGAGGGAGGACAAATGCGATTACAGCCATTCTTGCAGACAAAAGAGAGTTTGCTGGGTATTGGGAGTATCTTCTTGACGAGGCTCTTTTCACAGAGCCTCCACATCCTTTTTGGGGTGGCGGCGCATTACTTGATATCGAGGGGAAGCTCTGCGGAATAGGCTCATTATTTATTCAGAAAAACCCGGATGAATTTGGCTCTTTTGAAGGAAACATGGTGGTGCCCATAGACATATTGTTACCAATTATTGATGATTTGCAGCTCTTTGGTCGTGTTCAGCGTCCCGCGCGTCCTTGGATTGGCGCGTTATCGACAGAGGCTGAAGATCGCATCATCGTAATTAATACTTGGGACGGTGGTCCTGCAGCCGAAGCAGGTTTAGAGGCTGGCGATCTAGTGCTCGCCGTCAATGGCGAGTCCGTTACCTCACTTGCACAATTTTACCGGCGAGTTTGGGCTCTGGGGGATGCCGGCACCAAAGTTCCGCTCGATATCATTCGCTCTGGCAGATTAGCCGAAGTTACAATTCAATCTGCAGACCGCGCAGCTTTTTATTTAGCACCAAAAATACATTGAAAATTTATTACGAGCGTCTCCCCATTGATGACTCTGAATTGCGACTTTACCACAAAGTTTTCTCGACAACTGAATCCGAAGATATCTTTAAGACCTTAAAACTCAAACTTGATTGGCAAGAACGTCGCATTAATTTATTTGGAAGAGAGGTCGCTTCTCCTCGGCTCAGTGCCTGGTATGGGGGGCGCCCCTATACCTATTCCGGGCTTACTTGGCCAAAGAGAGACATGCCAAGAGAGTTAATTCGCGTCCAATTGGAAATTGAAAAAATAACGGGTTACCGTTTCAATACGGTTTTGGCTAACCTGTATCGGAATGGAGAGGACTCAATGGGTTGGCATGCCGACGATGAACCTGAATTAGGCCTAAACCCTATTATTGCATCTACTGTTTTTGGCGCGACCCGTCGTTTTCAATTTCGCCGAAAAGATAATCATAGAGATAAGCGAGAGGTTGCACTCACCGCAGGCGACGTCCTGATAATGGGCGCTGCGTGTCAAACACATTGGCAACACGCTGTGCCAAAAACAAAAAAGCAGGTGGGTCAGCGGGTCAACTTAACTTACCGCTGGATCTTCTGAAATCAAACACTGCGTTCAGAGGCGCAAGACGAAGGCGCATGTAATTGATTGGGCTGATATGGAGACAGATCCCAGTTATACCAATGTCCCGTTAACTCGGTTAGTACCCAAAACCCTCGACGAGATCAAAACGACTACCCTCACCTTTCAATAACCCGATTATGTACTTAAGCGAGTTAAAAAATATCCAATGGGAAGATTGGGCGCCGAACTCGCTTATACTCGCGTTCACAATAATTGCGTGATGTTACCCCACCTCCGTCGACTAAAATAATCTCTTTAGCAATCGGTTGAAACGCCGCGCGAAAATGATGTGCCGATTTGACAGCAATAACGCTTTTCAATAGCGGATCAATCCGCGCGTGCTTAAAATACATTTGATCATAAACCTGTGATCGACTTGAGGTGACTAAAACATCAATACCGCCAATAGAAACAACCACAGTAGTTCCGATATTCACTCTTAAGCCAGACATCATGGGACCCTCAAGACGAAACAGACCATCCGTTACAGCTTTGACCGTGCCGCGCACTTCAAAAGATTCATCTCTCTCCGGATCGGTATTGCCCCCAAGGCTTAGATGAACTATCGCACCCAATCCATTCTCCACGCATAGATTAGCCGATACTGGGTCGTAAATCGCGGCAAAGGCCGCGTTTTGAAGGTTAGCTTCTACCATACCACGTAATAAGCGGATATCATCACCGTAACCACCGCCTCCAGGGTTATCAGAAAAATCCGCCAAAATAATTGGTTTGTTACTATATACAAAAGCCTTAACTTGCAACATGGCATCATCGACTGACATTGTTTGGATAGTGGAAATTTGACGTTTGTACCAAATATCCTGCACTAACAACTCCGCTAACGCGCCATGTGCCGCCTTAACTCCATCCGAGACGACTATAACACTCGGGCCTGCATCGTGAATGTCAGCCCAGGGAAACCCCGCGCATATGCCCACATTCAGAATATCAGGGCTAGAGAGTAAATCGGCCGCACGTTTTAGCATCTCTGTCATAGGACCAGGCATTGTTGTCCGACCATGGTCAACGCCATCCAGCATTGATCCGCGCCGAACGGTTACTACCGGCTTTATCTCGCCATTTAAAGCCCGCTTTACTAACCCGGCCACTTCCAAGCCCACCTCGTATTGGTCAATATGGGGGTAGGTACGATAAGGAATGAGAATATCCGCCAGTTCTGCCATGCGATCGGTTACATTCGCGTGAAGGTCGAGGGTGGCGGCAACAATCACATCAGGGCCCAGACGGCCGCGGATTACACCTAGTAACTCACCTTCTCCATCTTCCGTGTGTTCACATACCATGGCACCGTGCAAACATAGAAGCACCGCATCAAACGGTTCATTATCGCAAATACAGTCGAGAATTCGATCGCATACAAAGTCAAAAACGTCTTTTTTTACCGGGCCGGATGGTGTCGCGTTGGCATGTATAGGATGCCGAATACCCCAACCCTCAGTTTTAGCAAAATCCAAAAATGCCGCAATTTCCGTGCGAGTGTTTAAAAAATTTCCGCGAACCTCCCCTTCTTGATAGAGAGCCCTTGCACGGTATGCATTCATATCCGCCGGCAAAGAACAAAATGTGTTTGTTTCATGCTTAAAACCCGCAATCAAAACCTTTGTCAACGTGGAACCCTCGTTTATCTACCAAGCTCGTTCTTCATCACGACCCCAAGGATCGGCATCCAATGGCCATACAGGACGTGCAACCCGCTCCAAAGGCAGCCTCTCAATATTGTGATCAACCACACCGGGCGAGGAGACATAAATCACGCAATCCGATATCAAGGTATAATTCGAATAGAAATGCTGCATAGATTTTACCACAAGAAGCCGTTTTGCAGCCCAATCGATCCCTGCATTAGCAAAGAAACTGTGATGCACGTTCTGCGTCCGTTTGGCATGAACGACAAATTCAATTCCCTCAGCCTCTACGGTAGCAACATTACCAAGACGACGGGTCGATCCACCAAGACCTTCCGCGAGCATATCGTCAAACACGCCTTTTACCGTGACGCGGAGATCCAGCGGATCCCCTGACCATAGCCCCGCCTTACCACCCAAACGTAGATCTAACTGAGCGCCGACACCCGCACCCCGACAAATATCAACCGCAACTGGGTCCCAGATACCGCCGATAGCTGCATTTTGGAAGCCACGGTCGATCAACGCGCGCGCTATAAAAGTGGAGTCTCCGGCCGCACCGCCGCCGGGGTTATCAGCAATGTCGCCGAAGACTAGAAGGCCATCCCCTGCCGCTAAGGCCGTATCTAAAGCATCAGATAAGTCTACAATTTGTGGCACAATGTCATCACGAATTGACCAGAGTTTACGCCCTAACTCCTCAGCCACACGATCACCGGTTTCCTGTCCATTATCAGTTATCACTATCATTCGCGCTCCCACATGGGGAATATTCGCCCAAGGAAACCCATGCCCGAGTGAAACCGAAATTATGCCATTCTTGCCCTCTAAGGATGCCATTTCATCGACAAACGAACGCATGGGTTCACGCGTTGTATGGAAAAGGTTTATCATGCGACAATCAAAGGTACTTACGATAGGGCGGATTTCACCTGACAGCGTCCGCACCATAATAGTCCATAGATCTTCTGCACGCGCTGCAAAATCAATGTGCGGATATTCCTTATAAATGACACAGGCGGACACTTCTGCAACAAAACGGCGCGTGATGTGGCAATGCAAATCGAGTTCACAACCGACAAACACGTCAGGCCCAATTAGCTTCCGAATCTCATGGACGAGGTCGTCCTGACAGTCATCATACCCATCTGCAACCATGGCGCCATGCAGTGACAGCATCACCGCATCAACTGGCAAAGCATTTTTCAAATCACCCAGGATCTCATCCCTAAATTTCTCATACGTTCGCTTCACGGTCACTCCGGACGGGGTCGCAAATGCGCATAAACTTTCAATACTCTCCCACCCTAATGTGTCTGCATGGCCACGCCAAATCTGTAACGGCACACCAAACATGTTTACAGCCTCAGGATGCGCACCCCCGCGCACAACATAGGTGTCCTCAAATGCCTTGTTATCAGTTGGCAGCGGCGCCCACGTGTGAGTTTCTGTCCCTAGGCACGCCAAAAAAATTCGCATTTACTTTACCTTTACACTCAGTGCAGCAATATCAGGCCGGGGGCGTGACGTCATCGGATCCCTTTTCAAAACACCCTCAAGTGCATGCGCAACCTCAAGAACAAAGCGGTCCGATCCATTAGGCCCACTAATCTGCAACCCAAAGGGTAACCCTTTATCATCCAGACCACATGGCACGGCGCAAGCGGCTGGCATCGCCATAGTAAGCGCGTAGCAGGGTGATAACCATCGCATGTAAGTCGGCATTTTTTTTCCGTTAATTTCCTCCACATAAAGTTGCTGATGGGGAAATGGTGAGACGCTGTTCACAGGTGAGATGAGGATGTCTACCTCCCGAGTTAAACCAAGAAACTGCAGGTAATATCGAGTTTGCGCAGCATAGGCCCAAGCTACATCAGCGGCACTATATTTGAAGGCCCGTTCCGTATTATCAATAACATTTGGGCCGAGCTTATCGCGCTGATTTTCAAGTCGCTCTTTGTGTTGGGACATAAAATTTGTCGCACGAAGAATCTCGAAGGCGTCGTGCAAGTCATTATCGAAACCTGGATCTCGATCTTCTGCCGATGCAAAAATATGGCGAATAGTATTTACCCTCTCACGAAAAATTGACCGAATATTATTGTCAATGGGCGCAACGCCCAAATCTTCCGATACAGCAATACGGAGCGGGGAAAGGTCAACATCTGGGATAGGGTCAAGGAAGATCGGGTCAAAGGGCTTCGAAAATGGGTCGCGAGGATCCTCGTCAGCTAAGACACCGAGTAGCAATGCCGCATCAGCTACAGTTCGTCCCATAGGCCCAAGTACAGAATAGGGGTTCAAGCCAACAGCTCGTTTTTCATTGGGCACCACGCCGGGCGATGGCCGGAAACCGGTAACCCCACAAAACCCCGCCGGGATTCTGAGCGATCCACCATAATCTGACCCACTTGCCAGAGGCATCATCCCCGTGGCTAAAGCAACCGCCGATCCGCCAGAAGAGCCCCCACATGTTAATTTTGGATCGAAGGGGTTACCCGTCGCCCCATAGACCCGGTTTGTCGTGTTGGCGCCCGCACCAAATTCTGGGGTATTAGTCTTTGCAAATACAATGCCCCCCGCACGCCGAATTTCGGCCACAGACCGCTGATCTGAGTCAGGAACGTGTCCTTCGTAGAGTAAAGAGCCCCAAGTCGTAATAATACCCTCGGTAACTTCCAAATCCTTGATTCCAATCGGCAAGCCATGAAGCGGTCCCAACTCAGCACCCTGCATAACAGCCGTCTCAGCTACTTTCGCCTCCTTTCTCGCGCGTTCATAATTCCACGCTATCACAGCATTTAGAACTCCGTTGACAGCCTCAATCCGGTCAATACAACTTTCTAAAAGCTCAACGGGTGAAATTTCCTTGGTACCAATCATACGCCGCGCTTCAATGGCACTGAGATCACAAAGCTCTGTCATGTTGTACATTTTATCCAAGATAAGCCCGGATTTTTAAGGCCAGGCAATGTTGCAATTTTATCTTCTAACGCTGCGGCTGCATCGAGCAAAAATTTATCACCATGTCGCGGTCCAACAATCTGAACGCCGAATGGAAGACCCAAATGATCAAGGCCTGCTGGAATAGCGATAACGGGGTGCCCACTGAGCGTAAGTATAGACCTCACTAATGAGGCATCCACATAATTTTCCATAGCGCAACCACCCACAGTTTTTGGGATTCCTTCATCCAGACGAAAAGCCGAAACAGCGTTTCCCGGCACTATTAAAAGATCAATGCCTTTGAAAAAATTTTGAAACTCGGCATATAATTGAGCCCACCCTCGCTCAGCTCTTGCAACATCTTCCAAACCCATTGCCCGGCCAGCTTCAACGTTAGCAATGATGTTGGGCGACAACACATCAGCGTGGTTACGAACCCGGTCCCCATGATTGGCAAGATAATAAACGCAGCGCAATGTCCACAAAACATCCCGCACACCCGGCAGCGCTGGCGAGGCCTCCTCGAAGGCTCCAAAGGTTCCACCTAGGAGTCCAACGACACCATGAAAGGCCTCAGCTATAGCAACATCCATTGGAGCTTGGCCGTCAAAATCCGTACTCCAAGCAACATTTAGATTAGATAGTTCGACCGATTTAGTCTCAAAGAATAGCAGGGGTTCACAGAACCCGGACATCGGGTCACGTGGGTCAAACCCAACCAAACCGTTCATCATCAATGTCGCATCTCGCACGTTTCGAGCCATTGGTCCTTGGACGCTAAAATGCGTATGTGGCAGTGTTCGAGTCTCACGTGCTACCAGCCCCGGCGTCGGACGAAACCCGACGACCCCACACCATGTTGCGGGGTTCCGCAGGCTTCCAAATGTGTCCGACCCGTGAGCCATCGGCAGCATCCCAGCAGCCACAGCTGCGGCTGACCCCCCGGACGAGCCACCAGAAGTTCTTTCCAAGTCATAAGGATTACGGGTTGGCCCAAAAACTTCATTAGTTGTTGAAGACCCAGCGCCAAACTCTGGCGTATTCGTCTTAGCCAATATAATAGCACCCGCATCGCGTAAACGTGCTACCAGCCCTTCATCAGTATCAGGAATATCATCTGAATGCAGTAATGAGCCGAATGTCGTTCGCAATCCTGCAGTTATATTGAGGTCTTTGATTCCTATTGGCAGCCCGCCAAGTGGTCCCAATTTTTCTCCACATACGACACATTTCTCAGCTTCTTCAGCTTCACGCATCGCACGGCCTACATCCATAGCGGTAATGGCATTGAGCGACTCATTTGCAATATCAATGCGATGAAGGCAGCTCTTGAGAAGATCAACAGGTGACAAATCTCCAGAGTCGATGAGTTCTTTTGCTTCCAAAGCATTAAGATCACAAGGAAAGGTCATAATATTTTATTCAGGCTCCAATGTCGTGAATTTACACAAGGTGTTTTGGCGTATCACCCTCACCAAGATCCCAATAAATACCCGCCATGATGCCAAGCGCTTCTCGGAATTGAGCCATCAGGATATGCTCATTAGGCGCGTGTTGACAGCACGCTGCATAGGAATGGGGTACCCAGATCGTAGGTAGGCCAAGTGAAATATTAAAAAGATCATTGCAAATAGAACCACCAAGGCTAGGTAAAATGACCGTCTCCTTGCCCGTTGTTCGCTCAATAGATTCAGACACCCATGTCGCCCAAGGATCATCGGGTGCCGTCGCAGAGGCAATGAAGTCAACCGCATTGATCTCTGGCGGTGGCTGAATTTCCACCACAGAAAAGCCCCGCTCATCCAAATGCTCTCGAAGTACAGGTAAAAAATTTTTATGATCTGTGCCCGCGACGTAACGAATTTGACAATTAGCGCGAGCACGAGGTGGAACCGCATTAACTGGCCTCTCAGGATTACCTGTTTTAAACGCTAGAACCTCAAAATTATTCCAAGCATAAACTCGCTCAGCGGGCTTAAGACCGGGCTCGCCCCAATCCATATCAATCTCAGGTGCGTCATTTCCGCCACTTATAATAATTTCAGCCAGTGAATTACGCACGGTATTAGATAAGGGTGGTGGCAGCCATTTTTTTATTAAAATCTGGCCTGCTGGGGAAATTATAGAGGATAATGCATGAGATAAAATAATTCCTGGATTAGACAAGAGCCCGCCCCAGTTGCCAGAATGATGCGCACCCTCTCGCAAATCAACGGACAAGTCGAAATTAATACAACCCCTTGCACCAAGAAAAATTGTTGGTTGATTCGGGGCAACACGTGGGCCATCTGAAGCGATAAAAACATCTGCAGAAAAAGCATCCAAATTATCGTCAATAATTTGATCTAGCCCCGGAGAACCAGCCTCCTCACCCATTTCAACCACAAATTTTGAGTTAAAACCCAATTTACCTCGAGCGATAAGAACCTTCTCCAAGGCAGCCATATTGACAGTGTGTTGACCCTTATTATCAGCTGTGCCCCGGCCGTAAAGTTTACCCCCCACTTGGGTAATTTTCCATGGATTTAACCCTTTACCCCACTGGTCCTCAAGGCCACGAATGACATCGCCATGGCCATAACCAAGCACTGTCGGTAGGCCTTTGCCCTCAATACGGGTCGCCAAAAGTACCGGCCCTCTGTTCCCCACTGGGTTTTCAAATACCCGGCACTCATGTCCCATAGTATCAAAAGCTGGGATCATTTCATCGTTGAGATAGGTATATAGATGGTGCAAGCTACTGGGCTTTTGGCTTTCTGTGGGGATGGCAATTCGCCGTGAAAGATCATTGGTAAATTTTTCACTATCAAAATAGTCGTGGGCAGCGGCAATTACGGCGTCACGGCTCATGCGGTAAGTTCCTATTGAAGACCATATGAATAAATACCACCCATACTATTTGGAATTAACTGCAGGTTTGTCGCAGAATACATTACAAAAAAGTTTGTCGCCAATTTTTTTTAAACCTCAACAATCACGGGCACGATTAAGGGTCAACAAATAAACGGAGACATTTCTGCTAGATAGGCTCTCGTCGTAACTAATTGGCCATAATGTCAGGTATTTACCTAAACTAATTTCAAAAGCTCAGATGCACAGGTTAATGTGTCAAAATTAGACGCATCCTATTCTTACCTGTGCCGCTCATAGTTACGGTAATTTGATATCTGGAATGTAGAGTAAAAATGCACGGGAATAGTGTGATATGAATCATTAGAGACAGCAGCCGACGTGTCCTGCTCTAATCAAGTTTTCGAGAATCGAGTAAAAGTCAGAGTTCGAGTCTGATTAATTACTCAATTTAATCTGGGGAAACTCTCTAAGTTAGGCAGTTTTAAGTTTGTCTGGGATGCCCTGCCTCGGATCAGGTGTCAATATGGAATTTAATAGCTTTTGAGTGTAGGAGTGCTTTGGTTGGGAAAATAGGGTGCTGGTCTCTGCCTCCTCCACCATCTTGCCAAAATACATCACAGCAACCCGAGACGCCATGTGTTCGACAACGGCCAAATTATGACTGATTATTATGTAAGTGAGATTAAGCTCTTTTCGAAGTTCATTCAGAAGATTTAATATTTGTGACTGAACGGAAACGTCAAGAGCCGAAGTTGGTTCGTCACAGATAACCACCGCAGGTCGATTGATTAATGCGCGGGCTATGGCAACACGTTGCCTTTGCCCGCCTGATAGCTGATTCGGATACTGGTGAAACATTCGCTGGTGCAAGCCAACTAAATCCATTGTTTTTCGCACCCGGTTTTCCCAAGTTTGCGGGTTTCTATCACCTTGAACCGTCAAAGGGAGCGTAATTATTGAGCCTATTGTTTTTCTTGGATTGAGGGAAGAATAAGGATCTTGGAAAACTGGCTGAACCATTTTCGCAAGTTTAAGCCGAGGAATTTGGTTCAGAAGTTGACCGTTCAACTGCACAAAACCAGACGTTTGAGGCAGTAGACCTAATATTATTTTCGCGAGAGTTGTTTTCCCGCAACCAGACTCACCTACCAGAGCTAATACCTCACCTCTTAAAACTTTAAGACTAACCCCATCAACGGCTCTCAAAATTTCTTTCTTCCTGAAAACCCCTTGTGAGAGGCTGTAATCTTTTACCACATTTTCTGCATTAATTATCACTTCACTCATTGCGCCAGATCCTCCCCGATTTGATGACCTGATTTATGGAGGCAATCATCACAGCAGAAATGGACAAAATGTTTTGGACTCTCATCAACGGAGAAAGATCGATTTTTTCCCTGCAGAGGCGCCAAAGATGTTGTTTTAACTGATGAGCCCGAAGCACCGGATTCCCACCTTCCATCAAAACGGCACCGTGAAAATTCTCCGACCAAGGATGGAACCATGCCCGGAATAGTACCTAAAGGTTTTGTTCGATCAATCTTTCCCGGAATCGGTATGCATCGCATTAATCCTCTGGTATATGGATGAGTGGGGTTATCGAAAATTTCTAAAACTGGTCCTTCCTCGACGACTTGCCCTGCGTACATTACTGCTACTCGGTCAGCTACACTTGCTACAACTCCCATGTCATGCGTAATAAGCATTAAACCCATTTTGAAATCAGATTGTAATTCCCTAAGCAAGCGAAGAATTTGTGCTTGAATTGTAACGTCTAATGCAGTTGTGGGCTCATCTGCAATAATTAGCTCAGGATTGCAGAGCAACGTCATTGCGATCATAACTCTTTGTCGAAGGCCGCCAGAAAGCTGATGCGGATATTGACGTAACCGTTGAGTGGCTGGCTCAATCCCAACACGTTCTAGCATCTGAACTGCGAGGTTGCTTGCTTCTTGTCCTGTCACTCCGCGGTGTCGACTAAGTGTTTCTACCATCTGATTTTCAACCGTGAACGAGGGATTGAGACTTGTCATGGGCTCTTGAAAAATCATCCCCATCCTATTGCCCCTAATATCGGACATTTCTTGTTCCGTGCATTCAAGGATGCTCTCTCCACAAAGTTCTAAAGAGTTAACTTTTCGCACAGCCTTTTTGGGGAGGAGGTCCATAATAGCAAGTGACGTAAGAGATTTACCGCAACCCGACTCCCCCACAATACACAGGGTCTCACCGCGATTTACGTGCAAACTGATACCGTCCACGGCATGAAGAATACCCTCCGAGACAGGTATATCAACATATAGCTTTTCAACATTTAAAACTTGATCCGACATGGCCGTAGTTAATTCCGGTTCTCGGGTGCGGTTACATCGCGAATACCGTCACCCAGAAGGTTGATGCACAAAACAAGCATAAAAAGAGCTGTTCCCGGTATTGCAATTACCCAAGGCTTAAAGAACATCATGCCTTTACCCTCAGATATCATTAAGCCCCAGCTTGGTGTGGGCGGTTGAACTCCGAGCCCTAAAAAAGACAGTGCTGCTTCAAGTAACACAGCATGAGCAACCTCAAGGGTTGCTACCACGATCAAGGCATTGACAATATTAGGCATAATCTCCGACATTATGATCCGCGCTGTTGAACACCCTAGTGCCTGTGCGGAAGCAACATAATCCATGTTACGCACCTGCTGGGTTGTAGATCGCATTACCACCGCAAATCTATCCCATATCAGCAGGCCAAGAACCCAAATGACGATCCACATCGAGCTCCCAACTAGCGCGACCACAGCAAGAGCCACCAAGATCACTGGCATGGCGAGCCGGGTCGTGATCAAGAATGTGATAACCATATCAACGCGGCCACCAAAATAACCAGCCGCCACTCCCAATGCAGTGCCGATCACGCCAGAAATCAGCATCGCAGCAAAGCCGATTAGTAATGATACTTGAGCGCCAAAAATAATTCGGCTCAGGTAGTCCCTTCCCTGACCGTCAGTTCCAAGAATATGTTCCCATGAACCATTAGCCGCCCACACAGGGCTAATATACTTGTTCGCTAAATCAAAGTCATAGGGATCATGCGGGGCTAAATATGGCGCGAAAATCGCCATGAGGAAAATTACCAACAGCACTCCGCCTCCTATAGTCATGCCAAAGTGTCTAACCGAGCGATTCAGCAACAGATACAAGGGCGATGTCGCAATAATTTTTTCGGCAGATGGAATCTGATCATCAGTAACTGTCGTTTTAGACATGCGGACAGCCTCCTCAATGAACTCTAATGCGTGGGTCTAAGAACGCATTGAGCATATCCGCCAAGAAGGTTAGAATAATATAAAACGAAGCGATGGAAAGCACGATTCCCTGCATAATCTCAAAATCCGACCTTTGAATAGATTGCCAAGCTAAGCTGCCAAGTCCGTTCAATGAGAATATTGTTTCAATAACGATTGACCCACCAAGCATAAAGCCAAGCTGAACTGCAGATAGCGAGACGACCGGTATTACAGCGTTTCGTAATGCGTGCTTAAACAAAACGGTGCGCGGCCGCAGCCCTTTAGCTCGTGCTGTTCGTATGTAATCTGAGGATAAAACATCCATCATACCAGCACGGGTCAATCTCATGATCGCTGGCGTGGCATAATACCCGAGCGCGATAGATGGCATGATAAAATTTAGCCAAGATGCGTGACCTGATATCGGCAGCCATCGGAGCCACACTCCAAAGATAATAATCAATATCAACCCAAAGAAAAAACTAGGTAACGCCTGACCTATCACAGCAGTCGTAAGCGCGACTCGGTCAAGCATTGTGTTCGGATACATTGCAGCCAATACCCCGAGTGGGATCGCCAATATAAGAGCAAAGGTAAGAGCACAGAGGCCCAGTGTCATAGTGGTTGGCGCGCGACTGAAAATTACGTCGGCAACCGGTGTTTTAAGATAAATTGATATCCCGAGATCACCGCGAACAGCATTAGTCAGCCAATTATAATACTGAACAGGTATTGGTTGATCAAAACCATAATGGGTCCTTACATACTCGATATCTTCTTGCGTTGCGCCCTCTCCAGCCATAGCCGCGGCGGGGTCACCTGATAATCTTAACAAAGTAAATGTGACTAAAGAAACAGCGAGCGCCACTAAAAACGCCACACCCAATCGTTTTATGGCATAAATTAACATGGTCTAGGTTCCGCCTAAAGTCGAAACCGGCCCGGACAAAATTTCCGGGCCGGAATTGCGTTCTTTATCCAATATCACTTCCACTTCGCGGTAAAAAATCTTGGTATTTCATCCGCAGTAGGAGTGAAGTTTAGATCATGCGTATAAGCATAGAACTTTGCATAAGTGAACATTGGTAACCAACAAAGTTCGGCTGATAACTTAGACAGCGCTTTCTTGTAAGCTGCTTTCCGAATTTTTGGGTCCGTGTTTGTGTCCCCCTCTTCCAAAGCAGCCTTTACCTCGTCATCCCGGCAATAGTCATCACGTCCATGCTTGAAGAAATGGGATGTGATTGCTGAGACATCGTTCATTGAGTACGAGCCCCAAGTCATATGGTGGAAGGGTGCAGTTGAGTCCCAGACCTTCCCTCGCAGGGCCTTGTATTGCATGTACTTGAGCTTGCTTTTAATACCTATTTTTGCCAAATAGCCCATTACAGCCTCAGTATACTCGCGCTGACGGTAGGCAAAGATGTCTGTGGTAAAGCCGTTAGGATAACCCGCCTCAGCGAGCAATTTCTTGGATTTGCTTGGGTTATACTCATACTTAGTTACGTCTTGGGTACATCCAAATTGACTCGGATAGCAGTTAGAGTGAATTTCTGACGAAGCTCCGCCAACTAGGTTTTTAGCCATAGAATTGCGATCGATGGCATGAGCAACTGCTTGACGCACCTTTTTGTCATAAAAAGGATTGCTCTTATCTTTTCCAGTTCGGCCTGCACGATCCATCGTCAGGTAGCTGATGCGCATTGTTGGCGCATTAACAACCTTGGCAATACCAATCTGCTTCAACTCTTGCGCCTTATCTTTTGGCACATCCCAAATCCAATCTAAACTTCCAGACAACAGTTCTGCGATCTGTGCTTCCGGATCAGAAACCGTCCGGAAAACGATTTTGCCAATTGACGGTTGGCCTTTTGCAGAGCCCTTCCAGTAATTTTCATTCTTTTCCAAAACTACCGTTTCACCGGGAACGACCTTCACCGTTTTGTAGGGACCTGTTCCAATCGGCGCAACAGTGCCATAATCCGGTCGGCCTTTCGCGTCCTTCTTGGCAGTTGACCAGATGTCTTTTGGGAAAATCGCCATTGGGCCAGAAACATACTCGAGTGCCGCTGGAAAGGTTTTTGTAAGATAGACGCGTACTGTATCTGGCGCGGTTTTTTCCGCACGCTTAATCCAGCTTACATTCCGCTTGGTGAGCACACCGCTATCTTTTCCTGATACGTGATTATAAGTAGCCACCACATCATCAGCCGTTAATTCATTGCCGTTATGAAACTTTACGCCTTTACGAATTTTAAATTCCAAAGTCGTATTATCTACCCACTTATACGAGCTTGCTAAAAGGGGCCGATACTCAAAGGTTTTAGTATCCCGATAAAGAAGATTATCCCATGTATGACGTTGCAAGATCACCATCTCACGGACGTTGTTATAGTACGGAAGCGCAACATCGACTTCCCTTGTAGTCGACCAATTCAATGTATCATTTGCCTTACCGGCAAATGTTGCACTGCTGGTCATTGTCGTCGCTGCAAGCGCGGCTGCAATGATTAGCTTATCTCTCATAAATTTTACTCCTCCAAAAATGTTTTCTTGATGTTATTTAGACGCCTCAGTGATTTCCTCATTTTACCTGCCGGCTCTTAATCCCGACACATGATTATCATTCCGTATTGATTAAGTGATAAACATTTCACAAAAAGTTTACCTACCCCGACCATGCAGGCAACCGACAATTTACAATTGTGTTACACTATAGTTTTTTATATTAATTTATGATATTATAAGGTTCTGGAAATTTATTTGCCAATGGAGGCTACTGATGGGCCAACAGGATACTTTATTTGTTGCATCACTTGAAAAGGGCCTTCGGGTACTCGAAGTCTTTCGCAATCAGCGCGAGAACTTGGGCATAACCGATATTGCCCACGCAACAGGGTTTGACAAAAGCACGGCACAGAGGTTTACCACCACTCTTCACCGCTTAGGTTATCTCAACCGAGATGAACGAACGCGGCGTTATAGTCCATCTATCAGATTAATGGATTTGGCATTTACTTACTCCCATCAGGACCGTCTCGCAGAAATTGCGAGGCCTCGGCTTATCGAGGCAGGAAAAAGATACAATACCAGTGTAAATTTGTGTGTGTTGGAGGGAACAGATATCATATATACACTCTGCATTCCCAACCAAACTGCGAGCTTTATGATGACTTTATCCGGTCGTCGAGCCCCCGCTCTTTGCCTAGCCGAGGGCATCTGTATTATAGCGTTTCGCAGATCCGACGAAATCAAGGCTATCGTGGGCGCATCCGAAATTACACGCTTTACTGAAGATACAATCATCAATCGTAGTGCTATCATGCGTCGGATTGCAGACGCACACTCGAAAGGCTATGGTATAGGTAAAGGTCAAATATCGTCGGATGAGATTAGCGTTGCGGCACCAATTTTAGATAGCACGGGCGTCGCTTTCGCTGCCGTCCAAATTCCAGTCTTCCAGCCAAATTGGAACTTGTCAGATGTCGAGAGCAACTTGGCACCTCTAGTTTTAGATACGGCGCGATCACTATCTCGAACGCTCTACCGAACGACTTAAGAGTTTTAAAATAGGAACTCCACCATGCCTTCGCGAGTGCTTACAGGCCTATTTGGGCACGAGACGAACACGTTTAGCCGCCTATCTACAACGATAGTTGAATTCTCGGACTACCTTTTAGCCTATGGGGACGAAATCCCTAATGCAGTCAAAGGAACCGTAATTGAGCCTAATGGCGTAGAGGAAGTTGCCGAATTTTATAATTGGGAACTCGTTCGCTCAGTCGTAGCTTGGGCGACGCCGTCCGGTCGGGTTACGCGCGATGCATGGAATTCTTGTGTTGGGCATGTGCTCAGAACTGCAGAGGAAGGGGGCACCCTAGACGGCGTATTGTTTAATCTGCATGGTGCAATGGCTACTGATGACCATGATGATGCAGAGGGCGTGTTCCTTGAGGAACTTCGTCGCATAATCGGGCCAGATATACCTGTGGCAATTACCTTAGATTTACACGCCAATGTTACAGATAAAATGGCACAGCATGCGAATATTATCTCTGCCTACCGAACCTATCCACATGTAGATCAAATCGACACCGTCAAACGCGCAGCAGCTATTTTAGATCGCGCAATGGTGGGTAAAATAAAGCCTATTTCTCATATTGCGCGTCGCGCGATGCTAACGGGGCTTGATAGCGGAAGAACAACAAGCAAAACTCCCATGACAGAGATCCTCTCGCAGGCAGATCAACAAGAAGCTGCCGACCCCAACGTTCTATTAATCAGTGTTCAGGCTGGATTTTGTCCAGCTGACCTTGACCAAGCCGGACCCAGTGTTGTCGTGTGCGGAAATGGTCGAAATGAGCGATATCAGGCTATTGCCGAGACATTCATGGACTTTGCTTGGGAAACGCGGCACTTCGACTCGAATGTGTATCTCTCCGTTGATGCGACCATGGCACGCCTAAAAGAACTTGGACCGAGCAATGGACCTATAGTAATTGCAGACTGCTCCGATAACCCCGGATCCGGCGCGTATGGTGACTCCACTTTTTTACTTGCAAGCATGCTCCAGTCCAACTTGGATAATGCGGCGTTCGCGACAATATTTGACCCAAAGGCCGCCTCTCAATTACAAAAAGAACGCATTAACGCGAGAGTAACTCTGGAGATTGGCGGCAAGACTGACCCCAAGTACGGCCCGCCGCTGAGAGTCACCGGAAGAATTGTAAGCCATACTGATGGTAGTTACTTAGCGCGGGGTCCTCGTTGGGGCGGAACCACCCAGCAACTTGGGCCAACGGCTGTGCTGCGCGTAGACGGCATCGATATTGTCGTCGCCTCTCGAAGACTTCAATGCACAGAGCTAGAGACATTTTATCATACCGGGATCGACCCGAGGGAAAAAAAAGTTTTGGCCGTAAAATCACTTCATCACTTTCGTGCTGCCTACGCCCCAATTGCGAGCCACATTTTAATTTGCGATTCTGGTGGATTAGCCACTAAAGATCTCACCAAATTACCATACGAGAACCTGCGACGCCCAATTTATCCTCTGGATATCCCATGACCCAGCTCTCGAGGCCGGTTGAAGGTGCCCTCTGGATGGCGCTATCTTGCGCAAGCCTGACAGTCTTAGCCGCACTAATTCGGCACCTGACTCTCGAGATGGATCCAATGATGGTGCTATTTTTTCGTATGATTTTTGCACAAGCAATACTGATGCCTTGGCTTTTTAAACACGGCTTAAAAGCCCTAAGTACATCTCGGTTAAAGCTCCACGCAGTCCGAGCCATTTTTACCTGCGGTGCCATGGTTTCATCCTTCTACGCTTGGTCCATGATACCACTTGCTGATGTAACTGCATTGAGCTTTTTAGCTCCTATTTTTGCGACAGTTGGTGCTGCTTTATTTCTCGGAGAAACAGTAAGAGGTCGAAGATGGGCTGCGACATTTACTGGTTTCATAGGGGCGATGGTTATCTTAAGGCCAGGCTTTATAGATCTTGAACTTGGTCATTGGCTAGCTCTCATATTTGCGGGTTTTATGGCATGTACAATGCTAGTCGTAAAAAGCCTATCACGAACTGAAAATCCAATTAAGGTTGTCTTCTTCGTTGGCATTTTTATTACACCAGTGTCGTTAGCCCTCGCTTTGCAAAACTGGCAATGGCCACCAACCCATTTATGGTTGTGGCTATTTTTACTGGGCCCGTCTGCAGTAGTGGGGCACGTCACATTTGTGAGAGCATTCAGTTGTGCCGATGCCTCAGCTATCTTACCTTTCGATTTTCTGCGCTTACCCTTTGCCGCTCTATTTGGGTTCGTGATATTCGGAGAAGTCGCCGATGGATGGATATGGGCTGGAGCGGCTATAATTTTTTCATCCACTTTCTACATATCTAAACGAGAGGCATACCTACGAAAGTCCCCGAAAATTTCAAAGGCCGACGGACCTCGCTTAACGTGATAAGCCTGGTCCAGCAGCAGTGACTGAGCCCTGTGCACGGCTTTCACGGAAAGTAATATAGATAGTAGCACCGAAGACAACAGCGCCTCCAATCCAGGTCCATAGATCCGGAAATTCACCAAACCATAGATATCCTGCCGCAGCGGCCCAGAGTAAACGAGTAAAGTCTATAGGCATTATGGCGGTCGTCTCCGCCTCCTTCATTGCACGTGCCATCGCCAAATGCCCTACCAAAGCCAAAAGCCCTGTAGTCACCAATAGTAGAAACTGCTCAACCGTTGGCCAAACCCAAAAATAAACAGCCGGCACAGCTGCGAACAATGTAAAATATAGTGATGAGTAGAACACAATAGTTGGACTCGATTCCGTTCGCGCTAATACTTTAACTACTAGCAGCGTCGCCGCCCAAAATACTGACGAAATCAGGGCAATAAACGAGCCCCAACTAATAACCTGAAGTCCGGGGCGAAGAATGATAAGTGTTCCTGCTATTCCCACGGCAATCGCAACCCATCTCCGCAGACCCATGCGCTCACCCAGAAAAAAAACAGCGCCAACAGACGCAAAAATTACAACGGAAAAACTTAATGCTGTTGCATCTCCAACTGGAATTTCAGAGAGAGTATAAAACCATGTAACCATCGCGGCTGCTCCAAGGATACCGCGAACGAACTGCAGACCCGGCCTAGTAGTCCGCCACCAAGCTTTTTTAGTCTGCTGCCCTTGACGCACTAACAATGGTACCAAAACGAATAATGGCACAATAGTTCGAAAAAATGCAATTTGCATAGGATGGATATCAGAGCTCAAAGCTCGCACTATGGTGTGCAACAATGCGACCATGCATGCGAAAATACCCATTAAAAGCATTCCACGTAAATTGGGCGAAAGCCCTTGCCAAGGCCGAGACTCAACATACTCGTCGCTTCGGTCATCCATATTTGACATGGTCCTATCATAGTCTAATTCTCATAGATCACCAGCACGTCCCCCCAGCTTGCCGGAAGCCCAAGATACCCTCATAATATTGAGACATGAAATTATACCTTTTCATCCCCTCCTACGCTTTTCTGGTTCTGACCCTTGCCGCTCTGAGTTTTCTGGGCGGCTGTTCAACCAATCCCGCCACTGGCAGTCAGAGCTTTACGGCATTCATGTCGCCCGAGGATGAGGCTCGAGTGGGTGCTGAAGAGCACCCAAAGATAGTGAGAGAACTTGGCGGAGCTTACAAAGCCATACCGCTTGACGCCTACGTTCGTAAGATCGGCACCAAGCTGGCATCTGTTTCTGAAATGCCTAATGTGCCATGGCATTTCACTGTGTTAAACGATCCTCAAGTAAATGCTTTCGCATTGCCGGGCGGTTATGTCTATATCACTCGTGGGTTATTGGCTTTGGCAGAGAACGAGGCGGAAATGGCCAGTGTATTAGCTCACGAAATTGGTCACGTGACCGCGCGTCACGCAGCACAACGCTACTCGACCACAATGGCAACACAGATAGGGCTTACAGGGTTGGGTATCCTTGGCAGCGTTTTTGGCATGCCAAACGGACTGGGCCGCATAGTTTCGACGGGCGCTCAAGTTGCGCTTCAGCAATACTCACAGAGCCAAGAGCTTGAAGCCGATATGCTTAGTGTGCGCTATCTTATCCGGGCCGGCTATGACCCGAATGCTATGACGAGCTTTTTCTGGAAACTCAAGCTCCATTCCGAGCTGGCCGCACGTGAGCAAGGGAAAGACGGCGTCAGTCACAATATCATGTCAACTCATCCAAGAACAAAAGACCGCATATCACAAGCTATTGAAGTGTCAAAAATAAAAAATTTAAAAAATCCAATCGTTCGGCGCAACGAATATTTGAAGCGCATCGATGGCATGGTTTTCGGCGACGATCCCACGCAAGGGATCCGAAAAGGCCGGGAATTTCTTCACCCGGAACTTCGCATTGCTTTCACCGTGCCGCCAAAATTCATTCTTTTTAATTCGCCAAGACAGGTAGTTGCCTTTGGACCAAAAAAATCGAGAATCGTTTTTGACGTCACCAACCAAAAAGAAGCCAAAAAAATAGATAATTTAGCTCATTATATACATTCTGTTTGGGGGCGTAGACTTGGCATTACAACTACAGAAAAACTCAACATAAACGGTATGGAAGCAGCGATGGGAATAGCAAAAGTCGGCAAAGGCAGCAATGCAAGAGATGTTCGCTTAGTTGTCGCACGGGCCAGCAGTAAGCATATTTTCCGCATGGCATTTATCTTAACCCCGTCAGAGGCGCATCGACTGAATTTGGCACTCCGACGTACTACTTATAGTTTACGGCGCTTGTCACCGGCGGAAGCTGGGGCAATAAGACCACTAAGATTAAAGGTTCAAAAGGTGCAAACTGGTGACAGCATCGCTAAGCTAGCTCGGCGTTTGCCGCTAGAGCGGTTTAAGCGTGAATGGTTTAGGCTATTAAATAGTTTGAGCATTGGCCAAAAGCTAATACGCGGACACTCCGTGAAAATGGTAGTTGAATAGAGGGCCGCTAAGCATTTATGCTGGAATGAAAATTACGACGTGGTCAGGACCGTCTCCAACTTCTCAGTTGCCGCCTCTACATCGGTTTTATCGACAGCCGCCAGCTCAGCAGCTAACCGATCACGGGCGGCTTCATAAATCTGACGCTCAGAGAATGATTGATCTGGCTGTCCAACATTGCGATGAAGGTCGCGGACTACTTCGGCGATTGAGATAGGATCTCCCGAATTAATTTTAGCCTCATACTCCTGAGCACGGCGGCTCCACATTGTCCGCTTGACCCTTGCCCGACCCCTCAGGGTTTGCATTGCATCTTCCATAATTTTTTTGGATGATAACTTACGTAAGCCCGACGCTGGCGCTTTTTCAACCGGCACTCGCAAAGTCATCCTGTCCCGATCAAAAGTAATTACAACAAGATCAAGCGTAAGCCCAGCAATTTCCTGCTCTTCTACTCCGATCACAGTACCCACGCCGTGAGTGGGATAAACCACAAAATCACCGGTTTTATATGTTGTAGCCTTTGGCATATCTTGATCGTCTCCGCTAAAAACGTACCTTACCGATAGATGTTCAGCCTGATAAAAATAGAACTAACGATCAGAAACACAGAAGTTGGCTGCACGAATCCAAAACATATTTTCTACTATTGGGTGTTACCACAGATTTTTGGCTAAAAAAAGCACCCCGGTAACTTCTAGATATACGTCTAACTTACACAGATAACTCATCCGTCACCTTTTCCTGGATTTTCGCTCAGCATTTCTAATTTTCCCGACTTATCTCTCCATTCTTCAGCGTCTGACGGCTCTTCACCCTTACGAGTGATATTCGGCCAGACTGCGGAAAATTTCGTGTTAATATCAAGCCATTGCTCAATGCCAGGCTCGGTATCAGGCAAGATTGCCTCAGCCGGACATTCAGGTTCGCAAACGCCACAGTCGATACATTCGTCAGGGTGGATCACAAGAAAATTTTCTCCCTCGTAAAAGCAATCAACAGGGCACACCTCCACGCAATCCTGGAATTTGCATTTGATGCAGTTTTCCGTGACGATATATGTCATCGTATTCTCCGGTTTTTCTCTGCCATAGCCTTGATGCTTTGATTAAAGATCACGCTTTGGATTCTTATTCCGTAGGCATAAACTCTTCAAATTGGTTTACGACTCTCCGCCCGTAATGTCCAGTTGTTCTAATGCACGCCTCCGTGCGAAGGCGCTCTCGCGGTCAGGCACGTGCAAAAGTCCTGCAACCCGCCTAGCCAAATTAGCCTCATAATCATGAACCCTTCCATCAGCGTAAACCACTTGCCATAGTATCTCCATGATTTTCAGCCGTTGATCATAATCTAGGCCCTCCTTCAGAATGCGAGTGATCCCGTACAGCTCCACCGCATTTTCCGCGGCACGCTCACCTTCTTCGATAAGCGCAGCGACCTCGACCGCAGACAATGAAAATCTCTCTGCTAAAAGCCTTGAAATAATTACCCGCTCATTTGCGTCAAAATCACCATCCAAAACGGCCGATTCAATCAACAATGTGGCTGCAGCCACGGGTATTTGATCTTTCTCTGGCTTACCGTCTGCCGGTGAAAACAATCGAGATTTGATTTGATCCAACATGAGTGTGTTGGTATCACGGCATAGGAGGCGCAGCAAGCCTCCGAACACCGGATTAATTTACTGACGCTTGCACCATATGGCGTCATGTCTTAGTTGTTAAACATGCACGATGATATGCGTTTGGATTTCCCGGCAACTCGACGTAACGCTAAAGCCATTGAAACGGTTCTTCGGGACATTTTACCAAAAACTGGATTGGTTCTTGAAATTGCTTCCGGATCAGGCCAGCACATGGCGAGATTTGCATCAGTTTTTCGACATCTACATTGGCAACCAAGCGACCCCGACCCTCTTCACCTTCAATCCATAACGGCATGGACTGACACCCTTGAAAACGTACATTCTCCAATAGAATTAGATACGACGGAGAGTTGTTGGCCAGTTAACAATGTGCAGATCATCTATTGCGCTAATATGGTGCATATTGCGCCGTGGGAGGCTTCCATTGGGTTGTTTAAAGGTGCTGAAAAAACTCTCTCGTTGGGTGGCCTTTTAATATTATACGGACCGTTTAAAATCGAAGGGACACATATTGCACAAAGTAATGTCGATTTTGATCGCAACCTTAAACGGCAAGATCCAAGATGGGGGGTGCGGGATTTGGGTGCAGTGAGAGAATTAGCCAAAGATAAGAGTCTGGTATTTAAGACAAAAATAAACCTACCGGCCAATAATCTTATCGTGATTTTTGAAAAAGTGGATTGAGCTTGAACTTTTTATACCTTTCCGACTGGGGCCACACTTACAAATCAACCTTGATACGTTTTGGTTCACAGCAATGGCAATATAGGCCAAAATCCGATACAGAAATATCAAACCAAAGCCTCAATTAGGTATCTCAATTGAATGTCAATCCATGATAAAATTTTATGGCTTTTGGGGCCAACATCAGCGGGGAAATCGACCATCGCAAGTGCGCTGGAAGAACAACTACGAAAAACTTACGATTTTCCCGCAGTGCATTGGGACGGGGATCATATCCGTAATATGTTTGGGCCTAAATTTGATTTCAGCGCAAAAAACCGTTTAAAGGTAGTGCAAACTCTGGCTGCTCTTGCACAGGTATCAAGCTCAGCTGGCATTATAACTATTGTGTCTGCACTGACAGCCCATGATGACGCTAGACAGTTTATTCAGGCCACCCTACCAAACCTAATTTTGTGTTACGTTCACTGCTCAATTGATCAATGTATCGAGCGCGACCCAAAAGGTCTCTACCGGCGAGCTGCCGCTGGGGAGATTAAAACCGTGATCGGCTATAATTCTGTGTACAATCCCCCAGCTCACCCACGGGTTAATCTCGACACTTCCCGCCAGAGCGTACCTGAGTGCGTTGACATATTGGCTAAATTAGCTATCCACCCGTAAACATTACACGATAGGTTCACGGAGGTCTTTGGTAAGTTGAGAGAACCCGCATTGTCAATGTCAACTACAAATGGACAATGCTTGGAAAAGTCAAATCAAATTCGCCGTGAAAAAGAGTTGATCCCGCTTAAATTCAAAACGTTTAATTAAATGGAATCTTTTAGGCATTAAGCACCAACCGCGATAACGTCCCCTTAAGCATGCATAATCCTTGTAACACCCGGCTACGCTCGAGGTTTACCTCACTCAACATACCTATTCGGTGGGAATAGCATTACTTGAGACAGGCTATAAAAGTTTTAGTCAGCAGATTAAATTGATACGGATAAATTGGTCACCGACGATAGTTATTTCATTTTTTACCTCGCCTACCATGCTCCATCCCTTCTTACTCTCCTCTGCTGATCACATCTACTTACGCCAAGGTATCTAATGAGTGGTCGCGAGCAATGCATCAATATCTAGGCAAGCCTCCAGATGCGATGCCAAGTCGTCTAAAACTGCATCAACCTCAATTTCGTAAGACACCTGACTGATACGACCACTTTTAATTCCTTTTAAAAAGCCGGACCGAAAATCATCAGAACTGAAAATCCCGTGGACATAGCTTGCCATCACGCGGCCATCATATGACCGCGCACCATCCGGCCGTGTCTTATTCATACTGTTTTCTGTATTTAAATACACCCATGGGCGTGAACTATCTGGCCCTTCGGTGACACCAATGTGCATTTCGTATCCACTAATTTGCTCCCCACCTTGAGCCGCGTTGCCACTGACAGCGCTCAATGACTTGTCACCGCCCATTATCGTGTGCACATTTAAGAGGCCAAGTCCCTCGGCCGTCCCCGGCAATCCCTCTATACCCCTCGGGTCCGCCAATGTGCGGCCCAACATTTGATAACCACCGCATAGTCCAACCACCAAACCACCCTGCCGCCGATGGGCTAAAATATCAATATCCCAACCCTCTGCCTTTAAATAATTGAGATCGGCTAATGTTGACTTCGAGCCCGGTAGAAGGATCACATCCGCATCAAGCGGCAATGGGAACCCTGCTTCAATCACTTGAACTAAAACATCCGGCTCCGCAATCAATGGGTCAAGATCATCAAAGTTAGAGATCCGGGAAAGACGAGGAACCACAATCTTAATAGTGGCGTCAAGCTCGATCTCAGGCCCCCGTTGGTCAAGAGACATAGCATCCTCAGCGGGGAGCTTCTTGGCCGCTGCAAAATGGGGTACCACACCGAACGCACGCCATCCGGTTTCTTCTGTAATGATTTTAAGGCCATCATTAAATAGCGTCGTATCTCCCCGAAATTTATTTACGATATAACCGACGACGCGCGCGCGCTCGTCCAAGCTCAGCACGGCATGGGTGCCAATCAGACTTGCAATCACACCACCCCTGTCAATATCCGCACAAATTATAACCGCAACGTCTGCTGCCTCAGCAAAACCCATGTTTGCAATATCACCCGCCCTTAAATTAACTTCAGCTGGGCTTCCTGCTCCCTCGACAATTAAAATATCAGCATCCTGTCCTAAGAGCTCAAAACTTCGGAGTACAGCGTTTAAGAGCTCCGGCTTAAGTGCATGAAAATCGCGTGCTTTAGCATTTCCTTTAACACGGCCCTGCACGATTACCTGCGCGCCAATATCCGATTGGGGCTTTAAAAGCACTGGATTCATATGGACACTGGCTTTTATACCTGCGGCCCGGGCTTGAAGTGCTTGTGCCCTGCCAATTTCACCCCCATCAGGTGTTACGGCTGCATTGTTCGACATATTTTGCGGCTTGAATGGAGCCGCTCTCAAACCACGTTTTTTGAGAGCACGACAAAGGCCCGCGACAATAAGAGACTTCCCCACATCGGAACCGGTACCTTGGATCATTAAGGCCCGAAAACTGCGTCGTTCTTTATCAGCGGCTAGCGGCATTTGTCAGCGCAGACTTTAATTTTTCAGCAATCGTCGTTTGAAATTTTCCCGAGAGGATAGCCTCAGGCGTCGCGCCTCTTCCATAAACACCCTCATTCATGTCACGGCGCACGGCCAAGACACTTCCTTCTAAAGAGCTCCCAATATAGACACCTAATACCGGGGCGGCAAAAGCAATAATGTCAGCGCCTAAATTAGCCGTAGTAGCAGCCTCTGCACCAACACCAGCGTACACTATTGTAGCACCTATATCTGCGCCCAGTTTTCCTTGATACTTCAACACCGATTGCAGTGCACTCTCATTACGCAAAATCAAAATGACCGAAGTGTCCTGCACACCAACCTGCAATCCAACGCTGGCCGCTGCTAGGGTATGAAAGGTAGGATCCGACCATTTTCCGTCTAGATCGCGGGCTAAAAGCACGCCATTCCCAGCTTCTGCGGCAAAAAACCAACCAGCCTTCATAACGTCAGGGAAAATAATTACTCCCGCGGCATCTTTCAGATAATCCGAATAGCTCATCAAGTCTCGATGTTGGCTAAATATTTTTAGGGCCTCCGCGGAATCTCTAATCAAATTGGTTGCCTTTAGGGTTGGAGCTTCCATTGAGGCACAGCCCCAGAGTAGACTGTTAAAATAAAATATAACAAAAAAGAGCGAATAGCGAGATGAACGGCAGCGTTTTTTCAAAACTCAACCCCCTTTTGCGCTTTTACGCCAGCCCGAAAGGGGTGCTTGACCAATGTCATTTCGGTAACCAAATCCGCAGCATGTATCAATTCATCCTTCGCATTGCGCCCAGTCACAACTACATGTAACATTTCAGGCCTTGCCGTTAACGTACTAACGACGTCGTCAATGTCTAAGTTCCCATAACGCAGCGGAATGTTTAACTCGTCAAGGATGATCATGTCATATTTACCGGAGACCATCATTTCTCTCGACGTCGACCACGCTTGCTTAGCGGCGGAGATATCGCGCTGCCGGTCCTGTGTATCCCAACTGAAGCCTTCGCCCATAGCTTTGATTTTTACTTGATCGGGAAAAGCATCTAAAACTAACCGCTCCCCAGTCTCCCAGACACCTTTCACAAACTGCACGATGCCTACACGCATGCCATTACCGATAGCTCGAATAGCCAGACCCATAGCGGCCGTTGATTTACCTTTCCCCTTGCCAGTATGAACAATTAGAAGGCCTTTCTCGATGGTTTTCGAGGCGATGATCTTATCACGCGCAGCCTTTTTTTTCATCATCTTCTCAGCATGACGTCGATCTAATTCGTCAGTATCCATTTCAACCTTAGCCTTTTCACGCATGCTCTCACCGTTTGTTTGTCCTATCTATACACTTTTGGTAACATTTCATCCATGTGTCAGGCAAGAACCCGTTCCGTCTTTTTCGCTGTTCTTTCTATGTTTTTGAGCTTCGTATCGTCCATAAGTTTTGATGAGGGCGCAGAAGCATTTAGTGAAAATATTCAACATTGGACTCGCGAGTTTCCAAAAACAGACTTTTCTAAACGTCTGGTTAAGCTCTCCGACATTCGTTCTGATGGCGCCGTACGTGACTCAATTCCATCCATTACCGGACCTCAATTCATATCAGTTGCAGAAGTTAGCGGCATTGGTGATCTGGAGCCTGTTATCAGTTTTAAACATGGAGAAGAAGCACGAGCATATCCTCTCCGCATCATGCTTTGGCACGAGATTGTCAACGATATGGTAGGAGGCTTGCCGGTTGTTGTAACCTATTGTGCTCTATGCAACTCAGGTGTTATTTTCGAGCGCCAAATAGAGGGTAAGGAGGCTGTTTTTGGTAATACGGGACGCCTAAGAAATTTTGATATGGTAATGTATGATTACGCTACCGAGAGCTGGTGGCAACAGTTTAGTGGCCAAGCGATAATCGGTAAAAAAGCAGGAGTCCACCTAAAAGCTTTGCCAAGTCGAGTGGAGGCTCTAGGTCATTTTCGCAAACGTTTTCCTACCGGAAAAATTTTAATCCCAAATGATCCAGCAGAACGGCCTTATGGGACAACCCCATTTGTGCGAATGGATTCTTCTGCCGGTGTAGGCCTCGGTAATATTCTACTGCCGGACGAGGTGAAGCCATTTGAGAGGGTAGTTGTTATTGGCGAAGAAGCATGGACTGTCAAACGGCTTCGTGAAAAAGGTACGGTAGTCCGTGACAATCTAAAAATTACCTTTTTCCGGGGTCAGAATTCTATTCATGACACCAAATGGATTCATTTTGGTCGCGATGTCGGTAACGTTATCGCTCGTCGCTTTGACACAAAAAAACAAGTCTGGAAAGATGCCGTGCACGACGTAACTTTCGCCTTCGCCTTTGCGGTATTTAGGCCGAACGGTGTCCTTTACACGTGGTGACAATTCCCTCACTATCCCGAGGCGGTTTTAAGAACTCGTACAGCCCAAGGCCTAAGCCCGCCCCTTGCTACATTAGTGTTTTCAGACCCCACCGCGCCCATCCTAGTCCAGTCTTCAATCGGCACATTAAATCCAGTCTTCGAGCGATTAAACACTTGTTGAGGTAATGGCTTTTCAGGTGTTGCTGCCATACACCATTTAGTGGGCGCATCAAGCCTGCCCAGATACGGCGCCAACGTCTCAAAAAGCACTGGGTCAACAAACGGCACTCGAATTTCTACGGAATGTGCCATCCCCGCCCAATCAGCATCGCGTAATAACTGGTTGCGCATATAGTGAGTTGTCTCAAGAACTCGGATCTTATTTTGCGGAGAAAAAACCTGACCCACCTGCCGTTCCATTGATAGCAGTGGTTGTAGGTTCTCCCAACCCGTTCGAGCCATTTCAGGGTCTATCAGTTCTGGTAGTTCCCAAGGCATAAAAAGACCTCGGCGCAGCAGATAAGCGCCAGAGTAGCTACCCCCGAACTCAAACAAACCAGCGTATTTAGCGTTCATCATTCGCGCCACCAGTGGGCCCGCCAAACACCTGAATACCCTGCCAAAAGGAACCAGTCCCGGCACGGCCCCCAATAGGCTAACCAAACGGGGAACCTGTTTAAAAGTATCATAACCCCCAAATAATTCGTCTCCACCGAGGCCCGAGAGCACAACTTTAAGCCCGGAGCTAGCCGCAATGCGTGCAATAAAATACGTATTCACGCCATCTATACTGGGTTGGTCCATTGCGGTAAGAATATTGGTCAGCGCAGAATCGAAATACGATTTTTCTATCCGCTCTGTTAAATGCCGGGTGCCATAATGCGCACTTACAACTTCAGCCAAAGGGACCTCGTCATGAGGCGTGTCCTTAAATTCATCAAAGCCTAGCGTGAAAGTTCGCAAGTCGCTACCTTGAGTTTCTGAGGCTAAAGCACATATTGTCGACGAATCAAGACCCGCTGACAAAAAAACTCCAACGGGCACGTCTGAGACAAAATGATGATTTATGCTGTCCAACAATAACTTCCTAAGATCAAGTAATTTTGGGGCTTCTTGATATTCCGCCCTTTGTAGTCGCTCTGAAACGGAAAAAAATCTGTATTCTTTCCTCTCGCCACCTCGAGCGATGGTAACAGCCTGTCCGGCGGGTAATGCTTCGATATTTTTATAGAGCGTATGCGGTTCGGGAACGGTCCCGAACAATAAAAACCCAACATACCCGGCTGGATTAGGTCCAGCATGGCCTACTTGCCCGCCGGCCAAAAGTGCCTTTACCTGAGATGCAATACGAAGGGTCTTGCCATCATCAGCCAAATAAAGCGGCTTAATCCCAAATGGGTCACGCGCAATGAACATTGTTTCTCCCACCGCATCCCAGATTACGAAGGTGTACATGCCCCTGAGAAACTCCAACATATTTGCACCGTCGCGTTCGTACAGCCTCAGGAGGACCTCAGTATCCGACTCCGTGGAGAAAGTTATACCCTTCCCCTCCAACTCCTTTTTTAGTTCACGGAAATTGTAAATCTCACCATTGAATATGATCCGGTAACGTTCTTTAAATCCCTCTCGACTATCGATCGCCATTGGTTGAGCCGCTTGGGGTTTTGGGTCAATGATAGCGAGCCGGCGGTGCCCCATTGCAATCCGACCCGCGTTGTCGGCCCAAAAGCCGCCCCCGTCAGGGCCGCGCTGGAACATTGCATTACTAATAGCTTTTACCTCTCCGTGCACCACGGCAGGCGCCTCCGGGTGATAAGCAAAAATAGCAGTAATCCCACACATAACAGCTTCATAGCGCGTCATCGCCAATGAACAAAGTTTTTTCAATAGAATCAGGTCTTTGCATCCAAGGGTAAAATCAGGTTAAAAAGTCCTATGAAACAGGTCATTCAAAGTCGTAAGTCAGGTAAATTGGCACTCAAGAACGTGCCTGAGCCTAAGGTTAAACCGGGCCATCTCTTGGTTGAGACCCGAGCTTCATTGATATCAGCCGGTACCGAGAGGCTAATCATTGACTTTGCAAAAAAAAGTTTAGCCGGAAAGGCTCGGGCTAGGCCCGATTTGATGAAGAAAGTCATCAGTAAGGCAAAGCGTGACGGCCTCAAGGCCACAATGGAAACAGTGATGGCGCGGCTGGATGAACCCTTGCCTCTAGGTTATTCAGCGGCGGGTGTTGTGAAAGTTGTGGGCGCAGGATTAGAGGGTCGCTTCCGCGTTGGCCAACGCGTTGCAATGGCCGGGGCTGCTCTCGCCAATCATGCAGAGCTCAATGTGGTCCCAGAAAATCTTATTTCCGCAATCCCAGATGGAGTAGAAGATGAAGAAGCAGCTTTTGGGACGCTGGGCGCGATAGCAATGCATGCGGTCCGCAACGCTCAAGTTTCCTTAGGCGATATAATTGTAATAATCGGTTGTGGATTAGTGGGGCAGTTGACGGCACAACTCGTCTCCCTTGCGGGAGGCCGTGCAGTCGTATTGGATTACAATCTGGCGAGGCTCAAATTAGTAAAATCTCTTGGTGCGGAATATGCAATCGACGCAGCAAAGGAGAGTGCCAGCGAAATTGTTCGAGAGATGACCGATGGCCGCGGCGCAGATGCGATTATCATCGCTGCTGCTACCACTTCTAATAAACCACTTGAAAGCGCTGCCGATTTAGCCCGTGATCGTGCGCGTGTAGTTTTAGTCGGAATGACGGGCACAGAATTTTCCTATGCAAACTTTATGAAGAAAGAGCTTAATATCATTATTTCGCGGTCTTACGGTCCAGGCAGGTACGACTCCGATTTTGAACGCCGGCAGGTCAAGTACCCCGAAGGATGGGTAAGGTGGACTGAAACACAAAACCTAGCCGAAACCCTTCGACTGATGTCTCCCAAATTAAGCGATCGGCTTAACGTCGGGCCATTAATCTCCCACCGTTTCCCCCTAGATAAAGCGATAAGAGCCTATGATTTGGTAACCGGAAAAGACCCCCACTTAGGCGTTGTTCTCACTTACAGTGGCATCCGGCAAGTACCAAGGACCCAATCCATTTTAACCCCGTCTGTCACTCACCCATCCCAGCCATGCAGACTTGGTGTAATTGGGGGCGGGAATTATGCACGAAGCGTAATACTGCCGACTTTACAGGCATGTAAAGGCGTCATTCTAGACACCTTAGTCACGGAACACGGCACCAGTGCTGAACACGGGCAGGCTCAGTTCGGCTTTGTAAGCAGTACAACCGATCCAGATAAAGTGTTTTCAACCAAGGGCATTAACGCAGTTATTATAGCAACCCGACACAGTTCCCACGCGGCATTAACGGTTGCGTCTCTAAAAGCAGGAAAATCCGTGTGGGTAGAGAAACCCCTAGCCCTCGACTGGAAAGGTTTAAACGCCGTTATTGATGCCCGCAACAATATTGCAAAAGGACCAAGAAGCTTTTTCCAAATAGGCTTTAACCGACGCTTCGCACCCGCTGTAACCCGCCTTATAGAAGGCTTGAGCCTCAAGGCAGGGCGACGGGTGATTTTCATGAGAATTAATGCTGGCGCTGTTCCCGCTGATCACTGGGTGCATTCAGCAGACGAGGGTGGCGGACGCATTTTAGGTGAAGCATGTCACTTCATTGATTTGGCAAGGGCATTAGCTGGAAGCCCTATATTACAGGTAGACGCACATGTAGCAGGAAATGCAGACGGGGCCCCTGATAACGTTGCCATATCACTAGAGTTTACCAACGGCTCACTGGCAACGCTTCTCTACACTGCGTTGGGCGATAACTCAGAAGGGAAAGAATTGATTGAGGTCCACTCAGGTGGGGCAACCTATACTATAAACGATTTTCGCTCACTAAGCATTTCCGGTGAGCAGACTACCAAAGCATGGAGAGGAGCTCAGGATAAAGGCGCCAAGCATGCCTTAGGAGAATTTATCGCTGCTGTTAACTCAGGAGCGGCGGCCCCGATTAATGAAGCGGAGCTAATCGAAACAAGTGCGGCCGCACTTGCCGTTATGGAGAGCCTGCGCTCTGGCACAAGCGTTATATTGACTTAAGGGGCCATAAGGACCAAGTACTCGTAAATGAATTTAGATACTTTCTTCGATAACGAGTTTGACGAACAAGCCGTTGTCTCAGCCGCAACTAAAACCATCTTAAGAGAGCCATTTAGTCAGTTGGTTAGGCATGCAGTAAACTGTATCCAAAGCGGCGGAAAATTGATGCTTTTTGGCAACGGTGGCAGCGCTGCTGATTGCCAACATCTAGCAACAGAACTTACAATACGGTTTAGAAAAGATCGATCTGCTATTGCAGCCATCGCATTAACAACGGACACCTCTACATTAACAGCGGCTGGGAACGACCTCGGTTTTGACTATATTTTTTCGCGTCAAGTAGAGGCGCTAGGAAAGCCCGGCGACCTAGTTATAGGCATTTCAACCTCAGGAAATTCTAAAAATGTAATCCATGGGCTAAGTCAGGCAAAAAAAATAGGGGCTATCGCTGCGGGTCTGGGCGGCAAAGGTGGTGGAGATATGATTAATGTAGCAGATCCTTACCTGATTGTTCCCTCCAACACTACAGCTAGAATTCAAGAGATGCACATCACACTCGGACAGATGCTCTGCGGGGCGCTCGAAATAAAGCTCGGTTTAGTATGAAAGAGGCGATAGAATTTACCCATTTACTGAGGACTGTTAGAGAAAAACACGTCCTATGTGTGGGAGATGTTATGCTAGACCGATACGTCTCAGGCAATGTAGAACGCATTTCACCCGAGGCGCCGGTGCCCGTCCTCCAAATTGTATCGGAAACAGAAATGCCCGGCGGCGCAGGGAATGTCGCGCGAAATCTCGATGCATTAGGCGCGCAAGTAACGTTGGTAAGCTGCGTGGGTATAGACCAAGCCGCTAACTCATTACGTGAACAAATAAGAGCAGAGCTCATGAATTGTGAGGCAATCTTTATATCAGACAAAAATCGACCCACCTGCATAAAATCACGATACATGGCAGGCAATCAACAAATTATGCGCGCGGATCACGAAGATACTGAACCACTGACGACCCAAACTGCCGACGCTCTAATGGCCGAAGCCACCGCGCATTTGAGTGCATGCGATATGGTTGTACTGTCCGACTACGGGAAGGGCGTTCTAGGTGCGGGGCGCGCGGCAGCCCTTATAAAGTTGGCTCAGGTAGCCGGTAAGCGGGTAATTGTCGATCCCAAGGGTATCGATTACGGCATATATTCAGGTGCCGATATAATTACACCAAATCGCAAAGAACTAAGTGATGTAGTAGGTAACGATTTAATGTCGACAAGTTCTGCCATAGAGGCTGCAAAAAAACTCCGCAAAATGAGTAACTTTGGGGCAGTATTGGTGACGCTAAGCGGCGATGGCATGGCTTTAATAACTGACAAAGCGGCTCTTCACGTCCAGGCCGAAGCCCGCGAAGTTTTTGATGTTTCAGGTGCCGGAGATACAGTTGTAGCCGCTCTAGCGGCCGCGCTAACAACAGGCGTTGAACTCGCCGTCGCGGTGCGCATTGCCAATACAGCGGCAGGGATCGTTGTGGGTAAAGTAGGAACGGCAGTTGTTTACACGACCGAATTATCAGCAAAGTTGAACCGTAATAATATTTCCAAAGTGAAGGCCAAGGTCGTGACGCACGCCGAGGCATTGGACCGTGTCGCGATTTGGCGGCGGCAGGATCAAAGGATTAGCTTCACCAATGGTTGCTTCGATTTATTACACCCCGGACACATATCACTCCTGGACCAAGCCAAAAAGGCGGCTGACAAACTCATCGTCGCCTTAAACTCCGACGCCTCAACAGCCTTCCTCAAGGGACCGAAACGCCCAATACAGAACGAGGAGGCTCGGGCAACAGTTTTGGCTTCATTATCCTATGTCGATTTGATTGTTGTGTTCGAAGAAGACACTCCGTTGGAACTAATTAAGGCGTTAAAACCAGATGTATTAATAAAGGGAGCTGACTACGCAAAGGAAGATGTGGTTGGTGGTAAAGATGTGGAAAGTTGGGGTGGTCAAGTTAAACTAGCTAAATTAATAGACGGGCAAAGTACCACTGCTACTATCAAGAAACTTAGCGAGACAGAGTAATGACATTCCCAATTTCTGAATTTCTGAGAATATTTAAATTACTCAAGAATTTTTCAGTACCATCTTCGCAGCGGGGCAAAGTCTAACGAATTAAGTTTTGTTCATCCGGGCATTTTAAAAAGTGAAGCATTAATTTAGACTCGACAAGAACCCTAAAAACTGTTCCACAAAATCATTTTCATCCCTCTTCGCCAATGGTTTTTTTTGAGTGTGAGCAGAATTTCTGAGCCGAATAGGCCTTGCTCCATCAATTCCCGCAAGTTCTCTTGCGCGCATGCCAGCATGTGCATCTGACATAAAATTGCGCCATATGTGGGCCGGCAAACCGCCACCCGTAACCTTTTCCATTGGCGCGCCATTGTCATTTCCAACCCACACGCCTGTGATTAAATCAGCCGTATAGCCAATAAACCAAGCATCACGATGGTTTTGACTAGTGCCAGTCTTACCCGCCGCCGGCCGAGCCAAAGCTGCAGCCCGACCCGTGCCATTTTTTATCACACCCGACAGCATGTGGCTCATGGACGCGGCATCTTCTGCGTCTACAACCCGTCCGAGACCAGAGCCAACCCTATTGAAAAGGACTACACCTCTGTCATTTTCAATTTGCAAAATACCAAAAGGCCAAGCTGCAGTCCCACCATTAGCGAAAGGTGCATAGGCCGCGGTTAGGTCAATTAAACTCATATCGTGCGTACCCAAGGTAAGGCTTGGCCTGGGTGAAATATTGCCTGGAACACCGAGACGCGCGGCAACAGATGCGATCTTACCAAAGCCAATTTCCTGACCGATTCGTGCCGCGGCTGCATTGGATGATATTGCGAGCGCTTCACTAAGTGATATACGGCCTCTATACCTCCCATTGAAGTTTCGTGGTTTCCAGCCATCAATTTCAATGGGCAAGTCATCGACCGGGCTAGAGGGCTTGTATCCAGCCTCAAGAGCCGCCAAATAGACAAAAGGCTTAAATGCAGAGCCTGGCTGACGCGTTGCTTGCGTCGCCCGGTTAAACGGACTCTCGGCATGACTACGCCCTCCAACCAATGCTTGAACCGCACCATCCCTCGTCATAGTAACTAGAGCACCCTGCCCGGCTTTAACGATTTTACCCGAATTTGACAAACCCCCCGAGAGATATCTCTCAGCGACCCTTTGTAAGCCGGGGTCTAAGGTTGTTCGTACAACTAGATCGTGCTTTCCAACGGTTACATAATCACCGAGACGCTGTAAAACCCAATCAGCAAAATAGCGGCCGTTTACCGCTGGTGGGCGATAACGTCTTATAGGTCGACGAATTATCGCGTTAACCTCGGCATCAGTTAGGTACCCAGCAGCCACCATATTCAACAGGACTTGCCGGGTGCGTTTAGCAGCAGCAATCGGACTTGCTATTGGGTTATAACGGCTAGGTGCTTTCAGTAAACCAGCCAGAAGAGCGGCCTCATAAGTTGTAACCTCCGTAATGCTCTTGCCAAAGTACCGGCGCGCCGCTGCATCGACGCCATAAGTGCCGGCTCCAAAATAAACGCGGTTTAAGTAGATCGTCAAAATTTGATCTTTTGTAAACTTTCGCTCCATCCAGAATGCCAAAATAATCTCTTGAATTTTTCTCTTATAGGATTGCTCGGGAGTGAGAAATAAATTCTTTGCCGCTTGCTGGGTTAACGTACTCCCACCTTGGACGATTCTCCCGGCTTTGATATTAGCCCAAGCGGCACGCACAATCCCGAACGGGTCTATTCCAAAATGAGATCTAAAACGGCGGTCCTCAGTTGAAATAACGGCGTTTGGCAGAGCAACAGGCAGGTCCCTAAGGTGGAACGGTAATCCATAAAGGTCTCCACGGGTGGCAAAAACTGATCCATCAGAGGCCAAAATAGTCACAGTAGGGCGACGGGTAGCCTGAAATGCTTGATCTGCGTCAGGGAGATCTAAAGCAAACCAACCAAAAATACAGACGAGGAAAATTGTGACCCACACACCAAAAGTTGCCGCAGCCTTAATCGCTGACCACACCAATTGTAAAGAAAATAACCCGCTCATTTAATTCTCTTTTCTCACAACCTTGGTTATGCCCCAGTGACAGTTAGCATGAAGTTAACAGCTGAAATAAAGAGCTTTTTCTATTTTTGATATCCAGCTATTTTTGGCGGCTGATGTTAAATTTTTAACGAACCAAAAATATTGGAATATATTGAAAAAATATAAATGAATAGCGTATCAATACGTATAAAATTTTTTAAAGACTGTCGTGTATTCTTCTAGATACACTTCAAACCGCGCAAGCTAGGTAATTTTGTTATCACACATCAAGATTGTTAACCTTTAGCGCATTCTTCTGAATGAAGTCTCGTCTTGGCTCTACTACATCGCCCATTAGCGTTGAAAATACATCTTCAGCATCGTCTGTATGACTAACCTTTACTCGTAAAAGTGTCCGTGCGTCAGGATCTAGGGTCGTCTCCCACAGTTGATCAGGATTCATCTCACCGAGGCCTTTATATCTCTGCATGGAGATTCCCTTCCGGCCTGCCTCCATAATGCCATTAACTAATGCTATCGGTCCAGTGACCAAGAGTTCTCTATCCTTGATGGTAAGGGTACCATGCTTTTCATACAATTTTTGCAAACTTCCTGCCCGATTGTTAAGACGACGAGCGTCTTGGGACCGCAGCAACGCCGAATCAATAGCATGACGTTCTGTAACACCGCGTAAAGTTCTCTCGAATTCAAGCCCACCATCTTCTCGCCCTTCACCTATCCAGCCTCGCTCTAGCGGGTCGGCTAGCGCATCTAACCGCTTAGCAATGAAATCAGCGATTTGCGCCGCTTGCTTAGGGTCTGCCAGTAAGCTAGGGTCCAAGGCACTTAAAATTGCAGCTTGCTCCACCACATCAGCCGGCACGTAACAAGCCACCCCAATAATCTCAGTTTTTGCAGCGCGTGCCTCGATCAGGGCATGACGCAGATCGTCACCAGCTATCTGCACCCCACTGAATGAGGTAAACACGGCGCCCTCGTCAATGGCTGCATTAAAAAGATAATCCTCTAAAAGTGCATCATCTTTTAGATAAACCTCTGAAGATCCCCTCTTGGCCCTATAGAGCGGCGGCTGCGCTATATAGAGATAACCTCGCTGAACCAATTCCGGCATCTGGCGGAAGAAAAAGGTGAGCAAAAGCGTTCGGATATGACTACCGTCAACATCAGCATCAGTCATAATAATGATTTTGTGATAACGGCATTTTTCAATATCAAAATCTTCACGCCCGATACCAGTACCCAGCGCAGCAATCAATGTCCCGATCTCGCTCGATGAGAGCATCTTGTCAAAGCGCGCGCGTTCTACGTTAAGGATTTTCCCACGTAACGGAAGTATCGCTTGATTCGCCCTGTTCCGGCCTTGCTTGGCGGAACCTCCCGCACTATCACCCTCTACGATAAACAGTTCTGATTGTGCGGGGTCACGTTCTTGGCAATCAGCTAATTTGCCGGGCAGCGATGAGATATCTAGAGCCCCCTTGCGCCGTGTCAGCTCACGTGCTTTGCGAGCAGCCTCACGCGCAGTCGCTGCATCGATGATCTTACTTATCACTTTCTTAGCTTCCCCGGGATGCTCTTCAAACCACTGATCTAAAGCTTCACTTAGCACGCTTTCAACGACTGGGCGCACTTCTGATGATACGAGTTTATCCTTAGTTTGTGAGGAAAATTTTGGATCCGGCACCTTTACCGATAGGACACAGGTAACCCCCTCTCGGGCATCTTCGCCAGTAATAGAAATCTTTGCTCTGGATGCGACACCAGAATTAGATGCATAATTATTAATTGTCCGGGTGAGCGCCCCCCGAAACCCCGCTAAATGTGTTCCACCATCCCGCTGGGGAATGTTATTCGTAAAACACAATGTTGTCTCGTGATAGCTGTCATTCCACTGCAAGGCCATCTCAACTGTAATATCCTCTTTTTCGCTCGTTACAGCGATGACTGACTCGTGCAAAGCCGATTTTGATCGATCGAGGTAATTGACAAACTCCTCTAGCCCCCCTTGATAAACCAAATCAATAGTTTTTGGCTCAACGCCCCTGTCATCAGTCAACTGCAAGGCCACTCCTGAGTTCAAAAATGCGAGCTCGCGTAACCTGTGTTCCAAAGTATTGAGGTTAAACTCTGTCATTGTGAATGTATCTGAAGACGGCAGAAAGGTGATTTCACTGCCGGTCAGGATAGAGCCATCATCAGCCTCTGGGGCTGAGCCAGTTATCTCAAGCGGCAAGGTGGTGTTACCCCCTTCAAAGCGGACAAAATGGGCTTTCCCATCACGCCAGATTCGAAGCTCTAACCATTCAGATAGTGCGTTTACCACAGACACTCCTACCCCATGTAACCCCCCTGATACCTTGTACGAATTTTGATCAAATTTACCGCCAGCATGTAATTGCGTCATAATTACCTCAGCGGCGGATACTCCCTCCTCTTCATGGATATCGACCGGAATTCCTCGTCCATTGTCTGAGACGCTTACAGATCCGTCGCCATTTAGCCGCACTTTCACAAGGTCACAATGATCCGCCAATGCCTCGTCGATGGCGTTGTCAACCACCTCGTAAACCATGTGATGTAGACCAGAGCCATCATCTGTATCACCGATGTACATGCCGGGGCGCTTGCGAACAGCCTCAAGCCCACGCAATACTGTAATAGAATCCGCAACGTAGTCTTCAGCACTATTCTGAATTTTTGGGTCCGAGTGGGGGTCTTCGCTCATGATTTTCCTTAAATATATGAGTTATCAATTATCGCAATCTGGAACAATTATCTCATCCTTTACCGTAAAAAAATTTGCTCTATCCTCTAAGGGAGCAAAAAGCGCACGATCTGTGCCGGTCAACCAGACCTGACCAGACGCAACCTCTAAAGCCTCAAACAAAGCTGCGCGACGCGCTTCGTCTAAATGCGCCGCTACTTCGTCCATTAAGAGTATGGGTTGGCACCCTGACTCCGCCGCGCGAGTTCGCGCGTCGGCCAAAACCAAGCCTATGAGCAACGCCTTTTGTTCACCAGTGGAGCACCGCGCGGCATCTTGACCTTTCGGCCGATGTTGGACCAAAAGGTCTGTCCGGTGGGGTCCCGCGCTAGTGCGGCCTATTCGAGCATCTTCACGCCGCGCAGTCACGAGCGTAGCACGAAAATTCTCCTCAGCTTTCAAAGCTGGCCCATCCATTAACCAATTCTCCAAATCACCGTCCAGTGAGACTCTAGCGCCGGGAAACGGTCCCCAACCGTCAACCGCAGCTGATGCAATCCGACCCACTACGTCTATACGAGCCGCTGTGACAGCTATACCCTTAGACACCATAGTTTCCTCTAGCGCTGATAGCCATGCTACATCAGGTTGGTGGGAACTCCGTAATAATTTCATACGTTCACGCATAGCCCGTTCGTATGACAATACTCGTCCAGCATGAGCGGGGTCCCAACCGAATACCATACGGTCTAAAAATCGCCTGCGCGCCGAAGACCCCTCCTGAAATAACTGGTCCATCTGAGGCGTCAACCAGTGGACATTAATGGCTGAAGATAGGGCTGCTTGACCACGCATGGTTTCACCATCTATCCGAACCGTGCGACGTCCACCAGAAACATTCTCACCATCTACTCCGCAAAAGCCTGTGCCAATGTCGCGAACACCAGCTGGCGTATCAACTCTTGCCGCAACAGCCCATCCCCGGGACGGAACATTATTAGCGACTGTCTGTCGACTCATATCCCCAAGCTTTGCCCGCCTTAATCCCCGTCCCGGCGCCAGCATAGAAACCGCCTCCAAAAGATTAGTCTTACCCGCTCCATTAGCTCCTATAAGAACCGATATGCCGGGCAAAAGCTCAACCCGCAGAGATTGGTAATTACGAAAGTCCCTCAACGTCAGCCTGCGGACAGAAAAGTGACCGCCATTAAGAGAGTTCATTTCAACATGAGTCCGTTTGGAACCTCCGTCTCCTCTGTTCACGAACAGTATAGATCTCCCTGCCTCAGCTTAGTTATAATTGGCATACTACACGCGCATCGGCATCAGTACGTAAAGCGCATTATCATCATCAATTTCTCTCATGACGGTTGGCGACGAAGAGTCAGCCATTGAGAACCGCGCCATCTCCCCTTCGATTTGCCGAGTTATATCCAATAAATATGCAGAGTTAAAACCAATCTCAATCTTTTCCCCTTGATATGAGACTTCAACCTCCTCGGTAGCAGTACCGTGCTCTGGACTAGATGCAGACAGCACCAATAACCCGTTCATCAAAACTAGTTTAACAGCTTTAGACTTTTCATTAGAAATCGCGGAAACTCGATCCACTGCCTCAGAAAAGGTCTTACACTCAACCTGCATGGTTTTGTCATTCCCCGACGGGATAACCCGTTCATAATCGGGGAAGGTGCCATCAATGAGTTTAGATGTAAGTATCGCGTTATCGAAAGCAAAGCGGATTTTAGAGTCCGACAGCGACACCTGGACGTCATCCGCAGATTCATCAATTAGCTTACGTAACTCTATCACTGCTTTTCGGGGCACGATTATCCCCGGAATTTTCCCCGCCCCCGGCGGCAATGGCACCTCAACACTCGCCAAGCGATGTCCATCAGTTGCAACTGCTCGCAAAAATACAGTGCTATTACGTTCCGCTTTGTGCAAATAAATCCCGTTTAAATAATAGCGGGTTTCTTCGGTCGAAATAGCAAACTTCGATCGATCAATCAGTTTCCGCAATTCAACAGCCCCAAGTGGAAACGTATGGGGTAACTCTCCACCAGAGAGAACGGGAAATTCATCCGTGGGCAAACATTGCAAAGTAAAACGTGACCGTCCAGCTGTTAGTATTAGCTCCCCGCCAGCTGCATCAAGGTCAATTTGCGCTCCGTCAGGGAGCTTGCGGACAATATCGTAAAGTGTATGCGCAGAGACGGTTATGGCGCCGGGTGTCGAGACTTTTGCAGTAGTTGAATCAACTATATCCAAATCCATATCTGTTGCGTTTAGCTTTACCGCCCCATCACCAGCATCAATTTTAACGTTGGACAGAATCGGGATGGTATTACGCCGCTCTACCACGCTTTGGACATGGCCCAACGATTTCAAAAAATCAGTACGCTCAATAATAAGTTTCATGTCGAAATTTCATATGTTTAAGGTCACCTTTTTTGAAAACTCGAAGATTCAGACTACGTCCAGTAATGCTGAATAAAACCCGCACTTCCCTCACCGTTGAGGGAATGCATCATTATAGCAAAAACCCTTGTTTTCCAAAATCTTTTCAGGGTTTTTTTTACTTGGCTCTTTCGCTCGAAGCCAAAAGCAAAGGAGAGTACGCCGCGCCCTCGTAATATCCTGGCATCCGTCCTTCTTAACCTTTCCGCTTAGCGTCATCCCTCAAGCATTCGGCGCAGCAATTCGACATCCTCATTAAAGCCAGTATCGTGCTCGCGAAGCTCCTCAACCTTGCGGACGGCGTGCATTACCGTCGTATGATCACGACCGCCAAACTTACGGCCAATTTCCGGCAAAGACCTCGAGGTTAGCTGCTTAGCAAGATACATAGCTACTTGTCGGGGGCGCGCAACGGATCGCGCTCGGCGCGCAGAGTGCATGTCAGAAATTCTAACATTAAAATGAGACGCGACCTGCTTTTGAATTTCTTCAATCGTCACCCGCCTGTCATTAGCGCGAAGCAAATCTCGAAGAACATCTTGGGTAGTTTCCAAAGAAATATCACGCCCAACTAATTGGGCATGCGCCACCACCCGATTTAATGCGCCTTCCAGCTCCCGAACATTAGCAGTAATTTTATGAGCAAGAAATTCTAAAACCTTGACTGACACCTCAACACCTAGTTTATGTGCTTTTGACTGAAGTATACCTAATCGAAGCTCATATGTAGTCGCGTGGATATCAGCTACTAAGCCGCAATTAAGACGCGACACCAACCGCTCCTCCATACCCTCAAGGTATGACGGGGATTTATCCGCAGAAATGACAATCTGACGGCCTTGGTCGACCAATGCATTAAAAGTATGAAAAAATTCTTCCTGAGTGGAGTCTTTGCCTGCAATAAACTGAACGTCATCAATCATCAAAACATCAACGGAACGGAATTGAGATTTGAAATCCACCGTGTTTTGCTCCCGAAGCGCTTGAATGAACCGATACATAAATTTCTCTGCTGAGAGATAAATTACATTGCGCTCAGGCTGGCTTTGAGAAATATGCCATGCAATCGCATGCATTAGATGGGTCTTGCCTAGACCAACCCCTCCATACAGGAATAATGGGTTAAATGGAACACTATCAGCCTCCGCTACACGTCGAGCGGCAGCATATGCAAATTCATTCGGTTTACCGACAACAAATTGCTCGAATGTAAATCTCCCATCCAAGGGGGCGCTCAAGTCATTTCCACGCTCGCGACGTCGTTGAACAATATCAGCCGCTTCACGCTTTTGACGAATATCAGTCGTATCACCGAAAGGGGGAGCTGAACGGACGACCATCATTATACTTTTAACAGAGTCATTTTCAACGCCCCAGAGCTCCGTCAACCGATCTTGGTAATGTGCTGCCGCCCAATCCCGCATAAATCGTGTTGGCACGGCAATCGTCAAAACGCCCCCATCGATCCCACGCATGCTCATTGGACGCAACCAACTTTGGTATGGGGCCTCTCCGATTTCAGCTCGCATAATAGCGGATACATTCTCCCAATGAGTGGCTAGCTCATCTGCACTCACTTCTACCCCACCAACACTGGCTCCCGAATGCGCTGAAATATCAACCTCATCTCTTGTATCGAATCGCCCGTTCGAAGTCGCCCCGTTTGTCGCCACTTTTTTTGGTTTGTCGCGAATTGGTCCCATATTTTTTCAAGCCCTTAACCTGCAGCATTGTCGCTGCATTTTGTCCGTCGTTTGACTGCGACGATCCCGCCCCGTGCAAGCTCAATTAAACTCAAGTTTTCTCAAAAATTCCGTATTCAAGCCTCAACACTTTACTTACTAAAAAACCTTATCCGAAAATGCCTGCTTTATATTACATTAATATCGACTTGTCGTCCCAGTGCCCCTCCCCCTTTGAAACCAAGTGACACCATTTCAACAAAAGTTTGTATCTCCTAATATTCGTATTAACAGGCAATATCATCCAAATGTCTTGCTTATGTGAATGCCATAAAGTTTTTAACCCAAAGTTAGCAATGGTCGCACACACTCAATTTCCAACACACGTTTACAACAATGACATTATAAGCCATTGCAATGGCTTTCAATGGGGCCGTAAGGAGAACACTGAAAATATTGTTCTTGACTCTGACAGCACTATGAGTCCCGCCGTCAAAATATAATGGATTATTTAGTGTACAAGTCACCTAGCCACCGGGACGTTGGGAGAACGGATAAAATATCCTTTTAGGCGAGAAAAATAGTTAGGTTTCCATCATTTTAATGCGAGCAGACAGACGTGATAGTTTGCGCGCTAAAGTGTTACGGTGGATAAGCCCTTTATTAACGCCCCGCGCCATTTGCGGCTCTGCCAGCTTGAATGCAGTTTCAGCTAGAGGACGGTTCCCCCCAAGGATAGCCTCTTCCACTGCACGCAGACACGTGCGAATAGGTCCGCGCCGAGACCGATTGACATTAGTGCGGCGCGAGCTTTGCCGGATGCGTTTTTTAGAAGAAGCATGATTTGCCATTATAGCATTTCCTCAGAACATACCACTTGATTAAATTGACCAGCAACACTGTATCTTTGTTTGAAAAACCGACCCCGAATTTCGCGGTTATAAAGCTGCGATAAACCATCGTCAAGCACTCTAGCGCCAAGATAGCACGAGCAAGACACCCTTACGCAGAACATCAATTAAGTTTTTGAGGCCGCAAAGCAAACCGAACCGATACGCCAACCCCACTTTCAGATGAAATTAATAATTCAAGGGTCTCCCCGGCACGATGAAATGTGTGGTCAGATAATGGCCGCCATCCCAATTGTGGCAAAGATGCAGCGTAAAACGCGCGCACAGCATCAGCAATAGCCGAACCACCTTTATCTAATCTGGAGTTATAATAAGCCTGGGCCTCTGCAATACGCCCATCTATACTGTCAAATGTTATTGCAGCGTCTTTATCCTCGCTTAGACCCGGCATCAATGGGAGATCCTCTATTACACTCAAAAATCGAGCGGCATTATCTGCATAACAAATCTGCGTGATAAATACCGCGGATAAACTCCACATCATAAAAATTAAGTACCACCGGCCAAGTTTTCTCAAAACCGCATTATTCCTCTATCTTTGGCAATGAGAACAAAAGAATGTGGACCGCCCCGATTGAACGATCCGTTTTACCAAATAACCCGACCCACATTTTATACAATCCTCGCCTTCTCGATTATAAACTTGAAAATTATGTTGAAAATATCCTAGTTCCCCATTGGGCTGGCGATGATCACGAAGCGACGAGCCACCAGCCTGAATGGCGCGCTTCAAAACTAATTTAATACCATCGCTCAGGCGTGCAGCCCGCAAAGTCCCGACGGTTCCCGCTCTCCGACGGGGAGATAGCCCAGCTAAATGGAGTGCCTCGCACACATAAATGTTACCAAGACCCGCAACAATGCGTTGGTCAAGCAAAGCCGCTTTTAAAGACGTCATTTTTTTTGCCAGTCGGTAAATTAACAAAGACCCATCAAAGGCGTCATCAAGTGGCTCAGGGCCAAGATTTTTGAGATATCGATGAGTATTAAGGTAACTCCCATCCACTATATCTAAAAACCCGAACCGGCGCGGATCATTGAACCGAATCGTGACGCCCGAGTTAGTCTCAAATATTACGTGGTCGTGACGCTCTTCAGGCGGGGGGGTGCTATTAAAAATTCGAATCCTCCCAGACATACCTAAGTGTCCAATCAACACGCTATCGTTATCCAGCGAAATCAGAATAAATTTAGCACGCCGAGCAACCGAACTTATTGTGCGCCCAGTGAGACGTTGGCCAAAGTCCTCGGGCAAGGGCAACCGGAGATCCGAACGTCGCGCGATGACTTTTTCCAAGCGCGAGCCTGTTATGGTATCTTGGAGGCCGCGGCAGACCGTTTCTACTTCGGGCAGTTCAGGCATAGCGGAGACTCTAACTTTCGTTATATTTTCGGATCGATATGCCGCGTGCAACGGACTTTGTCCATAGCAGACACTAGCAAAATTTATTTTTTTGTCGTTTATTTATTTTGTTATCATGGTTTTCTGGCCTCTGAGGGTAGCTTGAGCTATCTTCCGCTAATAATGGGCAAACTTATTGACGAACAAACAACATACTTCGGATACCGCAAGGTGGGCGAAACTGAAAAAGCATCTTTAGTAAAAGAAGTATTCGACAACGTCTCAAATAAATACGATTTGATGAACGACGTCATGAGCATGGGCGTTCACCGCCTCTGGAAAAATGTCATGATCGATTGGCTGGCCCCAAAACCCGGTATGACATTATTAGACGTAGGCGGGGGAACAGGAGATATTCCCTTTAGGGTCTTAGCGCGACTGCCCAAGGCCCATCCCGGATCAATAACAGTCGTTGATATAAATTCGGCAATGCTCAGGCGCGGACGCGAACATGCAATAAACAGAGGAATAATTAATAGTATTAAATGGATTAATGGCGACGCTGAGAACCTCCCTGTTAACGACATGTCAGTCGATGCTTACACAATCGCATTTTGCATCCGGAATGTTACCCATATTGCACGCGCGCTATCGGAGGCGCGAAGAGTTTTGAAACCAGGGGGTCGATTCTTATGTCTAGAATTTTCCCACGTCACTGCTCCGATCTTATCTAAAATATACGACGCATATTCCTTTAAAGTACTTCCAATGCTGGGAGCTCAGATTGCCGGCGACAGAACAGCCTATCAATACCTTGCGGAGAGTATCCGCCAATTCCCTGATCAGAGTCGTTTCACCACCATGATTTTGGATTCTGGTCTTGGAAATGTGAAAGTGCGGAATCTTTCAGGGGGAATAGCCGCTCTTCACTCAGCATGGCGGATTTAGAGGGTGTTCTCAACTATCCGTAATAGCACTAACTTAATGCGCGTCGCACTCGTACTAGCACGCCACGATGCCCTATTCCTTCTCGAACTTTTTGGTTTAGCGCCCTCAGTCGTCTCCATAGTCAGGCTGATTGCGGGGCGTAAGGCTGGAGGGCGACCGGGTGAGCGCCTGGCACAAGCACTCACCGAGGCGGGGCCAAGTTTTATAAAGATGGGACAAGCTTTCGCTACACGCTCCGACCTTTTGGGTGAAGAAATGTGTGAGGACCTATCAAAGCTGCAGGACCGCTTGCCGCCTTTTCCCACAGACCAAGCACGCGACACCATCGAGAGAGAATTAGGCCAGACTCTTGAGAAATTATTTTTTACTTTCGATGATACTCCCATTGCCGCTGCATCAATAGCGCAAGTACATTTTGCCGTAACGGAAAGTGGTCAAAAGGTAGCCGTAAAAGTCCTTCGACCTCATATCGAACAGGCCTTTCAACGCGACATAAATCTGTTGTATTGGATAGCGGAACTAGTTGAAAATTTACGTCCCGAGCTCCGCAGATTAAAGCCCGTCCAAGTAATTAAAAAATTAGCTGAAACTGTTGAGATGGAGATGGACCTCAGATTCGAAGCCGCCGCCGCCGATGAAATGCGTGAGAATTTCCGGGGTGACCCAGATTTTTTTATACCTGAGATTGATTGGAGTCGCACCAGCCAGCGCGTGATGGTTACGGAGCGGTTAGACGGCTTCCCTCTTGATGATCGAGACGCACTATCAAATGCTGGTTTAATCCCCAGTGAAGTTTTGACCAAGGCCGCTAACGCAACCTTCCTTCAGGTTTTTCGAGACGGTTTTTTTCATGCAGATGTTCATCCAGGCAATTTATTTGTGATGCCTGATGGCGCTATTGGAGTCGTTGACTTTGGTATAATGGGTCGAATTGATGTAAAAACTCGCAGGTATTTAGCTGAGATGCTTCTTGCCTTCCTTACTCGCAATTACCGTCGCGCAGCTGAAGTGCATTTTGAGGCTGGATGGGTGCCCCCGCATCGTTCCGTTGAAATATTTACCCAAGCCTGCCGATCAATAGCTGAACCTATCCTTGATAAACCGCAAAATGAGATCTCCATCGCTCAATTACTTGGCCAATTATTTAAAATTACCGAGACCTTTGAAATGGAGACTCAGCCGCAATTACTGTTATTGCAAAAAACTTTATTAGTCGCCGAGGGGACCGCCCGTAAACTCGACCCAGAGGCAAATATGTGGATGCTTGCACGTCCACTGATCGAAGGCTGGATGCGGGCTAATCTCGGCCCTGAGGCTCGAGTTAAAAATGCTGTTGAAGGGGCAGCAGAAACGCTTAGTCGTCTGCCGCGGATCATGGACACTATAGAAGAAAGTGCGGCGATCATTTCGAGCGGTGAAATACGGCTGCGCTCCAAAAGGGTTGTTTCACATAAAAACCTAGGTGAAAATACAAACCGTATAATGTCATGGATTTGTATCGCACTACTAGGCTCAATCGTGCTGTTGACATTTTCATAAATTAACTCGTACCGATAGTCTTGCGTGCTGCTATTCCTCGGGCTAATTAATACTATTCGTTGGAAGTTGAATCGGGAATTCAGCCCATGCTTTTTGGGAAAAGCATTTTACTGATCGTTACTGCCGGCATAGCGGCTTATAAATGTCCTGAATTAGTCCGCCGTCTTCGCGAGCTCGGCGCAACAGTTCGCTGTGTCATGACGGACGGTGCAAAAGAGTTTGTGACCCCATTAACGCTTAGCGCAGTTAGCGAAGATAAAGTGTATGAGGATTTATTTTCGCTCACCGATGAACAAGAGATGGGCCATATCCAATTGAGTCGCGACGCCGATGTATTACTAGTGGCACCCGCATCCGCCAATACACTCGCTAAGATGGCAGGAGGACAGGCTGATAATCTAGCAGCAACAGTCCTGCTTGCTACTGATAAGCCTGTTCTAGTCGCCCCTGCCATGAATGTCCGCATGTGGGAGCATAAGGCTACCCAGGCCAATCTTAAAACAATAACTTCTCGCGGTGTTGATCTGATCGGTCCGGTCGAAGGCGAAATGGCATGCGGTGAATATGGTATGGGTCGCATGAGCGAACCAGCTGACATCGCCGCCGCTGTTGATAGCTTCTTTAATACTGTAAAGCCGTTAACAGGCAAGCGAGCAATCGTCACCAGCGGTCCCACCTTGGAGCCAATAGACCCTGTGCGCTTTATTTCCAACCGCTCATCCGGCAAGCAAGGTCACGCTATCGCCGAGGCGCTAGCTTCATTTGGAGCGGACGTTACTTTGGTTTCTGGTCCAACCAAACTGCCCGACCCATTCGGGGTCACCATGGTTTATATTGAGTCGGCGCGTGATATGCTATCTGCGTGTAAAGAGCTACTTTGTACCGATGGTCGCCCTGCGGATGTTGCTGTCTGTGTCGCTGCAGTCTCCGATTGGTATGTTGCTGACCCGTCAGAGGAGAAGCTCAAGAAGACTTGTGGCGAGGCCCCGTTCCCCATGACTCTGCGAGAAAACCCCGATATTCTTGCAGCGCTCTCAGCTCTTGAAGAAAATCGCCCGGCTTTGGTCATCGGCTTTGCTGCCGAGACCGAGAATATAGTTGGGAATGCTCAGGCAAAACTCTTACGCAAGGGCTGCGATTGGATTATCGCCAATGACGTATCGCCGGAAACAAAAACATTTGGAGGTGATGATAATACCGTACATCTAATTACCCCGGCTGGAGCCAATCAATGGCCCGCGATGAGCAAGAGCGCGGTGGCAAAAAAATTAACAACATGCATCGCGAGCGCCCTCACCTCGGAATTAAAGGCCTAAATATGAATGAAGGAATAGCTGCTCGCGTCCAAGTGACAATTATGCGCTTACGGCATGGCTTTGAAATGGACCTTCCTGCTTATGCTACACCGGGAAGCGCGGGTATGGACCTTCTCGCCGCACTTGACAACACACTCAGTTTGCCACCGAGCAAGCGAACACTGGTACCCACCGGGATTGCCATCGCACTTCCCCCAGGATTTGAGGCGCAAATACGACCTCGCTCCGGCTTGGCAATAAAACATGGGGTAACCTGTTTAAACAGTCCCGGCACGATTGATACAGATTACCGTGGAGAGATAGGTGTCATACTAATTAATCATGGAGAATACACTTTCGAAATAAAGCGTGGTATGCGCATCGCGCAAGTAGTCATTTCGCCAATCACCCGAGCTGAATGGGTTGAGAGAAATTCCTTAAACATAACGAAACGCGGTTTAGGTAGCTTTGGGTCCACAGGGGTCGACTAAAAAGACAAGATAAGTTACCAGATTACGATTAGGGCTCAGTTATTGAAATCACTCTCAAGCCCGCCCGATTATAGCATTTAGACGGTCTTTGAAAGTTTTGTACATCAGGGCTGTAAGCCCATCTGAATTGGAAGAATTATGAGTTTTCGGCTGACCTGCAGAGATATTTAGAGCAAATGCTCAAAGATTATTTCATAAATGCAATTAGATTAGGATAGGCTCCTCACGACGTGGATTCCTATTAGCACATAAATGCTAAGACGACAGCCTCTGCAAAATAGTGAGTATGAGCTGTGCTGCATAATCGACACAAATCGGTGATATAGCTTTATCAGCGCCTTAGTCAGTAAATCAAACATCATTTGTTTTTAGTTCAGAGAAAATGATATAGCGATGGAGCGATATAAAGATTTTTTTGACAGATCGTTTAAAGACATTGATATAAAAGCCCAATAAGGAACTGCGAAAATGGAGTTCACGGAACAACAAGTTAATCGATATGCCAGACACATACTTTTGCCGGAGGTCGGCGGGCTCGGCCAAGCAAAGCTTATAGAGTCTCGTGTGCTTGTTATCGGGGCAGGCGGGCTTGGGTCTCCCCTCGTTCTCTATCTTGCTGCGGCGGGAATTGGAACGATTGGAATTATCGATGATGACTTTGTAGAGCTATCCAACTTGCAACGACAAATCCTATACCGAACCGCAGATGTAGGTAAGGCAAAAATAAAATCTGCTGAGGATGCGATCACCGCTATTAATCCAGACGTTCAAGTCGAGGCGCACCTCGCACGGATCACTGCAGTTAACGCCGCAGACCTTATTAATCAATACGACCTAGTGGCTGACGGGTCAGACAATTTTAAGACACGCTTTCTTGTCAACGATGCTTGTTTTTTTGCCCGAGTGCCACTTGTATCTGCGGCTATTTTGCGGTTTGACGCTCAGATCGCTACTTATCGAGCGTTTAAAGGCTTAAAGGGGCAAGCAGCAGGGCCCTGCTACCGTTGCCTTTTTCCTGAAGCGCCACCTGAAAGTCTGGTTCCAACCTGCGCAGAAGCCGGTGTTTTAGGCGCCCTCTGCGGCATGATGGGATCTTTCCAAGCTACCGAGGTGATCAAGGAGTTGCTGGGCATTGGTGAGAGCTTGTCTGGATCTTTAATCATATGTGATGGACTTGGAGCGGATATACGAAAAATTAAAGTCAGCCCGGACCCAAGCTGCCCACTCTGCGGTGAAGCCCCATCAATAAAAGATTTATCAATCCATGAATAATCAGATTTCAAATTTTGAGACGCTATCCATAATCGTGTATGACTGCCACTTCGACAAGGTGCATTACGCTTTAGTCTTGGCGGCGGCGGCGGCGGCACTCAATAGGCCGGTTACACTTTTTTTCACTATGCAAGCCTGCCGCGCACTCTTAAAACCTAATCCAGAGGGGAATCTTGGCTGGACGCTTATGCCACTCAGCAGTGGGCTAGGAACTGGGGCAGATTGCGACAAAGACTTCGCGAGGAAGAAAATAGCGACCTTCGAAGAATTACTGGGTGCTTGTAGCACTATGGGGGTGCGTTTCCTTGTCTGCGAGATGGGCCTCAAGGCCACGAGCGTAACCCGAGAGAGTCTGCGCAATGACATAACAATTGAGGAAGGCGGAGCTGTCACTTTTTTAGGTGATGTTAACAAAACTGGGGCTGTTTTATTTATTTAATCAAGAGAGGTGGATACCCCTACTGCGCAAAAATTCCCTAAAAAGCGGGCGCTCTGGTTCAGAAAGCTGACGCGTCACGTTGTCAGACCATGTGCAAATCTCAACCTCACCAAAAATATCTTTTAGGCGTTGACCATCAGGCTCAATGGGCTTCCGTTCATGCGCACGCAAATCATATTCCTCGATGTCTGCTTCAAGATTAGCATCATTATAGACCTCCCGGTGAACCACCGTCGAGGCTGGGAGACGTACGGCTGAAACACCAGTATTTTTAGGCCAACCTATCGTAAGGCCTGCTATCGGAAAAACACCATTAGGTAGTTGTAAAATATCCGCAAACATCGCGATTTGATCACGGATCATAGAGATTGGACATGTCCCAAGTCCTGCACTCTCCGCCGCAGTGACAAAATTTTGCATAGCCAGCCCAGCATCCACACAAGCGTTCATGAACGTGTCTGAATTGTTATTCTGGTAGTTTCGGCTTCGAAGTTTAGCTAAGCGCCGAATACGCCGCAAATCTCCAAGGAAGCATAAAAATATAGGGGCTGTCTCAAACCATGGTAAGAGACCCGGAACCAGTTTAGCGATGGCCGCCCGCCGGTCTGCGTCACGCACAACAACAATAGAATATTGCTGCAAGTTGGATTTACTCGGTGCCGACTGAGCGCAAGCTAGTAAGACATTTAACAACCCCTCATCTATATCTTGACCAGTATAGGCCCGACAACTCCGATGCAAGAGCATACCCTCCATGGTCGGGGTAATCTTTACGGCTAAATCGATGTCTAGACCGTAACGGTCTCGCATTAGAGATTTTGCATTATACATTCCGGATTGCCTTTATCTATTTCAAGCCCATCGTCTTTATTTCGATTCTAACCAAAGGTTTAATCTTTATTGCTTAAATCCACCCTGGTGACTTCGAGACAGCATCAACTCCGCAGGGCTTAAACATAGCGCATTCCCGTCACCGTGGCGCTTGGCTCACTCACATCACATCGAGAGTAAAGTCTGCGAACAGCCGTCTATTGCTTATAAACTTACCAATGAAGATAATGCATCGCTACCTCCAATTAGTTACCGTCCTTATTTAAATTATGATGAAATAAGAAAAAAGCCCATCCCTCGACCTTTAGCTCGGACGTAAGCCCCTTAGTCCCCGCCGCGATTTAAAATCCCTCACCTAAGACCCGGTCCGGCGGGGTATGACCATCAACGAAAGTTTTAATGTTTATTAATACCTTTTCACCCATATCGTTGCGGCCCTCGTGAGTGGCCGACCCCATGTGCGGCAACAAAACAACATTATCCAGAGCTAGGAGTTTTGGGTTAACTGCTGGTTCATGTTCAAAAACATCCAAGCCAGCCCCAGCAATTTCACCAGCCACCAGCATGCGAGTTAAAGCGTTTTCATCTATAACTTCACCACGAGAGGTATTCACAATAACAGCGTGCGACTGCAAAAGCTTCAATCGTCGGGCTGACAGTAAATGATAAGTACCCGGTGTATGGGGGCAATTCACGGATATCATGTCCATGCGCGCTAACATCTGATCTGGGCTTTCCCAATAGGTCGCTTCCAATTCGGTTTCAGTTTCTTCATGAACGCGGTGACGATTGTGATAATGAATCGAAATACCGAAGCCGCGCGCCCTTCGGGCGACTGCAGTGCCTATCCGCCCCATGCCAATAATGCCCAGTCGTTTACCATAGATGCGGTGCCCAAGCATTCCCGTTGGTGACCAGCCACTCCAGTCCCCTGCGCGCAAAAGTCGCTCTCCCTCATTAATGCGGCGGGGCACGGCCAAAAGCATCGCCATGGTCATGTCAGCAGTGTCTTCTGTAAGGACATCCGGCGTATTAGTTACCGTTATTCCTTTTTTGCGTGCTGTAGCTAAATCGATATGGTCAACTCCAGTGCCATAATTAGCAATCAGCCGAAATTTTTCATCAGCTTGAGATAGCATACTTGCGTCAACGCGGTCAGTGACAGTGCAAACCAAAACGTCAGCGGTCTTGAGAGCTCCTATGATCTCATCCTTGGTCATAGGTTGGTCATCCAAGTTCAACTGAACATCAAAAAGCTCCATCATCCGGGTCTCAATAGCATCAGGCAGCTTACGAGTGACCACTACGTTGGGGCGGTCTTGGCCCATAGAATAACTCCTCTAATTTAAAATTATTATTTTAGCCTTGAGCCGAAGCCCTGTCAGGCGTAGCAATCCAAAAGCGCCTTGTCCAGCTTCCGTTGGTCTAAGCCACACAACATCCTATAGTAAATGAGTGTATTTTTTTATTTTCGGTAAATTCTCGTATTATGCGTTATCTTAAAATTATGTTTATGTGTCTTGTTATACTGTTGCCTGACGTTGTTGTTGCACAAATTAAAGGCTCCGGTCTGCCACTACCACGCTTTGTCAGCCTGCGAGCTACGGAAGTCAACATGCGAGCTGGGCCTGGGGTTCAATATCCAGTTGAATGGGTATATCGACGGCGAAACTTTCCCATGGAAGTCGTGGCGGAGTTTGGGACTTGGCGGAAACTGCGAGACCCCCAAGATACACGAGGTTGGGTACACCAAAGCATGCTGGCGAGCAGGCGCACCATTGTAATCACACAAAAAATACGGTCCCTCCGAAGTCGCGCGGCATCGCAGAGTAGACCAGTAGCCCAACTTGAACCCGGCGTCATTGCAAGACTACTCGAATGTCCTCGAGAGAGCACTTGGTGCAGAGTTAGAACAGAGGGCATAGAGGGTTGGCTAAGAAGGGTTGAATTCTGGGGCGTCCATAAACGTGAGGTTATAGAATAAGATAATATACCTGTAATATAATTGGTCCCATCTCGCTCAGAGATGTTTTGATACCGTCAAAACACAATTTCTTACTATATGGCGTTGGTCGCTAAAAAATCACCGCTTTCTAAACGCGCCCCCATTAAGGCATGTTGCTAAGGTCCCGGGTCCTCTTTGTTTTATGCCATCACAATTAAAACAAAAAATTTCTTGAAACACGCAAGCCATTAAAGACACTTGAGCCAACATAAATTGCAACCAAGTTGTAACTGTAATTAATGGGTGGAAATTTATGCAAATCAGTCTAAGCCCCATATTGAAATAATTTTTCAGCAAAGACCAAAAGCTCTCGGGATTTACTAGTCCAGTCTAACCAAGTGATACGCGAGGCTCAACTGCACTTAGCTAGCATTCAGAAAATATCATCTCTGACAATAGACGCTTAAAATATATGTTCAACTGCACCAATGCTGAGTGTTCGACTAGATACATCATCAGGTCTGACGCTATCCCTTGTCATCAGATTTGATAGTTTCAGAGGCTCGCTCCATTGTCCTAAGTGCGTTTATTGTATCATTACGCCGAGGCCTCCAAAGGCCACGACTCTGAGCTTCTTTAAAACGCGCAACCATTTCTTGCAGTGCAGACGGGTTATTAATCTCCAGAAACTCTCGCACGGCATTATTGGCCAAGTAGGCGTCGAAAACAGCATCAAAATGATGATCAGCAACACAATGTGCTGTCGCAGCAAAAGCAAATAAATAGTCCACTGTTGCGGCCATCTCAAAAGCACCCTTGTAGCCGTGCCGCATAACTCCCCGGATCCACTTTGGGTTTATTACGCGTGCACGCACAACACGCGCGACCTCTTCCTCAAGTGTCCGTGCTCGTGGCGTTTCAGGGCAAGAATGATCCATGTGATACGCCGCGGGCTGGGTCCCCGAGAGCTGTCGGACGGCCGCCGTCATACCACCTTCAAATTGGTAATAGTCATCGGAGTCAAGTAAGTCGTGCTCACGATTATCCTGATTATGAATAACAGCTTCAACAGTTTTAAGGCGTGTCTCAAACAAATCATGCTCCGGTTGACCCTCGCTGCCCGCACCGTACGCATAGCCACCCCAAGCAATATAAGCTCGTGCTAGGTCCTCATCAGTCTCCCAGACAGATTCATCTATAAGAGCCTGCAATCCAGCCCCATATGCGCTTGGCATAGATCCAAACACTCGGTATCCAGAACGTCGTTGGGCATCAGCAGGACTCAAGCCTGATTTTTGAAGCGCCAAGTTTTCCCGACGATTACTGCAAGCTGCCGGGTTAATTTCGCTCGGTTCATCAAGCGCCCCCACCGCACGTGCGGCAGAGTCAAACAGGTCTATCAAGTTTGGAAAAGCGTCTCTAAAAAAACCTGATATCCGCAAAGTGACATCTACCCGAGGTCGACCCAATACAGTGGCGGGCATTACTTCAAAACCCGTAACACGCCTTGACGCTACATCCCAGGTCGGCTTGACCCCCAGGAGCGCCATACCTTGTGCGATGTCATCTCCCCCTGTCCGCATATTAGATGTCCCCCAGGCACTCAGTGCAACCGTGCGCGGCCAAACCCCATGTTCCTGCATATGACGCTCGACCAAAATCCCAGCAGAATTCCAGCCCAATTTCCAAGCCGCTGGCGTCGGCACGGTGCGGGTATCAACGGAGTAAAAATTTCGCCCCGTTGGCAGCACATCTGGTCTACCTCGGGTTGGCGCCCCAGAGGGGCCCGGTTCCAAGAATTTACCTGAAAGCGCCGTTATGACGCCTGCAATCTCAGCCTTTCCTGAATTCTCAACCGCAGGACGGAGGCGGGTCTCTATTATCTCTAGAACCGCTATAGTATTAACCCAACTGGATTGAACGGGTATCTCTTTTGCTACTAATTTAACAGCAAGTATTTCCAAACGCTCAACCATGTCTCCATTGGTGCGACATACATCATCATTTAATAACGCAAGGATATCTGGTTTTAGACCCGTCCAGTTAGCTGCCAATTCGCAATTCAGAGGATCAAATTCTAGTCCAAGGTCTTCAGCCAACGCGCGTTGCAGAGAGGCATCGCCCGCATTCCCATCGGCACGAGGCACCCTCGCCAGCGCCACTAAAAGATCAGTCAAAAGCCTGCCCTCAGGCGCAACACCGAATATATGCAGGCCGTCTCGAATTTGCATCTCTTTCAGTTCACAGAGATAATTGTCAAGTTTGCCAAGAGCCACAGCATCTTCATCTTTTGGATTGATACCACAATCGGCACCCAAGCCATTTGCATGGCAAAGATCAAGAATATCACGGGCAAGTACTCTGAGGCGGCGAGGGTCAACCCCTGCCGCCTCGAAGTACTCATCCACCAGTTGTTCCAAGTCTTTAAGCGGACCATAACTCTCTGCACGGGTCAATGGCGGGGTGAGGTGATCAACTATAACCGCACTCGTCCTGCGCTTGGCTTGAGTGCCTTCACCCGGATCGTTAACAATAAATGGATAGATATTAGGAAGAGGCCCCAGGGCAATTTCCGGAAAACAATTTTCGGAGAGGGCTAACGCCTTCCCGGGCAACCATTCCAAATTACCATGCTTGCCAAAATGGATCAGGGCATGCGCTCTAAAACTATTCCGTAGCCATGCATAAAAGGCAAGATAGCTGTGCGGAGGAGCTAGATCAGGATCGTGATAGCTCTCTTTTGGGTTAATATTATAGCCGCGTGCTGGCTGTAACCCTATAGTAACATTACCGATTCGAAACGCAGGAATAGCAAAGCGTCCGCACGTGCCCGCTACTTCTTGGTAAAAAGGATCATTTTTTGGCTCTCCCCAACGCTCTATTACCGCGTTATGGACGCCAGAGGGTAATTCACCCAGAAAAAGATTATAATCAGCCAGTGATAAAGTCTCGGTGATTTTGCGGTCAGCTAGCTTATCAAAATCATTAGTTGGGCCAAGCAAAATCCGGGACACTAACGCATCGCCATCGTCAGGAACCTCACCAATAGTATAGCCCACATCCTTCATCGCTCGCAGTAACTCGACAGCACCTGCCGGCGTATCAAGGCCAACACCATTACCGAGCCGACCATCCCGATTAGGGTAATTAGCCAACACAAGTGCAATCCGACGTTCTGCTGCAGGTGTCCGCCCAAGCTTGGCCCAAGCCGCAGCCAGCTTACTAACAAATGCAATGCGGTTGGAGACTGGTTCATATCGTACAACATTCGTCTCGCTCAACTGGTCGCGACGCGCCACTCCTTTAAAGGATACAGCCCGTGTAAGAACCCGGCCATCAACTTCAGGAAGTGCCACGTTCATGGCGATATCACGTGCTGAGAGCCCCCGGGTATTATCAGACCAACCCTCCCGATTGCCGCCTGAAAATACAACCTGCAACACGGGTGGGCCAGATTCGCCGTCATCAAAAATATCGAAAGGACCCTTTACGCGAGGTTTGCCCGGAGGCGAATAAGCAAAGCCCGTTGCATTTAAGATTATATCTGGAGACTCTTCCGCAAAAAAAGTATCCAAAGCCGCAGCCGAAACCTCGTCTTTAAGACTTGCAATAAATATCGGCAATGCATTGAGGCCGACGTCGGCCAGCCCCTCGACCAGCGCCTGGACAGCTAAAAGATTATCTGCCTGCATCAGTGCACGATAAAAAACCAAGGCAGCGACAGGTTGGTTTGGCTTCCAATCCTTACGAATAGCGTCTAAATCTATGCTTGCAGTACCCCGCCAATACAATCCAGCCCGCATCAAGGGTCGCGGCTCCCGCCATTCCGTTTTGATCCCAATTAGATCAGCCGTGTAACGCAACAAATCAGCAATGTTTTCCCGGCCACCATGCACGCAGTACTGCCAGAGGCGGTGTTGTGACTCAATCGGTAATGTTGAGAGCTCAGTGAGCTCGAGATCAGGCTCATCATCGCCGGGTAGAAAAGCTAAATGTACGTCAGCTCGGCGGCAGGCCAGAACGATTTGTTCAACGCCATATGGCCAATAGCCTCGCCCCCCTAAAAGACGCACAATCACAATTTTTGCTTTGGTGATGACCCCGTCAATATAGAGATCAACCGACATATTATGGCCAAGCTGCATTAGATTGGCGAGCCGCATAGATGGGAAGCCCTTTGCCGGCAGTGCTGCACGCGCATCTGCAAGCATTGATAGCTCAGTATCTGCTGCGGATATAAAAATTATATCACCGGGCGTTTGGCAAAGATCAACAGCTTCAGATCCATCGTCTATAGCCCCGGGCTGGGCAGCGAGAAGGTGCAAATCAGTCTCCGTTCAGAGCTTGCATAATAGTTATTTGGTCAAGGCCTGCTTCACCAATAATTACGAGTTCAGTACAACGAAACTCATCGGCATGCCAAGGTCGGTCATAGTAGCTTTGAAATCGTGGGCCGACGGCTTGCACTACATGACGCATTTCTTTTCCCAGAACATTTACAAAACCTTTAACCCGTAGAATATTGTGATCGATTGCGACCTGCTTGATGCGGCGCACCAAGTCCTCAGGGTCAGAAATATCCTTTAAAGAGGCTGTAAAGGTCGCAAAATCATCATGGTCATGCGCGTCATCTCCCTCATGGTGCGTGTGACGACACTCTATAAATTTCTCGGCCGTAGCGCCAAGCCCTAACAATATGCCAGGGTCAATTGCACCTCTCAAAGTTGGTATTATTGTGACAGCCGGATGCGTTTTGGCAGAAATAGCTTTACTCACTTTCTCCAGACTATCTTTGGGAATGAGATCAGCTTTGTTAAGAAGGACTAAATCCGCGCAGAGTAGTTGGTCCTCAAAGACCTCATCTAAAGGTGCCTCATGATCAAGCTTATCTGAAGACTCTCGCTGTCTCTTTTCAGCTCCCGGATGACTGGCATAGCGCCCCTCCGCAACAGCCGGCGCATCAATAATAGTAACCACGCCATCAACGGTTACGCGAGAGCGGATTTCTGGCCAATTAAAGGCTTGAACCAATGGTTTAGGCAATGCCAAACCAGATGTTTCAATTACAATATGGTTTGGTGGTGTCGGCCAATCTAAAAACGCTTCAATGGTCGGTAGAAAATCATCGGCAACCGTACAGCAGATACAACCATTAGTTAATTCCACAATATTTTCGTCTTCACAGCCTTCTATATCGCATCCCGTAATCAATTCACGGTCAATACCTAAGTCACCAAATTCATTAATAATAAGAGCAATCCGCTTATCACCAACGTTCTCCAGCAAATGACGTATAACCGTAGTCTTGCCAGCACCGAGGCACCCGGTAATCACGGTCGTAGGTATTTTCATATCTTTTTATCCTTCATAATTAGGGGTAGTCCAGCCGAAATAAAAACAACACACTCTGCTGCCAGCGCCACGGATTGATTAATTTGGCCCTGCAATTCGACGAAGCCTCGCGAAAGCCTATCACCTGGCACTACCCCTAGTCCGATTTCATTACTAACTAGAATCACAGGACCTGCAGTTTTTTGCAAAGCCTCATGAAGCCGAATTAATTCTTTACTGGCATCGGCTCCTCCGGTAACCACGTTCATCGCCCAAAGTGTCAAACAATCAACAAGAATCGGGCAGACACCACTTTTTTCTGAAATTATTCCGGCAATATCTAAGGGCTCTTCTATGGTTAGCCAACCCACTCCACGCCGCCATTGATGCTTTTTAATACGTTCCGCCATTTCTCCATCATTAGGAGTAGCGGTTGCCAAATAAATCCTCTCTTTAACCGTTTCTAATAGGCGCTCAGCATACTCACTCTTGCCAGAACTAGCCCCACCAAGTACCAAAGTTACGCGGCGTAACTCACTCATTAAGAATGGCCCTGTGGTAAAGGACTTGCAGGTGGATGATTAACCGCCAGCATGCGCCAAGCAGAGCCCTTACCGCGCAACATCCCGCCTTCGACATTGTCAATGCGGGAGAGTGAGAGTGTATCTATCACAATGGCCATACCACGTTCAGGCGACAACCCCATAGCATGAGCTAATGCCGCACGTATAGAGCCGCCATGACATACGGCAACAATGTCGCGGCCTAAATTATTAGCGGTATGGCGTTTAAGTGCGCAAGATGTTCGGATTACAACTTCCGCAAAACTCTCACCACCGGGAGGAGCATTGCGGGCAGGATCTTCCCAGAACGTTCGATATTTTTTAGGCGACCTCTCTTCCATCTCATCCCATGTTAACTCCGCCCAGTCTCCAAAATTCTGCTCGCATAGATCAGGCTCGATCTCTGGGAGCGGCGCGTCAAGGCCCGCAGCCCGAATAGCCGCTGCGGTTTCGATAGCCCGGTTTAATTGACTGGTTATCCAGAGGGCTTCAGCAGGCAGCTTTTTCGCTAGTGCCACAAACATTGCTGTGTTCGACGTATCGCAAGGAACATCTCTAGATCCATACAGGCGGCCCTTCATGCCAAGGACTGGTGCATGGCGTATCAGCCACCAACGGGTAACGCTGGTCATGTCAAAAAAACTCCCACCAATTGAAGTACGGCGATCTCTGCCACTTGTTGCGCAGCACCAAGCACATCGCCCGTATAACCACCTAACCGCCGCCAAGCAAGCCACCCCACAACTAATGCTCCAATAAGCGCTGCGGTCATTGCTGCCAAGGCGTATGACCAGCCTAAAATGATGACTGCAAAAGCGAGCGACAAAATCAAACCCTGAATAACAACTGAGCCTCTAGGACGCCCAGCGTTATACCCAAGGCCATCTGAGCGTGCGGGCCGCAGAATGAACATGCATGGGGCCATAACCGCGCGCGATAGGATAGCCGCCGTTAAAAAGGCGCTCCACGCCATGCCTGGACTAGTCAACCCCGAGATTATTCCCGCCTTCAAACCAATGGCAAAAATCAGTGCGAGAACTCCATAAGCACCCACACGAGAATCTCGCATAATCTCTAACCTACGGGATCGATCATTTCCCCCCAGCGAATCAGCGCAGTCCGCCAAACCGTCCTCGTGCAATCCACCGGTCAGGGCAATGGCACCAATAAGGCCCACAAACGCACACGTTAATGGATGCAAGCCGCTTAGCATCGCCAAGCATATCACACCACCAGATAAACCGCCTATCAACGCACCCAATAACGGAAATGCACGTGATGCATTTGCCAAGTCACTAGGCATATGCTGAAGATTTGATGGGAACGGTAACCGTGTCAGAAACTGCCCGGCTAAACTGATATCCCGAATCCAACCTCTCGAGATATGGTGCACCATTGCATTGACATTAGAATCAATATTTTTCATCCTCTGGTTATAAGGAATTCAACGAAGGAAGGAAAACACCAACCTCTTCAATTTAAAAATCTGAAGATGACCCTTGACGGTTACTTAGCAGAGTGCGAAGGCTATTTCATGGCCTATAAACTTACATCTCCTGCAACTATCTCAGAATTGCAAGACTTGCTTAGCCGATTGCCTGGGCCAGATGAGTCCGCTGCCGCCGCCGCAAGAGCGCGGGAATTAAAATTAACAAAACCTCAGGGTGCGCTCGGGCGCCTTGAGGATATTGCTGAGTGGATGTCAAGTTGGCAAGGTCAGCATCCTCCCCGCACTGAAAACATTCAAGTTCGAGTGTTCGCAGCTAATCATGGTGTAGTTAAACACGGCGTCTCCGCATTCCCACCCGAAGTAACCGCACAAATGGTTGCAAACTTCAAAGCAGGTGGCGCCGCCGTTAATCAATTAGCTATTGATGCAAATGCGGAGTTAAGCGTAGTTGCATTTGATCTTAACCTGCCAAGTAGTGATTTTACTGAAGAGCCATCCCTAGATGAGGAGAGGTTTATGCGCGCCATACAGAAGGGTATGAAAAGTGTTCCTTCCAGAGCAAGCCTGCTTTGCATAGGGGAGATGGGAATTGGCAACACGACTAGCGCAGCAGCCATCTGCTTAGGTCTCTTCGGAGGTCAGCCGACAGATTGGACAGGGCGAGGAACTGGCATTGATAACATAGCCCTTGCCAAAAAAACCAAAATTATTGAAACAGCTGTAAAAACTCGTCTCAAAAAAAATGCAGGCGGCCTTGAGATATTGCGATGCCTCGGCGGCTTGGAGCTCGTGGCCATGGCAGGGGCCGTTTTAGCTGCTAGGATAAAACGGATACCTGTTTTGTTGGATGGATTTGTAGCAGGTGCAGCAGTAGCACCTCTGCACGTTGTTCAACAGGGATCTCTCGACCATTGCATGGCAGCGCACGTATCCGCCGAACCCGGACATCGACGGCTTTTAAAAAAAATTCACAAACAACCACTTTTGGATTTAGGTTTGCGGCTCGGTGAAGCATCGGGTGCAACTCTCGCTATACCGCTCCTCCGCGCAGCTTGCGCATGCCATAATGGCATGGCAACCTTCACAGAAGCAGCTGTTAGTGGCCGCAAGACTACTACAGAAGAGAAGCGGAAGCGCTAGAATACTTGCGGTTAATAAGCCAAGTGCCGAGAAGTCCCCCGTTCTAGCTTTTTAATTTGTCAACGGACCAATCTATGGACTTCAAAAAAAATATTAGCCAACCGATTCTCCAAAAGACTGTAAATCGAGAGCTCAACTTTTAACATTGGAATTTTCGTTTTAAAAAATGCAAAAAGGTTATGAGTCTGCGGAGACGTTGAATGCACATTGAGCCAATGTTAGTTTCTAGTGGCGATGACACGTGAAGGGTATCAGACCATGCATCTTAAAAAGCGTATCCTGGTTACTGGGGGGGCTGGATTCATAGGGTCCCATCTCTGCGCGCGACTAATTAAGGACGGCCACGACGTTTTATGCGTCGATAATTTTTTTACAGGTACAAAAAATAACATCATTACCTTGTTCGAGAGCCCACAATTCGAATTTATGCGTCACGACGTAACATTTCCCCTATATGTCGAAGTAGATGAAATTTATAATTTAGCGTGTCCTGCATCTCCAGTTCACTACCAACACGACCCAGTACAAACAACAAAGACCAGCGTCCATGGCGCGATAAACATGCTGGGCTTGGCTAAGCGCACCGGGGCTAAAATTTTACAAGCATCAACCAGTGAAGTTTACGGTGACCCAGAGATACATCCTCAACCAGAGGGCTACAAGGGAAACGTCAACCCAATTGGCCCACGTTCTTGCTACGATGAGGGTAAACGTTGCGCTGAGACTTTATTTTTTGATTACCGCCGTCAGCACGGACTTGGTATCAAGGTGGCTCGAATTTTTAATACCTATGGGCCTAATATGCATCCTAACGATGGTCGGGTGGTGTCCAATTTTATCGTTCAGGCCCTATCAGGTAGAGATATTACTATTTATGGTGACGGTTCGCAGACCCGTTCTTTTTGTTACGTCGATGACTTAGTCGAGGGATTCGTGCGGCTAATGAATTCATGTGACACTGTCACGGGACCCGTGAATCTCGGCAATCCGGGAGAGTTTACAATAAAAGAACTAGCCGAATTGGTCATTGCACAAACAAAAGCCAATATAAAATTAACGTTTCATGAGTTACCCGAAGACGACCCCTTACAGCGTTGCCCAGATATTACTCTCGCCCAATCTCTGCTAGATTGGCAACCCAATATTGCCCTCGCTCGCGGTTTAGAAATGACCATTCCATATTTCACGAGGTTTATTTAAATCGACTACCGAACTTAAACGGCAAAGTCATCACCCAAAGCCTCTCTCACATTAGCAGGCAAAACGGCAACATGCGAATATTTATCATGTTCAATAGCTAAGCCGACCCGGACGCTGAGATCACAAAATTTTGTTATCTGTGCGGCCGTAAATGGAAAATGCAGAAACTGTACGCTGGATGCCTTCCCTTCAGCATTGGTTCGGTCAACGTCTTCTTCTGGAATTCCCCTAACAATTTCATTTTCAAGATCAAAAAAAATTGTCTCTTCGATGCCACCCAAACCACTCAAAAAATTTGCACGAATGACCGGGTTCTCAATCTCAAACATCAACGTTGCCGTTAATTCTGACCCGTTTGGAACTAACGGATTATAGGCAGTGAGCTCGTCTTCAATCTGGTCTGGGCCGCCCTTTTCAATGAAAAGCATCTCGTGCACTTGATGCCACATTGTATCAAAATTCTCAAAAGAGAACGTTGCGTGTGGACCACAATGAAGACGTCGACTCTTTTTCTTTTCTGTCATTGCAGCGCGACGTTTCTTGCGGACATTGGCATAGACCTTTAGATCCATAATATCTTCACGAGTGATTGCAGTCTTCAACATTTTTCTATTTCCCCTGATTTTCTGCCTTACAAACCGTAAGCCTTTGCCAATAACTCAATAGGGTGCTGGGCCTCACTCACATCTGGCTTTTGTCCATTCGTCAATACCTCTATTCCCTGCAGCATGTGTTCGCGCGCCAAAGGACATTCTGAAACGAGATTTTTAGTGCCTGCCTCGACAGCTTTCAGACCTTGTCGCGCAGCAGGTTTTCCAATCTTTAACCCGGTATCAAAGTTATCCTTCATAACCCCCCAAGACCCGCCGTGCCCGGAGCATCGCTCTATGACATTAACTCTCGTTCCCGGCACATGCCGGAGCATTTCTGCTCCTTTCTGGCCCATGTTTTGAGCACGTGAGTGGCACGAAATATGTATTGTTACATCACCAACAGAGCTGAGTCCTTCTGCAAGCCCCTCGTTTCTAGCAATGTCAGCAACATATTCGGATATATCGAAGGTAGCTGCAGCTAATTTTTTTATATTTTCACTGTCTGGAACAATCAGAGGCCACTCAAATTTCAACATCAACGCGCAGGAAGGTATTGGCGCCACAACAACATAACCTCCTTCTATCCAAGGCAATAGTTCTGCGGCCGCGGTCTCAGCGTTTCCAGCAACCCGTTTAAGGTCCCCGTGCTCTAGTTGCGGCATACCACAGCACGTTGGGTAAACGACTTCAGTCTTAACACCATTTTTTGCCAAAACCCCCTGAGTAGCCGTGCCAATTGAGGCATTGTTGTATTCAGCAAAACATGTAGAGAATATTACAGCCTTACGGTCTTTAGCAGGTGCCGCTTTATCCCTGACAGGTGGTGAATCTTTGCTCAAAACTGAAAATCGTTTTGATTCAAATTTTGGCAACGAGGCTTCTTTGTGAATTCCAAGGAGGGTCTGCATGACTGGGCGTGTAAGCCCATTCTCACGTTTTGAAGTCCAGTTGGTGAGCTTACTAAAATTGCACCCTAACTGTCCATTGACGTCAGTCTCAGTAAGGCGCTGTTCCATCCTTTTTATTTTACCTTTTTTTAGCTGCAAAGCACGATACCGCACCATCAGGTGGGGGAAATCGAGATTAAACTCATGAGGTGGCACATACGGGCACTTGGTCAAAAAACACATGTCACACAGTGTACAAGCATCGACAACCGGCTCAAAACCCTCACTTTGTACACTGTCCAACTCACCCGTTTCAGACTCATCTATTAAATCAAAAAGGCGCGGGAAACTGTCACAAAGGTTAAAGCACCGACGGCAGCCATGACAAATATCAAAAACCCGACGCATTTCCGCATCGATCTTTGTCTCATCCAAAAAATCCGCGTCCTTCCATTGTATTGGGTGCCGCACAGGTGCATCAATACCGCCCTCTTTCATAATACCACTCCTATAGGATTTAGCCCTCTGCGAAACGCTCTTGTTACCGGCTTATTTGACGTTAACAAAAGCAAATATTCATAATTGGGTGCTACGGAATAAGGGGAGGGCCAAGCCTCCCCTTTTTTAAGTGAATAATATCCTACATCCCGCAAACGCAGAAAAGTCCTATTCCATAGAATCTAAAGCTTTTTGAAAGCGGCCCGCATGGGACTTTTCGGCCTTTGCTAAAGTCTCGAACCAATCAGCGATTTCATCAAAACCCTCATCGCGAGCTGTCTTAGCCATGCCGGGGTACATATCAGTGTATTCATGTGTCTCCCCAGCAACGGATGCTTTCAAATTGTCACCGGTACCGCCAATGGCTAGCCCGGTTGCCGGGTCACCACATTCCTCAAGAAACTCTAAATGGCCGTGCGCGTGGCCAGTTTCGCCCTCAGCAGTAGAACGGAAGACGGCCGCAACATCATTGTAACCCTCTATATCTGCCTTTTGGGCAAAATACAGGTAGCGGCGATTAGCCTGAGATTCTCCAGCAAAGGCATCTTTAAGGTTTTGCTCGGTGTTGCTTCCCTTCAAGCTCATGATCGTTAACTCCTTGGTATCATTAAATGTTAATTAAATAAAACCCGTTATGTCCGCACCAGCGGCGATTGCGGGCGTTACATTTTGACACTCTTTTATATGTTGTTGGCTTTTGCAAAAGTCAACACCCTTTAGAATGATTCTAAAAATCGCTTTTTCTCAAATGAAGGTCGAACCTACCCGGAAACTCTTACCACTACCTCAACACGCCGAATAGTTTTACCAGCGGGGGTAGCAGGCAAACGCATTATTTCCAAGGCCTCAATCGGTATATCTACAAGGCATAAAGAATCTTCATAAAAAAAGTGATAATGATCGCTAGTATTGGTATCGAAATATCCCCGACGTGAGTCTACTACAATCTCGCGTAGGAGCCCCGCAGCTGTGAAGTGGTGCAAAGTATTGTAAACAGTAGCTAAAGATATGCTAACCAGATGCTCCCGTGCTTCAACATTCAGCATTTCTGCGCTGACGTGACGCTCACGTCCATCAAACAAAAGCTCAGCAAGGGCTAGGCGATGTCTTGTGGGCCGCACCCCTGCATCGAGAAGATGTCTAATAGTCCCGCTTAAGCAATCGTTTGTAGACATTTAATATACGATGATTGAGTTAATTACAGAGCCGCCGATCACCTAGTCACTTAATGCTAGAAAACTACATTATCAATGTGTTTGTCTACCTTATCTGAAAATAAAATTAAGCCTGAGGATTGAATGGCGGCATTCCCACGGCATGATAGCCACTGTCAACATGAAGTACTTCGCCAGTTACACTCCGCGATAAATCTGATAAAAGGTACAAAGCTGCACCGCCAAGGTCGGCTTGGTTGAGCTGCCGCTCAATAGGAGAGGCGTCTTGACTAAACTTCAAAATCTCCCGCGCTCCACCGATCGCACTTCCCGCAAGAGTGCGCATTGGCCCTGCAGAAATTGCGTTAACCCGTATATTTTTTGGACCAAGATCCGCTGCTAAATACCTTACGCTGGCTTCAAGGGCAGCCTTAGCTACGCCCATTACATTATAATTTGGCATCACGCGCTCAGCGCCCAAAAAACTCAAACTCACGAGGCTTCCGCCAGCTAACATAAGGGGAGCAGCCTGTTTGGTAACAGCTGTAAAAGAGTAACATGACACGTCGAGGGTTCGTAGAAAGTTCTCTCGCGTAGTATTAACATACCGACCTTTGAGTTCCTGCTTATTGGAATAGGCAATAGCATGAACCACAAAATCCAGCCCTACCCAATTACTGGAAAGCATATTAAAAACTTTTTTAATACTTCCCGAATCCTCAACATCACATGGGAACACCATATTTGAGCCGGCCTGCTCCGCAAGGGGTCGCACCCGGCGCTCAAGGGCCTCACCCTGAAAAGTAAAAGCAAGGTCAGCGCCGTGTTCAGAAAGAGAGCGCGCAATTCCCCAAGCGATAGAGTTACGGTTTGCAACACCCATAATCAAGCCTCGTTTACCTGCCATAAGAGGGCCTGGCTGTGGGGCATCCCAATCTTCCTTCGAACCCCGAGCGTTGCGCTCAGTCGTGCCAAGATCTTGGTTCTGTAGTTGTTGTGGTTCCGAAGTCATTTGAAGACCTATTTAAACATCAAACATTATCTAATATTCTGCCCGGGCAAACGCTAGGCTTGCATTTGTACCGCCGAAACCGAAACTGTTGGATAAAACACAATTCACGTCTGCATCATCAAGGCGCTCACGTAAAAGTGGCATCTCGCCCACACTTGGGTCCAATTGCTCAATATTGGCTGAGGCACTTAAAAAATTATTCTCCATCATCAATAAGCTATAGATTGCTTCTTGAACACCTGTCGCTCCCAATGAGTGCCCAGTTAAGGATTTTGTAGAACCAAAATACGGTATCTGATCGCAGTCCGTAAATACCTCACGGATCGCTTCCAACTCCTTAATGTCTCCAACTGGTGTCGAAGTCCCATGCGTATTGATATAGTCAACTGGGCGATCAAGGTTCGAAATAGCTAGCCGCATACAGCGCGCAGCCCCCTCGCCAGACGGTTGTACCATATCGAACCCGTCTGAGGTTGCACCGTAACCCATCAATTCACCATAGATCGTGGCGCCGCGCGCTCTAGCACGAGCCATTTCCTCAAGCACTACAACACCGCCACCACCCGCGATGACAAATCCATCTCGGTTAGCGTCGTAGGGTCGAGACGCTCGCTCGGGTACATCATTATAAGCTGAGCTCAAAGCAGGCATGGCATCAAAAAGCACCGAAAGGCTCCAATGAAGCTCCTCGCCGCCACCAGCGAAAACAACATCAGCCTTATTTAATTGAATTAATTCAGCACCATTACCAATGCAGTGAGCGCTTGTCGAACAGGCAGAACTGATCGAGTAGCTTAGCCCCTTGATTTGAAAAGCGGTGGCTAAAGTCGCGGAATTAGTGGATGACATGGTGCGAGGCACCATAAATGGGCCTACCTTTCTCGGCCCACGAGTCCGAGCGCTGTCAGCAGCAGCAATTTGATTAGATGTAGATGGCCCCCCTGAGCCCATAATCATTGCCGTCCGCTCATTTGATACTTCGCTACTATCTAATTCCGCATCCTCAACAGCCTGTTGCATTGCCACGTAGTTATAGGCGGCTCCGTCACCCATGAAGCGGCGCCAACGACGATCTACTGATTCATTTAAGTCAATAGTTGGCTTGCCGTGGACTTGACTGCGGAACCCCATCTCTTTGTATTCCTCACTAAAGGTAATACCCGACCGTCCCTCTCGAAGTGATGCAAGCACCTCGTTTTTGTTATTCCCAATGCAGGAGACGATCCCGACCCCAGTTACCGCCACGCGTCTCATCAATCCCTCACCATCCTATGCGTTAGGTCAATATTTAACCTGTTACAGGGCTCCTATGCCGATAATATCGCCTCGATTTTTTAAGATTTATCTTCGCTGCCAAACAACGTAACACGCAGGCTCTCCGCTTCATATGCCAATTCATTGTCAACCTCCATAATGCCGTCTGCAATCCCTAGAGTAATTTGGCGGTTCATAACACGTTTTATATCTATCTTATAGGTCACTAGCTGGGCACCCGGCTGGACTTGGCCGATAAACTTAACACCGCCTACACCCAAGGCACGGCCACGACCGGGCGCGCCAGTCCACGCAAGATAAAACCCAAGCAATTGCCATAGTGCGTCCAATCCCAAACACCCGGGCATTACAGGGTCTCCCTGAAAATGACACCCAAAAAACCATAAATCAGGCTTCACATCTAATTCGGCAACGATATAGCCCTTACCATAGCTTCCGCCAACAGCCGACACACTTGTTATTCGATCAAACATCAGCATTGGCGGCAATGGCAGCTGCGCATTGCCGGGTCCGAAAAGCTCGCCCCGACCGCAGGCGAGGAGGTCATTACGGTTATAGTTATTTTTCTTATCTGCCACGTCGATCGCCTTCCCATTGACTTGCTTAAATAATAGACAGACTCGCGCAGAAGGCACGCTTAAAAATCAGTTATAACCCAGACTGACGCCAGAGAACATAGCCGTGTTAAAAAATCGGTGGTGCCCGAGAGCACCACCGATATAACAACATTATCGCATGTCGCCCAAACGGATTTAACGATAAGCACACATATTAGTTTACCTCGCCACTTAGTTTACCTCGCCACGCGGCTTCGACTTAACTTGGTCCGTTATGTCTTTCCCACTCTCTTGGTCGACCACCTTCATAGATAATTTTACTTTACCCCGGTCATCTATGCCAATCAGTTTCACCTTAACTTCATCACCCTCATTCAAGACATCCGTTACTTTACCCACACGTTCTGGCTTTAATTCGGAGATATGCACTAAGCCGTCTCGATTTCCCATAAAATTCACAAAGGCACCAAAATCAACAACCTTTACAACCTTACCGTTGTAAATTTTATGGAGCTCTGGCTCTGCAGTAAGACTTTCCACCCATTCAATAGCCTGTCGCATGGCTTTTTCATCTACCGCGGCAACCTTTACGGTCCCATCATCTTCAATGTCGACCTTGGCACCCGTAGTTTCACATATTTCACGAATCATCTTTCCGCCTGGGCCAATCACGTCGCGTATCTTGTCTTTGTTAATTGTAATACTCTCTATCCGCGGGGCGTGTGAACTAACTCCTTCACGCGATTGCGAAATTCCCTTAGCCATTTCACCCAGGATAAATAAACGGCCATCTCGCGCCTGCTCAAGGGCAATTTGCATTATTTGCTCTGTGATTGACGTAATTTTTATATCCATCTGCAGAGACGTGATCCCATCTGCACTTCCAGCAACCTTGAAATCCATATCACCCAAATGATCCTCATCACCAAGTATATCAGACAAAACGGCGTAACCATCATCTTCTTTGATCAATCCCATTGCTATACCAGCGACAGGTTTGGCAAGCGGCACACCCGCATCCATCATTGCTAGAGAAGAACCACAAACCGAGGCCATGCTAGACGAGCCGTTAGATTCCGTTATTTCAGAGACAACGCGTACCGTGTACGGGAAATACAGTTTTTCAGGCATCAAAGGATGTAGCGCGCGCCAGGCCAGCTTACCATGGCCGATTTCGCGTCGGCCCGTAAACCCAACGCGGCCGGCTTCACCCACAGAATATGGTGGAAAATTATAGTGCAGTATGAAATGTTGTCGATAATCTTCCGCAAGGCCGTCAATGATCTGTTCATCCTGCCCAGTTCCCAACGTAGCAGTCACTAACGCTTGTGTTTCGCCTCGAGTAAAAAGCGCCGAACCATGGGTGCGAGGAAGCACTCCCACTTCAACCGCAATTGGACGAACATCAGATGTGGTGCGACCATCGATACGTACTTTGGTATCTATAATGCCACGCCGGACGATGTCTTGCTCAACAGACTTGAATATATCCCCGAGCGTCGCATCAACTAACTCCTGGTCTTGACTCTCATCAGATATCAAAGCCTCTAAAACTGTCGCCTTTACATCGCTAACTTTTTTCTGCCGGCTTAGCTTTACGGTCTCGGTATAAGCATCACGAAGGCCGGATTCGGCCAACGCTCGAACTTTTTCCGTAAGTTCTTCTTTCCCTTCGGGTGCGCCTAACAATTCCATGGGTTCTCTGGCACACGCCTGCGCGAGTTCAATTATAGCATCTATCACAAGTTGAAACGCAGAATGACCGTAGGCAACTGCTTTCAACATAACCTCTTCAGATAGCTCTGCAGCTTCTGACTCAACCATCAGAACACCTTCACGCGTGCCGGCAACAACTAGATCAAGGTCCGAATCAGCCATTTGATCTAATTGGGGGTTAAGAACAAATTCGTTGTCTATATAGCCAACACGGCACCCGCCAATGGGTCCTAAGAATGGAAGACCCGAAATCGTTAACGCCGCTGACGCACCAATTAATGCCACTATATCGGGGTCATTTTCTTGGTCATGCGATAATACAGTTAAAATAACTTGTGTTTCATTCTTAAAACCCTTGACAAATAAAGGTCGAATTGGGCGGTCAATTAAGCGCGAAGTTAACGTCTCTTTCTCACTCGGTCGCGCTTCACGTTTGAAAAATCCCCCTGGAATTTTTCCAGCAGCATACGCGCGCTCCTGATAGTGGACACTCAGTGGGAAAAAATCGAGGCCAGGCCTCGGTAATTTTTCGCCCACTACGGTACACAGAACCGCTGTATCGCCTAATGTGGCGACCACTGCGCCATCGGCTTGCCGAGCAACCTTGCCTGTCTCTAAAACAAGCTTACGCCCACCCCATTCGATCTCTTTCCGATATTCTTGAAACATAACTTGTTACTTCCTCTCATACGTTGCTGGCCCACACCCCTATGACGCAGGCGACAACAGTAATACAGATCACGCCATCCGTGTGAAAAGGGCCTTGCCAAAGTTATCGGCGCAAACCTAGGCGCTTGATTAGGCCATGATACCGTTCAGCATTTTTCCCCTTTAAGTAGTCTAGAAGTCGGCGGCGTTGACCAACCATCATTAATAATCCGCGGCGAGAATGAAAATCCTTCATATGGGTTTTCAAGTGATCCGTGAGGTTGATGATCCGCTCGGTCAGAATTGCTATCTGAACCTCGGGTGATCCAGTATCACCCTCAGTTTTTGCATATTCTTTTACAAGCTCTTGCTTGCGTTCCGCAGTTATCGACATCGGAGCTCCTTTTTTAATGGTTTAGAACACGTACCGGGCGGATTTCGCCCCCGTTTATTTTAGCCAAAGCTACCAGCTTACCCTCCGAAATTGCGCAAACTAAATCGCCCGGGGCGATATCTTCGGCACTAGTTCGGCTGGCGACAGGCAAAGCAGGGACCCCTTGTCCTTGCCGAAGCCTTTTAGCCTCCTGCACCGTTAGAGCTAATGCCGGGATGTCGTCCAGCACAGTCTCAATTGGCCACAGGACCTTTGAGCCGGGCGCAATATGCCCGAGGCTCTCCAGTTTATCCAGTGAAATTGATTCTTTTTCTCTAAAAGCACCCACAGAAATTCGACGTAAGCTAGAGATATGTCCGCAAGTCCCCAATGCGAGCGACATATCGCGCGCCAAAGCACGGATGTAGGTCCCTTTTCCACACTTAACCTTAAAGGCTGTGTGATCGCGATCAGGTGTGTCGGTAATAGACAATGCAGTCACTTTGACCGAGCGGGGCTGAAGCACTACGTCTTTAGAACTTCGAGCGAGATCATAGGCCCGTTTACCATTAACCTTTATCGCCGAAAATATTGGCGGCACTTGACTGATTTCGCCTGTGAATTGACTTAAGACCCTCTTAATATTTCTAATTGTGGGACGGCCATCAGTAATTTTAATGACCTCACCCTCCCTATCATCGGTCGCCGTGCCAATCCCCCAACGGACGACAAAGACATAAGTCTTAAACCCGTCCATCACAAATGAAACGGTCTTGGTAGCCTCGCCTAACGCAACCGGAAGCACCCCGGTTGCCAGCGGGTCGAGGGTACCCCCATGGCCCGCCTTAGCAGCGCCCGTAAATCGACGCACGAGGCTCACAACTTTGCTGGAACTCATTCCAGCTGGTTTTTCTAAGTTGAGCCAACCATGTATTGGGAGGCCTTTAGTTTTTCTTTTCTGGGCCCGTTTTATGTTCACCGTCAATAACCTCTTCCAAATCCCGAGCGACATCGGGTCGGCGCAGTAACCGCTCAATATGTTCAGAATTATCATATGCCGTATCTGCAGCAAAAGAGAGTTTTGGCGCAAACCTTAATCGAACGCGCGACGCAACATAGCGTCGTAAAAATGGCGCTGCCCGATCTAGACCAACTAAGATATCTTTAAAATCACCACCGATTTCGCCTATTACCACCCCCAAAGGAACCACATAAGCCGTCGCATTTTTAAGGTCTGGGCTAACTGCAACCTCTGTTACTGTGAGCGGCGTCCCTGCAACCGCTGGGTCTCTAACTTCACCTCTTTCAAGAGCCCAAGCGAGAACATGACGGAGTTCCTCACCGACTTTAAGTTGACGTTGGCTGGGAGTTTTCATTAGACACTGCATTCCTTGGATTAAGGCACCAAATACCTGACGGGTTACGAAGCCTGCCCTCACTTTTTATTTGAGAGTCGCAAAAAATGTTTAATCACAGAAATAACCTAAAGCTGTCGGGCCACTTCCTCAACATCAAAGCATTCAATAATATCACCTGACTGGATATCTTGATAATTGGCAAAAGCCACCCCACATTCCGTCCCAGAAATAACTTCTTTGACATCGTCTTTAAAGCGCTTGAGTTGGCTTAAGTCACCTTGGTGTATAACTACCTCATCGCGGATTAAACGAACAGCAGAGCCCCGTTTAACTTGTCCCTCCGTTACCAAGCACCCGGCCACCCGACCGATCTTTGAGACGGAGAACACCTCTTTGATTTCCGCATACCCAAGAAAGGTTTCGCGCACTTCTGGCGCCAGCATGCCTGACAGCATTTTTTTCATATCGTCAGTCAGATCGTAGATAATCGAATAATAGCGAATATCAACGCCATCACGTTTGGCTAAGTCACGAGCCTGAGGGTTAGCCCGAACATTGAACGCAATGATCGGTGCTCCAGACGCACGCGCCAAAGTCACATCCGACTCATTAATACCACCTACCGCAGAGTGCAACACCTGGACCCGAACTTCGTCGTTCGCAATGTTCTGAAGCGCCATCGCTATTGCCTCAACAGAACCGTGCACATCTCCTTTGAGAACAACAGGTAAAGTTTGCGCTTCACCCTCTTTAATCTTCTCAAACATTTGCTCGATTGTTCCCCGCCCAGCAACAGCTGTATTAGCATCTCGCTTCCGTCGTGCCCGAAATTCACAAATCTCACGCGCCCGACCCTCACTGTCGACAACAACTACTTCATCGCCCGCATCAGGGGTCCCGTTCAAACCAAGCACTTCGACCGGAACTGAAGGACCGGCGAATTCCATATGCTTGCCATGAGCGTCGACCATGGCGCGCACCCGACCCCACTCAGAACCAGCAACAAAAATATCACCGACACGCAACGTACCGCGCTGAACCAGAACCGTTGAGACAGAGCCACGGCCTTGCTCCATTTTTGACTCAACAACGACGCCCTCAGCCATTCGGTCTGGGTTTGCCATTAGGTCAAGCAGTTCAGATTGTAGTAAAATGGCTTCCCCGAGCTTATCCAAGTTAGTTTTTTCCAGAGCCGAAACTTCAACGGAGAGGATATCGCCCCCCATTTCTTCAACCTGTAGATCGTGCTGCAGCAATTCAGTCCTCACACGATTGGCATCTGCCTCAATTTTATCAATTTTATTTATTGCAACAATTATTGGTACCCCTGCCGCTTTAGCATGATGTATGGCTTCAATTGTTTGTGGCATAATACCGTCATCCGCCGCGACGCACAGTACTACAATATCTGTCACCTGCGCGCCACGAGCACGCATCTCTGTAAATGCCGCATGGCCCGGGGTATCAATAAAAGAAATTTTATCCCCAGATGCAATCTCTACTTGGTACGCACCGATGTGTTGGGTAATACCACCCGCTTCTCCGCCAGCAATATCACTCTCTCTAAGTGCATCCAGTAGAGATGTTTTCCCGTGATCGACGTGACCCATAACCGTGACGATGGGAGCACGTGGGATAACGTTTCCCTGATCATCGTCACCCCCACCGAGACCGTCCTCCACATCAGCTTCTGAAACGCGCTTAATTTTATGACCGAATTCTTCAATAACTAGCTCTGCAGTATCCGCATCGATGGTTTGAGTCGCCGTCACCATCACACCCATGCCCATAAGGGTCTTGATAACATCAGCCGCACGTTCCGCCATACGATTCGCCAGCTCCTGCACGGTGATCGCCTCTGGCACAGTTACGTCTCTAATGACTCGCTGCCCTTCAGAACGAAGTTGTTGTCCCTTTTGACGCTCTCTCTCTAGCTTTCGTCTATAGCGTGCAACGCTAGCCTGACGCTCCTCACGTTCTTCCAAGGCTTCTGAAATAGTCAATTTGCCAGATCGCCGCCGCGAGTCACCTTTCCGGGCTGACGGACTAGGCCTTTTTTCACCTCGCGGCGCCTTTTTACTGCGCGCACGCCCTTCCTCCGCCTCTTCTTCGAGCCGGGTTGCACGCGCACGTGCTTCTCGGGCCTTTGCGGCTTCGGGCGTAGAAGGCTCAGGGACGTTACCAGCCTCAGCCGCTAATTCCGCAACAAGTGCTTCCTCTGCCTCTATCTCTGTTTGTACCGCTACTCTCTCTGAAAACTCCCCTTTGACCTTGGGATCTTCTTCTCCTTCTTTACGCCGCCTAGCAAGCCTTACGTCTTCTTCCACCTGTCGCTGGCGGTCCACCTCAAATTTTTCTGCATCAGCCCGAGCTCGGTCCCGCGCAGCACGCTCTTCAGTCGTAAAATTATCAGCTGGGCCTTTGTCAGGCACAGCTTCGCCTTCCACAGGAGTCATAGAGACGAGGTCAGGCGTTTTAATTGTCTCTTTTAGAGCCTCCTCAGCCTCAGCCGCCCTAGCTTTAACTTCCAACATTTTACCGCCGGAATCGAGCGCAAAAGTACGTTTGGTGCGGCGCTCTACCTGCACCATTTTGGATCGACCGTGCGAGAAATTCTGCCGGACTTGGCCGCTCTCGACGGTTTTATTTAGTTCAAGCGTGCCGGGCTTTGATAGACTCAATTTACCTGACTTGCCTTTATCCGTCGTCTCAGTCATCCGCTACCATTCCAATTCTAGGCCATTGAGGCCATTTCCATATTAGGCTTACTCAGCCCTCTCATTTTCGTTGTCTTCTAATATCCACTATCTTCTAGCGGTTTCCCATGTCATCTTCAATCAACCTCATTGTAACTATTTGGTCTGAGGGAACGTAATCCTCCCAGACGAGCCGTATCACGAACCAAGCTATCACAAAGCCCCCCTCGAGCGACACAAGCGTGCGCAACTCTCTCTCGTCCAAAAGCCATGCCAATTTCTGCAGCAGTCATAGCAGTCACCATGGCCGCAGTGCGATGGTTTTTCACACCTAATTCTCTAACTAATCTTTGCAACTTACCGCGACCGTCAACGCCACTATCGTGCGCAGAAAGAAGCAATCCGCAATGTTCCGTGCTCAGGCGCCTTCGAACCTCATCAAAGCCAAAGCCTGTTTTGCTTGCGCGCCGCGCAAGCTCAAGCCATTTCACGCATCGCTTTGCTAACAACTCTTCAACACGATATGGCAGCTCAGTATCCACATTAACTTTCTGGCGAGCACGTCTAGAGAATAAATTCTTCATGCAAGCTTTTTGGACAGTCTCTCGCTCAGCGCTTAACCAAAGGCCACGACCGGGAAGCTTTTCTTCAAGGTCAGGGACAGGCCGAGCCTCCGAGTCTATAACGAATCGGACCATCAAGTCCTTAGGCTTTCGCATGCCACTAACTAGGCAGGTCCGCAGACCGTCCAACTGCTTACCCATAGTTTTTCTCTCTTCGGCTAGTTCAATCGCCACATCTGTCTTTCAGTTTTCTATCGAGTGCTTTGCCCAATACCCGGATCACACCTCAACCTTCGATGTCTCTGAATTAGGAGCCACACCACCAAACCCCGTGTCTTCGTCGCCAGCAAACCAATGTGCTCGTGCCGCCATTATAATAGTGTTGGCTGTATCAACGCTCAGTGGCGCTGTTTCAAACATCTCCTGCAGCTCATCAGTTGCTAGATCGGCGAGATCGTCCCGTTCCTTAATTCCATTTTCACCGAGCACAACCAACATATCTGGTGTCAAACCCTTTACACCGGCTAGGTCATCTTTTACTCCAAGCTCAACCCGACGTTTATTCATCTCCTGTTCGCGTTTTTCAAGGTGATTGTGCGCCCGCACTCGCAGCTCTTCAGCAACATCCTCATCAAAACCTTCAATCATCAAAAGATCGTCGACTGGAACAAAAGCAACTTCTTCTACGGAAGAAAAACCCTCCGTTACTAAAAGTTGCGCAATTACATCATCAACATCCAATGCCTCGACAAACATCAGGGACCGCTGCTGGAATTCCTGTTGTCTTCGCTCAGATTCCTCCGCTTCAGTCAAGATATCAATGTCCCAACCTGACAATTGTGAGGCCAACCTCACATTCTGACCGCGACGTCCAATCGCCAGAGACAACTGATCATCTGGTACCACAACCTCAATCTTATTTTTCTCTTCATCGAGTACCACCTTCGCGACTTCCGCTGGCGCCAGACCGTTCACGATGAAAGAGGCAGCATCTGGCGACCACTGAATAATATCTATTTTTTCACCTTGGAGCTCACCAACAACCGCTTGAACTCGGGACCCTCGCATACCAATGCATGGCCCGACCGGATCAAGACTCGAATCGTGGGATTGTACTGCAATTTTTGCTCGTGAACCAGGGTCACGAGCCACAGCTTTGATTTCAATCACACCATCATAAATTTCCGGTACTTCCTGAGTAAAAAGCTTAGCCATAAACTGGGGATGGGTACGTGACATAAAAATTTGCGGCCCGCGCGTTTCTTCTCGCACATCCATGATATACGCGCGAACTCGATCGCCATTATTAAAGTGTTCCCGCGGAATGCACTCATCACGACGTAATAGCGCCTCTGCGCGCCCAAGGTCCACTATCACATTTCCATATTCGATCCGTTTTACTAACCCGTTTACCACTTCGCCAATGCGATCTTTATACTCGTCATACTGTCGGGTCCGCTCTGCCTCACGGACTTTTTGAACAATTACTTGCTTTGCTGTCTGCGCAGCAATTCGACCAAAATCAATGGGCGGCAGGGGATCCACGAGAAAATCGCCCGGAACCACATCCCCCTTCTTATTGCGAGCCGACTCCAAATCAATCTGTATTATTTCATTTTCAATCTCTTCGCGAGCAGAGACCACTTCCGTGTAACGTGCCAAGGAAATTGCACCCGACGACCTGTCAATATGAGCACGTATATCATGCTCTTGACCATACTTGGATCGACCTGCTTTCTGGATTGCTTGCTCCATCGCTTCAAGCACTTCGTCCCTCTGGATCCCTTTGTCGCGGGCGACGGTCTCCGCAACCTGCAATAGTTCCGGTCTGGCATGCAGGGCCTCGGTGTTCATGGCTGTATTATTCATGTTCAATTCCGTCCTTCCGCTTTCGCCAACAATTCATCATTCATTATTAGTTTTGCCCGATGGATATCAGCATGGGGAAATGACCGAGCCACACCATTCACGTCCATCAATACCTTACCTCTACTAACCCCGGCTAAACGGCCTCGAAACCGCTTTTGCCCACCTATGCTCTCAATCATCTCAATACGGGCCTCTAATCCTATAAATTCCTCAAAGTGTGACAATCGAACCAAGGGTCGGTCGAGCCCGGGAGAGGATACTTCCAGTGTGTAAGACCCAAAAATTGGATCCTCCACATCTAAAAACGCAGAAACCGCACGGCTGATATTAGCACAGTCATCAACTGTCATCGCGCGTTTATCCTCAGGCTCCACCATAACTTGCAATCGCAAATCTTTTTCTCCAATTAATAGCACTCGTACAATCTCGAATCCAAGGTCGTTGACCACAGGTTCTATGATCTCCAAAACCCGATTATTGTCGTGCACGAAAATTCTCCTACCTATCACATCCAAGCCAATAGTTCGCAACGGGATTAACTATTACCAATCGCACCAAAACAAAAAAAGGTGGGCGAGACGCCCACCTCATCAAATCCTGTACTTTAGCGGAGTTAACGAGCGCGTTAAATAAACAACACTATACTCATATACACTGATCACTTGGGGAATTCAAGACTTTCCCACCCCTTGTCACACAACTCCGCATACAGCGACGGAAGGTTAAAAATACCGGGTCTAGGCCAACTTCTCTAGCCTTTCGCTGATACCGTGTAGTGATCCAGCCTTTAGGCTCTTCTGTCCAATCAGCTCGGCAACGAGCCGTCCACGTATAAGCTGGATGATCAAGAAAATTGGCCAAAGACCACGCTGCAAAGTCATGCTGATCGCTAGCAAATATTACTGTACCATTATCCGAGAGAACACGAGCAAAAGCATCTAAGTTTTTGCTTACAGTTATCCGCCGTCTGTGATGGCGTACTTTGTGCCACGGGTCTGCGAAAAGAATAAATAGGCGCTCTATTGAGGCCTCTGGCAAGCGCGGCAATAAAAGCCTCACATCGTCATCAAACACTCGTATATTGTGAAGAGCAGCCGCATCGACCTTACTCAATAGAGCGGCGACCCCGTTTACGAATGGCTCACACCCTAGAAAGCCCACGTCAGGATGCCGCGTGGCCAAACCAGCTAGGTGCTCTCCTGTACCGAAACCTATTTCCATCCATATTGAGCGTTTACCTGCCGGGAATTGGCTTTTAATCTCAACTAAGTCATGACCATCCGGGTCGGCTATCTTTAGCTTTGGAAGAAGCCTTTCCATTAACACCCTTCTCTGAGGCCGGAGCTTTCGGCCAGAGCGTCGGCCGTACCATCGCCAATCACAATCTCCATCGGAAGAGTTAACTATCAACTAGCACCAAATGCCGACTTCAACGACTGGACCAAATCAGTCCGCTCCCACGAAAAGCCCCCATCCTCCTCTGGGGCTCGGCCAAAATGGCCATACGCAGATGTGCGAGCGTAAATTGGCTTATTAAGCTGTAAGTGTTCTCGAATACCTCGGGGGCTGAGATCAATGATTTCTTGAATCACAGAGGAAAGTTGAGCCTCGTCCACCTCTCCTGTCCCCTGCGTATCAATATATACTGAAAGAGGTTTCGAGACCCCAATTGCATAAGCGAGTTGAATGACACATCGCTCAGCCATACCGGCCGCCACAACATTTTTCGCAACGTACCGCGCGGCATAGGCCGCAGAGCGATCAACCTTCGACGGGTCCTTACCGGAAAACGCCCCGCCTCCATGCGGAGCTGCCCCGCCGTAGGTGTCAACAATGATTTTACGACCCGTCAAACCAGCGTCGCTATCAGGACCACCAATAACAAACCTCCCGGTCGGATTGACGTAAAACTCGTCTTCCGAACACATCCAACCTTCGGGTAATACTTTAAGAACGTGGGGTCGAACAATTTCTCGAACTTGGTCTTGGCTTAATGCTGCGTCATGCTGGGTCGACACAACAACAGAGGTTGCTCTGATAGGCTTACCGTTCTGATACAGCAGGGTAACCTGGCTTTTTGAGTCTGGCCCGAGCCCTAAGTTGATATCCTCATGTCTCGCTTGGGCTAACGAGTGAAGAATTTCATGAGAAAACTGGATTGGGGCCGGCATTAACTCTGCTGTCTCAAGGCAGGCATACCCAAACATAATACCTTGATCTCCTGCGCCCTCGTCTTTATTGCCAGCGGCGTCAACACCTTGAGCTATATCTGCCGATTGAGCGTGCAGGTAGATATCAACGTTAGCCTTTTCCCAATGAAAGTTATCTTGAGCATAGCCAATATCTCTCACGCACTCGCGAGCTATCGACTCGATTTCTTGCACATCAACCTCTCCATTCACAACCAGCGGTGAGACACATCGTCCCTCACCCCCCACAACGATTTTATTGGTAGTTACAAACGTCTCACATCCGAGACGTGAATTATCAGGATCCGCTGCCATAAATCGGTCAAGAATTGAGTCCGAAATCCGATCACAAATTTTATCCGGATGGCCCTCGGATACAGATTCGCTTGTAAAAAGATAGGTGCCCTGGCTCACGATGGGATCCTCCATAAAGGCTGGTGTGGCGATCGATTCTAAAATATTAGCCTACAGGTAAAACTACCCCTGCGAAGCGCTCAAATTTTGACATCGTAGAAAACCATCTCAATATCATCATATTATACCTTTTTGCAGGCTTTCATCGACGCGTCAAGTTCAGCAAGTTAGCTAGTGAGAGATGTCGTTAAAATGGTTATTCGGCTCATATCGTTCTCATACGCTTCCGGCTCAACTGCCTCGGTAACGCCCCGCACATGCAGCAAAAACAAGCGTTAAAAGTAAAATAATCCATGTAATCATATCGCCGAACCGCCCAAATAAGGTCCTCGGTAAAGGTCGTGCTAATTCTACATCTAGCACGCCGATTTGTCCGAGACTCAGAGAGTCAACAACTCGGCCAAAAGGGTCAATGGCGGCACTAATTCCAGTATTAGCCACTCTAATCACAGGCAAGCCATGTTCGACGGCTCGCATGCGGGCGGCCGCTAAATGCTGGTATGGGCCCCAGCTAATGCCGAACCACGCATCATTGGTTATGTTCAGAAACCAAGCGGGTTTATGTTCACTAGTTTCCGTGCTCATAGCAACTTTATCCGGAAAAATTACCTCATAACATATGAACAAGGCAACAGGGGGCAATCCGGGTAAGACCAAATTCTTGGGGCCGGTTCCGGGCGTAAAGTCAGTCCGCCCCGATGTTAATTTTGAGAGAGTCAAAATATCACGTAGTGGCATATATTCTCCAAATGGGACCAAATGCTGCTTATCATACGTTGCTATGACAATACCGGAAGATGTTATCGCATATGCGCTATTCCATAGTATTTGAGCACCGTCCTGAGAGGGCGACGCACGCGGTGCACCAGTAATTAATACTCCGCCAGCTGGTGCGGCAGCACCTATTAACTTTTGCAGCGACCGATCTTTTGACAGATTAAACGGTACAGCTGTTTCGGCCCAGATCACATGTGTGGGTGGCTGACCTTTTGACGATATTTGCTGACTCATTTTAAGTTGTTTTTGTATATGTCTCATTCGCAAATTAGGTTGCCACTTTAAATGTTGGGGAATATTTGGCTGTACCAACCTTAACCGCACGTTTGGAACATTCTCCACTGCACCACTTTTCAATCGCGTTCCACCAGCGACCCAAAATCCAGAGAGCAATATTATCCCGCTTAATGCTGCGCAAATATGACGGGAGGTAATGCCTCGTATCAAGACCGCGGGCGCACCTGCAGCAAAAACCGTCAAGGATCCCAGGGCAAATACACCGATCCATGCAACACTTTGCATCATGGAATCGGAACTGACCCATACAGAGCCTATGAGGTTCCAAGGAAACCCAGTCAATACCGCGCCTCGCAACCATTCAGTAAAAGTCCAAAATCCCGCCAATGCCAAAACTCGGGCCCACGGTCGGAGACATAACTGATTTGCGAACTCGCTAGCACAACCAAGCGCGAGAGCTGGAAACAACGCTAGGCCAGCAGCGAGAATAAAAACTGCAATCGGTGCTAGCCACCCATAAGTTGGAGCATCCACAAGGAAGGCGTAGGAAATCCAATAAAACCCGGTTATAAAGTGACCCAGCCCAAAAAACCACCCCATCATAAAAGCGCCCTGCCACGATGAGCGCTCTACTAAAAGAACTAACCCCGAAAAACCCGGAACCAAAAGAATAACCCACCCGACAGGTGGTAACGCCAATGCGGACAACGCCCCAAATCCCATTGCCAAAAAAAAACGTGGCATCGATTTCATGCTTATAATGGAGGGTAACCATTGAGTAGGTGGTCGCCTCGGAGACATATCATACAGCTACTGGCTTGAAATTCGTAGTCCGGATACGCAACCTCTTTATTCGGCGGGGGTCCGCTTCAAGAACCTCAAATTCAACGCCTGAGGAATGACGCACCAACTCACCACGGATTGGGACCCGTCCTGCCACAGAGAATACCAAGCCACCAAGGGTATCAATATCTTCACGCTCTTCATCCTCAATAAAAACGCCAATTGTGTCCTCGAGGCTTTCAATCTCCAATCGAGCGTCAGCTACAAAAGTGCCCTTCCCATTGGATTCAAGACGCGGGTCATCATTTTGATCATGCTCATCCTCTATTTCACCAACTATTTCTTCGACTAAGTCTTCGATCGTCACCAAGCCATCAACACCACCAAATTCATCAACTACCAACGCCATGTGAGCGCGCTTAACACGCATCTCCAATAGAAGCTCAAGAACCTGCATCGATGGGGCAACAAACAACACCTTACGGATAATTTTCTCAGGTGAAAACTGCTCGTCTGCACCACGCCAAGACAACATATCCTTAGCGTGAATAAAGCCCACAGCATCATCTAAAGCTTCCCGATAAACAGGGAGCCGCGAGTGCCCCTCCTTAGTCACGCGCGCTATCGCATCTTTCAAGCTAGTGGAGAATTCCACGGCAACAATGTCGGCACGGGGCACCATAACGTCTCGGATGGTGCGGTCCCTTAGCTCCAAAATATTAGCTAAAAGTAGCCGCTCATCTTCATTAATAGGCGCATCTGCCTCGCCCCGCTCTTCGATAATTTCCTCAAGAGTTTCACGGACAGTCGCCTCACCGTTGCGCGACCTGCGAAGACCCCGCAGCCAGTTTTTCAGCGCATCACTTAAACGAAATGGCCGTTCGTCAATATCGGCTATAAAGGTATGGGGCAATGAGTCTCTGTCACTCATATGAGGTTCCTCCAGCATCGATTTGATCTTGGCTGGACTTGTCACCGGCTTGGATAGCAGCGCAGGGGGTAGGCTTTTTTAGCTCTGCCAAAACTGCTGACTCCAACTCTTCCATAACCCTCGCATTATAGTCTTCGGTATGACTATAACCCAACAAATGAAGTATACCATGGATGCAAATGTGACGAAAATGATCAATAAGTGGCTTCTTTGCCTGCCGAGCTTCATTTTGAATCATGCCAAACGCCATAATAACATCGCCAAGTAGAATGGGAGCCCCAACCGGCAAGCCCTCCAACTCTAGCTCGCTAATTCCAGGAAATGATAAGACATTTGTAGGGTTTGGCTTGGATCTAAATTTTTTATTTAAGATAAAAACCTCATCATCATCACTGAGACGGACTGAAACCTCAGTTGGACGATCGCACACCGCCGTACTAAGTACCGTGTCGGAAGCCATAAAAGAAGCGATAATGGCCTGACGACACGTAGCCTCAAGGTCAGGCAGCGCATTACTCCACTTGGAAGAGACAACTTCGATATCAATCGTCAAATTGATAAGGTCAGGCCTCATCGGGACAGTCATCATCACGCAAAACCCGATCCGTTTGGTACCGCTCGCCAGTGCGGCGCTTGCTCTCCATTCTACCATAAGCTGTGACGATCCGCCCTACTAATGGATGGCGCACGACATCTCTCTCATCAAAATTAATAAATTGCACGCCTTTCATTTCTCCAAGAACGTCCGTGGCGTCACGTAACCCTGACCGCACACCGCGCGGCAGGTCAACTTGCGATAAATCACCCGTGATAACCATCCGAGAATGCTCCCCAAGTCGAGTCAAAAACATTTTCATTTGTACTGCCGTAGTGTTTTGGGCCTCATCTAAAATTACAAAAGCATTTGCAAGGGTCCGACCACGCATAAATGCCAATGGCGCAACCTCTATTTCACCGTTCTCCAGCCGTTTGATCACTTGAGGGCCCGGCAGCATATCATAAAGCGCGTCGTAGAGTGGCCGCAGATACGGGTCAACTTTTTCCCGCATATCACCCGGCAGAAAACCCAACCGCTCACCGGCCTCGACTGCTGGTCGTGACAGAATCACGCGGTCTACATCACCCCTGACCAACCTCTCCACCGCCTTAGCAACCGCAAGGTAGGTCTTACCAGTCCCCGCCGGTCCCTGACCGAAAACCAACTCCATCTCGTCAATAGCTTTTAAATATGCCGCCTGATTTGCAGAACGTGGCGAAATAGTTCGGTTTCGTGTGTGCACAGTTCGAGCATTAGGAGCCTCGATATTCTCGAGCTGGCTTGACATTCTAATCGCTGCATCAACTTCCGCCACATCCACTCGAAGGCCTGTCAGAAGGCGGGCGTGGAGATGGTCAAGCGCTATGCAGGCTTCCTCGACCTCGTCGCTAGCCCCTAAAATTGTTACCTCATTGCCACGCGCAATAAGTTGCACACTTAAGGCGTGCTCAATGCGCGTCAAATGTTCGTGGTGAGGCCCAAATAGCTCTATTGCTATTCCATTGTCATCATAAGTTCGTTCTGCCGAAACGGAGTTATCTTGCCTGACATTCGTGTTATCAAAATTCGCTACAGATTGTGCATTGCCCTTGGTGTTAGACCTCCCACCTCTGCGCACAGACGAACGCCTCATGCGGGACTCACCTCGGAATTATAATCGACAACTCGACCAGCAAGACTGTTTGGGTGTGCGGAATCGATTCGCAAAGAAATAATTTCGCCCAGCATATGTGAAGGAGCAGTCGCATGGACTGCTTGCATGAAAGGACTCCGGCCAACAAGTTGGCCCGGATGACGCCCTCGCCTCTCCAAAAGAACCGGCATGTCTGTCCCCACGCATTTGCGATTAAATGCCGTCTGAGCCGCGTTCAAATAATTTTGTAATATTTGTAAACGTTCAGTCTTGACAGCCTCCTCCACCTGAGCCGGCAACGCAGCTGCCGGGGTTCCTCGACGAGCACTATATTTAAATGAGTATGCTCCAACAAACCCTATCTCCTCGACAAGATCAATTGTTTCGCGAAAATCCCGGTCTGTCTCACCGGGAAAGCCTACTATAAAATCTGATGAAAGGGCGATGTCTGGACGCGCAGCCCGGAGACGCCCAACCAACTCAATATATTGACCCTTATTATGGCGTCGATTCATGGAAGAAAGTATACGGTCAGATCCTGATTGCACTGGCAAATGCAAAAAGGGCATTAGTTCCGGAACATCTCGATGAGCTAAAATAAGTTCTTCATCCACTTCAGCTGGATAAGAGGTGGTATAGCGAATCCGATCCAAACCATCTATCTCCGCTAATTGATTAATTAAACGCCCTAAACCCCACTCGGTGTGATTAGCCTCACCATCTGGGGCCTCCCCGTGGTATGCATTTACGTTTTGCCCCAACAAAATCACCTCTCTGACCCCACCAGCGATTAAATTACCAGCATCCGCTATCACACTAGTAACAGAACGTGAGAATTCTGCACCTCGAGTATACGGAACAACGCAAAAGGTACAGAACTTATCACACCCCTCCTGCACAGTTAAATATGCAGCACTGCGGCCATATGCTTTTGGCGCAGGAAGAAAATCAAATTTAGACTCTGGTGGAAAATCTGTATCTAAAACTGGGCCCTTTTGCCGATGAACACGGGCTACCATCTCTGGCAACCGATGATAACTTTGCGGGCCAAAAACCATGTCCACATGCGGTGCGCGACGAAAAACTTCCCTTCCCTCTGCTTGCGCAACACAGCCAGCTACCGCCACTATTAGAGGGTTCGTTGAGCGCATTGCTTTCATTTTGCGTAGTCGCCCAAGATCTGAATAAACTTTTTCAGCCGCCTTTTCTCGGATGTGACAAGTGTTCAATATCACAAGATCAGCCTCGTCGGGCGTATTAACAACCTGATACCCAATCGGGAATAACATATCTGCCATGCGCTCAGCGTCATACACATTCATCTGGCAGCCATATGATTTGATATGAAGTTTACGTTTCAAGATGCTTCGCTAAAACGCCTAATCACAATCCTGTCCGTCATTTTACAGAATCACCAGCCTCGGTAAAGATTTTGTGGTATCATTCCGCATATAATTCAATCAATGCCATTATAACAACATAGTGGGTCAAGAGTCAGAATTTTTACCCAAAGGTACAGCATACAGCTCTAGACGATGATCAATCAAACGCATGCCATGTTTCCGAGCAATTTTTTCTTGCAAAGCTTCAATTTCAGCATTTTGAAATTCGATAACTGTCCCGTTTTTAACATCAATCAAATGATCATGGTGCTCTTCCTTCACCTCTTCGTATCGTGCACGCCCATCCCCAAAATCATGTCGATCAAGAATTCCTGCTTCATCCCAAAGTCTAACAGTGCGATAGACTGTGGCGATGGATATCCGTGCGTCGATTTTATTCGCGCGCTTGTGAACTTCTTCCACATCAGGATGATCTTCAGCCAACGAGAGCACTCTTGCGATGACCCGCCGTTGGTCTGTCATCTTTATATTCTTCTCGACACACATTTCTTCAATTCTATTTTCAAACATTCTCGCTCTCAAACTTAGATTATCAACAAGCTTTAGTCATACGCTTCCATGTTAAAGACTTAAGTCATCGTTATACCGAGTATCTGGGGACTAAAGAAGCTAATTATTAATCTTCAATAAAATTATCTAAATCTTCCATCGTTGCGGCCTAGTCCCCAAACCAGTTTTTTGCTAATTGGCTGCGATGTTTTGCATAATTTGAAGCAACCATGGGGTAGTCTGTGGGAAGCCCCACCGATCTCGGTATTCCTCCGGTGTCATGTTGTATAAAGTTTTTAAATGCCGTTTTAGCATCTTCAGCTTCTTACCATCCTCGAGGCACACCAGATAATCAGGAAAGATCGATTTATTGGCTGAAACCGCCGACCTCGGTCGACCCCCACTCAATGCTGCACCGCCCAGACACGACAAAGTCTTAAAACCTTCCTGAGTCAGGTTTGGCAAATCCTCAGCTTGCGCCGAATTATTGCCAGCATGAGCGGAGACAATCTCAGTCGTGAATGCCAACAACTCACCGACATTTGGCTGCTCCGTCATAACTCTGTTCCCCAATAATATCACCCTGCGGCTCGTTACCAGCGTTTAAAATGTCATTAGTAATGATTTACCTATAATCTTTAATCGAGACCCGTTTATAATAAAGCTCAATTTAACCTAACGTTACTGCAACAGTATACAGAGCAATTATGAAACAAAAAAGTGACGCTGACTTTTTCATAGATATCACCGACGAAATCTGCCCGATGACCTTTGTCAAAACCAAGCTACTTTTTGAACGTGCTGCCATTGGACAGACAGTAGAGGTAAGACTAAAGGGACGCGAACCACTCGATAACGTTCCACGGAATATAACGTATCACGGGCACCAGATATTAGATCTTACAGCAGAAGACGCCTCACAACCCATAGACGGCATTCATCGCTTGGTTTTTCGAAAAGCCAAATAGTGCGCTTAAGCCCGGAGCCCATCAACGTTCAATGGAATGCTAGCGTCGGGCAAACGCAAGTAGACTGGTTTGGGCGGCAACTGCGCCCGGCCAGCCTCCAAGCGCCATGCCGCTATGTTTGCCACTTGCGTAGCGTCTGGGAATTTTGTGCCACTGCTGACTAAAACTAACCCCTGGGTTGTTAAGGCCTCTTGAATGGGTTCCAGAGCATCTCCTGCAACAATACATCGAGTTTTTTTAGCTATACCCTCAATAAAATTTATCACCCCGTCAGACGGAATGATGGCTACGTTACACAGCGCTTTAGAGGAAAAATCAAAGATTTGGACAAATAAATCACCTCTTTTTGTATCCAAAACAGTTAGTATTACATCACCATCACGAGCCCCATCGATACAAGCACATAAGCACTCCATCGAACTAATCCCTACGCATGGAATATTCAATGCAAGCGCTAGACCACGAGCGGTTGATATGCCAATTCTCAGCCCTGTGAAGGCGCCCGGCCCAACTGTCACCGCAACTAAGTCTATTTCTTCAAATTTATGACCTGACGATTTAATCGCATCATCAACCATCGGTATCAGACGTTCGGCATGGCTTCGATCAAGCACCTCAAAGCAATGCGCGACAATAACGCCATCATGCCAAACTGCAACAGAGCAAGCTGCGGTAGAACTATCAAGTGCGAGAACCATAGTCATCTGAGTTTCTCAAGACGGGTGAATTATGCTTTAAAACAAGATACTGATTTAAGGTGTTTTACAAGGTAAAGTATAGGCAAAATGCACAGTAAAAACTAATTAAAAGCTCTCACGTTTCAATTTGTCACATTAAGTGGTGCAGTTTTAAGTTGCACGGTCGAGGGTGATAATTGGGGATTGAGCATAAAATGTAGTAATAGTACAATTGGGGCATGAGCAATAAGAAAATTTTTACAGTTAATTTTATACAACCCCTCACTCAGTTTTGGTTACGTCGGTTGTGTACAATTTTTTTTCTAACAACTCTATTTTGTCCTATCGGGCCAATGTTTTGGCATTCCGCTGAGGCGGCAAATTCGGCTGTTGTCATAATGTATCATCGCTTTGGTGAAGATAACTTTCCTTCAACTAGTATAAGGATTAAACAATTCGAAGCTCATATTGCAGAATTGTCATCAGGGAAATATAATGTTCTTCCTTTAGTGGAAATAACTGCACGAATGAGGGAAGGGAGGCCACTCCCAGACAGAACCTTAGGCATTTCCATCGATGACGCTTATTTGTCCGTGTACACTGAAGCTTGGCCAAGACTGAAGGCTGCTGGATTGCCATTTACAATCTTTGCGCCAACTGCCCGCCTTGATCAAAGGTCTGCCACTAATATGACTTGGGAACAATTGCGCCAAATGCACGCTCAAGGGGCAGATGTAGGGCACCACACAGTTTCACATCCACACATGCCCGTTGCCTCGGGGGAGAGGCTTGAAAAAGAAATTACACGAGCCAACGAGCGTTTTCAGATTGAGCTTGGCTATAAACCAGAGCTCTTCGCTTACCCTTATGGCGAAGCCAGTGCCGCCATTATCGAGAGAATAAAGCAAGCGGGATTCATGGCTGCTTTCGGACAACACTCCGGCGTTATAGGAAGTTCAGCGGAAAATTTCTATTTACCACGATTTTCTATGAGTGATAAATACGGTGATCTCGACCGTCTAAAATTGGCTATTAACGCTTTACCTCTGGTCGTCTCTGACATCACGCCAACCGATCACTTTATAGGCTCCGAAGCTCGAAACCCTCCTGCTATAGGCTTCACCATTAATGCTGATATCAAACAGCAAAACAGTTTATCGTGCTTTTTGTCCCACGCTGGTCGGGCGAATGTTGAAAAACTCGGGGCAACGCGCGTAGAAATCAGAGTCCAGTCTGCTTTTCCGCGGGGTCGAACTCGCCTAAATTGCACCATGCGAACCCCGGATGGACGATGGCGCTGGTATGGCCGTCAATTTTTTAGGCCATAGTCTTTGATAGCCTAAGCTCTATCAAGTGGGTTCTCACTTTAAATAGCTGAGCGCGCAAAATTAGTTTGAGCACTAGCAATAAGCTTAGCTCCATCAAGGCGGTCCAGCTTGTTAATGATTATAATTGATCTGAGTGTCTTGACGTAGCCGACGCCGCGCTCCGAATAACGACGTAAGGTATCAACAAGATTCTTCCCTCTAATTAAAGCCCCTTGACTACGCAAAACATGGCGCTTGGCTCGGAATTCTCGGTAGGCGCGATGGCTGTTCAGGTTACGCGCGTAAGCACGAACCGAGTCCAGTAATGTTTTAAATACCTTTACGCTATGAGTTTTCCCTACCTCACGTTCCGCTGGAATTAAACCTTCGGCACTATTAAACGTCCATTCTCCAAAGATAGCGTTACCTTGACGAGAGAAACGAGATGTTCCCCACCCACTCTCCTCGGCAGATTGAGCCAGCGCCAGTGAGGGAGGCACAATATCTACGCGCATCAACAGCTCGGCAATATCACCCCCCTTCATCTTGTAACGCTCACTCAGAACCAATAACCAAAGGCGATCCACCGCTGATACCACTTGACCCGACCTGACCTTGACGTGAAGGCGCCAGAGCCGCTCTCGGTCTGCACTAATTTCTTCGTTTATTTGCAGGACTAGCGGTAAGATCGATCTTACAAAAATCGCTTTTCGCTTTTCCGCTTGTCCTACCTTTGCCATGTCAGAAGGTAAAGTAGCTAAGAATATACGGGGCACCCCGACCCCCTCCTTAGTCACAGCTTGTAAATCATAGCCCAGTTGATCAAATGTATCATTTAAATTTTCGGCCGTGTGACTTTGTAATTGAGATGTTTTGCTTAACTGATCGCTACCCCTAGCACCCAATATTTTCTCAACTGGATCCCCCGTCGCACCAGAACGCTGAAAGCTCAAGGTCCCCGCTAAGCCAGCAGAAGCCTCTACAGGCCGCGCTTTCTGGTTCCCGTCCAGAATAGCTCTTGGTCTCTCAGTATCAGGCTTCGGCGGATCAAAAGCTGCCAAGGCGACTAGACTTAACACCGAAGCCGATGCAGCTAATAAAATGCTTTTTTCAAATTTACCGAGCATATTGTGTTCTCCGCGACGATCTTTTCCAAGTTTTCTGCGCGGTACAAAAAACCGCTTCGAGATCAGCACTAGCCGCACATAATTATATAGATGTTACCCTTGGGAAATAACCAAGCGGTTTTAATTCTCGTTAATAACGCCTTAATCTGTTTTGTCGCAGGCCGACTGCACGTTTTTATATTCAACACATAGGAGACAGATTCATAATTAGAATTAATCCCTTGCAACCTACTTTCTTGCCAGTTGCAATTTAGCGCAATAAATTGAAAATTTAGCAGCTTACCAACCCCTTTTAGGGCTAAAAAGCGAGGGCCTTATCAGCGCCTCTACTCAACCGCCCTCACTTCCTGCACTTCCGGAACATAATGCCGCAACATATTTTCTATTCCGTGCTTGAGCGTCATCGTAGAACTTGGACAGCCCGCACAAGCGCCTTGCATGTGGAGATAAACAATCCCATTTTCAAAGCCCTTATAAACAATATCGCCACCATCTTGGGCAACAGCCGGCCGAACTCGGGTGTCAATTAATTCCTTAATCTGACTGATGACATCGCTCTCGGCTTCGTCCCCTCTATCCTCATCACAATCGCTCTCAATTACTGGCCGGCCTGACTGAAAATGCTCCATAATGACACCAAGTATTAGAGGTTTCATTGTGTCCCAATCTTTATCTGTCGCTTTGCTAATGGTGATAAAGTCCGTCCCAAAGAACACGCCCATCACACCATCATTAGAGAATAATGATTGAGCCAAAGGCGAACCGTCGGCCTCTTGAACGTTCGCAAAATTTGCCGTGCCACGAGCCATTACTGCACACCCTGGAATAAACTTCAACGTTGCTGGGTTAGGCGTAGTTTCAGTCTGAATAAACATATGTTGTACCTTTGATCTTCAGGGCGCGGCCAAGATCGTGCTGCGAGCACCATCTCAATGACGTCCCCTCTTAGTTTAACAGTAGGATACACATAACATGGGGCCATGATGTGCTTCGGTCAATACACCCCGAAATATGATCGAACGCCTTTACTGTCTCCAGTAGTAAAAAACACTTAAGATCTGAAAAATCCAACCCTATCTTTAACTTCCTCTATTACAGGCCCAGCAATGGCACCTGCTTGCACCGCTCCATCAGTAAGCACCTGACCTACATATGTTTGATCTGCCATCAAACGTCGCATTTCATCTTGTATGGGCGAGAGTTTATCAACGGCCAATTCACCAAGTACTTGCTTGAACGTGCCAAAGCCTTGGCCACCAAATTGCGAGAGGACATCGGCTATATCACGTCCTGCTAAAGCCGCAAAAATCCCGACAAGGTTCGCGGCCTCAGGGCGACCTTCTAGCCCCACCTCCTCACTTGGCAAACCATCGGGGTCAGTAACCGCCTTCCTAATTTTCCGGATAATAGACCCCGCATCATCTGTCATATTAATACGCGATAAATCTGATGGATCTGACTTGCTCATTTTGGATGCCCCATTCTTAAGCGACATGATCCGCGTTCCTGTCCCTAAAATCATAGGCTCAACAATAGGGAAGGTCTCTTGTCCATAATCATGGTTAAATTTTGCTGCAATATCTCGCGCTAATTCAAGATGTTGTTTTTGATCCTCGCCGACGGGAACGTGGGTTCCCTTATAAAGGAGGATATCTGCTGCCATCAGGTTTGGATAAGCATAAAGCCCTACCGAGGCGCGCTCTTTGTCTTTGCCTGCTTTTTCCTTAAACTGTGTCATCCTTTCAAGCCATCCTAGTCGGGCAACACAATTAAAAATCCACGCTAACTCAGCATGCCCAGCAACTTGGCTCTGGTTAAAAATTACGTTGCGCGAGGCATCAACGCCAGCCGCCATCATTGCTGACGCCGTCTCCAAAGTATTTGCGCGGAGATGGTCCGGATCCTGCCAGACGGTGATGGCATGCATATCAACCACACAGAAAAGGCAGTCATCAAAATCATCCTGCAAACGCACCCAATTTCGAATAGCCCCAAGATAGTTGCCTAAATGCAGATTGCCTGTCGGCTGAACGCCGGAAAAAATGCGCTTCATGATTTTTATCCCTTTTGGGCTGCAGCTCGCGCCGCTTTATGGCGTCTTAGAGATACCCGGTCAAGTTGGTGGCGTAGATGCGCGCCTTAATGTTTTCAGGTCACGCCAGTGAGCCGCGCCTAAAATATTGGCAAGCAGTGCAAAAGCCAACAGGCCGATAATAATCAAAGCCGTCAAGGCAAGGGCTCGGATCAGCTCGCTGAAATATAACGTGGTTTCAAAAAAAGGGGCTAAAACAGCGCAAGAAAAGTACAGAACCCCGCCCATACCCAAACTGGCTAATATGATTCTGGGCCACCGAGTGCGCATACGCTGGTCAAGTGCTAGCTGCCCTCGCCAGCTGAGCGTTAATGCCAAAAGGCTTGCATTTAGCCACGCCGATATTGATGCAGCGGCAGCGATACCCACATGCCCCCAAACACGCATTAAAATAATATTGAGGGTAATATTTAACACCATGGCAAGCGCAGCAATCTTAACAGGGGTCTTGGTATCCTCCCGAGCAAAAAAACCCGGCGTCAGGACACGTATCATTACATACGCAGGCAATCCCGTCGCAAACGCCATAAGCGCTCGCGCGGTGGCTTCCGTCTCAGTAGCGCCAAAAGCCCCCCTTTCAAAAAGGACGCTAATAATCGGCTGTGCAATAACAAAAAGCGCTACTGCGGCCGGCAACGTAAGTAATAAAGCTAATTCAATTCCTCGGTTTTGACTGGTTGCAGCAGCAGCATTGTTACCTGCAGCTAATTGCTGGGAGAGCTTCGGGAGAAGCGCCGTGCCCACAGCAACACCAACCACACCTAATGGTAATTGAGTCACCCTATCTGCATAATAGAGATACGAAACAGCACCATCCGCGATCAGTGTAGCTAAAATTGTACCGATCAAAATATTGATCTGGTAGAGACTAGCACCAAAAACAACAGGTAGTATTCGCCTGCCAAGCAAGCGAACATCAGTTGTCAACTTTGGTCGCAAGAAGTGCAGGGAAACCCCCTCTTTACGGCAGTGATAGGTGAGCCAGGCCATCTGCACAATTCCTGCGGCAAAAACACCCCACGCCAATACGTGGCCGACCGTTTTTCCGTAGTCTGCGAAACCCAACATAGCGGCGATCAACGTGAGATTAAGCAAAACCGGGGCAGCGGCGGCAGCAGCAAATTTACCCAGCGAATTCAGCACTCCCGACTGCAGCGAAACCACAGAGATGAAGAGTAAATATGGGAGAGCGATTCGCGAGAGTTCTGTGGCTAGCTTCATCTTACCTTCCACAGCATCAAATCCGGGTGCCAATATCCAAATGGCCCAAGGCATCACTAATTCAATTACACATACAAAAATAATTAATCCAAGGGCCAATACGCCAAGCGCGTCCTCTGCAAACCGACGAGCCATCTCGCGACCATTTTTCTCCAAAAGATGAGAGAATATTGGAACGAAGGCGGCCGCGAATGCGCCTTCAGCGAACAACCTGCGAAACAAATTCGGTAGCCGGAACGCAACAAAAAAACTATCCGCTACCGCGCCAGCACCAATAAGAGCAGCAATAAGAACGTCGCGTACAAATCCAAATACGCGGCTCATCATCGTAAGGCCCCCAATAGTGGCAATGGCTCTTAATAAATTCATGGCCTTGGAACTATGTCATATTCTTCTTTAAATGTTGAGCGGAGCTTCACTTCGGTGACTTTAGGACATTACGGTCAGAAATTATCGCCAATTTTTACAAAACCCAAACCGCCCCAAATTCTAACCTAGCACATAGGTTTTTATTTTTATGATAAACACAGATTTTTTTGGCCGCACAACCAGCAACAAAAGGTTGGGCGAACCTTACCATTCGGATGTTTCCCGACCCCTCCGCATTAAACACCCAAGCAATACCAGCCCAGGGACAGCTGCAATTGTTGTGGCCAGAAAGAAGTTTACCCAGCCTAGCTCGTCTGCCAACCACCCCCCACCTGCGGTAAAGACAGTCCGCGCTAGCGCCGTCAATGATGTCAAAAGTGCATATTGAGTAGCAGTGAAACCTAAATTACAAAGGCTCGATAGGTACGCAACAAACGCCGCTGTTGCCATTGCTCCTGACAAATTCTCCACGGCTATTGCGAGCGTCAGAAGACCTAAAGATTTCCCATAAAATGCAAGCGCGGCAAATGCAAAATTGCCCGCCAACTGCGCAACTCCTGTCACAAATAACGCCCTTAAAAGGCCAATTCTGAGACAAATTAGGCCACCAATAAACGCACCGAAAAAACTCATGGCCAATCCCCATCCCTTAGTGATGATGCCAATTTCTGAGCCGGAAAAACCAAGGTCTGCGTAAAATGGATTCGCCATGGCGCCCAAAAGAGCATCACCATATTTGTATAAAGTGATAAAAATAAGGATTAGCAACCAATTCTCACGCTGAGCAAACTCATTAAAAGGTGTAACAATTGCACAATGCAACCGATCCCACAAACGAGCAGGCGTACCCAATGGGTTTTTAGTGCTTACCTGTTCGGGTTCCGGTAAGAAGGAGACAGCAAGTATACCCGGCAGCATAAAGCCCGCCATACCCACATAAGCCCAAAACCACCCATAATGCTCCGCTATAACCAGTGCCCCAGCACCTGCCACCAGCGTGCCAGCTCGGTATCCATTGACGAAGTTTGCAGCGCCTCCACCCTGCTCATCCTCACTCAAAACTTCAATTCTAAGAGCATCAGCAACAATATCCTGTGTCGCAGAAAAAAATGCCAATCCAACTGCAGCAAAAGCCGTTAAAATTAACGACTCAGCCGGATCAATTGTCCCCAAGCAGAGAATGCCTCCAAAAACCGCAAGCTGAGATGCGATTAGCCATCCACGACGTTGGCCAAACTCCTTGGTCATGAATGGAATAGGTAGATGATCGACCAAAGGTGCCCAGACAAATTTTAATCCATAAGCCAACCCAGCTAATGAGAACCAACCGATGTCAGTGAGTGACACATCATTAAGTCGTAAGCGAAAAGAGAGCGTCGAATAAACCAATAAAAATGGCAACCCGCTTGCAAAGCCCAGAAAAAAAAGAGCAAGAACTCGTCTGTCCAAGTATATTCTGGCTGATACCAACCAGTCTTGAGCTTTATTTAACATTTCGTTTTAAATAAGTTCTTCGCACGCGCGGCGAACCTTCTCACTACTCACGCTAGCAACACAGGGAAATGGGGCGCTTGGATCTTCCCGCTTATGGCACCGCCAAAAGCAATGATAACATTCCATATATTCGTATACGAACCGCGCAGTTTTTGGCCGGGCACTCTCTGGATAGGGGACAAAACATCCAAAATGCCCGCCACCAACAACAACCACTGTGGGGACACCAAGACCAATCGCAACGTGCGCAGGACCAGTATCATTACTGACCACAAGCTTCGAGTGTTTCATAATATCAAATGTTTCGGGCAAATCAGTTTGACCCGTCAAATCAATTATTTTTTCTCCATCAGCAACGGCGCTCACTAGGTTACCGCCAACCTTTTCCTCGCTTTTACCAATAAAAACCACACATAAACCCTTGTCAGCCAGCCATGTAGCGAGGGCAACAAATTGGACCAATGGCCAGCGTCTTCCATGTTCATTAGAACCGGGATTAAGCACCGCATAAGTTTTTCCCTCTGTAATATAGGGCTCTTTATTTCGCCAATTTAAGGCCGGCGGGCGAACGTCCGGNGGGCGGNCGAGATATAGAGACGTGAAAGCTGCGTGACGCTCAATTTCATGACGCGGGTAGGGCCCCGTATCAATAATCTCAGAGCATTGGCTCAAATACCATGTAAATTCGGCCCGCGTATCTCCGTTAAGATATGGGAGAGACATGATCGTCTTCGGCGCGCCAGCTACCCTCGCGAGACTATCAGCCATTAAAGTTCGGCGGAAATAGGCATCACAAATTGTGACAGCGGGATTTATCCGCCGAACCCTTAAATTTACGAATATTCGATAAAATAAGTGCCGCGCATACTTATGCTCATCAATTGTGACAACGCGGTATCCTTCAAAAATCTGCTGCGCTACTGATCCCCAACTATTACATCCTAGTATAGTGATTTCGCTTATTTTAACCCCAAATGCCTCGGAATAATCATCCAAGCTATTTCTAAAAATAACCATATCGCCGATACCGTCCATTCGGATAACCAAGAGACCGCGCCTTAATCGCATGATCAACCAGTCACGCGCGACACGATCAAAAAGCCGGAACAACCACCAACGCTTGCGCATTCCCGACGGGAGTAAACGCCAAAACATATTAGATCTAACGATTACTGGAACCGCATCGTCTATGGACTTAAAACTATTTAAATCTGACACAATCGTCATAAGAAACTTAACCCGCCTCTTTTCGGCGCGCGGCACGTTTTCGCTCATGTGGATCCAAGTGAAGCTTTCGCAACCGAATATTTTCGGGAGTCACCTCCACAAGCTCGTCCTCCTGAATGTAGGCAATAGCTTGCTCTAAAGACATACGGCGCGGCGGCGTGAGTCGAAGCGCCTCATCCGTTCCAGATGCTCTAATATTCGTCAGCTGTTTTGACTTCATGGGGTTTACCTCTAAATCATTACCACGACTATGTTCGCCAATGATCATCCCCTCGTAAACCTGAATGCCAGAGCTGATAAACAGGGGGCCACGGCCCTCCAATCCCACGAGCCCGTAAGTGACACTTTTTCCAGTTGCATTTGATATGAGAACACCATTCCTTCTTCCGGGGATAAAACCCATGTGATCAACATACCCGTGAAAGACGCGGCTCATAATTCCTGTTCCACGGGTTTCGGTTAGAAACTCACCATAGTAGCCAATTAAACCTCGGGCTGGCGCAATAAATGTCAACCGTACTTTTCCACCTCCAGATGGTCGAATTTCAGTTATCCTGCCCTTACGTAAACTCATAGCCTCAAGAACGATACCCGAAAAAGCCTCATCAACATCCACCTGAACTTCCTCGACCGGCTCCTCTAATGAGCCGGTGTCCGCATTATTTTGATAAAGCACCCTCGGGCGCGATATTGACAGCTCAAAGCCCTCGCGACGCATTTGTTCAATGAGCACGCCAAGTTGCAGCTCACCCCGGCCCGCAACGTCAAAAGCGTCCCTATCTTCAGTCTCAGTTATACGAATTGCCACATTGCCCTCAGCTTCTCGCAATAGACGGTCTCCTATCATTCGAGATGTCACTTTGGAGCCCTCTCTCCCGGCGAGAGGAGAGTCATTAATCGCAAATGTCATCGCAAGTGTCGGCGGATCAACGGGGTCAGCCTCTATCCCGGCTTCCACAGCAGGGTCACAGAGTGTGTCGGCAACGCTGGCGCTCTGAAAACCACTGAGAGCAACTATGTCGCCAGCCTCAGCCAGCTCGATTGGCTCACGTTTGAGACCTCGGAATCCTAAAACCCTAGTCACTCTACCCTGCTCAATTAATTCACCGCCGCTATTGAGCGCTTTAACCATCATATTTGGTGCTATCTTACCAGTGACAATGCGGCCCGTTAGCACGCGGCCAAGGTATGGGTCAGCCTCGAGTGTCGTTACCAGCATAGAAAAGGGCGCGCCGAAGTCTGTCTCTGGCTCCGGAACATGTTCAAGGATTTGCTCAAAAATGATTTTCATACCACCTGCCTTGTCACTTGGCTCTATGCCAGCCCAGCCCTGTTTGGCCGATGCAAAAAGAGTAGGAAAGTCAAGCTGTTGCTCGTCAGCATCTAGCGCTGCAAATAGGTCAAAGACCTCATCTTGAACCTCGTATGGCCTAGCTTCCAGTTTGTCGGTTTTATTAATCACAACTATCGGCTTTAGGCCCATTTTTAATGCTTTAGCAGTTACAAACTTTGTCTGCGGCATGGGTCCCTCTGCCGCATCCACCANAAGCAAGACACCGTCCACCATGCTCAAAATACGTTCTACCTCTCCCCCAAAATCAGCATGCCCGGGGGTATCAACAATATTAATACGCGTTCCCTTCCAATCAACGGAAGCACACTTAGCCAATATCGTTATGCCTCTCTCACGTTCTAACTCCCCCGAGTCCATGGCCCTTTCGACGATCTGCTGGTTTTCACGAAACACCCCACTTTGACGGAGCAAAATATCAACCAAGGTGGTCTTACCGTGGTCCACATGCGCTATTATCGCAACATTTCTGAGTGCCATAGCGTTTAAGACGGGCCCAGAGGCTGTGGGGCGAGACTCGCAACCGATTGGTTCGGCCTTGCACCTAAATGCTGTATTACCTCAGAAGCCACTGAATTACCTAGACTTGCGCATCTTTTAAGTTCAATTCCTTGAGACAAGCCCCACAAAAACCCAGCCGCATAAGCATCCCCCGCACCCGTTGTGTCGATCAGACGCTTAACCGGACTAACACCAATTGCAAAAACTTCATCCCGCGACATTACCACCGAGCCAGCTGCACCTCGCGTCAATGCTATAACCTCACATTGACCACGCACGTTTTGGAGCGCACTCTCAAAATCTCGCGCTTCAAAAAGCGAGATAATTTCCTCTTCATTGGCAAATAGAATATCAATGTGATTGGCAACAAGATCCCGAAAATCTCTTCGATGACGATCAACACAAAACGGGTCAGAGAGACTCAGGGCAACTTTACGGTTTGTGGCATGAGCGATTTGNCTCGCCTTAACAAGGGCCATTTTAGCCGCGGGTGGGTCCCACAAGTAACCTTCCAAATAAGTAACAGCTGATGCTTTAATCTGGTCTTCATCAATGTCCTCTATACACAAATCTGTGCAAGCCCCAAGATAGGTTTGCATGGTTCGCTCAGCATCAGGCGTTACGAGCACAATACTTGTTGCAGTTGCGGGCCCGTTAAGTGCGGGCAGCGTGTCAAAGTTGACACCCAAACCCCTTATGTCATTGCGGAAAATATTTCCAAGATCATCATCGCGAATCTTACCAATAAATGCTACCTTTGAACCCAATGAAGCAAGCCCAGCTATAGTATTGGCGACTGATCCACCAGAACATTTGACCGCGGGACCCAATTTTTTGCATAAATCGGCTGCAACATCCTTATCAATCAGCGCCATTGTGCCTTTTTCCAAGCCCTCTTGAGATAAAAATTCATCATCAACATGAACTAGGATATCAACAATAGCATTTCCAATGCCGAGCACATCAATATTTCGTGTAATCACTTTTTTAACCCCTCATGCAAACACAGCGGTGCGCGCGCAGTATAGCGAGGGTTTTCGGCGCGGCAATACAGGGCTACCTTGTTCTTTAAAGAAGTTTTTTAAACAAAAAAATATTGATTTTCCATTAGTTAAAGTTCATCCACACAATTACATCGTGTATAACTTTCCAAATTTTATTTTGAAACTCGTGGTGTGAAACTCAAGTTATGATTAAATGATCTCGGCAGTTATTAGGGGGATCCGTCAACTAAGTGATCCGGCGGCGCAGAGAGTGTTGTGGTTAAGCGTCGGCATTACATTTTTTGCATCGGCTATACTTTGTATCACCATTGGCACTCTACTGCTGAAAACAGAGTTATTCGAAGCGTTCTGGCTAGAGAGCGTTACTGATACTTTTGGCGGCGCGTTAACGCTAGTTATAATTTGGCTTTTATTTCCAAGTATCATCAGCGGGGTAATGGGCCTACTATTAGACTCGATCGTTGAAGCCGTCGAAGCTGAGCATTATCACAACCTGCCAAAGTCTGCCAAACCATCACTTTCCAACTCACTAAGTCAATCAGCTAAACTTTTTGCAAGTATGGTTGTGATCAACATTTTATTGCTGCCATTCATATTTTTGGGGCCCATATTTCTTTTTGTGTACTTCTGTACCAACGGCTATTTATTAGGTCGCGAATTTTTTGAAATGGTTGCCTCGCGGAGATTGCCACCCGAGCAAGTGCGGGCGATGCGAAAACATAGACAAGGGGCATTAATTATAATTGGTGCTTTCCTCACAGCCCTCATGACGATACCAATAATAAACTTACTGACCCCTATTATTGCTACGGCAGCTATTACACATCTATTTGAACAGTGGCGCAGTCCCGCTGATACAGCGATAACAAAAAGTTGAGGAAAAAGAACCATGTTTGGCAAAATAAAGTCTGCGAGCTCTAAAACACCACAAAAATCTCAAGAAACAGAGAGGACNGATCCATCTATAGTTGAAGACACTGATATAGTTGAAGACACTGAATCCGTCCCAGCGCCACCACTAAAACCATTTTCTCGCAAAGGATCCCATGCGCCAATTAAACCGCCAACGGCACCGACCTTTCAGCCAGAAATTGCCCGACACGTCGCCGACGCCCCCAGCGCTGGCGCTCGACGTTCTGACCGAGCAATTATAGGGGCTCTCAACAATGGAGAGAGCACCGCAAAAAAATTAGTCGTTGGCCGCGAGATTTCTCTCACGGGTGACATTACCGCATGTGACAAGTTAGTTGTCGAGGGCATCGTCGAGGTCAATCTGCCAAATGCTCGCATTATTGAGGTCTCCCCTACTGGTCAGTTTACGGGTAATGCAGAGGTTCAGGAGGCAGACATAAGCGGACGCTTTGACGGCGAGCTCATTGCCCACGAAAAAGTAACAGTTCGGGCGGGCGGCCACATCAGAGGTTTGGTGCGTTATGGGAAGATAGTAATTGAGTCCGGGGGTGAAATTAGTGGCGACATGCAATCCTTAAACGACAGCAAAAAATAAGTATCAATGAAAAATATAAGTATCGCCCAGCTGCAGGCTTTGCAATGAAAGTTTACATTTTGAGCTTATTACTACTCCTTACCGGCTGTACTAGCAGCGCTCCCATGCCCTCGGAAAGCGAAGAATCAGAGCTATTCGCCACAGAGACCGAGACAACATCTCACCAAAACCGCGTTGAACTTCTATCATATATTCCCCCAACCAAAACCCTTGAGCCGAAAGGGCCTCATATTCCAAAGTACACGGCTGTGATTGGCTGGAATAAAATCAAGGTCACCGAACTTCTTGGTCTGCCACATTTTCGTCGGACCGATGCCCCGGCGGAACTTTGGCAATATCGAATGTATAATTGTATTCTTGATTTATTTTTTTACCCATCAAAAATTAGGGAAATGGCCGTCAATCACCTTGAAACCCGTAAACTACTGGACGGAAACACTTACGTTAGCCATAACCCCCAAGCTTGCTTTATAACCGCCGTCACCGAAAAATAGACGTAGGGAGTTTGATCCCTAAAACACTGTCTTTTCTTTAAAACAGCAAAGATCACTCACCAAGCACTCTTGGCATTGGGGCTTTCGCGCTTTGCAAACATAGCGTCCGAGCATGATCAACCAATGATGCGCATGTATTATGTAGGCATCCGGAGTAACTTTCTGAAGCAGCCTTTCCACAGCCAAGACTGTTTTGCCTCTCGCGAGCCCGGTTCGGTTACTTACGCGAAAGATATGAGTATCAACCGCAATGGTCGGCGCACCAAATACGACATTACGAATCACATTAGCAGTCTTGCGCCCAACTCCCGGTAACGCTTCTAATGCAGCTTGGTCGTCAGGTACTGCACTATTATGTCGCTCGATTAAAAGACGGCTTAAAGCAATGATATGTTTTGCCTTAGCGTTGAAAAGCCCAATGGTCTTAATGTGGCGCTTTAAATTATTTTCACCCACCTTCAACATCTTCTCAGGCGTATCAGCAAGTTCAAATAACCTTGCCGTTGCCTTATTGACACTCACATCGGTCGCCTGCGCCGACAGGGTGACTGCAACAAGCAAAGTGTAGGGGTTGCAATAATTGAGTTCTCCTCGGGGCTTCGGATCTCTTGATTCAAGACGTGAAAAGAAAATTTCAATATCAGCTTTTTTCATGAAACAGATAATTAATCTTCGATCTTGCTAGATCAAGCACCTAGATCAAAGTTTAGTGGCCTTGGGCCTAATAACATATTATACTCGATCTATGAAAAATATGCCTTGTCATACCTTGCTATATAAAACCGAGCTTCGGCCCAACTGCTCCTCCAACCGACGCACGTTAACTTGGATTGGTCTTGCCATGGCCGCCGCCATGGCGCCAATCTCAATTGGTTTTGGTCTTATGGGTGCTTGGCCAGTTTTTGGGTTTATGGGGGTAGAGCTTTTAGCCATGCTGGCGCTGCTTATTTGTAATTTTCGCCGCAACAATTTAGTTGAGCGGGTTATTATTACAAAAAAGCAAGTCCACGTAGAAAAAGTTTACCATTCTGGGCAATTTGAGAGCTGGGCCTTCCCGCGCTATTGGGCCCGAGTTAAATTACTCCAAGCCGAAACAACAACTTGCCAGCTTGAGGTGAGCTCACATGGGTACACTGTACCCCTCGGTAATTTTCTCACAGCCCAAGAGCGGCAAAAAGTCTGGTCAGAACTAAATCAATTTATCTCCTCGATGTGCTATCCAAAACGCTGAAAAAAGTCACCCAGCGGTGTTTTTTAGAGACCCAGAACATCGCACATTGTATACAAGCTCGGTGGCTGACCCTCTAACCAAAGGGCCGCTCGGAGAGCACCTTGGGCAAAAACATCACGACTAGTAGCTTTGTGACTTAACTCAACTCGCTCGCCGGGACCCGCACAAATAACAGAGTGATCACCAATAACATCTCCTCCCCTCAGAGTAGCGTAACCTATACCACCTTTTGGCCGTTTCCCTGTTTGTCCCTCGCGCGCCATAATCGAGTGCCTTTTATGATTAACCGCGCGACCCTCAGCCGCAGCGTGGCCTAGCATAAGTGCCGTTCCTGATGGAGCGTCAACTTTATGGCGATGATGCATCTCAACAATCTCAATGTCATATTCATTTCCGAGCGATGCCGTGACTTGCTTTACGAGGCCAACAAGCAAGTTTATCCCAAGACTCATGTTCCCAGCATGAACAATCGGTGTAGATTGCCCGGCTATTTCAAGTATCTTAATGTCTCTTTCATTGAGTCCTGTTGTTCCAATAACCATCGCCGTTCTCGTCTCAGCGGCTATCTTAGCATGGGTTACCGTCGCATGAGGGGCTGTAAAATCAATCACTACATCGGACTGGTCAAAAAGCAGAACAGGGTCGTCCCCAATCAAAGTATTCTTCGGCAAACCCTCGCACAAAAAACCCAAATCCACGCCAATCCACTTACTGCCTTGGGCTTCTGTGCCCCCAACCAGGTCTGCGCCTTTAGTGGCGAGGGCGGCCGCGCAAAGCATCCGACCCATTCTCCCAGCACAGCCAACAACCCCGATTTTCATATTGGATCTCCCTAGTTAAAAGTGAATATTATAAAATAAATGCCTAAGACAAACCTTAGCAACAAAACTAAGATTGACCCGGTATAAATGAATGTAATTCTTATTTTACTAGAGGCAGGNTTTTATTTTCTACCTCATTTACATCGGGCTTTTTAAACTCAGCGTAACCTAATTCTACTACGTGCACACGACGAGCTATGACAAACTAAAAAGATGCATTTTGAGAGTCGTGTTCAATATCAATATCGGTGACTTTAACAAACCCCACATTTGAATAGAAACCGTACTGGTGTTACAACGCTGCCAGATCATAAAATGTTTACCGCAGGCGTTATTCGTGAACATTTGCCGCGAAATCGTTTGGCGCAGTCACAAGTCATAAAAGGCACTTAGGTATCTAGTCTTTGAGATCTTCCCATATCTCTCTCACCTTAGAGAAAAAGCCGTGGGACTCTGGGCTATGTTTTTCATCACCACCCTCACCGTCAAACTGCTTGAGTAGATCCTTCTGGCGCTTAGTGAGGTTTTGGGGTGTCTCAACGTTAGTTTGGACAAACATGTCTCCCCTCGCTTTTGAGCGCAAAACACTCATGCCCTTTCCTTTAAGCCTAAACTGGTGTCCCGTTGGCGTTCCAGATGGTATTGTAACACGCGCAAGGGTGCCATCAACCGTTGGCACTTCCACGGTGCCGCCGAGAGCTGCTCGAGTCATAGGAATCGGAACCCGACAATAAATATCAGCCCCGTCTCTCTGAAAAAGCCGGTGTGGTTGCAAATGAAGAAAAATATATAGATCTCCAGCAGGCGCACCGCGCAAGCCTGCCTCACCCTCACCAGACAACCTAATACGGGTGCCGTTCTCCACACCCGGGGGAATATTCACACTTAAAGTTTTTTCCTTTTGTACTCGGCCTGCACCGCCGCAGTTAGCGCACGGTTCCTTAATCACGTTGCCAGCACCCTGGCAACTCGGACATGTCCGCTCTACTGTAAAAAAACCTGACTGAGACCTCACCCGGCCATGGCCTTGGCATGTTGAACACGCTGTTGGACCGGAACCGCTAGCCGCTCCAGATCCATTACAACTATCACAGCCTATTGATGTTGGTACTTTGATCTCGGCCTGTTTTCCAGTGAACGCATCCTCTAGCCCAATCTCCATATTATAGCGCAAGTCAGATCCCTTGCCGGCCCTACTTCCACCACCCCGGCGTCCACTACCTCCGCCAAAGTCACCAAACATTTCATCAAAAATATCGGCAAAGCCCGACGCGAAACCTCCCCCATTACCAAATCCACCTGCGCCCCCTTGCTCAAAAGCGGCGTGCCCAAACCTATCATAGGCGGCGCGTTTATCGTCGTCTTTAAGCACCTCATATGCTTCATTAACGTTTTTGAAATTTTGCTCTGCATCCGCATCTCCCGGGTTACGGTCCGGGTGATACCTCATGGCGAGTTTTCGATATGCCTTCTTAAGGTCCGATCCATCAACATCGCGAGTAACACCAAGCGTTTCATAAAAGTCGTTCTTGGCCATATGCCTCAGATCCCTAAGTAGTTCACCATTCTTGAGGAAAAACAATTACTGGGCAGCGGTAAGCGCAATACCCTAGACATTTTCAATCGCCCTTCTTCTTCTCATCAGGATCAACCTCTTCAAAATCAGCATCAACTACATTGTCGCTAGCAGATTGTTCAGCTNGTCCACCACCAGCACCCATGTTTGTATTTATGTCTGGATCCATGCCCTCAGCACCTCCCTCGGCTTGTGCGGCTTTATACATAGCCTCACCAAGCTTCATCGAAGCTTGAGTAAGCGCCTCGGTTTGAGCATTGATCTCTTCCAAATCATCACCCTCTAGCGCCTCTTTCGTTTTGGCAATCGCGGCCTCGATGGCCGCCTTGTCCTCCTCAGGGATTTTCTCACCGTATTCGGAGAGGTTTTTCTCAGTTCCATGGACTAGTGAGTCTGCGGTATTACGGGCTTCAACACTCTCCCGCCTAACTTTATCGTCTTCTGCGTGCTGTTCCGCATCTGATACCATCTGATCAATGTCATCATCTGAAAGACCCCCAGACGCTTGAATTCGTATTTGTTGTTCCTTGCCCGTTGCCTTATCTTTCGCTGAAACATTGACAATCCCGTTAGCGTCAATATCAAATGTTACCTCTATCTGCGGCAACCCCCGCTGAGACGGCGGAATACCAACGAGATCAAACTGTCCAAGAATTTTATTGTCAGCAGCCATCTCACGCTCACCTTGGAACACTCGTATAGTTACCGCAGTTTGGTTGTCTTCAGCGGTTGAAAACACTTGGGATTTACGGGTTGGGATCGTTGTATTGCGATCAATCAACCTAGTAAACACCCCACCAAGCGTTTCAATGCCTAATGATAGCGGTGTCACATCGAGAAGCAGCACATCCTTAACGTCACCCTTAAGAACACCACCTTGAATCGCTGCGCCGATAGCCACAACCTCATCCGGGTTAACTCCCTTATGGGGCTCACGCCCAAAAAATGAGTTGACTGTCTCCTGAACTTTCGGCATCCGGGTCATACCACCCACGAGAATGACCTCATCAATTTCAGACGCTTTTAAGCTAGCATCTTTCAACGCTTGCTGGCATGGTTTGATCGTGCGCTCNACCAGCGCTTCAACCAACGCTTCCAACTTTGAACGACTTATCTTTATGTTAAGGTGCTTAGGACCAGATTGATCAGCTGTTATAAAAGGCAAATTAACCTCGGTCTGGGCGGTCGAAGACAACTCTATTTTTGCCTTTTCTGCAGCCTCTTTCAAACGTTGCAAAGCCAGTCGATCTTCACGAAGATCGATTGTATTCTCTTTCTTAAATTCGTCTGCTAAGTAATCAACAATACGCTTATCAAAATCTTCCCCGCCGAGAAAAGTGTCGCCATTGGTTGATTTCACCTCAAAAACACCATCTCCAATCTCAAGTATCGAAACATCAAACGTTCCTCCACCTAAGTCGTACACAGCAANGGTGCCAGTATTCTGCTTTTCAAGCCCATACGCTAGAGCCGCCGCCGTGGGCTCATTAATTATACGAAGCACCTCAAGGCCAGCAATCTTTCCGGCATCTTTAGTAGCTTGGCGCTGTGAGTCATTGAAATATGCAGGGACTGTAATCACTGCTTGGCTTACAGGTTCACCCAAGTAACTTTCTGCGGTTTCCCGCATTTTTTGCAATATAAACGCGCTGATTTGGCTGGGGCTATATTTCTCCCCCTCTGCCGCAACCCATGCGTCGCCATTCTCACCTTTTACGATTTCATAAGGAACAAGCTTCTTATCCTCAGCTGTTACTGGATCATCGAATCGCCGACCTATTAAACGCTTGATCGCGAAGAGGGTGTTTTCTGGATTAGTGACAGATTGTCGTTTAGCTGGCTGTCCTACTAGGCGCTCTCCCTCATCCGCGAATGCAACCATAGACGGCGTTGTCCTTGCGCCTTCAGCGTTTTCGACGACTTTCGCTTCTTTCCCATCCATGATTGCTATGCAAGAATTTGTCGTACCTAAATCAATACCTATGACTTTACTCATGCTATCCTCTTTTTATTACGGCAGTCCCCGCGCGGGCCATCAGGCCCCAACAGAAACATAAATATTTATTTACACGTGCACATTTTTCAGACAACTTCATAAATGCGAAAAGGTGGCACATTTCGGCGCTTATATAGGCGCGCACCTGACCACACGCAATGGCTCACAAAAATCAGTTTGCAAACATTCTATTTACATTGGTTTTAAAGTTCCTCATCGAGTTTTTCCCCAGCCTCTGCCGAGCCGTCTGGTTTTTGTTCGTAAGCCTGTTGTCCTTCTCGCTGGTGCAAATCCGCACTTGTTAAATTACCTAGTGACTCTGAGGATTTAAAATCTGATTTTGGTCCACCTTTGGTAACACCAACCTTGGCGGCACGAAGTGTCCGGTCGTGCAAGGTAAATCCATCCTCTAAAACCTGTGATACTGTGCCAGCCGGTTGATTGGGGTCCTCTATTTCAAACATTGCTTCATGCTTCATTGGATCAAAACGGGCACCTAAGGCCAAAATAGGCTTCACATTAGCTCGTTCAAAAGCAGCCAATAGTTCCTTCTGAACCATCTCCACACCGACAGCCATATTATCTAAATTNATATCTTTGCCTCGAACGTTGTCATCAATACTTGATAGTGCGCGCCCGAGGTTATCGCTTACGCGAATCATATCTTCAGCAAAATTTTTGATCGCGTATTTGCTGGCGTCTTCTTTATCCCGTTGCGCCCGACGCCTAACATTTTCAGCCTCTGCCAAGGCCCGAAGTGCGCGGTCGCTCATTTCCGCAACCTCTGCCTCCAAAGCTTCAATCCGCTCTTGCAGGTTATCCCTCCTTTCTTCCTCTGCAGCCGTTTTCCCACTTTTATCAACGTCAGATTCCATGTCAGATGGAGCGCTTTTTTGGGCATTCATGTCACTATCTTTGGCTTGATCATTTTGAGACAATGCCTCTGATTCGCCAGGAGCTTCCGAGGGAACAAAATTTGGCTCATTATCGGTATGTATTGATGTGTCTTCATTTTTATTCATAGTTATAGGCTTGTCTTCAGTTTGGTATTCATCACTCATTTTACGTTCCATCCAAATACTTAGAGCTATTGCGGTCTGTAATTTGTAGTTCAGCTGATCATTCGGCCAATTAATTTAGCGGTATAGTCAACCATTGGTATAATCCTGGCGTAATTCATGCGCGTCGGGCCAATCACTCCAATGGCACCAATCACCTGTTCAGAGCTACTTTGAAACGAGTCGACTACGACGGATATACCGGCAAAATTAAATAGCTGATTGTCAGCGCCAATAAATATCTGAACCCCCTCAGCTGTATCTGTAAGCGACAAAAGCTTAAGCATTTCTTTTTTTGTTTCCAAGGTCGTAAACAAACTTCTAATCCGTTCAAGATCTTGCAAAGCGCTTACGTCTTCAAGAAGGTTAGCTTGGCCGCGAACAATCAACGACCCTTGGATTCCATCACTATCCGCGTTCCCAGACCAAGTTGCCAATCCGCTCTCCACAGCGTGCTTCGTAAGAACATCAAGTTCAGCGCGATTTTGCTCTAGCTCAGTAATTATCTCATCGTAAGCCTCTCCAACCGTGCGTCCGACCAAACGAGCGCTGAGAAAATTACTCGCTTGCACTAGTCCTGATGGTGATAGTTTCTCAGGTGTTTGAATAATGCGGTTTTCTACGATACCGCTCTCCGTTACCATAACTACCAATGCTCGACCGGGGCTAAGGGAGACAAATTCAATATGCTTAAGCGGACTCTCAGTTTTCGGCGCTAATACCAAGCTTGCACAGCCAGTTAAACCAGACAACGCCTCTGTTGCTTGTTCTAAGACCTCTTTAAAGCTGCTTGAAGACCCCGCAAATTGACCTTTGATATTATCGCGCTCCCGAGTGGTCAAGTTCCCCACCTCCATCAAACCATTAACGAACATGCGAAGTCCGGCGTCTGTTGGAAGTCGGCCCGCTGAAGTGTGGGGAGCATATAACATTCCAGACTCCTCTAAATCTGACATCACATTCCTAACGGTTGCTGGTGAGAGCTTGGTACCAAGCTGGCGCGAAATAGCTCTTGAGCCGATCGGCTCGCCAGTCTCAACATAAGCATCAACTATTAAGCGAAAAATTTCTCGCGAGCGTTCGTTTAACTCCGTAATCATCGTTTTTGCATTCCAGTTTTTCACCTTGACCAGACAGAAAACCACATCGACTTTTAAAAATCGGCCGCGAAGGGCTGGCGAGAATGTAGTTTTCCACTGGCTCAGCGTCAACTTAGCCGCGCAAAACAATTTTAATATTTACGCCTAAGCCTGTTTTGCTGTAGCCCAACAGTCAACCACGTTCATAACTTGTCCCGAGTTCAATCCCAGGTTAGCCTGGACCAGGTGTATAACTACAGTTAGGAATTAAAAGGAGTGTGCTATGCGGCCATCAGGACGTCAGTCGGGTCAACTGAGAGAGGTTGTGCTCCAACCTGACGTATCAAAGCACGCAGAAGGTTCATGTTTAGCGCTTTTTGGTGATACTCATGTTCTGTGCACAGCTAGCATAGAAACCCGTGTCCCACGGTGGATCCGTGATACAGGGCGGGGCTGGATAACAGCTGAATACGGCATGCTTCCAAGATCCACTAATACGAGGATTGATCGAGAGGCTGCGCGAGGCAAGCAATCTGGGCGAACTCAGGAGATCCAGCGCCTGATCGGTCGTAGTCTTCGCGCAATCACAGACCTTGAGCTTCTCGGTGAAATCCAGATAAAACTAGACTGTGACGTTATACAAGCTGATGGCGGCACCCGAACAGCCGCGATCACGGGCTCGTACGTAGCTCTAAATCGTGCTATCAAGCATGGTAAAAAAGTAGGAATAATTAATAACAATCCATTAATCGATGAAGTCGCCGCCATATCGTGTGGCTTGTACAACGGCACAGCAGTGTGTGATTTAGATTACGCTGAGGACTCTTGTGCAGAGGCAGATGCCAATTTCGTTCTAACGGGAAATGGTAAGTTGGTAGAGATACAAGGTACAGCAGAGACCGAGCCGTTTACGAAGAATCAGTTTTTTGAGCTTCTCTCCCTGGCAGAGGCTGGAATCAAAAAACTCATAAAAATACAACGTGCTGCAACCAATTAATATCAGCATGTCATATTAAAATGGTTTATCGTTTTACAGAGCATAAAATCGTCATTGCTAGTCACAACCCGGGCAAAGTTTCTGAGATAAAGGCTTTATTAAAGCCCTTCAATGTTGATGCTGTCTCCGCCAGCCAAATGGGTTTACCAGAACCAATTGAAGACGGAGATAGCTTTATTGCAAACGCTGAAATTAAAGCACGNGCAACTGCAAAAGCCACGAATTTGCCAGCCCTTGCGGATGACTCTGGTCTTGTCGTTCCAAGTTTAGGCGGAGATCCCGGGATATATTCAGCTAGATGGGGGGGGCCAAACAAGGACTTTGGACTCGCCATGCGGACAGTATGGCAGCGGTTGGAAAAAAGGAGTCCAGCGGCTTATTTCACCTGCGCCTTATCACTGTGCTGGCCCAACACTATGGATAACCCCGAGCATGTTGAAAATTTTGAAGGCCACATAAATGGCACCCTTACATGGCCACCACGGGGTAAACGTGGTTTTGGTTATGATCCAATTTTTATTCCAAACGGATTTAAAATCACATTCGGGGAATTTGACCCCGACCTAAAACACGCAATTAGCCACCGCGCAGAGGCCTTCAATAAGCTTGTCGAAACCTGTTTTGCACAGTCACCGGCTGCAGCAAAAGTTGCGCCCATGGGAGAGGAGTGAAATCCCTTAACCGGTTTAAAATACGTATAAAGGGTGATATAAAGTTTTTCCCAGAAATTATATAGTATGCGGTGCATCAAATATTAAATTTCAGCCAAGTCTTGGGAAGTGCTATACACCGAATTGAGGTGGAGGCTTTCTTTTAAAAAAATATTAATATTCCCTCGCTTTAGAGGGATGCCGCTAAGGACTCGCAATTATGACCAATCCGTTGGCGATTTACTTTCATTGGCCATTTTGTCAGTCAAAATGTCCGTATTGTGATTTTAACAGCCACGTTTGGCGCGAAATCGATCAGAGGGCTTGGCGCCGAGCGCTTATATCAGAGCTAGATTTTTACGCGATGCAAACACAAGGCCGAACTGTTCGTTCGGTATATTTCGGTGGAGGCACCCCCTCTTTAATGCCAACCAAAACTGTCAAAGCCTTGATTGAAGCAATTCATAACCGTTGGGGGCTCGCAGCATGCGAAGAAATTACACTTGAGGCTAATCCCTCTTCATCAGAGACTCTTAAATTTAAAGCTTTAAAAGAGATAGGCATCAACCGCTTATCCATAGGGGTGCAAGCGTTAAATGATGATGCGTTAACTTTCCTTGGGCGCGCCCACAGTTCGAAAGAAGCGTTAGAGGCTATTGATAGAGCGGCAAATACATTTGACAAGTTTAGCTTCGATTTAATGTACGGCCTGCCGAATCAAAGCATTGGCTCGTGGAGGTCTGCACTTAGGAGGGCACTTAGTATAGCCAATGGCCATCTTTCTTTATATGAATTGACCATTGAGCCAGGAACGGAATTTTTTAAACACAATATAAAGGGTGTGACCGACAAAGAATCGGCCAATATGTTTGAAATGACTCGGGCTATGATGGCAGATGCCGGCATGCCTGCTTATGAGGTATCTAACCACGCAAAACCAGGCCATGAAAGCCGACACAATCTCAATTACTGGCGCGGTGGGGATTACCTTGGCATTGGGCCGGGCGCACACGGGCGGATTACAATAAGCAATCAATGCATTGCCACCCATCAAATTCATAATCCGGTGCGCTGGCTCAAAAAAGTCTCATTAATTGGCCACGGCACAGCAAAACATCGCAACCTGTCGCCATATGAGCGTGCTTTAGAACTAATTATGACAGGTCTTCGAACACGAGAGGGTATAGATATGGCTTACTTAGAAATTCTTACCGGCCTTACCCGAAATAGACTTATCAACCCATCACGATTATCGCATTGCATTGAAGCTGGGTTTTTGAAAAATTCGGGAAATATACTGACAGCTACAGAAGTTGGAATTATACGCCTTAACTCAGTTTTAGAAACATTGTTGGTTGCTGATACGCAGTATGCGGGCGGCGCAACCGTTGAAACCGGGCAATAATATCAATTGCATCAATTCAAAAGTGGCTCAAATGTTTTCGGTGCTGGGCGTAAAACAGATGAAAACCGCTTACCAACCTGCATGATCGCCAACCCACGCTCAATGGTTCCTGACGGCAAAAACCTAAAAATTCCATCCCGCCCATCAAAGCCGCTCGGGGTCGTCAACGTAGCTAGCGAAAAATCTGGCCCGCCATCGACTTGAGCTAACACCGAGGCCAGTGCAGTTGCATCATATGCAAGAGTTGCTAGCCGCGGGGGTTCAGAATCGTAGATTTTTTTGTATTGTCTTAAAAAGACCTCACGCGCTAAGGGGTCTGGAGCAGCATACCATCCGCCAAGGAGGGCTGGCTCCGCGCCTAAACCCAGCACATCCCACTGTCCTGTACCCAACATTTGCACCTTTCCGGGATCAATGTCAAAAAAAGGTAACAGCGCTGCAAGTGCCTCTAACCGCTTTCCGCCATCTGCGATTAGCAGGGCATCGAACGGCAAGTCGCCAATAGTTTGCAAATTTTCAAGCCGTTTTAAAGCTTGTTTAGAGACTGAGTCTTCGCTTTCCTTAAGCTGATCACGCTGACTCACAAGTGCCGCCCGACGGTTATCATAATCAGCAAGTGAGCGCACCACGTCTGTAAATTCACTCGCCTTAGGGTCATAAAACCGCGAGGCAACAACTTGGGCCCCGGCTTCTGATGCCACTGAGCGCAGTGTTTCGAACACAGTCGCCCCGAAAATATTGTCTGGCGCCAACGCAGCGAAACGACTATGCCCTTGCCCAATAGCGTAAGTTATAACGCGGCGAACTTGATCTTCCGGTAAAAATCCCAAAGTGTAGACTTCTGTACTAACTACTCGTCTGTCCGAGGAGAACGCCATCACTGGAACCCCTGCAGCACGCGCGACAGGCGTCACGGCAAGAACCGACTCCGCTAATAAAGGACCAAGCAAAATTTGGGCACCATCAGCAATGGCAGACTGAGCAGCGGCCCGGGCGCCATCCACTGTTCCTAGCGTATCAACTGGTAAAAGCTGCATCCTGCGGTCTGCAAAATCAAAAATTGCCATTTGAGCCGCGTTTAAAAGTGCTGCTCCAATTATTTCATTCGAGCCACTGAGTGGAAGCAAAAGACCAACACGAACAATGTCAGCAGAAACGGGAAGAGGGGACAATGAAGGGGCAACTTGAGGACTAACAAGCGATGGTTGTTCGGTGCGCGCCAGAAGATGGGCTAACGAGGGTAAGTTCGGTTGAGGGACTTTTGTGCTAAGATCTAATCCCTCGTTTGTCATCTCTACAATTTCGTTTGACTTTTTTTGGTTTTGTAAAATTACGCGATTTGATTGATCAGATGGCGTCCGTTTACGCTGAAAACCGGGTCCAATAATGGGGGGGCGCTGATGGGAGCGCGGAATAACAAGATTTTCATCTCCTTTTACAGCTTCGTTTTGAGGTTGCACACGGGGAATTTGTTCGAAATGCTCGCATCCAGCTATGGGAGGAATAATGGTGAGCAGTATTATCGTGGGCAAATGTGCAATAAAGAAGTACCGTGCCATAGAGTTACCGTAGCGCATCAATTATAAAAGTGATTAACGTGACTAACCCTAACGACAGCAACGCCCAGAGTAAACCGACAACCCAAAGTCCGAGTGATATGATCGAATCAGGATTGGTGTTAGTAGCAATGCCTATCGGAAATGCGAGCGATATCTCAATCCGAGCCCTTGAAGTTTTAGCGTCTGCAGACCTTGTCGCGTGCGAAGATACACGAGTGAGCTCAAAGCTTTTTGCAATTCATGGCTTGAACCCCTGCACACTATCCTATCACGAACACAACGCGGCCTCTCAGAGACCAAAACTCATAAACCGCATGAGTAAGGGCGAAACAGTAGCTTTGGTTTCGGATGCTGGCATGCCATTGATTTCCGATCCCGGGTACAAGTTAGTGACGGAGTGTCTCACAGCTAATATTCCAGTTACGTGTGCGCCAGGGCCCTCGTCAGTCCTCGTCGCTTTGGCGTTATCAGGTATGCCGACAGATCGATTTTTTTTTCAAGGCTTCCTCCCATCAAAACAAATGGGGCGTTGCAGAATATTAAGTGAATTAACCCCAATTCCCGGCTCACTTGTGATAATGGAATCAGCTAACCGCCTAACAGCCATGCTACGGGATTCCGCAAATATTCTTGGTAATCGCAAAGCCGCTGTTACTCGAGAGCTCACCAAACGTTTTGAAGAAGTTCGACGCGGCAAGTTGGACGAGTTGGCAACTCATTATGAAGCGGTTGGCCCACCAAAGGGTGAAATTATTGTTGTCATCAGTCCACAGACCAACGACGCAGCTCGTTTTTCGCAGGAAGCCCTTGATACACTACTCAGTCAAAAACTTTTGTCGGCATCTCTTCGTGACGCCGTTGATCAAGCTACCATAATCAGTGGTTGGGCCCGGCGCGACGTCTACAAAAGGGCCCTTAGATTGAATACTGATAATACGACCGATGTTTTATAATGGTCGATAAAAACTCTAATTTATAGACGGGGTGTCATTTTTGCTGAGGCTAAGACGTTGGCGGTATTTATAATAATGTCCGGGTAATGACTGTCGTCCCCCACCCCAATTACATATTCCGTCGTTTGCAAGCCTCAGCTAAAGTGTTGGCGTTCGAATTACTGTGCAATCTACAACCTTCTTGAGTTAATCATCAAAAGTTAAATACTACCAATTGTAAAAATTTTTTGAGAAATTTAGCATTTAACATTTACAGTCAAAAATGAAACAATCAAAATACAAAGCGTCAATGAGCCTAATCTCGTTTGGAGCCGTCATCATGGACCCTCAAAAAAGATTTGCACTCTCCAATGCCCGCTCATCCAGAACTCGCCAAGGGTCATTTATCCTCGGTTTATCTCTAGCATTATCCATTTTGGCAAGCTGTGCCAGTACTATAGTTGGAACCGGCGCAGCAATTGGAATAGCTGCATTCGAGGAGCGCCCGCTAGCTACAATCGCGCGCGACACCAAGATCACGGCGCAGCTTCGTATCGCATTGCTAGAGAAGAGTGAAACACACTTTACTGCAGTTAGTATTGAAGTATTTGAAGGCCGAGTGTTATTAACTGGGATAGTTCCAAATGAAAAGATCCGCGCTGACGCGGTTAATCTCGCATGGAAAACGGATAGCGTTAAAGCCGTATTGAACGAGCTTGGCCTTGGAAAATTGAGTCTGTTAGACACGACAAAAGATAGCTGGATTAGCGCACAACTTAAGTCGAAAATGACCATCGATAAACATATTCATGCAATCAATTTCTCCATAGAAACCGTAGCCGGGATAATTTATTTAATCGGCGTGGCCCAAAATCAAGCCGAAATGGACAAAGTTATTGCCCATGCACGAACAATTAGATACGTGGAAAAGGTGATTTCTCACGTAAGAGTAAAACAGGGTTAATGGGTTCTACCCCCTCAATACCCGATAAATTTATTGAGCACGGTTTACGCGCCGTATGCGGCCTCGACGATGACAAAATCGATCTGGCAGACACAGCGCTTCTTTTAGCCCGCGGAGACCGCCTTCATATGTCCCCTGCCCCTTACCAACGCCATATCTCCCAACTCGTATCCAGTGTTCGCGATTATGCGGGATCAACCCCCAATTTACATCTTCAACATGAAGCGCTTGTTCAAATCATCGCGCGACGTTACGGCTATGCTGGAACGGAGCGAGATTTTGCCGACGTAGAAGCAGCCAATTTAATGAGGGTAATAGACCAGCGGGCGGGATTACCCGTAGCTCTTGGTATTCTGTATATCGACGTAGGGCGCAAGTTAGGCTGGACAATTTGCGGAATCAATTTTCCAGGGCGCTTTTTAATTAGACTCGAACGTGAAGGGAGTCGAATAATGTTTGATCCATTTGAGAGAGGAGCTCTGGTTGACGCAGCTACTCTTCGCTGCCGCCTAAAAATTTTTATTGGCGAAAATGCGGAGCTTACGCCCAATTATTATGACGCAATGTCTGCGCGTGACGTCTTGTTGCGTCTAATCAGTAATATCCGTGTGCGCTTGGTGTCACGCGGATATTGGAGAGAGGCATTAGTTGTCATTGAAAAGATGATATTTTTACAGCCTACCAACGCTAAATTCTGGCGAGATCAAGGTCTTTTACAAGCGCGTGTCAAACACGTTCAGGCGGCAATCGCCTCACTTGAAGAATCACTCAAATGGTGTGAGGACGAGCCGTCTCGTTACAAAACCTCCGTTTTAATTCAAGAGTTACGTTGGCGGTTGCCGTGACTCTCTGTCCGGATCAAAATTGACGCTATAATTTGGTAAAATAAAACCATTACAAAACAAAGGGTTCAATTATGAGCTTGCGCGTTGCCATTCAGATGGATCATGTGGCCACTATCGATATTGATGGTGACTCCACTTTCGCCTTAGCCCTAGAGGCCCAAACCCGGGGGCATGAACTGCTGCATTATGAGCCAAACCGACTCACCATGTCAGATGGCAATGTCATCGCCAAAATGGAACATTTAGAACTGCGCCACGAGAGAGGAAATCACTTCGTACTTGGCGAAGCTGATTATGTTAATCTATTAGACGTCGACATTGTTTTGATGCGCCAAGATCCACCATTTGACATGGCTTACATCACAGCAACCCATATTTTAGAGAGAATTCATCCAAAAACTCTAGTCGTCAATAACCCAGTTGAGGTCCGAAATGCACCTGAGAAATTATTCGCTACAAAATTTCCACAATTTATGCCTCCCACGTTGATTACGTCAGACCACGAGCAGATTTTTGATTTCCGCGCACAACACAAAGATTTAATTATTAAACCCCTCTATGGTAATGGTGGAGTGGGAATTTTTCACGTTTTACCGCTTGATGAAAATCTTAATTCACTTCTAGAAATGTTTGCCGCCCGTTCCCGGGAACCCCTGATGGTTCAAAAATATCTTCCCGCTGTCCGTGAGGGCGACAAACGCATAATTTTAATTGATGGCGAAGCAGTCGGAGCAACCAATCGAGTTCCCGCAGTTGGCGAAGCGAGATCAAATATGCATGTGGGCGGCCGGCCAGAAAAGACGTTTCTCACAGACCGCGAAAAAGACTTATGTAACGCAATCGGTCCAGAACTTAAGAAACGAGGCATGATCTTCGTGGGCATTGACGTTATCGGCGGTATGTTGACCGAAATCAATGTAACGTCACCCACAGGTATTAGAGAAATAAACCGTTTTGACGGTCTTTGTCTTGAATCCAATGTTTGGGACACAATTGAGAGTAAAATCTAAAGATTGGCCTATCGACACTTAATAACTCGAAAGCTGCTTAATTTTTTAAAATACCTTCTTACTTCACTGTATTCCTCACCATCCCACCCAAATCTCGACCGGCAAAAATATGTACGTGAAAATGCGGCACCTCTTGATGCGCATCTCGGCCATGGTTAGCAAGAATGCGGTATCCTTTTTCAGAAACACCAGCCTCCCGTGCGACATGACCAACAGCCCTGAAAAAACCTGCAATCTCTTCACCACCGGCATTTTTTGAAAAATCATCGATGGAAACATAACGCCCTTTTGGCACGACTAAAATATGGATTGGTGTTTGTGGGGAAATATCGTGGAAAGCGAGAGACCATTTATCCTCGTGAACTTTGCTGCAGGGAATCTCGCCACGTAAAATTTTAGCAAAAATATTTTCATCATCGTACTCCATACTCTAGCTCCGCCCTTTAATTGTTTAACTTAAGGCTTTTTGCAGCCCCTAATTATTTGGTCGGCTTTATCCCAATCGTGAATTCTTCTCATCAATTCCAGATACGTCGAGTCGCCGCTCTAATTCTGTCCACACTTGCTCAGGTTTTATTCCAGCATCTAACCAGAGTACCAGTAAGTGATACAAAAGGTCGCCACTTTCCGCAACAAGAGCTCTTTTGTCTTCAGCAAGTGCAGCAACGACAACCTCCACCGCCTCTTCACCGAGTTTTTTTGAAATTCGCGGACGTCCACTTTCTAGGAGCCGGGCTGTATAGGAGCGTTGTGAGTCACCCTGCTTCCGACTTTTAATTAACGTATAAACTTTCTCGAGTGTATGGCGACTTGGCGTGACAGTAGCAGTAGACAGAGGTTTCTCAGTCTTAGACATGATGTCTTATCCTCGACACCTCACCCAAAGCAGGCTGATCGCCAAGCCGGATGGGTATTCCCGCGCGCGCCATATGTGCCTTTGTTTCCCCTATGGTATAAGTTCCAAAGTGGAATATCGATGCGGCAAGTACTGCAGACGCATGCCCCTCGGTAATACCCTGAACCATGTGATCCAAATTTCCAACTCCACCCGACGCAATTACGGGAATAGTTACGGCATCAGCGACGGCACGGGTTAGGGGAATATCAAAGCCCTGTTTCGTTCCATCTCTATCCATGGATGTAAGAAGGATCTCTCCCGCCCCGCAATCAGCAACACGCATTGCCCACTCGATAGCATCGATACCGGTTGGCTCACGCCCACCATGTGTAAAAACTTCGAACTTCTTATCTGATACCGCCTTTGCATCAATGGCAATAACGATGCATTGACTGCCAAATTTCTTCGCTGCCTTAGAGACAAGTTCGGAATCGTGAACAGCCGCAGTATTGATGGAGACCTTGTCAGCACCGGCTAAAAGTAATTTTCGAACATCTTCGATTTCACGCACACCCCCGCCAACTGTCAACGGCATAAAACATTTTTCCGCCGTTTGCCCAACAATATCAAAAATAATACTCCGGTTTTCAGAGCTGGCCGTAATATCAAGAAAACAAATTTCATCGGCACCCTCAGCATCATACACTTGAGCCTGCTCCACCGGATCGCCGGCATCAATTAAATCAACAAAGTTTACACCCTTTACGACCCGCCCCCCGTCTACATCGAGGCACGGAATTATGCGATTTTTTAGCATAATGAGGGCGCTTTGAGAAGGGCAACACCCTTGGTTAATCTAACATGGCCATCATATATTGCACGGCCGCTAATAACTCCCTCTAATAAACCCGCACCACGTTCTGCTACTATAATAAGATCATTCATAGAAGACACTCCTCCTGATAAAATTACAGGGGTCTCAACAACGTTTGCTAGCTCCAAGGTTGCATCTATGTTCGGGCCCTGCATTGCTCCATCTCGACCAATATCTGTATAGACAATAGCCGCCGCACCAGCATCTTCAAACCGTCGCGCCATGTCTACCGCTGTCGCCTCAGCGGTCTCTACCCAACCTTCAACCGCAACCCGCCCATCGCGTGCATCAATGCTTAATACAACTTGGTTGGGGTAGGCCTTACAGGCATCACGCACTAGGCTCGGCTGTTTTACAGCAGCCGTCCCGAGGATCACTCTCCGAACGCCGCGCCGAATAAACATGTCTATTGTTGCCATATCACGGATCCCACCGCCAAGTTGAACGGGAAGACTTACCTCGTTAACGATACTAAAAATAGCCTTACTATTGATAGGCTCTCCCTTAAACGCACCATTTAAATCAACGATGTGAAGCCACTCACTACCCTTTTCCTCAAAAATTTTTGCTTGTTTGCTAGGGCTATCATTAAAAACCGTCACCATATCCATTCTTCCACGGAGCAAGCGCACACATTGACCATCTTTCAAGTCTATTGCTGGAAATAAAATCATGTGCCTAATAAACTCATTTTTTATTTTCTCCTCTCACGGCGACCACATGATAAAATTCTGGATTAGTTTTAATCCCGTGGCCTGACTTTTTTCCGGGTGAAATTGAGTGCCAACCATATTATCTCGCCCGACAGCCGCGGTGATACGACCTGAGTAATCGACTTCAGCAATCACATCCTCCGGCGCATGACATCGCATGGCATATGAATGAACAAAGTACCCATGCGCGTCTGGGGGAAGATTAGACAAAATTGGATGGGCAGGTTTTGATATGACAAGGTTATTCCAACCCATGTGAGGCACTTTTATATTTATATCTTTTGACTTAATTGGCACCACCTCCGCAGACAACCAGTTCAAACCCATAGTGTCCATGTGTTCCCGACCCAGAGTTGCCATTAGCTGCATGCCTACGCATATACCGAGAAATGGACGACCTTTGTCTATTACTGACTCTTGGAGAGCTTCTTCCATACCCGTAACAGACTTCAAGCCGTCTAAACAATCGGCGAACGCGCCAACCCCCGGCAAAATTATGCGGTCGGCGTCAGCAACTGCATCAGCATCGGAGGTAACCAGTACTTTACTATCACAGTCAATGGCACGTGCAGCTCGCTCAAAAGATTTCGCTACCGAACGAAGATTGCCGGACCCATAATCAATTATTACAATATTCACGTCTTAACCGCCAAATTCGATTGGTTATCCCAAAATCGTCGACACGCAAAATCAACATCTCGTCCAGACACAACTCCAAAATCTGTATAACCAGCTCTAACAAGAAAGTGCCTGCGTAAGTCCCCCGCAAAAACACCAAAAAAAAATGCGCTCACAAAACTTATCAGAGTTTTGGTCGCAGGCAATAAACCTAGTTCATGACCTATAAATTCAGCCGCGAAACCTATGACTAATAAAGCTGCAGCAACGAGCCATAATCTGTGCCATAAAGCCCAAAATATGGTAAAAAATAGTGCAGGAAAACTAAAACCCTCCTCCACTAAAACAATGTCTTGATCAGGGTCGGCCCCGTTTCTGCGCAAATAAACTGTGAAAATTTTCATCCGTTACTCCAGCAAAACTTGAACAAGAACCCCCACAAACAGGCTGCCGTTCTTATAAAGAGCCGCTAAGTGTTCCTTTTGTTGACGGCACAGCGTCTGCCTTTCGTGAATCAATCTCACAAGCCGCACGCAAGGCATGCGCTAATGCCTTAAAACAAGACTCAACAATATGATGGTTGTTCTCGCCATACAGATTTTCCACATGTAAAGTAATTCCACCCGCTTGCGCAAAGGCTTGAAACCACTCTTTAAATAGTTCGGTATCCATGTCACCCAGCTTTGGCTTAGAAAATTCAACCTTCCATATCAAATATGGCCTGTTGGACAGATCAATAGCAACCCGCGTGCATGTCTCATCCATTGGAATTTCAGCTGAACCAAACCGCCGAATCCCTAGTCTGTCACCAAGGGCCTCCGCTAGGGCCTCACCTATTGCAATTCCTGTATCTTCTGTCGTGTGATGAAAATCAATATGCAAATCCCCCTCTGCCTCAACCTCAAGATCAATTAAACTATGCCGTGAAAGCTGTTCCAACATGTGGTCAAGAAAACCGATGCCTGTGTTAACGCAATATACGCCACTGCCGTCGATGTCCAAAGAAACAGCGATACTTGTCTCATTAGTACGACGCTCCATTTTCCCACTCCGCATTGCGATTTCCTCTCTTATCCGTATGCGGCGCATTTTGTATCAGGAACCTAGCTACTTCGCCAGTCTCTATGCACAAACTAATTTGGTGCTTGCGAAGTTCGCTTCCCATGACGATATCCTTGAGTATAGTCAATGCTTCTCGAGCCGGCGTCGCAACAGAATGCAGGGAGTCTAAAAGTTGAAGCAGCAGGATCAAGGTATGTCGGATTGGCATGGAACAACTATATTGTCTGTACGCAAAGGTGACTTGGTAGTCATCGCTGGTGACGGGCAAGTAACCCTCGGTGACACGGTTGTTAAAGGTAGTGCGTGCAAAGTAAGGCGGTTTGCGAGTAACGATGTCATTGGCGGCTTTGCTGGTGCAACCGCTGACGCCTTCACACTGTTTGAGCGACTGGAAGAAAAACTTGAACAATACCCCAAACAATTGACCCGGGCTTGCGTAGAATTAGCGAAAGACTGGAGAACAGACCGCTATCTCAGGCGGCTAGAGGCCATGATGGCTGTTGCCGACAAAGACGTCTCGCTGGTTCTAACTGGTAATGGCGATGTGTTAGAACCTGATGACGGCGTCGTGGGCATTGGTTCTGGTGGGAATTATGCTCTTGCAGCAGCTCGAGCGATGGTTGATCGAGGAGATATGAACGCGGAGGACATTGCACAACGCGCTATGTTAATTGCAAGTGAAATATGTATTTACACAAATTACAACTTAACTATTGAAAAATTATGATTAGCTTTACACCCCGCGAGATTGTATCCGAGCTGGACAGACATATTGTCGGCCAAAACGACGCCAAACGCGCTGTCGCGATTGCTTTAAGAAACCGTTGGCGCAGGCAACAATTGGGCGATGACTTGCGTGAAGAAGTTATGCCAAAAAATATCCTTATGATTGGGCCAACCGGCGTTGGAAAGACAGAAATTGCCAGACGCTTAGCAAAACTTGCACAGGCGCCTTTTATTAAAGTCGAGGCAACAAAGTTTACAGAGGTTGGATACGTTGGACGTGATGTCGAACAAATTGTGCGCGATTTGGTTGAAACGGCACTTCATATGACTCGGGAAAATCAGCGCAAAGCAGTCGTTGCTAAAGCGGAGTTATTGGCAGAAGAGCGTGTGATTGACGCCTTAGTCGGTGAGAGCGCGACCCCGGAAACGCGTGAAAAATTTCGCCGTATGCTGCGAGCCGGGGATTTAGACGACCGTGAAATAGAGTTAGAAGTTGCTGACACAGGAAATGGGCCAATGCCAACCTTCGATATACCGGGCATGCCTGGTGCACAGATGGGCATGTTAAACATTGGAGACATGTTGGGCAAAGCTCTCGGCCAATCAACCAAGAAACGGCGGCTAGCCGTTTCCGATTCTCACGCCATCCTATTAGCAGAAGAGTCTGATAAGCTATTAGACGAGGAGAGTATACAGCGTGAAGCCATCTCAATAGTTGAAAATAATGGCATCGTATTTTTAGATGAAATTGACAAAATAACGGCTCGATCAGAGCGAATAGGCGCCGATGTTAGCCGCGAAGGAGTGCAGCGTGATTTGTTGCCACTCATTGAAGGAACAACTGTGGCAACTAAGCATGGGCCGGTAAAAACCGATCATATACTTTTTATTGCATCTGGTGCATTCCACGTTGCGAATCCCTCCGACATGTTACCAGAATTACAAGGTCGGCTCCCAATCCGAGTTAAATTGCGCGCACTTACACGTGATGACTTTGTTCGTATTTTAACTGAACCAGAAAACAGCTTAATTAAACAATACAGAGCTTTAATAGGAGTCGAGGGCGTTACAATTGATTTTCAAGAGGACGCTATCCATGCAATTACTGATCTAGCAGAAGAGATCAATCAGGGTGTTGAGAATATTGGAGCCCGGAGACTTCACACCGTTATGGAAAAACTAATGGAAGAGATTAGTTTTTCTGCCTCAGAACGAAACGGTGAAAAAATTACCATCGATTCAAAGATGGTTCAAACCAACGTCGCTGAGCTAGCTGAAGATACTAGTATTCGCAAATTCATTCTTTAGACTAATCAGATATGGAGGGCTGTAATGTATTCGCCTAATCAAAAGCAGTGATAGGGTTATTTAACTACCATATTAAGTCAGGATTTTTATTCTTTTTAATACCTAGATGTTCTTACGTGAGAGTATCGCCCCTGAATCTCAGCTAATATCCACTCGAGTGTATCATCGTCAATAGAATGTATTCTTGTGGCCAAAATGTTAGCCAACTCCGTAGCTTTCGGGCTCAGTCCCGCTGTGTCAACAACAACACGGGGATGAGACAGACTAGCTAGCTGCTGCAACTCCTCTGCCTCGTCCCACATTAGGTCAAAATAACCACAGACTTGTTGCACCAATCCTGAGCTTGGCTGCCCACGATGGCCATGCTCAAGAGCTGAAAAATATGCTGAAGATACACCGAGATCCTGAGCCATCTTCTTTAAACTTATCAAACGCTCCTTGCGCAGTTGTCGAACTTTTCCACCAAAGGGTGTCATCTTTGACGCCTCAGAATCACATACAACGCACCCTCTCCCCCATCCCTTGGTGCGGCATAATCATAGGCATGAACCCATGTTCGCATATGAGATTCGCTCAGCCAAATCGGCACTGCTGAACGCAGAATACCCCGGCCCGAAGCGTTTTTTGTTCCTTTTCCCGTTATAATTAAAACGGTTTTTTTTCCAGCCTCATATGCTCGTTTAATGAATTTCATAATAGCTTCACTGGCTTGCTTTTGGCTTAACCCATGCAAATCAAGGCGGCCTTCAATTTTGACTTGGCCTCTCCTAAGACGCATTTGAGTTCTCCTATCTAGGCCCGGCGCATACCCGTGCTGAAATTTAAGAGATTTGGATTGGTTCGATTGCAATAATCGCTTAAAATGATTGTTATCAGGTTGTAGAAAAGTTGCTTTTAGCTGGGGAGTCTTTGTAATTACTCCAACGGACGACCCGTGCTCATTTTTATGCAAAGGTTTTACGTCGGCTGTCACGATGTCCCACAAAGCATGATCGTCAGAATCGATGTTAAAACTGCTAACGCGTTTTTTAAAATCTTTAGGTTTTAACTTCATATTTAATCACCAAAACTTATGATCAATATAAATAACCAGCAACCAAGTTTTTGTATATAGTTTTAAATGCGATATAAATGACGTGTTACCTTTTGGGAAACACCTATCGGTGTTTTAGGACGTCGGTTTGAGTTCAAGATTACGAGGCAATAAAAGATAGTAACTACCACTCTGTTTCATAACACCAGCCTTTTCACCGGCAGTCGCTCCAAACCCCCAAAATAGATCCCCCCGAACTGCCCCTTTTATAGCACTACCGGTATCTTGTGCGATTACGAGCCGGCGTAATGGTAATGAGGGGGCTGTGCCGGGATATGTCGTCGATAACCATAATGGCACGCCATACGGGATAAAGTCATTATCCACCGCCAAGCTCCGCCCAGGCGTTAAAACAACGCCTTGAGCACCAATTGGCCCTTTCGTCTCGAGCACTTTAAAAAAAATATATGACCTGTTCCTACGCATCAGTGCTGTGGCCGCCAAAGGGTTCTCCATCATCCAACGACGGATTGAAGGCATCGTAATTTCTTTAAGTTGCATAACACCCGCTGCCACCAACTCACGACCAACGGAAGTATACTGGTGGCCGTTGCGACCCCCATACCCCAATCGAATGTGTGATCCATCAGGCAATCGAATTCGACCCGACCCCTGAATGTGAAGAAAAAACGCCTCTATCGCATCATCAACCCATAGAATTTCGAGTTGGCGGCCCTTAAGAGAGCCTCCTTCAATTTCAGCTCGGTCGTAATATGGAACAAATCGACCCTTTTCTATCCGGCCCACGATCTTTTCACCTATCCATTTATCATCGAACGAGCCGAGAGTTGCGCCGATCAAATCTTTTGGCTGTGAATAAATGGGGGCGTGATAGATATCATCGCGCTTCCAAGAACCTCTCAGCTCTGGCTCATAATATCCCGTGAATAAGCCTTTAGTATTGTTATTCTTTAGTGCAGTGTAAGCCTGAAAACGGCTCTCAAAAAAATACCGCGCATCCGTGTCATTCCCCGTCCGTACTCGCGCCGCGTCGTCACATAGTGGCAACCAATCCTTGATCTTCCCCATGCGCGGATCAAACCCTAAGCTTCGATTTTGGGATTGATTGCGAAATTTTTCGCAAGAGCGGAGAAAAGCTGGTAACACAATACTGTGCTTATCGGCTTTCCAACCAGGNATCTCCTTGAACGGACGAACCACCAAGTTCATTCGGGTATTATCAGGTTCGGGCGGCGCAATTGCTTGGGCAATGCTCTCAGAAACAGACACGCGCGGCGGAAAAAAATCTTCCACACCACCACAACCATACAGACTAACTAAGCTTATACTGCATGCTACCCATATGCCTGGGACCACAATTTTAGCTTTTACCGTAAAAAATTTAATCAAGACTACGGGTGGCAACTAATGTCCAGTTTGGGTTCGTTGCTTGAATATCGCGGGCAAATGTCCAAAAATCTACAGCATCCACGACTTCATTGGGGTTGCCCGATGCAATCTGTCCCTCTGCATCACGGACAACATTTATCTGCTCACTCATGAATTTAACTGTGACCATCACTCGACCATTATCGGTGTTCGCATCTAAAATTTCAGATTTACTGATGCCGACAAGTGTATCTTCTAGTGTATGGCCCAGATTTTCGCGCTCATCAATAGCTCGAACAAAATTGCCAAAGACTTCTGAGCTCAAAAGATTTTCCAAAACTTTACGATCGCCGGTTGCATAAGCTCCCAATACCATCTCGAACGCTACACGAGCGCCAGCCAAAAACTCCTCCAAATTGAAACTGGGATGAGCATTCTGCAAATCAATTAACCCACTTACCTTAGGTTCGTTGTCATTCTCCTCGGTAATACGGTTCGAGTTAGAAGCCGCCTCAATGTCATTAGCGTGATCTGTCAATTGTGCAAGGTTGTCATTGCCATCGATGTCAGTATCAATATTGCCATCCGAGGTTGAGGCGTCATTTTGCTCAGAGGCATCTCCATTATATGAATCGCGGTAATTCCCCTCATGCCCGTCTCTCCTGCCCAAAACATTGCGAAGTCGCATGATTAGGAAAGCCGCGATCATGGCAAATAAAATTATATCAATAAACTGAAAGCCGTTACTCATAAATGCAGCCCGTATTCCCCTTTGACCAAGTGAGCATTCTTTTGCCCACTGACTGATTGTAACGCTCCGGTCGATATAGCTTTTCCACTCCGTGGTCAAGCGCCAACAAACGAATGACCTGGCGAACGTTAATCAAAACATCTATAAATGGTAAATAAGCCGTTCCAGCAAAAAGGGCAAGCATGGTGCACTGGTTTCTAATCATATTGATCGGAGTCCCTGTTGCTGAAATCCTAATTTTTATTGAAGTAGGAAATCTTTTTAATCCATGGGCTATAGTAACCGCTGTTGTACTAACCGCTTATGTAGGAGTAGCCCTAATCCGCAAACAAGGGCCTTACTTAATTGCGAACACAATAAATCTTGCCGAGGGTCCGTTAGCGGATCGCGCATTATTTAATGGGGTCTGGGTCGTTTTGTCAGGGTTATGCCTTGTTGCGCCGGGGTTTTTAACCGACTCGATTGGGATTTCTTTATTCATTACCCCATTTCGAAGAATGGTTCTCCAAAATATTTTCAATACCGCAATAATAAAAAGCCCTTCGAGACATTGGAAAAAATCTACAGCCCACCGTGCCCATAACCAAAACTATAAAAGCGAAATTATCGACGGTGAGTTTCAAGATCTCACCTCTAAGAATAAGAAATCGAGCGATTAAAAATATTTCAAGTCCTAAAGTTTAATTCAAGTTTCACGGATGTATCATCAATCGCAATGATATGTGTACCTGCTATCAGAAATTATTGTTCTTGGCCTCAATCCATGTTAGCCACTAGGCCCATGTAACAGGAGGTTCCGATGGTCGANGACAAAATCCCAGAAGCGAATAAAAATATCGATGCCACCGAAAATTCACCCCCAATCACAATAAATGCGCAATATACGAAAGACCTATCCTTCGAGGCGCCAACAGTTCCCGGGATTTTTTCTGTAATGCAGCAGAAATCACCAGATATGGAAATTTCCATTAACGTTACAACTGCCGAGTTCGAAAAAAATGTTTATGAAGTTGTGCTTGATCTAAGTGCGCGCTGCACCGTTGGAGAAGAAACCGGTTTCATACTTGAGCTTGAATATGCTGGACTTTTTACCGTCAATGTAGAAGAAGAAGTAAAAGGCGCGGTTTTGCTGATTGAATGTCCCCGTCTCCTATTTCCTTTCGCAAGAAATATTATGGCTGATGTATCACGAGATGGTGGGTTCCCCCCCCTTATGCTCGGACCAATAGATTTCGCCGCCCTTTATCAAGCTGAATTAGAGAAACAAAACACAAACAAAACTAATGATGATAATTTGTAGGATCAAAATTTCTCTGCGCTGAGTGAGTGACTACCAGTTACGAGTCCCATATCGGTGATGAAATTTTCTTTAAAAACTTTTTATGATTTATAATCTCTTTCCGCGTTAGCGGCCTTGAGCGTGAGATTTGGACAGGTTTCTCTCTTGTCGTAATCGGCGGCACAGGTGAAGACTGGCTTATTTTTTCCAAGTCAAACCCGTGCTGGCGTCCCCCAATTAACTCTAAATAAACATCAGCCAGTAATCTGGCGTCCTTCAATGCTCCATGAAAACTACGATGTGAGTTGTCTATATCAAACCGTTTACACAAAGCATCTAAACTGGCCGGTGATCCCGGGTACTTTTCTCGTGCCATGATCATCGTATCCACTGCGCGATCCCTTTTCAACTCAGCCCGCCCAACCGCAACCAGTTCGAAATTTATAAAACTTAAATCAAAATCCGCGTTATGTATAATTAATGGATCGTTTGCAATAAAATCCATAAATGTGTCAACAATATCCGAAAAAACTGGCTTGTTTGATAAAAACTTGCCAGATAAACCATGGATAGCAAATGCTTCATCTGGCACATCACGCTCCGGATTAACATAGCGCCAGTACGTATCATCTGTCGGCACATGATTAATTAACTCGATGCAACCGATTTCAATAATCCGGTGCCCTGATTTAGGATCTAAACCTGTAGTCTCTGTATCCAAAACAATTTCACGCAAAATGCTTACTCGTATTTTTCACCGCTGCTCAGCGAAACCGCCGCACATTCAAATAAGATGGCCAATGCATGCCCCTCCAATGACGAACCGTTGACAAAATTTGGCGAACAGCTCGAAAGTTTGCTTCTCGACCAATACCCGTGGGGACAAGAAAATCAGCTCGACGACGCTTCAAAGTATCAGGCATTTGTTGCTTCAAAATACCATCCAGTTTCTCGGGGGTCATGCCGGCCCGACCCAATACCCGTGCGCGTTGAATAGATTTTGGCGCTGAAACAACCACAACAGCATCGCAATGTCGATCGCCAGATGTTTCATAGAGTAGAGGAACGTCGAGTACAACAATCGGAGCCCCTCGTCGCCCAGCACAGGCAAGAAATAACTGTTTTTTTGCTTGAACCCGAGGGTGAAGAATACCCTCTAATATAGTCAAAGCGCATGAATTCTTAAATACAACTTGTCCGAGTTTTTGGCGGTCCACCCCGTTATTAATTACAACGTTAGGAAAAGTTTGAATTATTTCAGGGATTGCCTCACCACCTGTCGCGAGCAACCGGTGTACAACTGCATCTGCGTCGTACACAGGAACCCCCTGACGCGCAAAATAATTTGCGGTAGTTGATTTACCCATGCCAATGGAGCCAGTCAGACCCAAAATGATCATGTACCAAGTCCTGCCTCAACATGTTTCCGCAACCCATCCGTGACTTGCGGTCGCTCTCCAAACCAGGCCTCAAACCCCGGTCGGGCTTGATGTAATAGCATGCCTAACCCGTCTACTGTGGGGTTACCGTTTAATCTTGCCTGATTTAAAAATTTTGTTCGCAAAGGATTATACACAACATCTGTAACCAGCGCAGTCGAAGAAACCTGCTTAAAGTCTATTGAGAGAGACCCTTGGCCCGCCGTCCCCATTGGAGTGGTATTTACGATTATCTCTGCGTCTTGGAACGCTAGGTGCGCCTGAGACCATGGAAACGTCAAAATCTGCTGAATACTATCACTCATGAAGTCCCTTGCTATTGCTTCGGCACGTTCCGCATTTCTATTAACTAATCTAATTTCAGCGGCGCCTGCATCCAATAACCCAGCTATTATTGCTCGAGCCGCACCACCAGCTCCCAACACAGCGACACTTGCACCTTTAATTAGTACGAACTGTGACTGATTTTGTAAGTTCTCAATAAATCCAAACCCGTCTGTATTATCTCCGTATAATACGCCTTCCTGATCTATCGTGACCGTATTAACTGCACCGATGCGCGCAGACCGATCACTTATACTATCCATAAATCTAAGTCCCGTCTCCTTGTGAGGGGCGGTCAAATTTACCCCCTGGAACCCTATTTTTGGCAATGCTTTTAGGGCGGCTTCTAAATCTTCTGAACGTACATTCATCGGTAAATATAATCCGTCAATAGCATAGAAATTTAACCAATATGCATGCAACCGCGGTGATAAAGAGTGGCTAACAGGGGAGCCCATTACACCTGCCAATTTTGCTGAACCTGAAACACCCACTTTACTACCCCTCTATCGACACTAATCTATTACACTCTTCACCTCTTAAAAACTTCATTAATGGAAATAATGGTAATCCTAAAATTGAAAAGAAATCACCATCTATTCCCTCAAAAAGACGCACTCCCAAACCTTCTAATTGATAAGCACCAACGGAGTGGTAAGCTGCATCCCCGATAGAATCGAGATAGCTTTTAATAGAGGCTTCATCCAATGGCCTCACACTCATCATAGCTCGATCTTCGTGGCTCCAGATTTGTTGATTATTTAACCAAGCGACAGCGGCTGTAGTTAGGAAGTGATCATCACCGCTTAGGGATCTTAATTGGTCCTCCGCCTCCCCACGATGTTTTGGCTTACCAAATAAAGTGCCATCTTGGTGGAGAAGTTGATCAGCACCAATAACGATGCTCTGGGGATACTTTTTACTTACTTTTGATGCTTTTGCTGCTGCTATGTATGTAGCGATATCACTAACTTGTAAATTGTTGGACACACAATGTGATCGAAGCGTTACTTCTTCGACATTGGGATTAATTTGTAAAAATTTTACCCCTGTTCTCTGCAACATTGTTTTTCGTGTTAGACTACTTGAGGCAAGAATAAGTTTTGTCATAATACTTTGGATTATCAATCCGCATGCTGCCGATATAAACCCAAAATTTGAGCCGCTATTTCTTCAATCGACTTTCTACTCACATTAATAATTGGCCATTTGTATTTAGTAAACAAACGACGAGCATCGTTTATCTCTTTTGCGACAGAGCCTGGATTTATATAATCTGTGTCTTCATCTTGACCAAATAATCGTAGTCTTTGGCGTCGAATCTCAACCAACCTTTTTGCATCTTTATAAAGTCCAATAATCAAAGGGCCATCTAACGAAAAAATTTTTTCCGGCAATGGACAACCCGGCACGATTGGCACATTTGCGGCTTTGACTCCACGGTTTGCTAGATAAATACAAGTTGGTGTTTTTGAAGTTCTCGAAACGCCTAAAAGCACTACATCGGCAGTGTCTAAATCGTACGTAGATTGTCCGTCATCATGATTTAGTACAAACTGCATTGCATCTATCCGACTAAAATATTCTTCATCCATAACATGCTGACGACCTGGCTTTGGGTGAACCTCAGCGCCAAGGTACTGTTCGAAAGCTTTAACGATGGGTTCAAGAACCGGAATACATGGCACTTGCAGTTCTGCGCAACCCTGCTCCAACAATCTTATAATCTTAGTGTCAACAAGAGTGTACAAAACAAAACCCCTATGATCTTCAATCGCATTCAACACTTCACGCACCTTGGTTGGAGAACGAACGGAACACCACGTCCGCTCTTCAATTTTAAATTTATCAAAATGTACAAGACAGGCACGAGCAACAAGGTCAACCGTCTCTCCTGTCGAGTCAGAAACTAGATGAATTTTATAGTTTTTCATGATGTGAGTAACTACGTGTAGATGTAGGGGCAAATGGGCGTAACTCGAATCTGATACGTTGTTTAAAAAATAATTCCCATAAACTCATTTTACACTCATTAACTATCCTGATGTTAGTAAGGTTTTACCACCTTATTTTTTGTTCTACATTTTTACAGTAACCTCTCAAATGACTTTTTTAAATCCATAGTGTAAAGACCAAAAAAAACACTTCTAAGTTAATAGTTTAGTTTTTTCCAATACGATATTCTAATAAAATTTACACCGTCATCCAAAAAGTTTTATTTTGGGATAAATATTGTATAACACCGGTCTAAACAAATAATCCTCTTAACTAACCGTACTACTACTACTACTACCTTATTTATATAGTATTATTGTATTAATAGAGGTCTCTGCTTCTTGGGATAAAATATTGTAAATTGTAGGAACCATGTTCTACTCAATTAACTAAAAATTTTGAGTTTCTAATAAAATGGCTAAACGAATACTGCAGGCCTTGCGCAGAGAAACAGTGGATAGACCGCCTTACTGGCTTATGAGGCAAGCTGGTAGATACTTACCCGAATACCGTAAAGTGCGAGCTACCACTAATAATTTTTTAGAATTTTGTTATACGCCCGAAAAGGCTGTTGAAGCTACTTTACAGCCACTTCGGCGATATNATACTGATGCTGCAATATTGTTTTCAGATATTTTAGTAATACCAGACGCGCTCGGACAAAAGGTTAGGTTTGAAAAAGGTAAGGGACCTGTTTTAGAAGCACTTATAGATGATTCTGGGATAGATAACCTATCGATAGATCATGTTGAGAAAACGCTAGAACCAGTCTTTGAAACTGTGAAACAAATTTCAACTCACTTAAATAGTGAGACGTCTTTGATTGGATTTGCTGGTTCCCCTTGGACCGTAGCCCTTTATATGATTGAAGGTCGTAGTGGGACAGAAGGGACATTAATTCGGACATGGAGTGCTCGCCAACCAGGTCGTTTGCAGCGTCTTATAAATCTCTTAGTTGAAGCAACGATTTTATACTTAGATAAACAGGTACAAGCCGGTGCCGAGGTCCTTCAATTGTTTGACAGTTGGGCAGGGCTTTTGGATGAGCAAGGCTTCAGAACATGGATTATCGAGCCAAATAAGTGGATTATAAGAGAGTTAAAAACGAGATATCCACATATTCCGATTATTGGATTTCCTAGAAATGCTGGTATTATGACTAAGGAGTTCGTCATAGAAACGGGCGTTGATGGTGTAAGTATTGACCATACAATACCAACACGATGGGCAGCTGATAATTTGCAACCGTTGTGCGCAGTGCAAGGTAATTTAGATAACCATTTGTTACTTGCTGGGGGATTCGCCATGGAAAAGGCTGCACTAAATATACTGGAAAACTTGGGTCAAGGACCATTTATATTTAACTTAGGGCATGGAGTTTTACCTTCAACTCCGCCAGAAAACGTTGCCCAGTTATGCGAAATAATATGTTCTTGGAGAAATCGTTCGGCTAAGCTATGACGCGGCTCGCTGTTATTTTATTTAATTTAGGTGGTCCTGATTCGCTGCAATCAGTGCAACCGTTTTTGTTTAATCTGTTTAATGACCCAGCGATAATAGGGGTACCAAATCCAATAAGATGGTGTTTAGCGCATTTGATATCACGCCGACGTGCTCCTGTTGCTAAACAAATTTATTCATATATTGGTGGTAAGTCGCCATTATTAGAAGAAACCCAAGGACAGGCATGCGAGTTAGAGAGACGGCTTGTTAGTTTGGACTCATTTGAAATCTCCAAGGTTTTTGTTTGTATGCGATATTGGCATCCAATGAGCGATGAGATAGCCTCTGCTGTGAAAGACTATAAACCTGACACTATTGTATTATTGCCATTATATCCCCAGTACTCAGCAACAACTTCCGGATCATCATTGAAAGAATGGGAACGAGCTGCTGCTCGTGCAAATATAAAAGCAGAGACGAAAACTATTTGTTGTTACCCCTTAAACCAAGGTTGGATTGAGGCGCAAGCCAAACTAATTTGTGATGCATTGGAAGGCGGCGAATTTCTCGATTTTAGTAAAGTAAGGGTTTTATTCTCAGCACATGGTTTACCTAAGAAAGTAATAAAATCTGGAGATCCATATCAATGGCAAATTGAGAAAACGGCAGCAGCCGTTATAGAAAAGATGAAGGAGAATGATGAGTTCCCTACTATAAATGACTGGCAGGTTTGTTACCAAAGTCGGGTAGGGCCACTAGAATGGATAGGCCCTGCTACTGAATCAGAGCTGGCGCGCGCTGCAAAAGAAAAAATAGCAGTCGTAGTCGTGCCTATCGCTTTTGTATCTGAACATTCTGAAACGTTAGTTGAATTAGATATTGAATATCGCGAAGAAGCTGAAAAATTGGGTGTCCCAAATTATGTGAGGGTACCGGCAGTTAGTATTCATCCAAGCTTTGTAGATGGGTTAAAATCCCTCGTTGATGGCGTTCTTGATAGTCATCAATCGGTGACATGCGGTCTGGGCCGAGGAAAGAGGTTCTGTCCAAATGTGCATAAAAAGTGTCCCATCGAGTTGAGGGAATGAGTTTGGCCAAGCATTGAATTTTAGGGAATAAACTTGGAGCCAGCCCATGATTGAAGTATCAGCGGGTAGTTACGTTTGGATTAAAGTAATACACATAGTTTCGGTTATGTCTTGGATGGCTGGGCTTTTATATTTACCTCGGCTGTTTGTTTACCACTGCAGTGCACAACCCGGAACCGACAAATCTGAGACTTTTAAAGTTATGGAGCGTCGCTTATTTCGGGCTATTATGGGGCCCGCAATGATTGCCAGTTGGGTCAGTGGATGTCTGTTGCTCCCGGCAGCAGTCACGGACTTGGAAGATTTGACATGGTTGCAATTAAAATTGGGTTGTGTTTTAGCTATGACGGTAGCGCACATGTTCATGGGCAGTTGGCGCAGAGCGTTTGCTGAAGATCGCAATCAACATGGGGATCGATATTTTCGGTTCGCTAACGAGGTGCCGACAGTGTTGATGATCTTTATTGTGATATTCGTAATTGTTAAGCCGTTCTAAAAACGATAATTGACAGCGATAGTTGGTTTCGGTACACGTTACAAGTAAATTTTCTTCGGCTATTTCATTGCCACGTTCTCAACAAGATATTTTCAATCTTACACCAGAGTAGGCCGGTTTCTCGAAAAGAGTCCGATCAGAGATCCTACGCATAAATCAAGAGCTCATTTTCATTGCTCTATTAATTTAAAACGGATTAGCTGCCATGAACCTTAAGGATCTTAAAGCCAAAACGCCGCCTGATCTTTTAGCTTTTGCTGAGGAGCTTGGTGTGGAGAACGCGTCGACATTACGCAAGCAGGACATGATGTTCGCGATTCTCAAGTATTTCGCTGACGATGATCAAGCAATTTATGGCGACGGTGTTATCGAAGTTTTACAAGACGGGTTCGGGTTTCTGCGTAGCCCTGACGCAAATTATTTGCCCGGTCCAGACGATATTTATGTAAGTCCTAGCCAGATACGTCGGTTTAGTTTGCGCAGCGGAGACACAGTTGAAGGACAAATCCGCGCCCCTAAAGACGGGGAACGATACTTTGCACTTCTTAAAATTAATCAGGTAAATTTCTCGGACCCAAATGATGTTAAGCATAGAATAAATTTTGATAATTTAACGCCACTGTACCCCGATGAGAGACTAGGTATGGAGGTTGAAGAGCCCTTGTTGAAAGATCCAACTTCCCGAGTCATAGATCTTATAACGCCAATTGGGAAAGGCCAACGAGGCTTAATTGTTGCACCACCGAGAACCGGCAAAACTGTAATGTTGCAAAATATTGCTCACTCGTTAGCTGCTAACCATCCAGAGTGTTACTTGATTGTTTTGTTGATAGATGAGCGCCCAGAAGAGGTAACAGATATGGCCCGATCCGTGAGGGGCGAGGTCATCAGTTCAACATTCGATGAGCCTGCATCGCGTCACGTTCAGGTTACAGAAATGGTTATTGAAAAGGCGAAGAGGTTGGTCGAGCACAAACGTGACGTAGTTATTCTTCTAGATTCGATCACACGGTTGGCGCGAGCGTACAATACGGTTGTCCCGTCGAGCGGCAAAGTGTTGACTGGTGGTGTAGATGCTAACGCGTTGCAAAGGCCAAAGCGCTTTTTTGGGGCAGCGCGGAATATTGAGGAAGGTGGTTCGTTAACAATTATAGCAACTGCATTAATTGATACGGGGTCACGCATGGACGAAGTAATTTTCGAGGAGTTCAAGGGAACAGGGAACTCAGAAATTATTTTGGATCGTAAGCTCGCGGACAAACGCACGTGGCCAACAATCGATATCACCAAGTCTGGTACCCGGAAAGAAGAATTGCTGGTTGATCAGGGCACTCTTTCTAAGATGTGGGTTTTGCGGCGGATCCTGATGCCTATGGGTGTGACAGATGCCATGGACTTTTTGTTGGATAAGCTCAAAATTTCAAAGAATAATAATGACTTTTTTGACAGTATGAATACCTGAGGGAGAGAAGCTATTATATCAATGACTACGTATCATTGAGTTCACGTGATCAAAACAGTTGAGCCGCTGGTCCTCCGCGCCTCAAGGTCTTCGTGTGCTTGCCTAATATTTTCTAAATCATACCTTTGATTAATTGTAATTGTAATTGTTTTAGATGCGACGAGGCTAATGAGCGACTGGGAGAGATCATCTAATTGCGGACGAGTTGCTGTGTGGGGCATTAAAGACGGGCGAGTGAAAAATAGAGAGCCGCGTGAGGCTAAATCTGCCACTTTTAGAGCTTCAACCGGACCGGACGCATTGCCATAGCTTACCATGTAGCCAAATGGTCGAAGAGAATCAAGGGATGCTAAAAATGTTGCCTCGCCAACACTATCATACGAGACAACCGCTCCTTCTCCGCCAGTTATCTCTTTTACGCGCGTCGCAACATCCTCAGTATTATATAATATAGTATAATCACAACCAGCGGACCGAGCTATGATTGCTTTTTCCTCAGAACCCACACAGCCAATTACAGTCGCGCCTAAGTGTTTTGCCCATTGAGAAAGAATTTGTCCGACGCCTCCAGCCGCAGCCATTATTAGAACTGGGTCGCCAGCCTGAACGGCATAGGTTTTGCGGATCAGATAACTCGCCGTCATGCCTTTTAGCATCATGGCTGCCCCGGTCTGGTCGTTTATGCTGTCTGGGAGTTTGACTAATTTGTCAGCGAGTATAAGCCGAGATTCAGCATATGCGCCAATAACTGGGGCATATGCGACGCGATCTCCAACGGCGACATTTGTAACCTTTTCCCCAACCTCCTCCACTACACCGGCCGCTTCGGTCCCGAGCGATGTTGGTAAATCGCCGATGGGATACAGGCCTGTGCGGTGATATACATCGATGTAATTTAGACCAATCGCTGTTTGTTTTATGCGTGCTTCTTCCGGGCTGGGTTTGCCGATTTCAGTTTCTTCCCATTGAAGGACTTCTGGACCACCAATTTGGTGAATTCGTACCGCTTTAGCCATAAATTTCTCCCGATAGGTTATATAGAATACATGAGTAACTTTGAGAATCGAACAAATNTTATATTAAACTAAACGGCATCGGATTACATAGTGTTTCTACAAGACGAGCCTAGATATATTTTTGTTCTAGGTCCAACAAATGACGCTTGGTCGTGTTGCCAGCGCCTCCTGAGTAACCTGTCAAGGTTCCGTTTTTCCCAACAACGCGATGACAAGGTATAATTATTGGGATGGGATTTTTTCCACATGCCGAGCCAATTGCGCGCGGCGCGCTACTTAATTTTCCAGCAAGATCGCTGTAGGTACAATGTTGACCGTATGGTATTTCCAACAATGCTTGATAAACGTGAGTTTGAAAAGCAGTGCCGCTAAACTGTATGGGCAAATCGAAAGTTTTGAGTTTATTTTCAAGATATGCAGTGATTTGTTTTTGCGTGGGCTGAAGTATCTTGTGTGATTCATTATTCGGTTTGGGAGACTTGCCCCACTGAAGCTTGCAAAGCGCGTTGTCGGTTGCGCATATAGTTAAAAAACCGATAGCAGATGGAAATGATAACCAGCTGAGGGTATTTTTAGTATTTTTCTCTTCAGCCATGGTGTTGGTATGAGTCTCTGCCATAATCCGTTACAGCTATTAAGTTATTACTACTTTTTCTTGGAACAGTGCAAGCTGGGCAAGGATAAAAATTATATAGACCCTTTACACATTTTGGTATTACAGGACTGGTGCTTTCTTGCTCAGTCCTCGCGGCATAAAAGCATTATGTAAGCAACGTGATGGGGACCTGAGAATTAAGGCCGTGTTTAAGACAGTTATGATTAAGGCGAGGTGTTTTTCCGCCTTAAGTGGAAGGAAACACATTAGGATTTGTAAGAAACAAATAATTTTGAGGTTATGAATTAGGGAGCGTTACGAGCATCAGGGCGATTGATGACGGCTAGGTTTTTGGTCGCCGCTTGATGAGACAAGCTCCCGATTGGCTGGACACTTCGTAAATGTACGGTAACATAGTTCTATGATTGTAAATTTTCATGTTTTGGGATTTGGGCCAATAACAACTGTTTGTTTAATCGCTAATTTAGAGCAAATGAAATAAGAATTTTGGTTCTGATCAAAGAGTAAAGTGCGTGAATAGGATGGAGCTTAATGAATGGTACGTGCGTATGATTAACGAGATCAATGATCCACCAGCTTACTATAATCACCATGTTTTCTTCTGCACAAACGAACGACCGGAGGGCCATTTGCGGGGGTGCTGCAAAGCAAAGGGCGCGGAAGAAATTCGGAACCATATGAAGATGCGAGCAAAGGAACTTGGGCTAAAAGGAGTTCGCATAAACACCGCGGGGTGTTTGGATCGTTGCGAAATGGGCCCTACAGTTGTTATTTATCCAGAAGGGGTCTGGTATAAGTGCGCGTCGATAGAAGATGCGGACCGTATTTTGCTTCAACATATTCAATTTGGTCAAAGGGCTGAGGGGTTGATATTGGGCCCAAATGATTAATAAACTTTGAGCTATTTATAACGAACTGGTCTCAAGTGGAGATGGATCAGACAACTATTTATGCATTGGCAAGTGGACGGGGGCCTGCGGGAATAGCGGTAATCCGCATCTCTGGCCCGGCGGCTATGACGGCAGCAAAAAAGCTGACTGGGGCGGCTTTACCTGCTCGTCGCATTCGAAGGGTTACATTCTACCAAGAGGACATTGACGACGTGCTTGATCAGGGTTTGGCGGTATATTTTCCTGCTCCAGCAAGCTTCACGGGCGAGGATGTAATCGAGTTTCATATTCACGGAGGCAACGCTGTAATTGATGGAATGCTTAATGCGCTATCTAGGGTTGGGTCTCTTCGGATGGCATTGCCGGGTGAATTTTCGCGGCGGGGTTTCGAAAATGGCAAAATTGATCTGACGGCTGCTGAAGGCTTGGCGGATTTGGTGTCGGCGGAGACGGATGCCCAAAGACGCATGGCTCTGAGGCAGATGGGGGGAAAGCTGGCTGGGTTTGTGGAGGGCTGCCGGTCAAGGCTGGTGACGGCCATTGCCTCTTGGGAAGCGCTGATAGATTTCTCAGATGAGGAGCTACCGTCTGATTTGGAGGAAACGGTAACCTGCGTGGTGAAGGCACTTATAGAGGAAATTGAGCGGGCGCTCTCGGATGGGAGTTTGGGTGAGCGACTGCGGCAGGGGTTTGAAATAGTGATTTTGGGACCACCAAATGTTGGAAAATCAACTCTATTGAATAGATTGGCGTCAAGGGAGGTCGCTATTGTATCTGCTCACGCAGGAACCACACGTGATATAGTGGAGGCGCAGATGGACATTGGCGGCTTTCCAGTGATTCTTGCGGATACAGCAGGCCTTCGTCCTGCATCAGAATACGTTGAGGAAGAGGGCATTAGGCGCGCGCGGGTACGCGGGGCAGGGGCATTTCTTAAAATCGTGGTGTTGGATAGCAAGACATGGGTAGATTTTGATCTGATGCCGCTTGAGGTTTCTCATAGCAATACTATCATAGTGTTAAATAAGGCAGACCTGCCGATGCGGGACGTCCCTCGAATGCTTGTGGGATGCGAGCCCTTGCGCATATCGGCGAGAACGGGAGAGGGAGTGGGGGCTCTTATCGAGGAAATAAAGCGTGCCCTCGTGCTTGGCGGCACCCACGGAGATGCGCCAGTAATTACGCGTGCACGTCACCGAGAGGCTCTTGAGGGCGCGCTTTGCAGTCTGCGTCGTTTTCTTGGGGCGACGGACAGGAGGGGGCACCCTGAGTTGGGCGCAGAGGATCTCCGGATGGCGGCGCGGTCCCTAGGCCGGGTCACTGGCGGCGTTGATGTTGAAGATATTTTAGATGCGATCTTTTCAGAGTTCTGCATTGGCAAGTAAGCGGCCACTGGTTGCGCTGTGGGGATGTTTCACGTGAAACAGAGATTGGCCCATTGTTGCCGGATGGGCCAGGTTTGGCTGCAGCAAATGTTTCACGTGAAACATCCGGGATGGGCAATCCCCGTCTCTATTTGGTATAAGAGGGGCCGCCCTGTTTGACACTAACCAAAGGCGTCCCTAAATTCCGCATATGCAAGAGTATGATGTTATAATAATCGGTGGCGGGCATGCTGGGTGCGAAGCCGCCGCAGGGGCTGCCCGGCTTGGGGCCAAGACACTTCTTTTAACGCATCGGACTGAGACCATTGGCGACATGTCATGCAATCCGGCAATTGGGGGCTTAGCAAAGGGGCAGCTGGTTCGTGAGATTGATGCGTTGGGTGGGCTTATGGGTTGCGCTATTGATCAAGCCGGAATTCAGTTCCGAATGCTGAACAGGTCAAAGGGGCCAGCGGTGCGAGGGCCTCGCGCACAGGCTGACCGCAAGCTATATCGCAATGCGGTGCAGAGGTTGCTTAAAAACCAGGTGAATTTGACAATTTTGGCTGAGCCTGTAGACGATTTAATTATTGCGTCTAGTGGCCATATTGTGGGCGTTAGGACTTTGAAAAACAGAGATTATCGATGCGGTGCAGTAGTCGTTACAACAGGGACCTTTTTGCGCGGAATGATCCATGTTGGTAAAACTCAGGTTCCTGCAGGCCGCATAGGTGAGGGCCCCTCTATTGGTCTTTCTAATACGTTCAAACGGCTTGGCTATAGGGTTGGTCGATTGAAGACTGGAACTCCACCTAGGTTAGATGGACGAACTATCCGCTGGGGTGAATTAACGGAACAGCCCCCGGATAATCCACCAACACCATTCTCGTACCTCACAGATGAGATTAAAGTGCCTCAGATATCGTGTTACATCACGGGAACGACGACCGCAACCCATGAAATCATTCGTCAAAATATAAATAAATCATCTATGTATTCGGGGCAAATTTCGGGACTTGGGCCACGCTACTGCCCCTCGATAGAGGACAAAGTAATCAGATTTGCTGATCGTAACCGTCACCAGGTGTTTTTGGAACCAGAAGGTTTGGATGACCCGACAGTCTATCCCAACGGTATTTCAACTTCGTTGCCAGAGGACGTGCAGCGAGCTTACGTGAAAACTATACCTGGGCTTGAGGCGTCTAAAATGCTTCAACCTGGATACGCTATTGAATACGATTTTATTGATCCAAGAGAGCTACGCCCAACCCTTGAAACACGTCGTGTCCCCGGTCTCTATTTAGCTGGTCAGATAAATGGCACCACCGGGTACGAAGAGGCCGCCGCACAAGGGCTACTCGCTGGGATTAATGCGGCCCTTTTCGCTGGCGGTAGCTGCAAGCCATTTATTTTGGACCGAGCAGATGCGTATATTGGCGTTTTAATCGACGATTTGATAAACTTGGGTACAGATGAGCCATATAGGATGTTCACATCTCGTGCTGAATATCGGTTACGGTTGCGTGCGGACAACGCAGACCAGCGTCTTACTGAGAAGGGTTATTTGTTGGGGAGTGTGCCACTCGTGCGGTGGAATCACTATCAAAATCGTATGGCACAGCTTCACCATGCCCAAACTTTATTACAAGGCCTTCAAAAATCACCGAATGCCCTTAACGCGGCAGGANTGTCAGTTAATCAAGATGGAGTGAAGCGCACCGCCCTTCAAGTTTTAGCTTATCCAGAGGTAGAAATTGATCAATTAGCGGCGATTTGGCCAGAGATTTGTGCCCTTACGCCGGACATAGCGGCACAGATCAAGATTGAGGCAACGTATGAAGTTTATCTTAAGCGTCAAGATGCTGATATTCGAGCATTACGGCGGGACGTTGCACTTTTATTGCCAGACGATATTGATTTTGGATCAATATCAGGACTATCTAGTGAAGTTCGATTAAAATTGTCCGAAGCGCGTCCTGCGAGCATTGGTGCGGCCGCTCGGATTTCTGGTGTCACCCCCGCGGCAGTTACAGTTTTACTAAGCTATTTGAAACAAGCCCAAAAAGCTGATCGGGTTATGGTTTAATGGACATGCAAGGATGGAGAACAAATAACCAAAGCCGGGAAAAGTTACTCGCGCGACTGGGTAAGTCCGTAAATCAAGATCCGCTTAGTGCTGCGGATTTTCAGCGTCTTATGGGCGCGAGTCAGAGCGTTATGGTGAACCTCAAAACCTACTTGGATTCCCTTCGATGCTGGCAGGAAAAAATTAACTTGGTTGGCTCTTCGACCCTGAGAGACCCATGGAGACGGCATTTTCTAGACAGTGCACAACTGTTACATCTTATGCCAGGTCGATTCTGTTCGTTGATAGATTTGGGGAGCGGCGCTGGCTTTCCGGGTATGGTTTTGGGCATAATGAACCATAGTGGCCGGGGTTGCGAATTTGAATGTGGTGTGGTGTCTTTAATAGATAGTGATCAGAGGAAATCTATATTCTTAAGAGAAGTCAGCAGGTTAACTAAGGCCCACGTGTCTGTGCATTCAGCCCGCATAGAGAGCTTTACTGGTCCAAAAGCTGATATTGTCACGGCTCGCGCCTGCGCCCCGCTTGAGCGTTTGCTTCCTTTAGCCAACAGAGTGTTGTCGCCGAGAGGCCGCTGTTTTTTTTTGAAGGGTGATGGTGTTCAAGCAGAACTAACGGTGGCATTAAAAGACTGGAAGATGGATGTAATATGTCACAACAGCATTTCAGACAAACGCGGTATAATCCTTGAGGTGAGCAACCTTGTCCGACACATTCATTCCTGATCCAGTCCTGCCATGTGGACGCGGCACGCGTATTTTAGCGATTGCGAATCAAAAGGGTGGCGTCGGGAAAACCACAACGGCTGTCAACGTTGGAACTGCACTAGCCGCGATCAACCAACAAGTTCTTCTTATTGATCTTGACCCCCAAGGCAACGCCAGCACGGGATTGGGGATAGCTGCCAACGACCGCAAGATTACAACGTATGATATCATTATTGGAAATGCTGAATTTTTTGACTCAATCCGAACAACCGAGATTCCTAGATTTGATATTATTACATCTGGATCAGACCTTTACGGAGCTGAGGTTGAGCTTATTGGTCTTGAACGGAGAGAATATAAGTTGCATGATAGCCTTATTCACGCGGTCGGGGCGTATGATTATATTTTAATCGACTGCCCACCGGCGCTGGGGTTACTTACGATTAATGCTTTGGTTGCTGCCCAAGCCGTTTTGGTTCCGGTGCAATGCGAATTTTATGCGCTTGAAGGTATAAGCCATCTCGTAGCTACAGTAGAGAGGGTTCGGGAAGCATTTAACTCTAGCCTCAATATTCAAGGTATTATCTTGACCATGTATGATCAGCGTAACAATTTATCTAATGATGTGGCTGAAGATGTGCGCGGATATTTCGGAAATAAAGTTTATAATACTGTCATTCCAAGAAACGTGAGGATATCAGAAGCACCATCGCATGGTCTCCCTGTTCTGATTTACGACATGCAGTGCGCTGGTGCTCAAGCTTATTTGGCATTGGCAGGCGAAATCATTCACCGTGAGAGGAATTTGACTTCATGAGCTTGAGCCAAGGTAAAAATAGGAAAAGTTTGGGACGTGGCTTATCGGCGCTGCTCGGCGACCAAAATTCTATAACTAAGTTAGAAGCCGATACTGGTGGTATGGTTAGCGTCGCAATCACTGACTTGCGGCCCTGTCCATTTCAGCCACGCCGGCGGTTTGCTGACTTGCAGCTTAATGAATTAGCTAAGTCATTGTTAGAAAAAGGTATTCTTCAGCCGCTGGTAATTCGCTCTGTAACTGGCATGGAGGGATATGAAATCATATGTGGGGAGCGTCGGTGGCGAGCAGCACAGCTGGCACAAATCCACTCAGTACCGGCAGTATTGCGTCACTTTACCGATCGAGAAGCACTTGAAATTGCATTGGTTGAAAATTTACAACGTGAAAATTTAGCACCACTCGAAGAGGCGGAAGCTTATCAACGTCTTAAAGTAGAGTTTGGCCACACACAAGAGGAGCTCGCGGAAGGTGTCGGGAAAAGCCGGAGCCATGTTGCTAATATGCTCCGCTTGTTATTACTACCCGATGGAGTAAAAACCTTACTTGCCAATGGCGAATTAAGCGTGGGGCACGCCCGCGCCGTCCTTGCCGCGCCGAACTCGGAATTGCTCGCACAACAAGCTGTTGAGAAGGGTTTAAGTGTTCGTGAAATAGAGGCCCTGGCCCAAAAAGAAAAGCCACTACCCCAAAAGCCAACCATGAAAAAGCTTATCCTTAAAGATGCCGACACTTTAGATTTGGAACGGGATTTGACTAGCCGCCTCGGATTGACGGTTGAAATATCACCAAAGGTGAAAGGAGGCCACTTATTAATCCAATACAAGTCTTTAGACCAGCTTGACCTCGTAATACAAAAACTTTCAGGCAAGTAAAAGGCAAAAACTTATTGTAAATCAGCGAGAAACCTCACGAGCAAGCCCACTAATTGAAAATGCCATTCGCTGGCATAGTGCNTTATCGGGCTGCCCCCCTTTTTTGCATGATATTTCGAGTTCTAAGAGACCTTCGGCACATTGCGCCAGTTTTGGTTCTGTCCAAACGTTTACTTGTCGCATAAACTTTGGTTTAAGTTTAAAAAAAATAGTTGGCCGTAACTTTGACAACGCTACGTCAAGCTTCACCCCGTGATCTAATTGTGAACGCACCATGCGCAGTCGATCCACATGGGTCTGACATCTGCGCACCCACTGGACGCACGCAACCCCTTCAGTAAATGTTTGATTGAGTAGTTGGTCAGCAAGTTCTCGGTTTCCATCGAAAATTGCGTATATGCTCTCATCGATCTCTGCATCTCGAGAGTTTGTCACCGTTGCAAGGACAAGTTTTTCCGTCAAAGTTTCACCATCACCAATAAAAAGGCATAATTTTTCAATTTCTTTCCGATTGATTTCTCGATCTTTACCAAGCCGATCGACCAAAATATTCACAACTCGTGTCTCAGCTTTGATTTGATGTGCATGAAAAATTTGCATAGCCATTTCAGCGATACTTGTGTTGTCTTCTTCATAGCAGCCTAACGCTAATCCGGTTTTTGATTTCTCGAAAAGAGAACGTAACTTTGAACGTGGAGACAACGTGCCTGCTTCGAATACCATAAAATTGATTGTTCGGTCATCCTCAAAAATTTCTTTTAAGTCATTATAAATCGTATCTGTTACCTCTGTAAGCCAAACGACTTTGTTTCCATCTACAAATGAAAGCGCAAATGCTTCGGTAAAAACTGTCGATGGATTTTGGTCCCGGGCCATTTTGTCTATTCGCACAACTGCAAACGGGTCGTTAGTTTTACCATTCGACTTTAACTCAATTAAACCCTGTGCTCGTTCTCGAACAAGACCTTGGTTTGGGCCATGAAATAAAACGGCGTTATATACTGAGCTAGGGTTATGCAGCCAATTCTTGGCTTCGTAGCTATTTAGCTTCATTTGTATGACCTGGGTTTTTCCGAATGCTCTCAAAGTAGCTGGCGAGTTTTAACCGCATGGCCACCGCAAGTTCTCGAACGGCCCGGCTGCGAGCATTTCGCTTTGCTAATGATGAGGCAAATTCAGAGTCTAAAATATTGAAACTAACTACGGACTGCCCGGTTGATGAAAACACTGCCATTTGGTCAGCGTCTCGAATGAGAGTAAAATTAGCAGCTACTGTTAAATTTGCCCGAGTGGCAAAAGCACTTTTTTGAACCGCTAATGAAGCCTGTGACTCGGTCAGCTCGGTTACTAATCGGTAGGTGATTCTATTTCTTGTAACTCCTCCGTGGAGTTGATGTGTCAACTCGTTACGAAATTGTTGGCCAAGGTGATTTTTTACTGGCGCAACCTCAATTTCAAGAAAGCGATCGGCGATGCCTCCGTTATTATGACGCTCGTATAAAGGTTGAAAACCGCAACCGAATAGGCTCCAGAGTGATAACAATAAGACATAAAATTTAAACGACAATATTTACAACCTTATTTGGTACAAAAATGATTTTTTTTGGTGAAGCATTGGCAATTTTAGCCTCGATACCTGCAACTTGGAGTGCAGCTGCTTCTGCAGTGGCTTGGTCACAATCTCTCAAAAGTTCGATCGTACCTCGTAATTTTCCATTTACTTGAACCGCTAGCGTTACTTGATCGTCTATGAGATAGCCTCTATCTGCAACAGGCCAGCCCTCATCGGCAGCAAGCCCTTTATGACCAAGCGCAGACCACATTTCCTCTGCTAAATGAGGAATCATAGGTTGAATCAATAATACCAAAACTTCAAGTGCGTGGCGCGTAGTCTTTGTTGAAACCAACCCTATCGCTTCATCAATTTTATTGGTCAGGCCGCGAACCCGCGCGACAGCTTTATTAAAATGAAATTTTTCTAAATCCGCCGTAACTTCCGAAATTACTTTATGTGTTATTCCTTTTAAGGTCTCATTATCATGGGATTCAGAATCACCATTTGATATTTTTTGAAATTTCACAACCAATCGCCACAAACGATTTATGTAACGCCAAGCCCCCTCGACACCGGATTCGGTCCAATCCAGATCTCGGTTGGGAGGGCTATCTGATAGCATAAAAAGACGGGCCGTATCAGCTCCGTAAATTTTGATAATCTCTTCGGGATCGACAACATTTTTCTTAGACTTACTCATTTTCTCGGAACGGCCCTTTCTTACCTCAAGATTAGAGGCCATATGATGGAGGCGGCCATTGGCGTCTGATACCTCATTTGGAAAGACCCATTTGCCCTCNCTATCTTGATATGTCGCATGGCAAACCATTCCCTGTGTTACAAGGCCGGCAAATGGTTCATTAATATCAAGATACCCGCACCGATTGAGCGCTCGAGTAAAAAACCGCGAGTAAAGAAGGTGTAGAACTGCGTGTTCAATACCACCAATATATTGATCTACAGGCAACCAATGATTTGCCGCTGTGCGCGCAAAACCCTTTTTAAGACTATGCGGTGATGTAAACCGGGCGAAATACCATGAAGACTCGAAAAACGTATCAAATGTATCGGTTTCCCTAACAGCGTTATTGCCGCATGATGGGCAAATTGTGTTTCTCCAAGCTGTGTGGCGGCTAAGAGGGTTTCCGGCAGTAGTTAAATCAACATCAGTCGGCAAGATTACGGGAAGATCGTCATAGGGCACGGGGACTGTGCCACATTTACCGCAGTGGATAATTGGGATAGGGCAGCCCCAATACCGTTGGCGTGAGACCCCCCAATCACGAAGACGATAGTTTACGGCTCTTTCACCACACCCTGTCTCCTGCAACCGATTAATTGAAGTTGTAATTGCTGTGGCAACATCAAGGCCATTAAGAAAACCCGAGTTAATTAAAAAACCTTCACCAACATAAGCTTGATCTATGACGGTCATGTCTTCTGGCTTGCTATTATTTGGGCATACAACGGGCATGATGCGAAGATTATACTTAAGAGCGAAATCCAAATCACGTTGGTCGTGAGCAGGACAACCAAAAATAGCCCCGGTTCCATAATCCATGAGTACGAAGTTAGCTATGTACAGCGGGAGGGTCAGCTCTGGTAAAAATGGATGGTCTAATCGCAGCCCTGTATCGCAACCCTTTTTCTCCACTCGCTCCAGCTCCGCCTCACTTGTACCCATTTGATTGCACTCTTTTATGAAATCAGCCACTTTTTCTGACGTATTAATTAGTGCTTGGGCTATAGGGTGGTTGGGGGCAATCGCACAAAAGGATGCTCCAAAGAGTGTGTCTGGACGGGTACTGTACACCCGTAGTTTGGAGGCTTTTCCATGAATGGGAAACTCAATATAAGCGCCCTCTGAGCGTCCAATCCAGTTCTCCTGCATGATGCGAACCTTTTCTGGCCAACGTTCTAGCTCTTTTAGATCGCTTTTTAGTTCGTCTGCAAATTCTGTAATTTTCAAAAACCACTGCGAAAGCTTGCGCTGCTCAACTGTTGCACCGGAGCGCCATCCTTTCCCGTCAATTACTTGCTCATTGGCTAGGACGGTGTTTTCAATTGGGTCCCAATTTACCCAAGACTCTTTCCTGTAAACTAAACCGGCTTCTAAAAACTCGATAAACATGTGTTGTTCATGTTTGTAGTATTCGGGTTCGCAAGTTGAAATTTCCCGGCTCCAGTCGTAAGATAATCCCATAGATTGTAACTGGGAGCGCATGGCNGTTATATTTTCACGCGTCCACACCGCGGGATGGACATTATTCTCAATAGCAGCATTTTCTGCCGGTAGACCAAACGAGTCCCACCCCATGGGATGGAGTACATTATAGCCTTGTGCCCTCTTAAAACGTGCGACGACATCCCCAAGGGTATAGTTTCGAACGTGTCCCATGTGTATCCGGCCTGACGGATAGGGGAACATTTCCAGGACATAATATTTAGGTTTGCGAGGATCTTCCATAACCTCGAAGGTGCCTCGCTCAGNCCAAATTTTTTGCCATTTTTTTTCTGTTGTTTTTTGATTGTACCGGTTCATTTACGGCCCACGATTCTTCGAGTTAGAAGGTATTAATTTTTTGTTTGAAGGATAGCGGTGTTTCGTAACTGTCTGGCACGGGTCAAAATTGCATCTTCAATTTTGGTTTTGGTAGAATCAGGTAAACTAGCGTCTTGCCATTGTCCTGCGCGGTTAAGGATTTGGCGGAAAACAGCAACACGGATACCATCTGCCCTCAGAGTACGGCCTAAGATGTATACATTTAGTTTAAATCGTTCGTTTGGAGCCTCTGCGTTCGCATGCCAATCTGTAATAATGACACCTCCAAAGGGGTCTGCAGCATTTACAGGCATAAATGAGATTGTATCCAAAGAGGCACGCCAAAGGAAACTGTTAACTCCAAGTTCACCACCTTTGTCGTTATTGTCATCACCAAAAAACATCAGCCCGCCGTCACCAAAAATTGTTTTCCGCTTTGATCTATCTTTAAAAACGTCAGAGTCATCAGGCGTCGTTTCGACGTCTATTTCCTCGATTGAGCCGCAAGACAAAAGCATAACTGAACTTACCACAGCCAAGAGCGTCGGGCGTATCGCACAAATTAAAAAATTATTCTTGTTTTCTGGCATTGGAATGGATCCTAGTTTCTAGAAATGTACTATAGCTTATTCAGCCTGTGAGCCAAGCTGCAACGCTCCAACGCCATTCATAAAGACCTCTATTCCTGCTATGCCTGCCAAACCGGAACTTTTAAGCCGGAGAATGTTTTGTAAAGTTAATCCGCCGAGACCAATCACGGGAATGTGACACTCCCGCGCTAATCGAGCAAACTTCACAAATCCCATGCCTATCTGGCCGGGATGGCTTTTAGTGGGTGCGATGGGCGACAGCAATATAAAGTCAACTTTAGAATTCTCTGCATGTTTTAGGGACCTAGCACTATGAGCGGAAGCAGATATAAGCCAATGTGGGCGCCGTCGCAATAATGTGACATTGCGCCGTGTCCGCAATTTTATCTCTGGGATGTGAACGCCGTCGGCGCCTAGCTCTGTTGCGAGTTCAATATCATCTGATATCAAAATCTTATGTTTATAAGCATGATGGTGTTTTAGAGCGAGTTTTGATAATTTTTGGCGCACGTCTCGGTTAGGATGACGGATAATTACCGCTCCTGGACAGGGCAGAGCATCAAGGAGTGGGCGCGGATCGGGCGCTCGGTGTAAATCTGTCATGGTAATGCAGCGAGGTACTCTAAGAGTTCCGTTGTCTCGTCGAAAGAGTAAATTGAGCCGGCTTGACAGTTCTGATAAATTATTTGGCATGTAAGTATGAACCTGAAAGCTAATTTGCAATGGACGCGACTCCTGAGAACGACGTGCCAACCTCGGACATTGGCAAAAACCTAGAATACGTCAAGGCCTCAATTGATCTGGCAGCTTCTCGTGCGCGCCGGAGGTCAAACTCTGTAAATTTAGTTGCAATTAGTAAAACACAGAAAGCCGAGCGTATTCGTTCAGCATTACTCGCGGGGCATAAAGTTTTTGGTGAAAACCGTGTTCAAGAGGCCTCCGAAAAATGGTTGGATTTACGGACTGAATCCCCAGATGCTATTTTGCATTTGATTGGTCCATTGCAGACTAATAAAGTTAAACGGGCGGTTGAGCTTTTTGATGTTATCCAAACTATTGATAGGCCGAAGTTAGCTCGTTCCTTAGCCCGTGAAATCGAGAGGACCGGGAAGGTGGTTGATTGTTTCATTCAGATTAATTCAGGTGAAGAGGCACAAAAGGCCGGTGTGTTGCCCACCGATGCAGATGCATTTATATCACTTTGCCGTGATGAATTGAAATTACCTATTGTAGGTCTGATGTGTATTCCGCCTCGAGGTGATGTGCCGGGATTACATTTCGGGTTGGTGGCGGAATTGGCTCGCCGTAATGGGATCACTGGTTTAAGTATGGGAATGAGCGGGGATTATGAAGAGGCCGTTCGTTTTGGTGCGACACATGTTCGAATTGGCACTGCAATATTTGGTGCGCGCCCGATAACTAAGGGGCCGGATGGACATTAACAAAGCTATCGTTGCTACAATCTTTAATAACACTCTGTAAATTTGGCAGTTCTAAAGCAATACAGCCCTCTGTTTCGCTTAAATCGAATCGTGCCACATGCATAAAAATGGCGCTACCCATACCCGGCACGACTGGTGCATCATTAAAACCAAGAACAATAATTAGGTCATAAACCTCATCATGCCGCCACAGATCCTCGTATCCTCCGTTAAATGGCTTGTATATATGTTTGTTATATAGGGGCTGCTTTGGGTCGTCGCACCAGCCGTCCTTTGGCGTGATTGCGCGGGTAACCAAACTTGTTTCGGGCTTTTGCAAGCGATCTGGGCGGTAAAATGCTTTGCGCATTGGCCAAAGCCCCACCGGTGTGGCGTTATCGCCCTCGCACTTATTTTTTGTCACGCCGCTTTTACCAAGAACGCAAGGGAGTGTTTCACCATTACAAATCATCGTGTTGGGAGGGAAAATATCGAGAATCATCGATGACACCAATTATTCAACGGTTGGCCATTTGGTTTTCCAGTTGTACCAAATTAATTTAGTCGGCGATATGGGGGAAATTGTTTAAAATAAAATTTTTATCAAGAGCTCTTAACGCAAACCCGCCGCCGTTAGATGCAATAGCACAAGTTTTTTGGAGTTGGGGCTGTCTTTTTTGAGTCCATGGAGGGCGTTTAAGTTTTAATGTCTAATGTCACGGACAACCCTGCCTTGTAGGCTGCGCTTACTTCGGCTGCTGTTGGATTATTAACGTTTAAGAGAGCCGGTGAGGGGGCTTTCTGGGGAGTAGTCGCTCTCTGCGTTATTTGTCTTTGTTCAGTTAATGTCCCTAAGGTAACAAAATTTTTTACAGACTGGGCAGCTAGTTTTTTTCTATAGGCAAGTTCAGTACGCGCCCAAGCTGAGACATCTGAATTCGTAATGTAGTCGGACCTTGATTCTCCGTCAAAGAGCCTCAGATCGCTGTTGTTTTCTCTTGAGATCGGCTGGATCTCATTGATCAGCCCTAACGATGGTGGTTGGTTGTTAATTGGAGCCGTTTTGATGACGCCGTCTGCATTTAGTTTGGCAACGATGTGGTCACTCAGATCATGGCCTGAAGTCTCTTCTATTAAGATGCCGGCACCTGATAACAATGCCCCTAGGGGACCGAAATACAGAGTGCTTCCTGCGATTTTTGGAAGTGCATCAATATTATCGCCAGTCAGGGCCCGGTATAATGTTCCTATTACAGGCACATGATGTAGTGGGTTAACAACGTCGATGATATCCTTAAAACTAAACCCATCGTTACCAAAGGGATGAAAGTTGTTTGAAAGTGAGTTTTTGCTTTGATGCTCGCTATTGGGTATCTCTGACGTTTTCGTTTTGAGAGTAGGATTTACACCAAGTGAAGAGATTATTTCGTTACCAACCATGTTTGCACGTCCAAATTTAAACTATTGCATGATTATTAAAGCAAAGGTCATGCCATTCGATAACACTCTAAATCAATGGGTTAGCGGCTGGTTGATCACTTAATTTGATAATATGCGGCAACTATTGCCGCGAGATCTACATCATGTGGCCACTGCGGTTCGCTTTTGTTTTCAAGTATTTTTCATTGTGTTTGTTAGATGGAAAAGCGTGAGGAACGAGCTCTTCAACGGTTACGCCGCATGCTACTAATGCCTCGAATTTTATGGGATTATTTGTCATTAAGCGAATTGAGTTAAATCCAAGCAACCGGAGCATTTGTGCAGCAGGAAGATAAATTCGCTCGTCAGCGTCAAACCCTAGTTGTTCATTCGCATCAATGGTATCGAGACCTTGATCTTGAAGTTCGTATGCTCGCAGCTTATTGACAAGACCTATACCGCGGCCCTCCTGTGCCAAATACAATAATACGCCCTCTCCAATTTGACTAATTTCTTTTATGGCCCCGCGCAGTTGATCGCCGCAGTCACATCTCAGGCTTCCCAATAGGTCGCCGGTAAAGCATTCTGAATGAATTCGTGTTAACACAGGTTTATCAGCTTTTGGTTCGCCTACGACAATAGCTAAATGCTCTAGACCACCATCGCGTGGTCTGAAAGCAATGACATTAGTTTTTTCTGCGCCTTTGAGCGGAACTTTTGCAGCGCTGACGCGGCGCAAAGTTCGGGCTGCAGTTTTCTGATATTGAAATACATCTCCCGCATCGATGAGCATAAGGTCGTGACGCGCGGCCCAAGCAGCTAAATCGTCAGCGCTATTAACCGTAATTGGTGCGGTTAGGGCTGCCGGAAGGAGCCGAGCAAGTTTTGTTAGGGTAACAGCCGCGCTCTCTGAATCATACAAGCCAGTCTCTCGACCTTCTACATTTAAAGAAGTGATGTCTGCATTTTGTAATGGATCCGCTAACTGGAGCGCCACTTCCGCTGTCAAGTCTGGCACTGTCCCAAGTGTAAAAATCTGTCCCTTTGGCCGGGCTAGATTTAAAACGCAGGCACGGCGTGCTGTAATTGATAATAATGCTGCACTGCCTGCGCTTAAGGTTAAGTTTTTTAAGCTTTCGGGAGTGACGCCCTCGACAGCTTGTGCTAAACACGCGGCACCGTTAGTGCCGCGGACGGCAACAAATCGCCCTCGCCGCAATTCAGAAAGTGAGCGGTCGATAGATAGAAGTGATAATGCTTCTCGACTAGCGGGGATTTCTAAAATATCAGCGGTTGATCGAACCATAAATAGAGTCCATCCTGTATACGCGGGTTTTTACAACATAGGCCGAAAGAAGCCCATAGTAATCATGTAAGGGAACTTTACTTTAAAAGTTGTTCAGTGGTTTAAACAAGCCCCGGTTGCATAATATTGCCGTGGTTCGGCGTAGGGCATGCGCGTTTCGTATCAAATATATATTTATGCTATCATTTGATCGCAAATTGGCGAGTAAAACATGATCGGCTGTAAAAACATTCTAGTAGTTGATAATGACACTACTCTTGTTGATATGTTCAGCGAGCAGCCAGCATTATGTGAGGAATTTAACGTTACTGGTTTGGAAAGTCCTGAAGAAGCCCTCGAGTGCGCAAAAAAAGCATATTTTGACATAATCATAATTAATGTTGATTTGCCTAATATGGATTCATTGGAAGCATGTAAGTTACTTCGGGATATCGGTGTGCGCTCGCCAATCGTCGTTCTTATCTGTGCCGATACGGATTTTGATGTCGTGTCGCGCCAAACGATATACGCTACGGAATATGTTTCTAAACCCTTTAAATTAAGTGTTTTGATCGGGCGTATCCGCGTACTTATCGGCCGATATGAGCGCTCTGAGGATGCACACTTTACAATAGGTGTCAGTATGTTCCAGCCAGCTAATAAGCTGCTAATTAATGAATCCGATAATAAAAAGGTCCGGCTGACCGATAAAGAGACAGCCATACTCAAATACCTCTGTCGTGCGGGGGGTAAGGCTGTCGGGCGGGAGGTTCTTTTGAATGAGGTTTGGGGGTACAATTCAAATATCACGACTCATACATTGGAGACTCATATATACCGACTTCGTCAGAAAATTGAGCTGGACCCGACTAAATCGAAAATACTGGTCACAGAGCCAAGGGGGTACAAGCTGATCATGTAAATTAACTTTTACCTTTCTAATATCGAGAATAATACGGATATGATTAGGGGGTGATGTCAACTCGCGCGTCTTTTTACCAAGTTCTATCGGCGTTACCAATTTACCTACGTGTTCGGATGCCCGACTAAATTAGTTTTTTGCCCTTGAGCTGGTAGTTAAGCGAATTTTAAAATTGTTTGTTTTGTCTCAGTAGATTTTGGAGAGCGTCGGTCCAACCAGCTTTGGAGTGTAATGAGGAGGTATTAAAGTCGCCGGCAAAGGCCCGAGGATTTCTAGGTGTTCAATCACAGCGGATAAATTTATGGGCTCAGTGATAAACGTAATTTTAGTAAAAATAATTTGGGCTTTTCCCGGGACTTGGTGTGCTACCGCCAGCTAGTGCATAAGGGCTGTGAATCTCAATTTGTGGAGAACTCGGCCCTACTTGAATATCTGCAGAAACATGGCGGCGCTTATCTTTGCCGCACCAAAGTGGTATCCCTAGCATATCTAATGGATATCAAGATATCATCAAAAACCCATTTTAGCCTTTTATTCCATAATTGACTTGATACGCGAGATTAAACGTGAATGTTGTAATGGTAGGAAATATTTCGTCTGTAACCTTAGTCCCTTGCATGCAGATGATGTAGGTTGTGTGCTTTTGTTTCAGAGTTCTTAGTTCAGTTAAACAGTTTCGAGTTGAAATGGCATCCCATGTCGTGATCTCGATAGTTATGTATATCCTGTTATTAAAATCTAAGCCGATTATGTAAGGCAATCGGTTTGGATCCCTAGCGAGGGTAACGTGCGTGTGGAGGGGGGGATAGGTTGGCGGGATTTTATTTGTGATATGGATGATCGTGTGAAATTTTTGTGAGGCATGCAGCTCGTTGTTTAAGGCCTGATGCTTCCTCAATACGTTCAATTTAATTGGTAAGTACGTTACGTTGTGGCTGCAAATCGGGCAGAGTATTAGACTAGTTAAGGTCTTGACCTTTATTGTCGAGTTTATAGTCAAATAGGTCTTTATTGATTTTTTGGCCGAACCTCGTTCCAAGCAAAGACAATGTTGTTTTGATGCCAAAGGCATCTGTAACTGTCCATTTCCGGAGTTCTAAAGGCTTGTCACTGAATACAAGTGTTAGCTGACCCTCCAAAGGCGCAGCTGCTTTAACGATGGATACCCGGAACACGCCAGGGGAACGATTGAAGCCTGTAATTAAGATTTCATTGGACATAAAAGATAAATTTTTGCGCAGAATAAAATCAGCTGAAGTTAATTTTAATAGAACAGCCGTTTCTTGTTCTAGCTCCCGGTCAATATAAATTAAGCTCGATCCATCCGCGATTAATACAACTGGATTTGGAAGGTCATACTCAACACGCATACGACCGGGCCTAGATAAATAAATGACTCCCTCAGAAAACTCCCCGTTAGAGGATACCTGTAGGAATCTTGCTGTGAGNGTTGTAATAGAATTCAGGTGTGCTTCGATGCGTATGAGGTCTTCAAGGTCCTGCTTTTCCAGTGCCAATGTTCGAGCGATCACCGCTTCTGCCGTTGTTCCATTTATGGTTGCCGTTAAACTAACTAAGACAATCAATAGTGAAGCATGAAAACGTGGAAGCTGAGTTTTAAAAAAAACAATCATAACCGCATATTTTATCAACGAGTTTAATAACGTAAAGGGTTGGTATACGATGAGTACACTATAATGATTTAGGGACTTANTGACTGCTTGCCAGAACTTCCCGACGACCGACCCTGTTAGCTGCGCTCACTACTCCGTTTTGTTCCATGTGTTCAATAATGCGGGCGGCACGATTATAACCGATTTGTAAGTGTCTTTGGATAAAGCTGGTCGACGCTTTGCCCTCGCGGGTTACGAGGGCAACGGCCTCATCATATAATGCGTCGGCATTCTTCTCGCCCATTGATCCTAGCAAATCGGGCTCGTTATCATCAGAGGTAATAGATTGGATATATTGGGGTTTACCCTGATTTTTGATATATTTTACAACCTCTTCAACCTCATTATCAGAGACGAATGGACTGTGGATACGAGTAATGCGTCCTCCGCCCTCCATGTACAGCATGTCACCTTGGCCTAGTAACTGTTCTGCCCCTTGTTCACCTAGGATGGTACGACTATCAATCTTGGAAGTGACTTGGAAACTAATGCGGGTTGGAAAGTTAGCTTTTACTGTTCCTGTGATGACATCGACAGATGGCCGCTGCGTTGCCATGATAAGATGAATCCCGGCGGCTCGTGCCATTTGAGCAAGGCGCTGAATAGCCGACTCAACGTCTTTACCAGAGACCAGCATGAGGTCGGCCATTTCATCAACCACCACAACAATAAATGGAAGGGGGTCGTTTGGAAGCAATTGATCCTCAAAAACGGGTTTGCCACCGTCGTCAAAGCCAGTTTGGACGCGGCGCGTCAACCGTTCATCTTTTTTTTCCGCCTCTTTTANGCGCGCGTTGAAGCCCGCTATGTTGCGCACGCCTAATTGGGACATTGCGCGATAACGATCCTCCATCTCGCGAACCGCCCATTTTAATGCTACAACTGCCTTGCTGGGATCAGTTACAACGGGTGTTAGTAAATGAGGAATACCCTCATAAACCGACAATTCTAGCATTTTAGGATCGATCATAATTAATTTACATTGGTCGGGGGTCAATGAATATAAGAGGGATAAGATCATAGTATTCATTGCAACGGACTTGCCGGAACCGGTAGTCCCTGCGATTAGAAGGTGTGGCATGCGGGCTAGATCCGTGGTCACAGGTGCTCCACCAATGTCCTTTCCTATTGCTAAAGGCAGGGAGGCTTTGGATCTTTCAAAATCCCGTGATGCCAGAAGTTCCCTTAATAAAACTAGTTCCCTATTGATATTTGGAAGTTCGATACCGATCACATTTTGTCCCGGCACTACGGCTACGCGCACTGCGACGGCGCTCATTGAGCGTGCTATATCATCCGACAAACCAATTACCCGAGAGGTTTTTGTTCCAGGTGCTGGCTCGAGTTCGTAGAGTGTGACCACCGGTCCCGGCCGTACTTTTACGATCTCTCCTTTAACTCTGAAGTCTTGTAAAACTGTACCAAGAAATTTAGCGTTTTGTTCCACTGTGTCACGATTTAGAGCCAACCTATCAGGAGTTTCATGTGGTGCCTTAAGAAGAACAAGCGGTGGGATAGAGTAACCAACCTCAGGGTCTAGTGCGAGTTTGCCTTGTGTTTCAGTTGTCGCTTTGCGACCCGCTTTTGGTTTTGGTTTTCTGGGTGCTACTAGGCCAATTAGGTGTTTTTCTGGAACTTCGTTAAGGGTTTTCCCTTCTTCAAGGGAAACGCGCACGGCCATCTCTTGAAGCGATGTGTCGTTAGCACTTAGTTCGCGATTGGCTTTAATTTCTTGGTTTTGCTCGGAGTGGTCGCGCTTACCTCCATTGCAGCCAGACCCTAATTTTAAAGCATATGAAGTTTTACGAACGCCGAAGTATAGTGCTAAGCCAAAAAACCTAAGACTTCGGCTTGCCGCGCGCAACTCGCCCTTTTGCAAACCAATAGCAAATATCCAAAGTGCCGAAGCTGCTAAAGCCATGGACATGGCGAGATACAATTCAGCGAGTGCAATGCCAGCGTTTTGAAAAATAGCAGCACTTCGTTCTAAAATAATTGTACCAGCAACCCCACCTAAGCCGGAGGTAAGGGGCCAGCCGGGGGGCTCAGGCAGGGCGCTAAAGCTGACTGCAGCAGCAAAAGGAGTTAAAAGCATAGCGAAGCCGCGCCAGAAGGGTGAGGGCACATCGCGTTTTGTTATTAACCGTAATCCCCAGATTGCAAAACCCAGCAAGGGGAAATATCCGGCCATGCCGAACGATTGAATTATAAGGTCAGCCGCGAAAGCACCCAAGGTGCCTATATAATTGGCTGTAGCACCAGAATTTGAATTATTGAAAGATGGATCACTTGGGGCATAACTGAATAGTGCAATTGTAAGCGCGCTAACGATAATAAGAATTAGCAAACCCAATGCTTCAAGAAACCTGTTATGTAAAAAAACTCTGGCCGTCGCGGGAAGAAGTGCGCGGGCGCCAAATTCAGAATCAGCAGTTTCAAAAACTCTTATCGGCTGGGTCATATCTATGGATTAAGGAAGATAGATAAATAAGAGATTAATAAATTATAGAAAGTCGAAACCCGGAGATGCCTAATGTGACATCTCCGGGCTGGTTTTGCCAAGATAGATAGGAGGGCGGAAAAAAGCCTAGGCTGCAGGGGTAAACAGCTGAGGCGAGCCCATCTATCTGATCATAGGCGTTGCGAGCCGCTTCCAAATTCGGGGTACGCCTCCATACCACATTCAACTTTATCGAGGCCAAGGCTCTCACCTTCTTCGTCTACTCGGATACCGACGGTAACTTTCAGTATGTACCAGACAATGGCACTGGTGATTGATACAAATAAACCAATAGCGACGATACCTATAGCCTGTGTGACAATCGAACCTGATCCAAAAATACCCACCGCCAAAGTTCCCCAAATACCGGCAACTAGGTGGGCAGAAATGGCACCGACTACGTCATCGATTTTCATTTTATCGATAAGTGGAACTGCAAAGAATACAAGCCCACCGCCGATGCCACCAACTATTATCGCAATGAGATGGTTTTGAACATCGGGACCTGCCGTTATCGCAACGAGGCCTCCAATTGCACCGTTAAGCGCCAGAGATACGTCGATCTTCTTGTAAATTATTTGAGCTAAAATTATCGAGGCAACGACACCTGCTGCAGCAGCTAAATTCGTGTTAACGTACACAATAGAAATAGCCGTTGCGTCAAGCGCGCTTCCGAGAGCTAACTGGGAACCACCGTTAAACCCAAACCAGCCAAACCACAAAATAAATGTTCCCAAAGTAGCTAACGGGATATTGGCGCCGGGAAGGGCATTTACCTGGCCGTTGGCATCGTACTTGCCTTTTCTTGCTCCAAGAATTATTGCCCCTGTCAACGCCGCCCAGCCCCCAGTGGAGTGGACCAACGTTGAACCAGCAAAATCAGAAAAGCCCATTTCAGCGAGCCAGCCACCGCCCCAAACCCAACTAGCTTGAATTGGATATATGATAGCGGCAAGAACTACGACGAATATCATGAATGGCCATACTTTAATTCGCTCCGCAACTGTTCCGGAAACAATAGACGCTGCTGTGGCGACAAATACCATTTGGAAAAACCAGTCAGATGGAACCGAGTAGCCTGTGTCGACAACTTTTTTAATGGCGTCGGCTCCAGCTTCATCCGCGTTTATCAAGGCGATTTCATCAGCTGATGGGTTATAGAAAAGAGCGAAGATTCCAGCGTAGCCGCCTTCAGGGACATCGACGTACATTAAATTATAACCAACTAAGTAGAACATTATCCCGGCAATAGAATAAAGTGCGATGTTCTTTAGGCAAATGGTTGCGGTATTTTTTGAACGAACCAAGCCAGATTCTAGCATCGCGAAGCCGGCAGCCATGAACATCACCAGCACGCCATGGATCAAAAAAGAAAACGTGTTAAATACATAAGCGGTCTCTGCATCTACTGCAGCTATGACTGGGAGCGGCAATGTAGCACCAAGAAAGAGAGCTCCCATAGATAGAACTGTTGTCTTAAATAAATTGAGTTTCATAATTGGCACTCCTATAGGGCTTCGCCGTCGGTCTCACCCGTGCGAATGCGCACGGCCTTGTCGACGGAGTAAACGAAAACTTTGCCGTCACCGATTTTCCCGGTTTGTGCAGCTTTGGTAATCGCTTCGACTGCTAAGTCAGCAACATCGTCGCTAACTGCAATTTCCACTTTAACTTTGGGGAGGAAATTCACCTCATATTCCGCACCCCTGTAAATTTCGGTTTGTCCTTTTTGGCGGCCAAACCCCTTCACCTCTGTAACGGTCATGCCTTCAATTCCAACCGGAATTAGTGCTTGGCGCACTTCTTCGAGCTTGAAAGGCTTGATAACAGCCATGATCAGTTTCATGGTTTAACTCCTTCCACTAGTTAGTGAGCGCGCAAGCGCCACGTAGTTAAAACACTCATCAATAACCGTGCCAAGTGCTAAAAAATCTTATAAAAACCATTACGGTCAATGGCTTAAGACGATTTATTGGGGTCAAGCAAGTTAAAGCTAAAACCAAAGAGNGGCTATTTTTTAAGCAGTTTCATATAGATGATGAATTTTTATACACCCTGGCCGGGAGTTTTATTCTGGACTTTAAGGTAGATTGACACCACGTTCTGAGAATGACCTTATCCGATTTAAACACTCCTGATATTGATGTCGATCTTTTAATCATTGGTGGTGGGCTGGTTGGCAGTGTACTGGCCGTGGCCTTGGAAAATACACCTATAAAAACCTGCATTATTGATAAAGGTGAGGATATTGATCTGTCCGACGCAGACTTTGATGGGCGAGCGTTTGCAATTTCTGCGTCAAATAAAAATTTATTAGCTGCGATCGGCTTATGGCCTGTTTTAGAGAAAGACGCTTCACCAATTTTAGAAATTCGTGTTTCGGACGGCCCATCCTTACTAGCTCTGCATTTTGATCATAAAGACGTTGGTGACCAGCCCATGGGAATAATGTTAGAAAACCGCCATTTACGTTGTGCATTGCGTGATCGTTTATCTTCATCCCAGCGAGCTAGGGTATTGGCGCCTGCGAGTGTCGAGGCTCTAGTTAACGCACCGGGTGGTGTACAGATAAGTTTGGTGGATGGTCGTGTTGTGCGGGCCCAGCTTGTCGTTGGAGCTGATGGCCGCGGCTCTCAGACTCGAGCTCAAGCTGGTATTAAATTAACGCGATGGCCTTATCCACAAACAGGTATTGTTTGTACAGTTCGGCATCAACGTATGCATATGAACATTGCTCATGAGCGGTTTCTACCGTCTGGACCCTTTGCGATATTGCCTCTGACCGGTGATGCTTTAGGAGTTCAAAACCGGTCATCGATTGTTTGGACGGAAAGAGCAGATCTCGCTCATGTGATATTGGATCTAGATGAAGACGCCTTTCGGTCAGAACTTATGCGCAGGTTTGGTGACTTTTTGGGGAATATAGAAATAATTGGCAGTAGGTACGCTTATCCATTGTCTTTACAATTTGCGGAGCGATTTGTGGATAACCGATTGGCGCTGGTTGGTGATGCAGCACACGGTATGCACCCTATTGCGGGACAAGGTTTGAATATGGGCCTTAAAGATGTGGCTACGCTCGCCCAAGTCTTGGCGGAAACTTATCGGCTTGGGCTTGACATAGGGGGCTCCCAAGCTCTCAGTCAATACGCAAAATGGCGGCGTTTTGATCATGCGGCAATGCTGCTCGCAACCGACATGCTCAATCGATTGTTTTCTAATGATATTGCCCCAGTTCGTATTGCTCGTGATGTCGGGCTTGCTGCAGTGAATGCTTTCCCGCCTATTAAAAATCTTTTCATGCGGCATGCCATGGGAGTAAGTGGAGACGTGCCAAAATTATTGCGCGGCCAACCCCTTTAGGCATTCAATATTCAAGGGCCGACCCCCTCCACTTAATAAGAATAATAAATAAAAATATCCAGATTAGGAAACATTACTAGAATATGAGTTTATTTTGATGTGTTATAAAAACTGTTTTAGGCTAAAATTTATCTAAGGTTAAGAAGCGCTCCGTTTACTGAGTTTAGTTTTAACTTAACTTAGCGAGTTACTCTCTGCATGCTAAGGATCACGGCTTAAGCCAGCACTTTTAAGGGCGGTTAAATATTTTACCCACATGTCAGCCTGATCGATACCATACTGATATAGAGTGTCCCAAGAATAAATACCGGTATCGTGTAGATCGTCAAATTTTAGTGAAACTGCATAATTACCTACAGGCCTCACCTCCATTATATTGACGTGACGGCGCCCTGACACAATTTGCTTTTGACCGGGTCCATGGCCCTGGACTTCAGCGGATGGACTTTCGACACGTAAAAATTCAGCTGGAAATTTGAATTGGCAACCATCTTCGAAATCGACTTCTAAGGTCTTTATCTCGCGCAAGAGACGGATCTCGGTGGGACGGGTGGTTTGACGAAAATCATTACTCATAGAGGTACCACTCTAATCGNCAAGCTGGCGAGCTTCTTCGGTTAGCATGATGGGTATGCCATCCCGTATAGGGAAAGCTAGTTTTGCTTTTCTGCTGATCAACTCTTGCTCTTCTGCGTTGTATTCTAGAGGACCCTTGGTCAATGGGCACACAAGGATCTCTAACAATTTGCGGTCTATTGTAGATGTCGTGTTTGTTTTAATCTGATAATTCTCTCCGGACTCGTGATCATCTCTCGACATCTCTAATGCTTCCTTTTGCGGACTAGACCCAACAGCATTGAACTGTTTATTTTAATGCCGAGCATGATCAACAGTCTCAGCCTCATCATGCCGCGCCATATCTAACATTGTTACCAAGCAACGCGTTCGGGTCACCAAGCTACTGGCTTCAAGCAGCGCCTGTTTTTCTGCCGGCGCAAATGGACATGCCATCGCCATAGACGCGACTAGGGCGTGGTCGGGGGTATTTTCAAGGGCATCCCAGTCGGCATCATAGCCACTCCAGCCAAGATAGTCTTTCAACGCTCGGAACAGGTCTGCCCGTTGACGCGTGTCTAGAGGTTCGGGTTCAAGGTCATCTTCGAACGCCGTGAAGTCCGGTTTAATACGTCTAAATCCGTCAGCCTGTTCGAGTTCGGTCGTAATGGAAAATCTACACGCGCCTGTTAGCGTTATAAAGTACCGATTATCTTTGGTAGCGGAAAAAGAACTTATCTGTCCAGCACAGCCGATGGAGAAGAGTGTCTGTATCCCGTCCTCTTTATCTCCCTGATTCTGTCTTGGCTGCACCATGCCGATCCAACGTCCTTGACCAAGGGCAGCATCAACCATTGCCAAGTAGCGCCGCTCAAAGATATTTAGCGGTAGTTCCCCGCCGGGTAGCAATACAGCTCCTTCTAGAGGAAAGATGGGCATTGTATCTGGCAATTTGCCGTTAGTAGAAGGTGAGTATGTCATATCGCGGCAAGACCTAGGAAAACAGCACAGAAGATAGCTGCCTCCGCCCATTAAGTGTTACTTCGTGTGAGGGACCCATAGCATCGAAAATTTTCAAGAGCTGTTTGCGCCCAGCTTCATCATTCCATAATCGGTTTCGCCTTATCAATTCTATGAGTTGGTCAACCGCAGCCTGATTTTGGTTGGAACCTAACAGTGTTATAGCTAAATCATATCGAGCTTGATGATCATCAGGGTTGCTCAATAATTGCCCCTCTAATGTGGTCGCATCTCCTGCCTCCTTGCTTTCCTCCGAGAGCTGGAAAGCGGATACTGCCGCTGAAATTTCCATTTTTGACAACAAATCTGCCGATAGTGACTCAATCATCCCACGCGTTGCGTCCACATCTCCAGATGCTAGTGTGGAACGTATTATTCCCGCGATAGCGTGCTCATTAGCAGGGTCTTCGGCCTGAATCTGTCGGTAAAGCTGAAGGGCCATGTGGGCCTCGCCGGCACCAAGCATCCCTTTTGCCTCATCCAGTGCCGCGTCTAGTGGTGCTTTGGCGCCGTCCAGTAACTTATCGATAAAAGCTTTGATTTGGCTTTCCGGAATTGCTCCAGAAAAGGCATCAACTGGTCGTCCGTCCTTGAACGCATAAACCATTGGGATCGACTGAACACGTAACTGCGTCGCGATTTCCTGATTTTCATCAATGTTAACTTTGACCATTCTGACCATGCCGCCCGCTTGTTTGACCAATTTTTCAAGCAGTGGTCCCAGTTGTTTACATGGGCCACACCAAGGGGCCCAGAAATCTACGATAACGGGGACTTGATTGGAGGCCTCAACAACATCGGCCATAAAGTTGGCAGAGTCAGAGTCCTTAACAATCTCGTCAGGGCCCATAACTTGCGCCGGTCCCTCGTCTGAAATAATTCCCCGTGGAGAAGCCGGTTGTGAATCGCTGGGCATAAAGGTCCCATCGGGATTTAATTTGATATTCATCTCCATTCCTTCCGCCAGTTGAGACGTTTTGTTCAGGATGCAACAGCTAATACATAGATGGCGCTATTAACCTCTTTGCGCAACCTCAATGTGCGCTAGTGCCAAATCATTATATCCCAAAAACTAGAGAGCAAGGACAAGTGGTTGGTGTCCCGTGTGCTGCAAAAATCTTAATAGACCTTTTTTAGAGATAGTTGTAGTTGCTGTATTTACTAAAGGATGAAAGTGTAAAGGCTCACGTGCTAACATTTCTTCATCTAAAATAACAGTAACGTCTGCGCTTCGATCATTTATAACCGCAAAAGGTGTGACTGAGCCCGGTTCAACCCCGAGTTTTGTCATTAAGGCCTCTGGTTTCCCGAACGAGAGCTGAGCAGCTCCTATTTGCTTGCTAAGCCCCTTAAGGTCTATGTTACGGTCTTCGTGGGCAACAATCAGCCAGAATTGTGATTTTTTATCTTTTAAAAAAAGATTTTTTGAGTGCGTACCCGGTAACCCCCTCCTAAGCGACTTGGCGTCCTCAACGGTATACACAGCCGCATGGTCGACTGTTTCTGTCTCAATACCAAGCGCGCAAAGTTGTGCTAATAAATCTTCTTTTGTCACGCTCATAATGTTGGATACCAATCAGTGGCCGCAACTCAATCAAGGCTGCGAACATACGGCTTGCATTGATCTTGTCAATGCGTATCATATGAGAGCCTTGGCAAAGGCTGAAGCTGGGCGCGGGCGTAGCTCAGGGGTAGAGCGCAACCTTGCCAAGGTTGAAGTCGTGAGTTCGAATCTCATCGCCCGCTCCACTCTTACCAACGTCTGTAGAGGTTGACCTGAAACCAGCCAGTCTGTGCGCTTCAAATGCACTAGCACAGGGGCAGCTCTGTTGCGTATCGTCTGCGACACATTAATCCGTCTACACAATACGGCTGCCAGCACGATATCATTTAGGTAGCTCATGCGCCGAGCTCTCGTAAATTCCTCGGTCTAGCTTCATTTTTAAAGTAAATTGTTTAAGTTGCCCGTGCCTACGCTGAGCCTTTACTTGCAGTGAGTTGGTAACGCCGTGTTGTTGTGCCTGCTTGAACAACCTTAGGCAGCGCCATAAACGAAAGAGACAAAGCTACCTGGGTAAAAAATGTACGACGATTAATCATTTCAAATCCCCATTGGCAACGTCAAAGACGTCGTGAGAAGACCGGCGGCTATTATAATTACTAAAGCGAGGGCAATTTCAAATTGAAGAGAACTTTGAAATCGCCTAACCGCTTGCGATGGTTTTATTTCTAATGATGGCACAAGCTTAAATTTATTGAGCGCCGCCAAAGACAATAAGGCAACTACCAGCACTATTTTTATTAAAAGCACATTACCATAGAGCGTCGTAAACATGAGACTAACATCTCCCAGAAGCAGGTAAGCGTAGCCAAATCCGGCAACTAAAAGTAGCCCAACATAACCCATAGCAAGAACGCCAAAGCGTTTCGCCAAGCCACCTAAATTACTTGTGTCAGGTTGCAAACATATACAGCGAAATGGAAAGAGTGCGCCAAGCCAGAAGGCTATGCCAAGCAAGTGCACCATCAAGAGTAACTGCGTGAGAACGCCACCCACTTGGGAATGTCCGGACATAGTAAATGAGAAAAATACAGCGAAAGAGCCAATAATTAACCCAATTCTCTTATTATTTGGCTTCAAATTATGCGCTATCAACATAACAGCAAAGCCTGCAAAGGCTGTTGAATAACCAACACCAGTTTTGGATTCTAACGCAAGTTGTAACATTAACAGATCTATGACACTTGCAAGGTCACCCCCAAGATTTCCAGCTACTGACAGTATCATCACCAAAGATGTAACTGCACCTATTAACGTGCTTCTATGAGCGAGATAATCGCAATAAACCTGCTGCTTCTCAGTGAGCTGTTTACCAAAGTGCAGGCTGAACAAGAAACTCCCTACGCTCCCAAAGCTTGCAACATATAACAGCGCTTTAAGGATAGGATTAAAGATAATCCATACATCCATCTTAGTTACCTTGAATGTTAAAGGTCAGTTCGCCCTTTATCACATGACCATCCCCCCCCACTGCACGCCACGCGAGCGAGTAGCGACCCTGCTCTAGAGGTGGCAGGGGTATCACTTGACGCTTATTAATGGTCATCAGGAAGCTCGTCCCCAGCGACACCGACCCGCTATTGTCAGCGCCAAAAAATCTACCTAAAAGGCTTTTTTCTTGCTTGTCTGATGGCTTTGTTAAAACAACCTTGATGAGCTTAGCTGGCGATTTAAACTCCATAACGATCTCAGTGGGGGACAGGCCTAACGTTTCACCATTCTTGGGAGAGGATGAGACAAGTGGAGAGTGAGCATTTGCTGTCATCGGCAAGACTAAAAAGATGGTCAATAGAAGATTTTTAAACATTACAACAACCTCTCTAATGCGCTTTTGCCCGAGCGGTTATCTGGTCATGCTGACGTTGTATGCGGCCAGGCCAAGTACTCTTTATGTAAGATAATGCACTGCATTTTACCGAAGTGGCGTGGGGAGTGATAAGGTTGAAATGAAAACACTATTTTTAGTTTTATTTCTGATGGCAACCGTTTCGAGTTTTAATCATTTTACTGCCCACGCCCAATTATTACCGGAAGTTAGGTGTGGGATAAACCCCGCCAACGGCATTGCAAAAGTTCATAATAGTGTTCTCAGGCATTATAATAATCTTAGGCTTAACCGAGCCGGTCAAAATATATTACGCAAAAAAGTTGATGAAATACAGACCCGCCGTCGTGCATTTGAACGTGCTTTCGCCAGTACAAATGCTCATTCTTTAAAGTATAGAAACCCAGTTTTATTTAATCCAANATGTTTGGAAGACTTTTTCCTTTATTTTTACAATAAGCGTGTCCTAGTTAAAATAAAGGGTGACCAGAAAGGCAAAACCACAACAACTTATTATATTACCGAATTAGGAACCGGGCGTAATCTCTATTTATTTAAACACATTTATGAAAAATAATTATCTAATGGACCTATTAGTGACTAAGAATGAAGTCGCAATCGATCTTATAAATGATGGGATTTCTAAATATCCCGGACCCTGCCCGTGTCCATATAACGTTGATGTAAATAGAGCAAATTGTGGAAACCGTAGTGTATGGAGTCGGAGTGGGGGCAAAACTCCCCACTGTTACGTTAAAGATTATTCTAATGAATATCTGGAGGTTATCAGGCGTCAAATTTTGTTATCGCGCGAAGGTTATGAATAGTTTTTTTGCCCTGATAGCATTCGCCATGCTCTGTTTTACTATCCTTCAAAATCTCCTTTTGAGCCACGTAACAACATTTGTTGCAACGAACGAGAGCGCACCGCTGAGAAACGGATGTGGCCAAACAATTTCTGATATGCAACCGGCTACCCTCGACAACTTAACCTCCAATAACCACGGCATTAGTGTGATCTTTGGTGCTTTCATCCGAGTAGCGTTCATGGCGCTAGGATTTTGCTCTGGTTCCGCTTTAGCAGGCATGCAGACCATTGATGGTTTCGCCATTGATCAAACCGAAGTTACTGTAGGTCAGTTTCGCGCATTCGCGGCCGAAACTAACTTTGTGACCATGGCAGAAAAAAATGGCGGCGGGTTGGTTTATGAAGCTGGATGGACGCAGAAACCGGGTTGGACTTGGAAATCACCCTACGGCACATTTGCCAAAGACAATGAGCCTGCCGTTCATGTGACTTTTGACGAGGCCGCTGCATTTTGTGAATGGGCCGGTAAGCGCTTACCAACAGACGCGGAGTGGAGGATGGCGGCCTATACGGAAACTCGCGCTGACGCCCCGCCACCTTTCAGAGCCGGTGTGACCTACGAGTTTCCGACAGGTCAAAAACCATTTGGCGCGAACTGTCTGAGAGATTGCGGAAAAACCCCTGCTATTGATTACAGTGCCCGTCTGGATCAAGGTATCGGCCACGCCCCCGCCGGATCAACAAACGCTGGGGTTAATGGCCTTTACGATATGGGCGCAAACGTATGGGAATGGACGGAAGACGGCGGAGATAAGGAAAAACGGACACGCGGCGGTTCTTGGTGGTACGGGTCATTCCGTATGAGGATAGAAGATCACGCAAAAAAGCCCCGAAATATGGCAGTGGTATATATTGGCTTCCGCTGCGCTAAGGACATTTGACTCGAGTAAAATGCTTGGGCACACGGGCTACGTAACAACATTTGTCGCAACGAACGAGAGCGAACCCTTTGATACGCCGTGCTACCGGTAGGCTGGTTTGGGGGCTATAAGCCTGACTAAACGTTTCATTTTGGAATTACGAATTACGGGGTATGACCCCCTTCACGGGGGTCGAATCCCGCTCCCATCGTGTAGAGTTCTCTTAAAACCCTACGGCAGTATCCCCATCATCCCAAACAGAAACCGTATCGTTTAAGCACCACCAAGCCTAACCCCCGATCTGGAGAACCACCCTGATGAACCGATTCGCCGGCCTCAAAGTCAATTAGGCTTAACCTTTAGGACACGCAGCCGGGCCCCTGGGGCGTGAAACGTTGGGCACGCCCAACTACATGAGAAAAACTCTGCCCTTTAGCGGCATTCTGTGATCAGCGGGCCTTCTTAGCAGGTTCCGAACCGATAGCTTTGCTGGCTAACTCGAGATTGGTCCCAAAGGGACCCGACGCCAGCGGCCTAGCAATGAAAAAAGCGGTAATAAATGCGGCAATTTTTTACGAAAAATAAAAAAGCCGCCCCACATGGAGTGGCTATATTTTTAATAACATACTGATATTAATGGATAATTTGTTGGTTGCGGGAGTTGGATTTGAACCAACGACCTTCAGGTTATGAGCCTGACGAGCTACCGGGCTGCTCCATCCCGCGTCACACAAATGTATGCCGATCCAGCTATACACAACTCCGTTAAAGACGAGTAGACGTACTATAAAATCGCTTTGTAAATTTGTTTCTGGATTAGCGAATGATGCACTACTTCCCACCCCACTCGTTCATATGATAATGTCGTCTTCTTTGAAGACCTGGCAGCGACCTACTCTCCCACGCCTTAAGACGCAGTACCATCGGCGCTAAGAGGTTTCACGGCCGAGTTCGGGATGGGATCGGGTGGGACACTCTCGCCATAACCACCAGGTCGCCAAAAAAGACGCTTTAACCAAGCGAAACAACAAGGGCGGTAAAAATATAAAAGATATATAAAATACAAAACATATATATAAGGTGTCTGATCGAGTTCGCTAAACGTCCGCGAGTAAAGTTCGGCAACAATGGCCTTTTCCCTACACACAGAGACAGCGGATTCAAGCCTATCGAGCAATTAGTACTGGTCAGCTACACGCATTACTGCGCTTCCACATCCAGCCTATCAACGTGGTGGTCTTCCACGGCTCTCAAGGGAGATCTTGTTTTGAGGGGGGCTTCCCGCTTAGATGCTTTCAGCGGTTATCCCGTCCATACTTAGCTACCCAGCTATGCCGCTGGCGCGACAACTGGTCCACCAGAGGTATGTCCACCCCGGTCCTCTCGTACTAGGGGCAGCTCCTCTCAAATCTCCTACACCCACGGCAGATAGGGACCGAACTGTCTCACGACGTTCTAAACCCAGCTCACGTACCACTTTAATCGGCGAACAGCCGAACCCTTGG
>NZFO01000009.1 GCA_002690705.1 Magnetovibrio sp. | reverse complement strand
GTTTTACCATGGTCGACATGACCAATAGTCCCAATGTTACAGTGCGGCTTCGTACGCTCAAATTTTTCCTTGGCCATGGTATATAAACTTCCCGTCTAAAAGTGTTTCTAACCAATTCCGCTGTCCCGTATAGCCCAACGAGAACTAAATAAGTGGAGGCTGGAGCGGGTGATGGGAATCGAACCCACGTAACCAGCTTGGAAGGCTGGGGCTCTACCATTGAGCTACACCCGCTGTTAAAACCCCCATGACCGTTTTGCGCGGCCGCGCAGATCATCCTGTTCAAAGACCTCCAACACCCACCGATCTAATTCCGCCGCCCTCTCGACGTGATGGTGGAGGGGGTTGGATTCGAACCAACGTAGGCTTACGCCAACGGGTTTACAGCCCGTCCCCTTTAGCCACTCGGGCACCCCTCCTTCAAACCAGCCGAAAATTTCGAGCCGACACACACACCGGCGAGCCCGAAATATGAGAATTTACAGCCGATTGTCAATGTCAAAATCGCACACATTCCACCTCAAGGGCTCCGAACGGCAAACGCCAGAATAAAACTCATACAGACAATTTACACAAAGCGTGTTAAAGCAAATCATGGTTAAACGCATGTCTTCACTTAGATCAAGCTCAGGAAATTCGCTGCGCGCTCGCTATCCGCACAGCTATCACCAACATCGAAGAGATAGGGTTGCTGGTGGAGATGATTATTGGATTTTTGGAACCCATGCAGCACTAGCCGCGCTCTCAAACCCAGATAGAGAATGTTCAGAAATCCGTGTAACTCATGGTTTTGCAAAAGCTAATCAGAATCGCAGAGAGCTAGAGGGGGCCTTTATTGTAGACTCTGAGCAATTAGATAATCTACTACCTGTAGGGTCTGTCCACCAAGGTATTGCAATGCGAACGCGTCCCCTCTTAAGCATTTCGATAAAGGATTTTCTTAACGCAATTTCACCCACAGCTCGGGTCTGCGTTTCGATTCTGGATCAGGCAACCGATCCACGCAACATTGGTGCTATTTTGCGCTCAGCCGCAGCGTTCGGTGTCAAAGCCTTAATTGTGCAAGACCGCCACACACCGCGCGAAACAGGTGCAATGGCAAAAGCTGCGTCTGGGGCTTTAGAGCAAGTTCCAATTATTAGGGTAACCAATCTAGCTCGGACTATGGGGTTTCTAAAAGCCAATGATTTCTGGTGTGTTGGACTTGATGGAAACGCGAATAAAACGTTTTCGGAAGTTAACTTTAGTCAGCGCACGGCTCTGATTTTTGGTTCAGAAGGTGAAGGTATGCGTCGCCTAACCCAAAAAAACTGTGACCTAAGGGTCAAAATCTCAGTAACAAGCAGGGTTGAGAGCCTCAACCTTGCAAATGCAGTAGGTATTTCGTTTTATGAGTGGGCTCGTTAGAGACTGACAGCATAGAACTTGATGTATATAAGAAGGAAAGGACTAACCATCGAAAAATTTACATAGCTTTTATGGCCGCCTTAGCTCAGATGGTAGAGCAGTTGATTTGTAATCATCAGGTCGGGGGTTCGATTCCTCCAGGCGGCACCATAACCCGTGTTTAACGTGCCTCATAATCCACTCCCATTTTGCGATTTTGGGATATCACAATATCCATCATTTTAGGAGTAGCCAAGTTAAGGTTATTCATAATGTTAGCGTAATCAGTTGAACACGATACCTGCAAACGGGGGTTAAAGGCTTGTTCTTCTGCGATTGTTGAGACTGTATCACCTTTATAATCATGTCCTGGATAAACCAGGGTGTGGCCAGGAAGTTTAAGCAACTTATTAAAGATTGAGTCGTATTGTTGGTACGGACAACCCGCCTGAAAGTCTGTCCGCCCGGTTCCTCGGATAAGCAATGTATCACCGGTGAAAACACAATCATTTAATCGAAAAGAACATGAGTCCTCAGTATGACCTGGGGTATAAATTACTTCGACCCGCAAATTATCAACCTTTAAGGTTTCGCCTTCTTTTACTTTGAGTGAAACCGCCTCAACCGCTGCTCTCTCGCCCATAACGGTTGCACAGTTATACAATTTTGATAGTTTACCTAAGCCAGTGACATGATCAGCATGAAGATGAGTATCTATAGCCAATGCGAGCTTGACATCTAACTCACGTAGTACGCGAACAAAATGATCCAGCTTTTCAAAAACCGGATCGATTATCAGCGCCTCCCCCCCCACTCTATTTGCTATTATATAAGTATACGTGCACGATTTAGCATCGAATATTTGACGTAATTGCATTTATAACATCTCCAGATATCGCTAGTAAATTGCGGGGGCACCCTGTTATTCTTATTTCCAATGTATATTGAAATTTTAAACACTATGTATTTTGATAGGCTAAAAATATACTACCGACTGGTTTTGTTCGCCCCCGTTGAAATACATTTTTGATAAAATCACTAAAGATTTAATATAGAAAATTTTTTAATCGGGATGCCTAGACATTCCAAGACACTATCCCCGGTCAAAACCAGTAATTAGATGATTAAAAAGTGTCCTCTGATGACCCGGACGCCTCACTATTTGAGCAGGAATTCTTTTGTCAAAATTAAGGAAACTAACTTTCGCTCTCTGTAACTAGTTATCGAAAAAGTCTCGCCTCACCATCTTAAGCTTTCGAAGCCACGTGACTGTAGTAATGCCATAGCATTATAGCTGCTGTCGTTCGTTGCGGTTTCCATCGTTGCGCAATATTAGCTAAATTTGAAGGACTTAGTCTATTTTTATAATTCAAAAGCTGTCCTGCCGCTACTTGCAACGCTAGGTCTCCAGACGGAAAAATATCCTTACGGGCCAAAGCAAACATAAGATAAATTTCTGCGGTCCAAGTTCCTATCCCAACCACACTAGTGAGAACTGATATTGCCTCTTGATCAGACATGAACTCTAATTTTTTGAGATTTAATTTACCGCTTTCGATATGGTGAGCTAACGCCCTTGCGTAGCGTATTTTTTGTTTACTGACCCCACAGCTACGAAGATCCTCTTCAGGTGCGCTTAAAACCTTTTGGGGCGAAGTGTCGACGAGGTAACTGTTAAGCCTTTTCCATATCGCAATTCCTGCGTTAGTGGAAACCTGTTGTGAAATAATGGAACGGAGTAATGTTGAGAAGCCAGGATCACGACCCCGCGGTTCAGGGAAGCCAAATTGTTCTATAACGCTGGCCATAGCCAAATCTGAGTCTACGAGATCGTCTATAGCGTCACGCAAACCCTGTTTTGTATTAATCATCTCAGCTCTTCAACAGGCTTTACACCAAATATATCAAGGCCGGATGCTATCACTGTTGAGACGCCTCGCACTAAAGCAATACGGGCGAGTGTTCCATCTTGATCATTTCGCTGAATAAACCGAAGTGAGGCATCATCACGCCCTTTGTTCCATAATCCATGGAACAGTTCAGCAAGGTCGTTCAAATAATAAGCAATTCTGTGGGGCTCACGGGCTTGCGCCGATGTTTCTACAGTCTGTGGCCAAGCGGCCAAATGGCGAATTATATCTAACTCTGCCGGGTTATTTAGCAACCCAATGGGTGCTTTCGCCAATTTCTTGCGGGAGATATCTTCAGCGTTGACAACTTCGAGTGCATTGCGCAGCACCGACTTGCAGCGAGCATGAGCGTATTGAACATAAAACACCGGGTTATCACGTGTTTGCTCTACAACCTTTTCAAGGTCAAAATCCATTTGCGTATCACTCTTCCGCGTGAGCATATAAAAACGCACAGCATCTGTGCCAATTTCGTCGATTAAACCCCGCAAAGTAACAAATGTCCCTGCCCGCTTAGACATCCGCACCGGCTCCCCACTTTTTTTCAGGTGCACAATCTGGCAGAGACAAATATCCAACGGATCATCAAGGCCAGTAATAGCCGATACGGCGGCTTTCATGCGTTTGACATAACCCCCATGATCAGCGCCAAAGACATTTATCATTTGTTTGAAGCCACGTTGATACTTATCGTAATGATAAGCCACATCATTAGCAAAATAAGTCCAGCTTCCATCGGATTTTTTTAAGGGTCTATCAACATCATCCCCGAATGCCGTTGACCTAAACAAAGTTTGCGAACGAGGTTCCCAATCATCCGATTTCTTGCCTTTTGGTGGGTCTAACACTCCGACATATATCAAGCCTTGGTCTTGCAGAATTTTAAAGACTTTATCGACCTCACCAGAATCAATAATTGCCTGCTCTGATCTGAATATCTCTTGCCTGATACCAAGATGTATGAGATCTTCACGGATATTATTCATCATCATATCAACAGCTACCGACCTAAAGAGTTCCAACCAATCTCGCTCTGGGGCATTAAGCCATTTTTCCCCCTCCGTCTCCGCGAGTCTCTGGCCTACAGGAACCATATACTCGCCCGGATAGAGTCCTTCAGTAAAAGTTTCTATAACCTCGCCTAAAGCCTCGCGATAACGAAGGTGCGCAGAACGCGCCAAAGCATCAACTTGGGCACCAGCATCATTAATGTAGTACTCAGTAGTTACGTCGAATCCAGCCTTTTTCAATAACTTAGCTAAAGCATCGCCTGTGACAGCACCTCTCGCATGGGCCACATGCAAGGGCCCTGTTGGATTAGCCGAAATATATTCAATATTAACTTTTTCACCGAAACCAATACCGCTCTCACCATAGTCAATACCGGCTGTAAGGATAATGCGCAATTGATCATGCCAGTAACACGCCGAGATTTTAAGATTTATGAAACCCGGACCCGCGACCTCGGCGCTGTCGACACTTGTCAAGGAACCCAATCTGACCGCAAGTTGCGCCGCTAATTCGCGTAGGCCAATGTTTGCCGCCTTCGCCAACAACATGGCGGCGTTAGTTGAAATATCACCGTGTCCTCTTTCGCGCGGCAATTCAACCGAGATCCGCGACGTGTCAGGTAGATCTACAAAGACTCCTTCATCAAAAAGGGATTGGATTACCCGCTGTATTTCAAATCTAAAAGTCTCAAAAATGTTCATTAACTAATCTGATTCCTATGAGGTTTCTCGGTTACATATTCAGCTCGTGAAGCGGCAATAACTTGCTTGGGTGATACGCCAACCAGCGATATCTATCAAGTCGCGTAGTGCAGTTGGGGTTGTCGAAAGCCGCATTTTTATGCCAATATCAAGTGGTGAAACAAAAAAAATTCGAAATTCACCGAAAAAAGCTTCAGTGTCTTAAGCAACAGTTGCTATCAGACTCTAAAAGTACTTATTTAACGCGCAAACCGGTAGAATTAGATCAAACTACTGTCGGCCGACTATCACGGATAGATGCTCTACAAGTTCAAGCGATGCAAGTGGAGACTGAGCGCCGCAGAAAAATTGGACTTCAACGGATTGCGGGGGCACTAAAACGTCTAGCCGAAGAAACCTTTGGGGATTGTTTAATTTGTGGGGAAAAGATTGAGGTTAGACGTTTAAATCACGACCCTACAGTGACCTCTTGCATCACCTGTGCACGCGAGAGTAGGTAACTGCTGTAAATTAGAGTTTAATGCGGCTCGGCTTTTGATCCTTTCGGCATAACTCATGAAAACGATAACTTAGCAATCCCATTGAGAAAACTGTCGCAATACCAACTCCCTGAAACATTCCAGCAGCTCCCTGGCCCATCGGAAACATTAAGTACCAAGTTACTGGAATCATTACGCCAAAAAAAGCAACCGTTTGCAATATGCAAGGTATCCAGACATCTTGGCGCCCCCTAAGCGCATTAGCCATGACTGCCTGCCCACCATCACTTACAAGAACCAGCGCCACCCAAAATACCAAAGGAACAGCAAGAGCCTCAACACGATAATCCGTCGTAAACAACCTAATCAAAAATTCATCCATTAAAATCATAGTGATTCCCATAATCGTGGTCATTAAAACTGTCAAAATAAGCCCGGTCCATCCGGCGATCACCATGTCTGTGGGATCTTTCCTTCCATGTGCATTCCCAACACGCACCGCTGTCGCCGCACCAAGACCAATTGCGACCATAAAGGATAAAACCAATAAGTTAAAAGATGCCGCAAATGCGGCTAAGGGCAGTGGCCCAAGCCATCCCGCAAATTGTTGTACTGCAGAAAAAGCACCGGACTCAGTGAATAAACTTACCCCTGTCGCGTAACCCAACCTCCGTTGATTTTGCCAAGCTCGCCAACCACCACGAGCCCGTTTTAGTACCGCAAACTTATGACCATCTCGCATAACTAACACATAAGCGACCATTCCCAATGCAAGAAACCATCGTGCCGCAGTACTTGCTATTGCAGCCCCCTCTGCCCCGTTTGGAAACCTCGACAGTTCTCCAGAAATTAAAAGCCCATTTAAGCAACCATTGATAATGTTCGCTATGATCATGAATACAAGACCAGGGATCGGTCGCCTAATCCCCTCGAGAAAAAAACTACAGGATAAAAAAAGAAGATGTCCGGGGACACCCAATCCCAGAAGAAACACAATTTTGCCACCTTTGGTCGCGAGCTCAGTCGTTTGTCCTGCAGTAATGAGAATAATCTCACCAAAGAAGCATATCCCAACGGCGGTCACGCCTAACCAAAAGGAATAAACTAGAGATCTTCGCCAGACTCGCCCGCACTCAAAATAGTCACCTGCACCGAAGCTATGAGCAGATAAAACTAACGTGCCCATTATCAGACCAAGTGAAGTCACGACGAGCGGTTGAACAAGTGATAGCCCTATTGCCATGTAACCCAATTCGTAGGCATTGAATCGACCCAGCATTACTGTATCTACAATGATGATCAGCACCATACCAGACCGCGCCAATACTATGGCAGGTGCAAGACGAAGCATCTCGCTAACGTGCTGGATCAGTTGATCGATGAGCTTGTCTTCTCTCCAAACACGAGGGTTAACCATAAATCATTTGCGCCAATCCATGCCCATGTAGTTGATTATTGCTGTTTAGGCTCGACATCCCTGTAATATTGACTTCCAAATAGGCACTTTAGCTCCGCTTAAAATTCAATACGTTGCTCAAAACTTCACGTATGCCCAAGAATGTATAACTATTTATACACCTCAAATGATTTTAATACCGCTCGATGAAGCTAAGGCACATTCTTCCTGTTGCCTCGCTTTCTCAGACTAAAAAAGCTGAAAAAGCGCGTAACTATCATTCATGATCTAAAAAAGTAAAACGACTCGCCACAATTTTTTAGAAAGTTCACACGTTTATTGCCTTAACATAAAAACTGAATGATCTTTGAGATGTATCCCCCAAAGGGCCAATGTTTTGAATTGATATAGAAGGTTAGCAAGATTGCCCAGTTTGCGAGTAAGCCCCCAAGCCTTATACATCAGATCAACGAGCCTTTCAGTTCGATTTCCCATAACCATTCCGACCTCAAAAACTAAAATATCGGTAAGATACAGTCCCCTTTATAAGATATAAATTATAACTTTATTCTCTCTTCAGTACGAATAACCGACAGCTCGATGAAATTGAAAAATACAATGGCCGTCAAAGCGCCTGCTCCTTCGTTTCTGAAAATCGTAACTCCGGCCAGTCTTGTTGAGCTTTAGTCATGTGCCATGCATTACGGGCTAAAAAAACGGAAGCACCATCATGATCTTCGGCCATGGCTGAATAATTATCATCGCTAAATTTTTTAATCTCTAATAAATCGTCACACTCGACCCAACGCGCCGTGTATAAATCAGTTAATTCAAACTGAACCGGCACATCGTACTCAGTGCGGATGCGTTGAGCTAAAATTTCAAACTGCAACCCACCCACTACACCAACTACCCAATCACCGCCGATACTGGGCTTGAAAACCCGTGCCGCACCCTCTTCCGCTAGTTGAATCAAAGCGCGCGCAAGATGCTTGGCACGCATAGGGTCTTCAGGCCGCACTTTTCTTAGAAACTCTGGCGCAAAAACTGGAATCCCGCGAAATCGTAACCCTTCACCCTCGGTTAATGTATCCCCAATCCGTAAATTCCCATGGTTCGGAATCCCAATAATATCTCCTGCCCATGCCTCCTCCGCAAGTTCACGGTTACTAGCTAAAAACAGTTGGGCATTATGCACGCTTAACGTTTTTCCTGAACGCACATGATACATTTTCATGCCGCGCCTATAGCGCCCCGAGCAAATTCTCACAAATGCGATTCTATCGCGGTGCTTTGGATCCATATTAGCTTGGATTTTAAAAACGAAACCGCTCATTTTTATCTCGGAGGGCGTTACTACCCGCTCCAAAGCGGACTGCGGTCGGGGGGCAGGTGCATTAATCACCAATCCATCAAGTAGTTCCCTTACACCAAAATTATTTAGTGCGCTGCCAAAGAATACTGGCGTCAAATGACCATCTAGGTAGGCTTCAAGGTTAAAAGCTGGGCAAAGTCCACGTGCCATTTCTGTTTCCTCACGGAGCTTGGTAACCGCGTAATCTGGCAGAAGATGATCAAGCTTTGGGTCATCTATCCCAAGGCAACGCTCACCCTCATCCGGACGCCCTTGCCGCGAGCGACCAAGCAATACCAACCTATCTTTAATAAGATCGTAGCACCCTAAAAAATCCCGCCCCATCCCAATGGGCCAACTGGTTGGGGTCACATCTAAAGCAAGTGCCTGCTCAACCTCATCTAAAATATCGAAAGGATCACGAGCTTCACGATCAAGCTTATTTACAAAGGTAACGATAGGAACATCCCTTAAACGACACACCTCAAATAACTTTCGGGTCTGGGGTTCAATACCCTTTGCCGCATCAATTACCATCACAGCTGAGTCAACTGCGGTAAGAGTACGATAAGTATCTTCGCTAAAATCTTGGTGACCAGGGGTGTCTAGAAGATTAAACGTGCATCCGGAATACTCGTATGTCATAACCGAGGATGTAACAGATATACCCCTCTCCCGTTCAACTTTCATCCAATCCGAATGAGCGCGACGTTGCTCGCCCCGCGCTTTCACAGCTCCTGCAAGCTGTATAGCACCCCCAAACAGTAACAACTTTTCAGTTAAAGTTGTTTTACCAGCATCAGGGTGCGAAATAATCGCGAAGGTGCGTCTGCTGGCAATAGCAGTAGGCATATCGCTCACGGGCTTCTCATTAACGGTTAAAACTGCTTGTTCAATTGCTGAATTTAACCTCTCAATAGGAAATGACCAGGTGTTTATTATCCAAGCCCTCTTATCAATCTTGATTTTCGTCTAATACTGCGCCAGATGGCACCATAACAAAGCCAAGACGCTAGATAACAATTCGCATTTCAACGCATCATCAAAAAGCATCCACACAGAAACATCTGGAACCCTACTGCAGGGACCTCAATATAACTCAGAAGTTTTCGACATCAAAATTCTATGGAGTTTTTGCCCCTTCGCCCAGTATGTTAACAAACTTTTCAACTAACGATGAGTGGCCAAAAATGCTTGTTTAGACCCAGCTTTCAAAAACTGAATCGCACAACCGAGTATCCTATCGCCATTAGGATAACGGGGAACATTTATTGCTGGACAGCGCGCATCCATCAGAATATTTGTGTTTTGGGCATCTTTATTTAAATCAGCTGGAATAGAGCCCGGTAAATCACTTTCACGCTTTTGTTCGGCTCTGTTTGTTTCAGAAAAAATTGTAATGTCTGGCGTGATACCTCGCGCCTGAATAGTGTTCCCATCTGGACCATAATACAGAGCAGTAGTTAGACGTATAGCGCCTTCTTGAGGCATGGGAATTATAGTTTGAACGGACCCTTTTCCAAAGGACCTTGTTCCCAATACGGTTGCGCGGGCATGAAACTGTAACGAGCTTGCAACGATTTCAGCGGCAGATGCCGAACCACCGTTAATTAAGACAACCATTGGCACACCCCTCGCCATATCTCCTCTCTCAGCAAAGAAACTGCGTTGGGAGTTATCTAAACGGCCTCTTAAAGATACAATCTCACCGTGGTTTAAAAAAGCATCAGATAGAAGAATAGATTGATCTAGTAGGCCTCCAGGATTATTTCGTAAATCAAGAATGATCCCTCTAGGCTCCCGACCTAACTTTGCACGAATGTCAGAAAATGCCCGCTTAATACCGCCCTCTAAACGCTCTGAAAAGCGACTAACGCGAACATAACCAATACGTTCGAAGGTGCGCCAACGAACAGCACGGACTTGAACAAGGGCCCGCACCAAATTAACCTCAAAATCATTCCGTCCACTTCGACGCAATGTTAATGTAATTTCGGTTGAGGGTTCTCCACGCATTAGCCGGACAGCCTCCGGCAACCTTAATCCTTTTGTTGCCGCGCCATTAATATGAGTAATAAGGTCTCCAGTCAAAATACCAGCACGAAACGCAGGCGTATCCTCAATGGGTGCAACAACTTTAATGAGATCATCTTGCATTGTGATCTCAACCCCCAAGCCACCAAATTCGCCTTTAGAACGAGCAAATGACTCTTTATAATCAAGTTTATTCATGAAAGATGAATGAGGATCAAGAGATGCCACCATTGCGTAAAGGGCAGACTGGATAAAATCTTCTGGCGCAATTGAGCGGTCCTTCGACTCAAGACTAGTGACGCCCCTCAATGCAGCGTCAATCAATTTTTTATCTTCAACAACGTGAACATATTTTGAACGAACTCGCTTAAACGCATAATTAAAGTAATCAAGCGGGTCAGTGCTTACTGGGTTAGCCATCGTAAAATAGGTCTTTGTAAATCGCTTCAATTGATTCTGCGCTTCTTCGGGAAGCGGGCTCAAGGTATCTTCAACCGCCTCGATAACTCGGCCGAGTGGGGTTGAGGAACCAACTCTGCATCCGCTCAACGAAATTGCTACGCCTAGAAAGAATAAAAGAGGGATTACCGGAAAAAATCTTTTAACTATCCTTTGCTGTATACCCATATCCATCATTCTCTACAACGGCTTAACATTGTTTTTTGCAATTGTGAAGATTTCTCTGTTTTGTTTTAAAGGCGTTAAAATATTCCAAAATATTTGCCTGATATATCATTTTTCTAATTTAAGAAGAGGGCAAAACGTAAACAGGTGTAAAAAGTTTTATTTATGAAATGTGTCTTGAATATTTGGACATTAAGACTTCTAAAATACCACTGAACTCGAGAACGTAAACTCGTGCATATTTTGGTAGATACAATATATTTTAAGAATAGTTTCTGATACTTAATACCGCTACAATCACAACATCATGCTCCTTTCGCCTCACGAAGTCCCCATAAACATGCAGTCAATACACAAACCGCGCCAGCCTGATGTCCAGCCGCTAGTATTGTTGGAACGAAAAAAATAAGCGTAAAAATACCAAGAATAGCCTGCAAAAATAGAGTGCCAATTAAGACATTTAATGCCACTTTCAGGCTTTGATGTACATTGATATGCCGAGCATAAAACCATAAACTTAAGGCGGAGCCTAAACAGAGAAATGCCAGCACCCGGTGATTAAATTGAACCGTCAGAACATTTTCAAAAATATTGGTGTAAGCGGGGGTCATCGAGAATAATCCCTCGGGAATCGCATCTCCATCCATTAACGGAAACGTGTTGTATGCAAGCCCTGCATCCAAACCAGCAACCAACGCGCCCGAGAATGCCGTAACAAAGACAATAAAAAAAAGACCGGTCATTGGCTTTGTAATTCGCTCGACTGAGTGGAGAAACACTCCATCCCGCCAGAGGATAAGTGCCACCCAAAAAGTGTAACAATATATCGCAAGGGCTAGAGATAGATGAGCTGCTAAACGATACTGACTAACATCGGGTTGATCGACCAGACCGCTCTTAACCATGTACCAACCAAGAACACCCTGAAGGCCCCCACCAACAAACATGATTAGCAACCTTGCACCTAAGGCGAAGGATACCCAACCTCTGAGTAGGAAAAACACAAAAGGTATAAAAAATGCAACTCCTATAATTCTACCCCACAACCGATGAAAATACTCTAACCAAAAAATTCCCTTAAAATCTGAGACGTTCATGTCTGAATTGTTCTCCCGAAACTCCGGGAAAGCTTGATATTTTTTAAACAAATCATTCCACGCAACCTCAGTGAGGGGCGGTAACCATCCTGTGATTGGGCGCCATTCCACCATAGACAGCCCAGATTGCGTCAAACGCGTAAATCCACCGAGCGTAATCATAAAAAAAATCATCAATGCGATGCTGAACAGCCAAATCGCCATGATGTTATTCCGTCGTGAGGCCTCGATCACGGAATACGCCAATGAGTTATATGCGGTGGCCAAAAGAAACTATATCCTGTCCGGTACTAAAAAAAGACATATAATCATTTTTATAAAGTAAACCAATAAACATTCTATTTCTTTTTAGTTTGAAAGATATAGCCTACCCATCAACCTATTAACGCACGAGTAATTCAATTGTGACCGACATCCATCCAGTTTATTTAGTCGGAGCAGGCCCGGGTGACCCAGATCTACTTACTGTGAAAGCTCACAGGCTGATTACAGAGGTTGATACTATTGTTTATGACAAACTGGTGGCCAATCCAATTTTGGATCTTTTCCCCAATAAAGTGATGCGGGTTTTTGCCGGAAAACAAGCAGCTCATCATCATATGCCACAAAACGATATAAATACGCTTTTAGTAGACTTGGCGAAGGCTGGCCAAAAGGTGATGCGTCTTAAAGGAGGAGACCCATTTGTTTTTGGGCGCGGGGGCGAAGAAGCCATGTATTTAGCTCAAAACGGCATCCCGTTCGAAGTCATTCCCGGAGTTACCTCTTCCGCTGGCTGCGCGGCTTACGCTGGAATACCTCTAACTCATCGAGACTTTGCTCAAAGTGTAAGGTTTGTGACTGGCCACACGAAGGGAAAACATGGATTGAAGCTTAATTGGAAAAGTCTTGCCGACCCCGATACGACATTGGTCATTTATATGGGGATAACAAACGTTGCCGAAATTACACGAGAATTAATTGCGGCCAAGCTCCCCAAGTACACTCCTGTCGCGTTGATAAACAAAGGCACTCGCCCTGATCAAGAAATTCTAATTTCTATTCTTGAGAAGTTACCATCCGATATCTCGACGAAAACCCTCACGGGACCAACCCTTTTGATTATTGGCCGCGTGGTGGAACTCGCCCAAGACCTAGCTTGGTATCCAAATTCTTTAGAGAAAAATAGAAATTAACTTGGGGCAATGCACATACTAATCACAAAGCTAACCGCCGGAGATAATATCGCGCCCTAACGCACGAGCAAGTAACATGTAAACCTTACCTACATCAGATGCTAAAAACGTGCCTCGGAGTAGGCTACCTTGATCAAGCTCTTGAGCCTGCTGAAGTAAATTTTCAAATTCAGTGAGGTAACGTGTTACATATTCACGAAAATCACCATCGCGCTGGTATTTCTCTCTAACAGAGTTTAGCTTTGCTTTTTCACGGAAGCCAAGCATTTTTCTGACAAAAACGCCCATTTCTCCTCGGCTGTAACGACGCCAATCCTCTTCACTGATTGTAGTTTCCAGCACCCGGTTCATATCTACAGCTAGAGATTGCAAACGCTCATTGATAAATCCTGCCTCGTGCATGAAATCAGAAATAGCTGTTTTGCCTCGACGCTCTCTTAACTGCTCTATTAACGTCTTAGCCTCATTACTAACATCTCGCATGTCCTCCGTGTGGCGTTCCATCAACTGAGCAGCTTCGGCAGCATTCTGCGATGCTTGGCTTGTGGTAGAGTTTAGGGTTTCCGCGTGAGCACGCACTTGCTGATCCCATGCAGCGACTTTAATCAAGGCCGTTTCAGTCGCTGCACTCAGCTCGCCAGCCCGTCGTTGAACAGCACCTGATAGTGCCTCCATTCCCTGCTCTGTGCTTTTATAAGTGTTGCTGAGATTAAAAACGTTTCGCCGCAAAGACTCCGACATGCCCTCTAACCGACCAGAAACCCCCTCTACCGTAACACCTGTTTCCTGTGTTTGTTGACGGAATATCTCTATCGCTTTGGTGAGCTTAGATGTACTTGCATCTACTGCTATATTAGCCTCGGAGGAACTTTCAGTGACAGTTTCATTTACACGTTGCATACGCTCCATAGCTTCATCGATTGCTGTATTTAAAAGCTCGGTTCGGTGTTGCAAAGTCTCACCAACACCAGAGAGATGTGCATCAGCTCGCTTAGCAGTGCCATCTAAGTCTTGCGCTTGGCGACGAAGATCGTGTCCAACCTCACGAAGTTTCGTTAAGGTCTGTGCTGACATGCCGTCCAAATTCCCATACTGCCTTGCCAGTTCCTGTGACAAATTTTCTACTTGATGAAAAAGGTTTTCCGATAACTTTGAGGTATCCTCTGCATGACGACCAAGCGCTTCGGCAACAAGATCAACAAGCTGATTTGCCCTCTCAGTGCTGCTCGTTAATTCGTGCGTTCGTTCATTCAAACTCTCGCTGACCCGTCCCAACTGGCCTACCGCGTCTGTTGAGGCTGTGCGCAGTGCTGTAGATTGTTGATTTAGTGTATTCGCAAATGAGTGAACGTGAGTCGATGCAGCATCATAAGCCGTTGTTAAATCTTGGGAGCTTCTGTGTAACAAGTCCCCAACGTCATTAAACCTTACACGGGCATTATCTAAAGACCCCTCAAGTTCACCGATATGAGATTTTAAAGATGCTGCAATACCCTCTAGGTGCGATGCCGCGTTTGAGGATGCAGACGTGGCAATCTCAACACGGTCACGTAGGTTATCCGAGACCGATATCATATGCTCTTCCGCTGCAGAAGCCGAACTGGCGACGTCATCTTGCACTTCAGCCATTCTGAGCCTAACCCCCTCCAATCTGTTAGCCGTCTCCTCTGATTTAGAAGCAAATTGGCCCGCCGACTCTTGCAAATGCCCACTGGCAGCGTCCAACCTTTCAACCGTTTTAGTGCTAAGGCGATCCCATTCTTTGTAATGGTCTACGAAGTTGTCACTCAAGGTATCAATATCGATGCTAGCTTTATCAGTAACTTCCTTTAATGCATTTGATTGACGATTCATCATCTCGTTTACCAAAGTTAACAACCGTGCTGCCTTTTCAGCGCCAGCCGATAACTGACTTGACTGCTCGTTAAATGAATTTCCAACTTCAGAGATATTCACTACCGCGCTTTCTCGCACAGTTGTGAGGGTGTCGGAACTTGAGCGAAGATCGTTTACAACTTCGCCCATTTTGGCCTCAGAAGCATCGGATGCCGCAATTAATCCGCTTACACTCTCCTTTAGATTTTCATCCACGGATTTTAACTGATCTTTGATGCGCGTGGTCGCTTGATCAAGCTCGCCAACACCCGCGCTGAGGGCGTCGCCCGATTTTTCCATCATAGTTACACTATGCGTAGATATCGTTGATAATTGGTCGCCCTTGTCTCCCAACATATTTGCAACCCGTTGAACATCAACCGTCGCGGAGTTTGAAATCGCTGTAAGTTCTTCTGCTCTCTCCCGTACCGCTCCACTTAAAGTATGGAGCTGCTCTGATACGTTTTCTGAGGAGATTGCCACCCCATCCAGACGTTCAGACAAGTCATCAACCACTTGCTGACCTCGTTCAGCGCCCTGAACCAGCGCATCCGTGGACAAAGTTAATGCGGAGGACACACTCTCTATGTCAAGTTGTCCTTTATCGCTTGCACGAGTTAAAAGTTCGCTTGACCGATGAAGTTCTTCATGGGCCCTTCCCAAGATCTGCCCAGATCGGTCCGCTACAGTATGCAATTCCTCTGCATTCTCCCGAATACTATCATTGATGTTTGTGAGTTGACGAACGCCCATGCTCGCCGCGGTTTCGAGTGCTTGCGCCTGCTCACCAAAGGTCTCAGCGACTTCCGTCATTTTACCTATTGCATTACCGGACACCCCGCTAAGATTTTTTGCTTGATGAGCCATTCCGTCGCCCACCCTATCAACTTCGACCAAGACCCGCTCAGCAATAATTGATAACTGGTTAGTGTTGCGACGCAGAGACTCATTTATTTTTTCGACTTGATCTGTTGTTTCTTGGCCGAGGCGTGAAATCTCTTCCGATTGGACCTTAAACCCGCTTTGTGTTGCTTTTACCTGTTCATCAACACGCTTGGAGATTGATAGAAGATCACCAGCCTGGACATCAAAGGATTTACCAATCGCATGGACACGGGAGGCGGCAGCATCCGCCACATGTAAAAAATTTTTGGATTGATACAATATTTTTGCCTCTACCTCAGAAGTCGTCTGGTCAACTTTCAAAACAGACTCTTCCAATAAATTGGCTTGAGCCTCGAGGGAACTTTGCATGTATTCAACATCTTTTGCTGCCCGCTCAGTTCTGCTTTGTAGCTCCCGGACATGACTTTGCATCATTTCTGATCCCGATTTCACCATATCCGAAGCTTCCTCTGCAGCCACCTTCATTGAAGAGGTACGTTTCTCTAAAACGCCTCCTGCCTCAATCGTTCGCGCCGCTACGGTTTCTGCTGCTTGCTCAAGTTGTTCGCAACGAGTTTCGAGTTGATCTGAGCCTTCCAACGCTTGCTGAGAAGCAAGCGAAGCGCTATCATTCAAAGCACGGGTCCGATCCAGTAAGATACTTGCTAAATCCTCAGCTCGCGTTCCAGCTCGTTCGGCTGACGCATTTAAATCCTTGGAACTTTTATTCAAATCATCTGAGACAACTCGCACACGTTCCGCTGCGTCCGATGTGACATTTTGAAGATCTAATGTTTGACGTCGAAGGGCGTCAGCTACAGAGTGTGCGCGTAAATCGGCGTCTTCCGAAACTTCCGCCAACTCGAGTGTTCTCTCTCTAATTAATGCACTGACCTCTTCTGCGCGACGCGCAGCGTCCTCGGAGGCTTTGGTCAAATCTTTTGCTTGTCCTCTAAGAGACTTTGTAATTTGGCTTACACGAGATTGTGCTCGATCAGAGGGGTAAATTAACTGCCTGATATGCCATCGAAGGGCCTCTGTCTCCAAGCGCAATTGACGCCCTCTTTCGAAAAAAGCAATAACCACCCATAACATCGCGATAGGTGTAAACGCCCCCACGGTTAAACCAGCTATTTCATGAGGTAAAAGTACGTGTAGATTATGCCAACCCAGCTGGGTAGATACAAAGTGAGAACACCCTAAACTCCACCCAATCGTTAAAAATATCGCGATAACAGATATGAGCTTGTACCTGAGATAAAAGGGCGCTCGCCATTCCTCCGGCACCAGTTCTTGCTCTTGAAGTATGTTACTAGGCACAGAAACTGCAGATGATTTGTTCTTGTCTTGTAGCCCTCCTGAATGACCATCATCTACGAACTCGTCGACGATTTCTTTGGGGTCTCGTAAGCCCAAGGTGTTTTCTATTTTGTCTGCCATGTTGGCACAACTCTTTTAATTGGTCCACCTCATGAGGGTATAGCACAAAATATAGGACGTAAATCGTATTATTATCACAAGATGTGGACAACTGCAGATTCCTGCTTGTTAAAAAATTATCTCCAGATTTAACTGCAACATGGGTCCGTCAAAGCAATTTCGGTGTCACTGATGCCGGCTCCTCATTTTAGTTAACCTTGTGACAGTTGTGTCAGTTTGAACTCGACTACTCAGCATAGTAAGGTCGACACACAAATACTCAGTGTTCGATTAAATAGTCAGTTTACGACAGGGAGTAAAATTGAAACCTTCAAATAAAATACAACGTTACATAAGTGCAAGTGCCCTAATCTATTTTGGGGTAAACCTGCCGGTATGCTCAGATGTGCTGAAGGGGGAAGCCCGAGTACAATCGGATCCTCCCTCCTTGCAACAAGCGTGTTAAAGAACTGGTAATGGTGGTAAATCTTGCCCTAGCCATTTCTGTGATATCTTGTTTAAATCACCACCTAATTTTTTGTGTAAAATAAAGACATTTACCCACCGTAACAGGTCATCGTTGCCCTTTTTTATGCCGATAAAGCAAGGGCTATCCTTGATAATAAACTTTCTGACAATGTCCAAGGAGGGATTGCTCTCTGCAAGAGCAGCTGCAGCTGTATTCCCGGCTATCAGGACTTGCACCTGACCCGACGAAAATGCGCTTAGAGTTGCAGCGTTATCACCAAATCGAACAATCTTTGCGCTTTTTGGTGCAGTTTTTGTAATTTCGAGATCTTCTAGCGTGCCATTAGTTACTCCAATTTTCAAACCTTTTAAATCGGCAGGTTTGGATACCTCGATAGTTGAAGCGGCAAATGCACCGGAGTAAAACGGCGCATATGCACTTGAAAAGTTTATAGACTTCGCCCGTTTAGGATTAGCGCCCATGGTGGATATTACTAAGTCCACTCTTCCCGTTTCAAGAAATGGGATGCGCTGTTTAGAGACCACTGGTACTAATTCCAACTTTACGCCTAGGTCCTTTGCGATTAATTTTGCAACATCAACATCGTAGCCGATGTGTTCACCTGAGGATCCGACTGAGCCGAATGGAGCAAAGGCCTCTGGCACGGCAATCTTAACTGTACCTTTGGATAGGATATCATTTAAATCTGCCTTTGTTTGGACTGACCATATACTTAGTATCGTCATCATCGAGATAAGTAATTTTTTCATACATAGCACTCCTATTTGAGTATTTTAAAAATTTGATAGTTGCTCTAACTTTTTTTTTCAGGCGTTTATTCTTCTCACATACGACATGAGGAAATACAGTTGGCCTTACCCACCCTATCAAATATCGTGCCATTAATGGACTAAAGAACTCTTCTTTTTATTCATTAAAAACAGATACATAACGATCTTACAGGTAATCGGACAAAATATACGACTATTTTTTAATCTGAATAAACATTTATGCCTAGATATTACGCATGCGATCATATCTTAAAATGTACCGTGCGCTACCCACTTGCAATCTAACCAGAGTCAGTAGTCCGATTGTTTTCTCTCGAGATGTCTTGCTAAACACGAAAGTGGAAAACATAGGCAAAAATACAGCAAAGCCATTATGGGGAAGATTAAATAAGGCTCTGATCCAAGCACTGGAGCGTTAGCCCACCGTTTTCCTAGAAGCATCAGATCTTGAAATCCGATAATGTAAGCTAAGGATGTGCCTTTGATGATTTGGACGAGGAACCCAACGGTTGGTCCCAACGCCAGTCGATATGCTTGTGGACAGATTATTGTAAAAAATATTTTAGAGAACTTTAAACCAAGAGCATAACCGCCTTCCCATTGTCCTGTCGGTATTGCCTCGAAAGCCCCTCGCCAAACCTCTGCTAAATAAGCAGAGGTGAAAATTATTAATGAAAAGGTAGCCGCACTCCATGGTGATATATCAATACCAAGAAACCGAGGTATCCCGAGACCAACGAGAAATAAAACCATGAGTAAAGGTATCGATTGAAATAGCCAGATGTAACCTATCGCTAGTTTTGTGGCGACAACTGAAGGACTAACCCTAGCAAAACACACAAATGCGGCCAAGAGGCCACCGCCTGAAAATGCAATCAAAGACAAGAAGATAGTGAAGCGAGTGGCTGCGATTAATTGCCAAAAAATTACGCCCTCAGGACGCCCAAAAATTTCAGCGAAGGTGTCCTGCATTTAATACTTCGGCTTTAATTTTTTTAGAAAGATGAGGTTCAGAAAAAATTTAAATGACAGTGCCATAAATACATAAAGAGCAGTTAAGACAATAAAAATTTCGAATGAACGAAAAGTCCGACTATCGATAAAAAGGCCTGCATGCGTTAAATCTACAACGCCTATCTCAGAAATCACCCCTGTAGTAAGAAATACAAAGATAAATTGGCTACACAATGCTGGATACATTGCATGAAGAGTCTGTGGTAGAATGACGTGTTTAAAAATGACTAAATTTTTTAAGCCAATCGACTTTGCAGCTTCTATTTGTCCCCTCGGTATTTTTAAAAAACCACTGTATAAAATCGCAGAAAAATACCCTGAGAAATTCACGGTCAAGGCTAGTAGAGCATGGCACCAGAATGGCCAAATGTATGAGAGCAGTGCCGGCAGTCCAAAGGCAAAAAAGAAAAGTTGAACGATTAGCGGAGTGTTTCTGATAAACTCCACGTAAGTTGCCAAAAATTTACCCAAAACAGGAATTCGCCAATAGCGGAGAGCCGCAATGAAAATAGCCATAAGAAATGCCATAATACTTGAAAAAATGGTGAGGGATCCAGTAACCAAAACCCCGTCGAGGATCAGATCTAAATATTGTTTTGAGCGGTAAATTTCAAAAAAACGGAATTCAAACATTTGTTTCTCGGCACTCAAACGATTTGCAATAAGATAAAAACAAAAAATGATAATTTTAACGTCGTGTTAAACAACTCAAATAGAGATTATAAAAGGTTCCTCAAACATGTGTTCCTGGAGATTTCTTCCGGGACCCAACCTATCTACGACAAGGAACTCTGCGTCGTGAACAAGGGCTGTGAGCACCCCGTGCCATGCATTAGCGTGATAATTGACGCCCTGCATAGATTTGGTCATAAACGCCTCTGGAGGGCCTGGAACTCCACCGTCGTCAGGCGCAACAATCACAATGAATGGATCAGGACCTAACGGAATAAAGGACTGAGACCCGAGAGGATGACGCTCCATCAACTCAAGCTTAAAGGGAGGACAACACGCCTTTGATCGAAAAATACTCAGCGCAGGCCTCGCATCATCACCAAGAAATTCGAGTTTTGCTAAGTCATTGAAACGGCCACATCTCCCGTCGTTTATAATCATATCTGGCTTTCCACTCGCCCGAATCAGGTCGCCAAAGGGAGCAAAATTTCTTTTCGTTAATGGTTTAATTTTAATTTTTTTACTTTTTTTCATGTTGAATTGAGCGGCATATGGCGGTTAACGTTTTTGTATAGCAGGTATCGGAATTTACCCGGGCCACCCGCATAACAGGCTTGAGGGCAAAACGCCCTTAACCACATGTAATCGCCTGCTTCCACTTCGACCCAGTCTTCGTTTAAACGGTAAACAGCCTTGCCCATCAAAACGTAAAGTCCGTGCTCCATGACGTGAGTCTCTGTGAAGGGAATAACCGCACCCGGCTCCATTGTGATAATATTAACATGCATGTCGTGGCGAAGGTCGTCCACGTCTACAAAGCGAGTAGTGGCCCATTTGCCATTAGTACCCGGCATGGCTGTCAATGAGATATTTTTCTCGTTGGTAATGATATATTCAGGTTGATCGAGACCTTCCACAGGCTCGTAGGCCTTACGAATCCAATGAAAAATCGTTTTCGAGTCGGAATTATTTGCTACAGACCATCTTTCACCGGCCGGCAAATAAGCATACCCACCGGGTTCCATGTGATGTGTCCTCCCCTGAATAGTTAGCTCGAGATTGCCGTTAACAATAAATAATACTGCTTCAGCAGATTGGTCGGGTTCAGGATTCTCACTACCCCCTTTAGATTCAAGTTCGCAAATATATTGAGAGAATGTGTTCGAAAAACCAGTAAGGGGCCGAGCAATAATCCAAAATCGCGCCCGTGACCAAGATGGTAACTGACTGGTGACGATATCCGTCATAACGTTTCCAGGTATCACCGCGTAAGCCTCCTTAAAAACGGCACGGCCGGTGAGCAATTGCGTTTGAGGTGGAAGCTGACCAATGGGGGCATGATAAGTGGTTTTACTCATCTTTAAATCTCTCTCGCTCAAGTAATCAGTGCAAGTATGTGTATAATGTAAATTTCATCTGATAGAGGGACGAAATTATTGTTAGGGTTCAGAATATCAAGGGATTAAATATAGTCCATATACAACCGCGATAATGTGCTTGGGTTTAGTGCAACAAAAAAGAGTGCGCTGGATCTCGTTGTGGCCCCTGTTTTTACCAATAAAGTGCCAAAACATAATTTCTTCAACTCCATTTTTCCCAAGTAATATAAATTTATTGCTTGTTGCACGGACACGAAACCACATCAATAAAATTTTATTGGTAACACTCACTCAATAGCTCACCTTCCGTGGTTTCGTCGCTAATATCCATATTAAATCTATGGCCTAAAGTTGCGTTGAAGTGTCTTTACATTGACGTGACTGGAACGGCTTAGCATTTATCCTGCATTGAGTTTGTGAATTAAACAGATAACATTAAATTACATTGGATGGCTCCACTCAGATCGGAGATACAATTTGCACCCCTCTACCATTCGGTTATGTTTAACGATGGCTTGGCCGTGCGCCCACATTTTTTTCTATGAGCTGTGCACGCGGTAATACTTAGCGTGCATTTGTGCTTTGATAGATTTGAAATGCGGAGACGTTCAAACGCGACCTTCAGAATTAAGCTAATTTTCTGCGAAGATTACGTCGTTACTATCCCCAAGGGGCGATGTGCCGAATGCACAGATGATTTCAGTTTGCTCTGCATGATGGCGGGCTAGGAGCCATATGAAATCAATGATACTGCGAAGCAGCCCCACACGTATTTTCGACGGTAGCACGTCCAGGCCCCTAGTTTGTCCCTTGCGACTGTCGGTTCAAACTATCGGTCGCTAGGTCTGCCGCAACCAATTATTTTGTCGCAATCACCTAAGTTTTATTTAACATGTTCGGGACCATTTACTTTCTTTGATGAGGAGGTCATCCACAGTTTCCCTATCAAACCATATGTTGTCCGCCAGTGACCCAAATCTCACTGCCAGTTACATATCCTGAATCTTCTGAACATAAAAAATAAATTGTACGAGCTACATCTTCTGGTGTCCCCATGTGCCCCATAGGAATCCGGGGAATAAGCATTTCATACTCAGGTTCGATCATTTCTGTTGAAATTTCACCCGGCGCTACAGCATTAACGCGTACTCCCATTTCTGCAAACTCATTGGCCATCTCGCGTGTCAGACCAGATAATGCCGATTTGGATGTGGAATAGGCCGAACCGGCAAACGGGTGAACAATATGGCCGGCAATTGATGTCACATTCACGATTGCTCCTTTACCTCGATGTAAAGATGAAGCAAATCCCCGCGATAACCGCAGCGGTGCATAAAAATTCAACTCAAATACATCTTTCCATGCGTCAAGGTCGCCATTCAAGCACCCGAGTCTCTCCCGATACGGGGTTTTTGGCGACATTCCGGCATTATTTACTAGCCCGTGTAATGGACCGCCATTTAGTTTCGAATTTACCGTTTGAATAAATGCAGCGATGCTATCTGGATGAGCCAAGTCCGTTGGAATATGGCATGTCCAATTCGGATCACGATCACACTCTGGGGGAATATCCTCGCGCGAACAAGTGATTATCCGCCAACCCCGTTTTAAAAAGAGTTGAGCAGTAATATGCCCAATTCCACGACTAGCCCCTGTTACAATCACTGTGGGTCGAATATCATCCATTCGGCAAACCATAGGACAAATGAGTTGAAATTTCCAGAAAATAGAATAATGGGCAAAGATCGCTCGGCAGTGCTTAAAGGAGTTTAGGGCTCAGATATGTGCGCAAGATTTGAAATTCAGGCAACCCCTCTCAATTTAGTAAGTCAACTGAAAACTGGTGCTAATACGCTTAGTCTAAATAAAAAGGAAGTTCGCCCAACCGACGAAATACCAATAATTACCGGCCAAGGACATCTCAAAATGGTATGGGGCTTGAGGGTTTCTTGGCACCGTGCACCGGTAATAAATGCGCGGGTAGAGACACTTCACAAGAAACGGTTATTTCGCCCGATACTGCAAAATAGATGTACCGTTCTAACCAGCTCGTACTTCGAATGGCGCCAAGACGGCCGAGAAAAGCATAAAACTCAAATTACTACTGTGGACAATACACCATTCCACATGGCCGCCCTGCACGATAACTTGCATTTTGTTATAATAACTACCCAATCCAATTCGCAAATACAAAAAATTCACGACCGAATGCCCCTGATTCTGTCACCCACTCAAGTTGCATTATGGAATAATGTATCCATTTCATACACTGAAGTCCGACAGAACCTTAGAACAAGGAGTGATCCATTACGTTATTCAATTGAAGATCAAACTACCAACACTCAACTCGACCTATTTCTAAACCCGCAACCTTCAATCACGACATCATCAAAATAAACTGATTATGCTCAGACCTAACATGTTCAAAAGAAGGAGAGGGTTAAACATCAAAAATGCAACGAAATTGTGGAATACACTACCAATGCGATAAATCATCTCACATGAAAGTTTACAGTTGCTAGTGTGCCATCATTACTGGGATCGGCGCCCCCTCAAGAATATGACGAGTAACACCGCCCAAAATCAATCGGCGCACGCGTGAGTGGGTATAGGCACCCATGATAAGCAAATCAGCCTTAACCCGACTAATCTCCTCTAATAATTTCGGACCAACAGAATGTGTCGGACCTAAAATTTTCTCTGTGTTACTTTGAACCCCATGCCAGGCAAGATATTCTGATAGCGCCGGTATCCGGTCACTAGATATCTGATCACTTGCAACTGTAAAAATCGTAACAGTATTAGCCTGTCTTAAAATTGGCATGGCTGAGGCTACTGCTCGGGAAGACTGTGGACTTCCATTCCATGATATAACAATATTTTTGCCAAAATCTGTATTCCCACTTGGTGGGACAACCAATACTGGGCGCCCAGTCTCAAAAAGTGCAGCATTCAAGGCCAAATTTACCGCCACTTCAGAGTCCTCGGTGGGGCGTGGAGCAAATATCAAATCAACAAGCTTCCCATGCGATGCCAAGGCCTCATCTTCGCGACCGATTTCTTCAATCAAACAAGCGGAAAATCCACTATTTTTCGGCGTTTCAGAGACAATAGCGCCAAAGTCGTGCACGAAAGTATTAAAAATATCTTGGGCTTTTATAGCCCCCGCCATACCCTCTCGCTCAGAGACCTCTATCATATCCTCGATCATCGCAACGGACATGCCCTCGCCCAACAGTGGAACCGTGTCTTTAGGATCGGATCTTACATGTATTACTGTGACATGCGCTCCCGACGCCTTTGCAATTGAAAAAGCCAAACTTAGTGTTTTATGCGCACTATCAGAGTTATCAATGGATACCAAAATTGTCCTATACGTCATCAAGATAGCGCCTCCCAAAATTAAAATCTATCACACATGGTAGTATCTTGTACTGACGTGCTATATTCGTTTTCAAGCTGAAAAGGACTTAATTCAGTCAGGGAAATAGTTTGTTTTTCGACCATTCTTGGCCATCTCTCGTATACAGGGTTCGGTCATGTAATCTAAAATTTTCTTCTTTCCAAAACTCAATTTTATTTGGGAACAATCTTAAACCCGACCAAAACTCCGGCCTTGGTATCTGTTCCGTCGAATATTTTGCGGAGTATTTGGAGACCCGCCGAGCCAATTCGAGTTGATCTCGGAGGGGCTCGGATTGCTTTGAGGCCCATGCGCCGAGTTGACTTTGACGTGGCCGCGATTGGAAGTAATCATCAGCTTCTCTTATAGTTACAGGCTTTACAACTCCCTCGATACGGACCTGGCGTTTCAGGGTCTTCCAGTGTAAAATCAAAGCCGCATATGGGTTTTCGCGTAATTCGCAGCCCTTACGGCTCCTAAGATTAGTAAAGAAAACAAAGCCTCGTTCATCGACGTCTTTCAGCAATACGATGCGAGCTGAAGGAATACCGTTCTTGTCAGCTGTTGCCAAAGTCATCGCATTGTGGTCTTGGGGTTCGGATTTTTCTGCTTCCGTAAACCATTGTCTAAAGAGCTGCACAGGATTATCGCGCGCCTCAGCGAGTTGTGGACCTACCAAAAAAATAATACCTCGAATTCTCTAATAACAAAATGTTCAAGCAATAAATTTGCGCAACGTGCATTAACATATTAGATATCATACAAGTCAATGAGGTAATCGAAAAGCTAAACCAAAAGGATTTTTCCAATGAAGGCTCGAACAACTCATATTTTACAGCCAGTCAGCAAATATGCTGGATTAGTTCTCGTAATGATCGCTCTAACTGGTTGCATAAGTAACGCCGAAAACAAACCAAAAGAAACCCTTGGAAAAATACTTGGGGCCGGTCTTGGAGCACTCGCCGGTTCGCAGATAGGGGGAGGGAAAGGAAAACTCGCAGCTGTCGCCGTTGGTGCTATTGCCGGCACGTGGTTCGGGGGAGAGCTCGGTCAATCTTTAGACAAAGTCGACAAATTGTATATGGCCCAAACAACTCAATACAGCCTTGAAAAGGAAAAAACTGGAACGACGTCAACATGGACTAATCCTGACACAGGGAATTCTGGCACTATTACGCCTCTTGAAACCTATCAAAAATCTGACGCTAAAAACTGTAGAACTTTTGAACAAACAATTTACGTCGACGGTAAAGAGGAAACGGCTCTCGGTCGAGCGTGCAGGCAAGCCAATGGGACATGGAAAATCGCTAGTTGATGATCTCAACGCTCCGTATTTAAATCCTTCATTAACCCAATATTTTTAAGGAAATAAAGCCCTAAACTTCATTCAACTTAAAGGCACCCCAAATGTCCTGTCTTAACAATCAGATACTCGCAATTTTAGCGTGTCTGAGCTACATCAAATCCGCTACCTTCAAACTGGTGCAGAAAAGAGAGTAATCCTCACATTTCTACGAACACATTTGTCCATCGAGTTGGTATTAACAATAATGACCCCACACTCAACACAGTCGCATCGCAAAAGCGTAAATCGCCGAAAAGATAGGTATTTTGATGCTTGGCTCCACAAAACCTAGCCGCTATATCTGCAAATTTTTACTCTTAAAAAATTTATTTTTCCTCTCAAAACCTCAATAGCAATTTAAAGAACCAATCGTGACCCCTATACTTTTTAAATCGTATCTTATGCTGATCTTTACAGCCTTGTGTTGGGGCGCAAATGCAGTCTTTGGCCGAATAGCGGTTGGAGAGGCCTCTCCAATGGCTATCGTCATGTTTCGATGGTTGGGTGTATTAATATTGATCGTATTTTTTGCGCGTAAACCCGTCATCATGGATTGGCCGGTATTACGACAAAATCTGGGCTTCATTTTCACAATGGGTATGCTTGGCTTTGCCGGATTTAATGGATTATTTTATATCGCTGCTCACTATACGACGGCCGTAAACATGGGAATTTTGCAGGGATCTGTTCCAATTTTTGTTTTAATTGGAACATACACAGCCTTTAAATCAAAAATCAGCCTAATGCAAATAATTGGAGTGGCGATTACAGTGCTTGGAGTGGTAATCGTTGCAACTGCCGGACGCCTGCAAGATTTAATCAATCTGTCCTTTAATATTGGTGACGGGTTAATGATAATCGCATGCCTTTTGTACGCTGGCTATACGATTGGTTTACGAAATCGACCGCGTGCTTCTGCACTGGGGTTGTTCACGCTTTTTGCCACCGCAGCTTTTATAACGTCGATCCCCTTGGTCATAGTCGAGGTTCAACTGGGCTATTTTCAGTGGCCATCCATAGAGGGGTGGACGATAATAATGTTGATAACCCTGTTCCCCTCCTTTCTTGCGCAAATTTTCTTTATGAATGGGGTGGAGGCTATCGGCCCGGGGCGCGCCGGAGTCTTCGTAAATCTTGTGCCTATATTTGCCTCAATTATTGCAGTAGCGGTTCTCGATGAGTCGTTTGAATTCTTCCATGGAATGGCCTTAGCATTCGTATTAGGGGGAATATTCCTGTCCGAGCACAGACAAATTAAATGAGCATATCCCGAGAAGAGCAGCTTATTGATAGCCCCACTGCTTGGCGCAGGCTTTTTGTTTCAGTTTTGTTGTCCACCATAGGGGGGATAGGGCTATGGTCCATCGTGGTGGTATTACCTGCGATCGAAATAGAATTCGGCATTGATCGAGGAGGCGCATCCCTCCCCTATTTTGCAACAATGCTTGGTTTTGCTGGGGGTGGAATAATAATGGGCAAATTGTCAGATCGGTTTGGCATTATGCCTCCGATAATGCTCGGCGCGTTCATGCTTAGCTTAGGCTACTTAACCTCAGCCTTTTCACAATCGTTGTGGCAATTTATGTTTGCTCAAGCCATGCTAATTGGCTTACTTGGCAGTTCAGCAACATTCGGACCATTGATTGCAGACGTCTCATTTTGGTTTCGTCGACGCCGTGGTTTTGCTGTAGCTATTGTTGCCAGTGGGAATTATTTATCTGGAGCAATATGGCCACCATTAATGCAATTTGGCATCGATAACATTGGTTGGCGCCAAACCCATATTACGATAGCGGTCGTTTGCGTAAGCTTACTTATCCCACTGGCAAGATTACTCAAGCAATCAACACCAAAACCGCAAACAAGGGTTCCCTCAAACAGTCGACCTCAACTATCACGGGATACTAAAACGCTACTTAAACGCCCCCCCGGGACACAATGGTTGCTTATTTTTGCCGGCACAGCCTGTTGTATCGCTATGGCAACTCCGCAAGTTCATATCGTAGCATACTGTTTTGATTTGGGTTACGGAGCTAATCGGGGTGCAGAAATCCTATCATTGATGCTGGCTGTTGGGATTATAAGCAGACTCGCATTCGGTATTATTGCAGATCGCATTGGGGGTCTCTACACCCTATTTACATCATCTTTTCTTCAACTAATTACATTGTTTTTTTATCTACCGTTCAATGGGTTGAGTTCGTTATATTTTGTATCGATGATTTTTGGCCTAGCTCAGGGAGGCATCGTGCCGAGTTATGCGTTAGTAATTAGAGATTATTTTCCAGCCCATGAAGCGGCTACCCGTATTAGCTTAGTTTTAACAGCAACAATCGCGGGAATGGCCATCGGGGGTTGGATGGCAGGTGAAATATTCGATTACGCTGGAAGTTATTTGTACGCGTTTATTAATGGATCAGCATGGAATGTTCTAAATTTACTTGTAGTTTCATGGTTGTTAATCAATAGGTTACGAAATTGACCTATCATTTCAACATAGTTGACCCATTAAAGGGTTAGTCAGCACCTCAAAACATGCGGCTTTTAGCTATCATCCAAGGACGCCATGCTTTATGTTCATGTCAAATTGAGGGTTACTACTAACCCGTCACAAATATTTATTGGAGAGAATTTCTATGCCTGACGCCGCTGCGCTCATGCTCGGGAAACGGGGCTTAATCATGGGAGTCGCCAATGACCGTTCGATAGCATGGGGAATAGCCAAAGCCGTTCATGACCACGGTGGACAACTCGCGTTTACCTACCAAGGCAATGCCCTTAAAAAACGTGTCGTTCCACTTGCAGAATCCGTAGGTTCCGATCTCGTTCTTCCTTGCGACGTAACGGACCCTATAAGCATGGACAATGTATTTGCTGAAATTGGAAAACATTGGGGTAAATTAGACTTTTTGGTTCACGCAATTGCTTACTCAGATAAAGAGGAATTAAAAGGCGAATATATTGACACCTCGCAAGAAAACTTCACTCAAACCATGAATATTTCATGCTTCTCGTTCACAGCGCTATGCCAGCGCGCACGCAAATTGATGAGCGAGGGAGGGAGTTTGATTACACTCACCTACTTTGGCGCGGAACGCGTTATGCCTCACTACAATGTAATGGGTGTAGCTAAAGCGGCACTCGAAACAAGCGTGCGGTACCTAGCTGAAGACTTGGGCAAAGAAAATATAAGAGTTAACGCATTATCTGCCGGACCTATGAAAACTCTGGCCGCTTCAGGAATCGGAGACTTTAGATATATCTTAAAATGGAATGAGTACAATTCACCACTTCGTCGTAACGTTAATATGAGTGATATCGGCGGAGCCGGATTATATCTCCTATCAAGCCTATCAAGTGGTGTCACCGGTGAGACACATCATGTTGATTGCGGCTACAACATCGTTGGCATGAAAGCCGTCGATGCACCGGATATTTCGGTCGTCTAGATCAAAAAAGGACCAGGACGTCATGTCCCACAATACGTTTGGACATTTATTCCGTGTCACCACATTCGGTGAGAGCCATGGAGAAGCTATTGGTTGCGTTGTTGACGGCTGTCCGCCCGGATTGTCTATAAGTAACCTTGATATCCAGCCATTTTTAGATAAGCGGAAACCCGGGCAATCTCGCTACACAACCCAACGACAGGAGTCTGATGTCGTGAGCATTATATCTGGTGTATTTGAGGGAAAGACAACCGGAACACCAATTGCTCTTTTGATTAAAAACCAAGATCAGCGCTCCAAAGACTATTCGGAGATAATAAACAAGTTTCGTCCCGGCCACGCAGACTTCACATACATAAAAAAATATGGGTTGCGCGACCATCGAGGTGGGGGGCGCGCATCGGCAAGGGAGACCGCGATGCGGGTAGCAGCCGGGGCAATAGCGCGAAAAATTCTAGGATCTAAAATTACGATCCGAGCCGCTTTAATTAAAATGGGGATACACGCAATTGATAATGGAAAATGGAACTGGGACGAAGTCCATAATAACCCGTTTTTTACACCTGATGCTGAAGCTGCCCGATCTTTTGAGACCTACCTTAATAAAGTCAGGAAAGCGGGGTCCTCTGTTGGTGCAATGATTGAGATCCGAGCTACTGGTGTTCCAGCTGGATGGGGCGCACCGATATACGGTAAATTGGACGCCGACATAACAGCAGCAATTATGAGTATCAATGCGGTTAAAGGGGTCGAAATTGGCGCGGGTATGCAAGTCGCTGAGCTCACCGGCGAGGAAAATGCTGATGAGATGCGAATGGAAGGCGATAAACCCCAATTTCTCTCCAATAATAATGGAGGCATTCTTGGTGGCATCTCAACCGGTCAAGATTTAATTATCAGGTTTTCTGTGAAGCCCACGAGTTCTATTTTAACACCCCGTAAAACCATTGACTTAAGTGGAGGCGAAACCGAGATTGCGACAAAAGGGCGGCACGACCCTTGTGTTGGTATTCGGGCAGTGCCCGTGGGGGAAGCTATGACTGCGTGTGTACTTGCAGATCACCTACTTCGTCACCGTGCTCAATGTGGTTAACACGGACGCTCTCAATTCAGAGTTCAGCCAGTTGGAGATAATGATAAACGAGAGCTTAATTATGTATATGACCACAATCGTTTTAAGCTTACCGCATTTAGGTGCTTGCCGGCTAGAACATCGAATTTTCATCCTATAAGCGTGATAGAGCGTAGCCTGATGATGATAATCGACCCCAATTATATTTCGTATATAGGCCTCACGACCTCCCTCTTGCGCCGGTTTTAAGCAAGTTTAAAACTCGATTAAACTGGCGACCGAGGGCAATCGATATATTTTTTTTGTGTCCAAGAGCTTTTGGATAGCCTTCCCATTCTCTCAGCGGCCAAGCTTTTAGCTAAGGGTATATGATCTGCTTTCAACGCTGAATCTAAAAGTAACATCGCAAACAAATCTCTTTGTGCATGACTCCCTCCCATGCGTTGAACGTGGTATCGGATTGGCATGAACCATTTTATAGCTCTCTGATATTTTTTATCACGGTAGGCTCTGACGCCCTCAATTAATGGAATCCCTATCTCTGCGCTAACCAGAGCGTTATCATCAAAGTTACCCTTGCTCTCGGCGTAACATTTCATTGATGCAATTAGGTCTTGAGCCTCTACAGCCTTGACTGAGAGGAGAGCCAAGGCAAAATGGATATCTGCAAATGTCAAAATGTGTTCGTCCGTGCGATTTTTACATTTTTCAGCTAGGGTGCTCCACCGGTCACCAACATCGACATCATGTAACTCTAATCGCATAAGCAACGATGCACTATTGCATAAATCTAAATACTCCTCGGAAAGAGGGTTCCAAATATCATTATCGTAACTATTTAAAACTTTTGCGTATTCTCTCTTCTCAAGCCACATCAGCGCGCGATGCCAATAGATGTGGTGACGAAAATTATTACATCCAATCCAGCCCGACTCATTGTTAGTAATCCAATTTATGCCCTCAGTTGGCTCCCCCGTCATCTCGTGCACATGAGCAACTGCATGAATAGCCCACGGATCAATCGGGTTAATTTCTATCGCTTGTAAACCGGCACGGATAGCCGCATCAAATGCATAAGTTTCCTCCAATCCGAAGGCTTTCATACCCAAAACGTAACCAAAGTTGGGCATTCCCTTATCCCATGCATGAGAAACACGAGAAACAACATCACATAAATTTTGACTATCTCCATTATAAAAATACCCGTGATGTGCCAAACGAAGAGCCAAAATATCTCTTGGATACAATAATAATATTTCTTCCCAGGCAGCAATGGCCTGCGAATTTTTACCCCCCGTCCATGCACAAAGAGCCCTAAAGTGTAATTTTTCTCTTTCATTCGCACTCTTTGGGAGCAAGTTTACAGTTTCTACAATTTCAATTGCTCTTTTCCTCAAAGATCTTGTGGCCATTAACATAAAAAAGTAACCCTTGAGGATTTGAGCCATCGGAATTTCTGCATCAATCTCTAATAAACCTTTTAACCGGGTACCAGTGTCATGAGCCAATCTTAAGTAACCATCGATTACGTGGTTAAAAGCGGCAGCGCCTTTTTCTGAAGCCGTCATTTCCAAACCGTTATAATCTTTAACCATTACTGCTACCCCGAAATCTGATGATTAACTTTCTCTTTTATATATTAGTTTGATGGGAGGAAGTAAGCCAATAGCAATGCCTTCAGGTAAAAATGCATGACTGAAAACAGAATTGATTATGCCTACAGTTTCTAATGCGATTCCTATAGGAAACTTTTAAAACTTGAAAAGATGATGGGGGAGGTTTACCCAAGGCTGGGGGATTGTAGGATTACTATGGGTGGAATTATTGAATGCTCGCCTATTGAGGCAAAAGAGTGGCTAGATTCAGGAGAACTCGTGTTAATCGACGTTCGCGAGGACAACGAATTAGTGCATTCACGTGTGCCCGGCGCGGTGCACATTCCAATGTCTCGTTTTAATCCCGATAATTTACCACTTAGCCGCGGCAAAAAGGTGGCTTTTCTGTGTGCGCAAGGTATTAGATCCTACCAAGTCGGAGAATACCTCGTCATCAATGGCCTGCTGGATGAAGCATATAATATTACAGGAGGGTTAGCCGCTTGGATGCAGGCTAACATCCCAATAACAAAACTATAAAACTTGTATCTATTATAACCGCTGATACTCCTCCAATCTTCATGGATTTTATTTAATTTTTAGGGTATCGATCTAAAATATTAAATATTTTAATGAACAATCACACTATTCCCCACACATTAAAATTCTCAAAACTATTCTTCATACTATATTGTAGTGTCTAGAGGCTGGGGTTGTGTTACACAAAGTAACTAATTATCTCAACAACGCCTTATTCCTCTCATATATGAGAGGACATTGCAGTTCAAAGCCACATTGCACCTAGATCCAACCGTTCCACTCCTCGATGGATATCGATTGCTAAGTACTTTAGAATTAAATTATCACGAATTAAAAATAATTCGCTCATACCTGTAATGTTTACTCCAACTTCTCACGCTTCAAAATTCGACGGGCGATAGCCCATCTATGAACTTCAGAGGGACCGTCATATATACGAAAACCTCTGACTTCGCGAAATATCTGTTCGACCACGGTATCAGAAGTCATACCCATCCCACCAAGTATTTGCAGACTGCGGTCTGCAACCCTAAACAAAGCCTCTGAGACCGCAATTTTAGTCATTGAGGACTCATGACGCGCTTTTCTGCCACTATCCAGTTCGTTTGCTGTCCACCATACCATCAATCTGCTTTGTTGAAGATCAATTTCATTATCCGCTAACATGAAACCAATTCCCTCATGATGGCCGATCGCCTTACCAAAGGCGTGCCTCGTTTTGGCATATTTTGATGCAATATCATGTGCTCTACATGCACCTCCAAGCCAGCGCATACAATGGGTTAATCTAGCTGGTGCTAATCGAACTTGAACGTAACGAAAAGCCTCTCCGACTTCACCCAACACACTGTCTGCCGGGAGTCTAAGGTTTTTAAACTCCACCTCTGCGTGTCCACCAGTGAAACTTGAGTCCATGGTGTCCAGATTTCGCTTTATCTCGATACCATTGCTATCCATAGGTGCTAAAAACATTGTGGGCCCACTTTGCATGCTGTGACCTTCAGGCACTACCGCCATGATGATCGTAAAGGCGGCGCCCTTGGCGCCAGTAATTAACCACTTTCGCCCATTTATAACGTAATGATTTCCGCTCGGCACTGCAGTTGTTGTGAGCATATTGGGATCTGATCCTGCCCCACCAGACGGCTCAGTCATAGTAAAACATGACCTTGTTTCGCCGGCTGCAAGCGGTCTCAAATAGATATCTTGCTGGTAAGGAGTCGCAACCTTAGCCAGCAAATTCATATTCCCCTCATCAGGAGCAGCGCAATGAAGAGCGATAGGGCCAAGGGGCGAATATCCTGCCGCCTCAAATACAACCGCCATATCTCTGTGATCGAGGCCTAGCCCCCCCCATTCCTCAGAAACATGTGGCGCGAATAAGCCAGCTTCCTTGGCTAAAGCATTCAATTCTAGGCGAAGCTCGTCCGTTGGACCATGACTGGTGCAACGCGGATCTTTTTCAAAAGGAATGATGACATTCTCAACAAAAGTCTTGGTTCTAGTCTGAAGATTAAGTTGATCTTCTGTTAAATTAAAATCGATCATCTAAACATCTCCAGCCATACCGATTAGAAACAGCGATTGTTAGCAACATCAACGCCAAACTCTAAGATACCGTTCGCGGTCAAACCAAAGGACTTATACCTAGGATCTCGAGTCCCACCAGATGTATACCGGCGATATAGCTGTCGAAAAATACATGCGGTTCGAAGTATTGCAAGCACGCGTCGAAACCCAAAATCGGATAAATCCTGCTTAGATAATTCAGAGTACATCCGAACAGCATCTTGTCGTGAAATAAAACCATTACTTGCCGTAGGCATTTGATTCATTTGAAACATCGCATCTGGATCACCAACCTCAGTCCAATAACTCAAAAGAACTGCTAAGTCGTACAAAGGATCACCCCGGGTCCCCATATCCCAGTCAATCATTGCTGTGGGCTCCAAATTTACCGGATTTACGATAAGATTATCTAGTTTAAAGTCATTATGGATTAAAGCCGTTTTAGCGTCTGGAATTGGTTGCGCCGATAACCAAATTAGTAACTCACTCAACGCTACAGGAACTTCACCCTCCCAAGCTATCTGAGCGCGTTTATGCCAACCTTCGCGAGTTCGATGTAAAAACCCATCTGGACGCCCTAATTGTTCTAACCCAATTTTAGCGGGGGCAACCCTATGTAGCCGAGCCAAAGTTTGCACGAGTACGCGACCTAAGTGGTCCCCCGGTTCCTCTCCTTTAGGTCCTCGCCACCCCGCAATACAAAGGGGCATCTCACCTCCAATTACAATCCCCTCTCGAAACTCCATTATAAAAAAAGGGGCCCCAAGCACTTTGATATCATTGCACGCGTGTATACATCTTGGGACTAGATCAATCTGGGAGGATAATCCTCGCATTATCAGACTCTCACGCATCATATCATTACCACCCATCGGGATTGGCCCAAGTGGAGGGCGTCGCAACACCGCATTACGCCCATTAACCGATATCAGATAATTTAAATTACCAAAACCAGCCGCAAACTGGCGAGCCGGATTACTGGTATCGAGGGACAAATTATGACGATTGAGATAAGATGCTAATCGTTCCCAGTCTTGTGGAATAACAACTGACCCAGTCAAATATTTTTTCTCAGGATAATCAATTCTCTGCATAGGACAGTCTCACCGGTAATATTCGAAAAGGCTAGGGCAGAGGACAAATAAACTGGGTTTATAGGTGAGTAAAATAATTAGCCAAATACTCGTGTGATCCTCTAATCTAATCGAACTCACCAGAACCATCCGACTTGAAAACGTTTAAACCATATCAAACAAAAACCATGGACTTCGTGCGTAAACTCTTTACCTCGCTGAAGTAGTGCATCACAACTAACTGAAGTAGTGCATCACAACTAAAGTATCATATAAATTATAGCTTTTCGGATAAATAAATCACATGAATTATTAATCAAGTAACACCAAAGAAAACTTGAATTATACTTTGTCATTATGAAGTGATCTTAGGTGTGTATTAATTTGTAATTAATACTTTAAACCATCACATATACGCGACTAACCCTAGTAGGTGTAGTAATCAAAGAATACCCCATAAGCTTACTGAAGCTCTCAAACATAAAATTTTTTAAAATCCACGTCTTACTTGACCTAATGCCTATTTCTAGGAAGATAATAGGGATGACCAACGACAAAGTACCACTGCGCAAGTTTGGACGAGGCTCAAGGTCCCAAAACCTCATTTTGGTTTTTTTAAGCATATTCGGATTAATTATCGGCTACGTTGCCGGATTTCTTCTTGCTCCCCCGACGATACCAGAAGAAATTAGCGAAAAGGCTAATCACTCAGAATCATTAAACAAAAAAAATCATCAGAGATTTTATAAAACGCCCTACACCCCAGAAAGAGTAAATTCAAGCATACCAATCTTATCTGAAAGCTCGAGTTCTCCGTCGGTTAATGCAGCCCCTCGGGTTTATGAGGAAGAGCTATCGGACGAAATAGTCGTAATGATGGAGCATTTACAGACACAAAAAAATAATATGACTGCGGCGCTCACGAGCCCCGAACAAAAATCGTCAAGTTACCAAGTCCTCGGCAGCTCATCGTACACTGTTGCCTCGCCCCAAAAGCCGGCCCTAGCAATGAATAGAGACACGCGAGACGGACAATATATTAGAAGAGCGCCTAGTCGGGATCCAGCTATCAAATCAAATGAAAGTTCGGATAAAAAAATTAGGGACAAGCGACCTCTTATTGCTATTGTAATAGATGATTTAGGGGTTGACCAAAAACGAACCAGACAAACAATTTTAATGAAACCCCCACTCAGTCTATCCTTTCTTACCTACGCAAACGGACTCCAAAACCAAGCAAACAAAGCTCAGAAGAGAGGACATGAGATATGGATGCACGTCCCCATGGAACCCAAATCAGTCAATATTGACCCCGGCCCAAATGTTCTTTTAACAGGGGTCCCAGCAAGCGAGCGGCTGGCTAGTCTAAGATGGAACTTAGATCAGATGACAGGTTATGTCGGAATTAATAATCACATGGGAAGCCGTTTTACCGCAAACTTAGTGGGTATGCGACAAGTTATGGCGGAACTAAAAGCACGTAAGTTAGCGTTTTTAGACTCCGTCACATCATCACGATCAGTTGCCACTCTGGTCGCACGGGAGGCTGCTGTGCCGTTTGCATTACGAAATATTTTTATTGACCACGAGGACGATCAAACGTCTATAAATCGTCAATTAAGTCGCCTAGAAAAATTAGCTCGAGGTCAAGGTTATGCAATTGCGATTGGTCACCCAAGGGAGACGACTCTCAGAACATTAAAACCTTGGTTAAAAGAAATAGAGAAAAAAGGATTTCAACTTGTGCCTGTCTCGACATTGCTCAGAAAAACAGACGGTTAATTTGTAGACGAGCTAACACATGGATAATTAAAGAGTGCAAGCACCACTGAGAACCTCCCGCCGACAATATCGACTACTCACCAAAAAACGACGCCTCCTCTGCCGCACGAACAAGAGCCATTGCTTTGCTAACAGTCTCTTCAAACTCGGACTCCGGCTCACTATCTGCAACAACTCCCGCCCCAGCTTGGATATATATCACTTCCTCCTTAATAACAGCCGTGCGCAACGCGATACATGTGTCCATATCACCATCTGCTCCAAAATAACCAATACACCCGGCGTATATACCACGTCTCTCAGGCTCCAACTCATCAATGATTTCCATCGCACGTACTTTGGGTGCTCCAGACACAGTGCCTGCCGGAAAGCCAGCCATTAATGCGTCAATTTCATCAAAATGCATGCGGTCAAGATCTCCCTCGACATTAGAGGCTATATGCATTACGTGCGAATAGTATTCGACGGCAAATTGCTCAGTCGGCTTCACACTCCCAACTTTAGCAACTCGCCCTACGTCATTGCGGCCTAAATCCAAAAGCATCAAATGCTCAGCCCTTTCTTTGGGGTCTGCAAGAAGGTCTTCAGCCAAGGCGGCATCCTCATCAGCAGTTTGACCGCGTTTGCGCGTTCCTGCCAGGGGCCTGAGAGTTATCCGCCCATCACGCACGCGAACTAATATTTCAGGGCTGGAACCAACGATCTGAAAACCGTTAAAATCCATGTAAAATAGAAAAGGTGATGGATTTAGACGTCTAAGTGAGCGGTAGAACGTAAAAGGTGGCAATTTAAAAGGTAAGTTAAAACGTTGTGATGGAACGACTTGAAACACATCACCTGCATGAATGTAATCTTTCGCTCGCGCCACCATAGAATAGAAATCATCGCGCGTGACATTCGACTTTAGTTGCTCTTTGTTGGATCGAAGAGAGGTTCGAACAGGATGCAAAGCAACGAGCGGGGTTTCCAAATTATTGATCGCAGAGTCCAATCTCTGAATAGCTGACTGATAGGCTTGTTTCGGCAGGGCGTTGCCAGGCCATATCGGAGTGACCAAAGTCATTGTGTCCTCGAGAGAATCAAAAATCGCCATGATAGTCGGTCGAAGAAAAATACTATCAGGCACCCCGATCGAATCGGGATTATCGTCGGGTAACTTCTCAATTAATCTAACCATATCATATGACATATATCCCACTAACCCTGCTGCCATCGGCGGTAGATGATCTGGTAAATCAATACGACTCTCTGATAGCACTCCACGCAAAGATGCCATAGTGCCATTCTTTTCAGCCAAGGGGCATTGCAAAAACGCATCCGCATTTGAACTAACATTCCGGTTTATTTCGGCCTTATCTCCATCGCAACGCCATACAAGATCTGGACGCATACCAAGTATTGAGTAACGTCCACGGATTGCCCCTCCTTCAACTGACTCGAGTAAAAAACTGTTCGGCTCTCCCCGAACCATTTTCAACATCGCAGAGACAGGCGTTTCTAAGTCGGCAACCAACTTAGTCCAGATTACCTGGGCTAAACCGGCATCATATCCTTGTCTGAATTGTGTATATTTTGGAAAAGTCTGCATTATATTAGCCACATAGACACTATTTACGCCTAGAAGCGTTGAAGAGATGGTCAATCTCCGCTTGATGTATTTTTACATCCGCATCCTTTTGAAATTTTTTTCGCAATTGGCTTGCTATATCGCCACGTATGGAATTGGTAAGAAATTCTGCAAGCTTATTTGCGCCCTTTTTATCAGCGTGAGGGTTGGGTTCAGTGATTTTTTTGAGTAATACGATCCGGTAGCCCCCTTCAACCCGACCCATTGTTGCCTCACCTACTTTCAGTTTAAAAACTTTTGAGATAAGGGCAGGGCCAAACCTTTGATCATCAGTACGCCCATCTCTATAAATCCCCTGTATAGTCTCCATATCACCGATATTCTCGACCCCTGCTCCGGAATTAATAGTTTTTAGAGATTGTATAGCAAATTTTTCCGCCTCCAATCGACGCTGCTCTTCGACCCAAGCATGACTTACATCTCTCCGAACTTGCGCGAACGGTCTTAAAGCCGGCTTAATGATTTGATCAACCCTTAACAGAAAAAAACCATCTTCTCCAACCTCCTGTAACGCACTCTCTTCCGATAATTCGGTCGAAAAAGCAGAATTGACGAATAGGTGTTCCCCGGGCAACTCCACAATCTTTGCACCACCGCGATCTCTCCCTTGTGCGTCCATCGCGATAATTTTTCTGACACCTACCCCGAGCTCACGAGCGGCCTCCTCAATTGACGCTCCACCGCCCAAGATATCCTCTAGTTGATTTGAAATCTCATACAATCCATCGATAGCCTTTTCCCTTGCCACCTCAGCGCGTAATTTTTCGATAACCTCTTCAAAACTAGCCGTGCGGCCCTCTGAAATACTAATAACCTGAATCAAATGCCAACCTAAGGCACTCTTTAGAGGACCAACAGTCGTTCCTAATCCAGCGGTAAATACTGGATCCGCTAATTCGGACAGTAAATCACTTTTGGAGACTAAGCCTAGCTCAACAGTTGTTGGATCTAAACCGGCAATTTCTTTCGCTAGAAGAATGAAGTCACCACCATTCTTCACTCTTTCAGCCGCTCTCTTTGCCGTATCCTCATCAGCAAGAATTAATTGTCTAATCTCACGTTTTTCGTCTACGGAAAACTCCTCTTCTCTCTCGTCATAAGCTCTCCTGAGTTCGTCATCACTAATCGATATCTCTTTTGCGAGGTCCATCGCTGACAATTGTACATACGAGATGGCTCGGTATTCAGGTGCTGTGTAAATATCCTTGTTTACTGTATAAGATTGGCGCAATTGCGCGTCAGTCGGTATCGTTGGCTTATTCGATGATTGATCTAATATCACAATAGAATCAACATCACGGGTCTCCTCGCGGTACCTGTAAATTCTATTCACCCAACTTTTTGGGGGAGATGCGCCAGCTTCCACGCTACCTAATAGGAAATCGCTCGCTAATGCGCCGCGCACCTCCGCTATATAATCATCCTCAGACAAGCCCGCTTGGCGCAAAATAGCTCTAAATTTGCGGTGATCAAAATTGCCCCCTAAGCCAATGAACGCGGGTCGAGATGTGACCTCAGCACGCACCAATCTATCGCTGATAGCGATGCCTAAAGATTGGGTTGTCAATATAGTCGCAATACTGCTGACCTCTCGGTTCAAAACCATATCCACTACGCCGAGTCGATGAGCGGTCTCCATATCTAATTGTTTACCCAGTAAGGGGCGCATCCTTTGGATTTCGAGCCCTACATCCCTATAAAGCTTGTTAGGCCCCATCCTTACATCGCCAACTTGCGCTACGCTGCCCCCACCACCAACTTGATACCCGAGCATATCTTGAATACCCCAAGCCCCAAAACCTAGTATCAATAAAAAGGCAAAGATTTTTATGATCACTGACCCGATTCGCTTGCGCATTAGAAGAAGCATTTAAAAATTACCCAACATTTAAACGTTTTAACATGTCAACATCATAGATTTGGCTGGCGGGACCAGCAAACACGTTCTTGACAACCTATAAATTGGCCTGAGCTTAGGCAATGTATTGTCCAGCGATAAAAAACTCTCTATTGCCCTCTGCCCCTTGAATAGGGCTCTCGGTTACCCCCCAGACTTTCCATCCGGGTATTTCAGATAACCAATACTTTATATCCTTACACACTTCCCGGTGAAAATAAGGATCTTTCACAACGCCCCCTTTATTCACATGACTACGTTCAACCTCAAATTGCGGTTTAATTAGTGCAATTAGCATAGCAGACGGAGCAACCAATTTCAGAGCAGCAGGCAACACAGTTTTTAGACTGATAAAACTAGCATCACATGAGATAAGATTAACTTGATCAGGAATGATCTCTGACGTTAGGTACCGAGCATTGGTCTTATCCAGCTGAACTACACGCACATCTGTTTGTAGTTTCCAATCAAGTTGTCCTCGCCCTACGTCAACCGCATAAACCATACGCGCACCTCGCTGGATGAGAACGTCAGTGAACCCCCCTGTAGAAGCCCCAACGTCTAGGGCCACAGCCACATCCGTGGAGATATCAAAGTATTCTAAAGCATAGGCTAATTTTAAACCTCCACGGCTGACCCATGGATTATCGTTGCCACGAACGGTGATTTGAGCCTCGAGCGCAATCTGCTGACCCGGTTTATCGACTCTTTGCTCTCCCAAGAACACGAGTCCCGCCATAATCAGCGCCTTTGCCCTAGCGCTTGTCTCCGCAAGCCCCCGTTCCACAAGAACAAGATCAACCCGTTTTTTTTTATTGGCCAAGGCCGATTTACGCCCGCCGCGCCTCTAGAACAGCTTCGGCCTCATCGTCCCGACCAAGAGCCGCCAGCACAGTGGCAACGATATGTGGCGATGTAAGTCCAGCAATTTCCATCTGAACATCCGGCTTATTTTGCTCAATAAAGAAATCCGGCATCGTCATAACACGCAACTTTAAACCGCTATCACAGGCACCAACATTCGCTAAAAAACCTGCAACATGGCTTCCAAATCCCCCAACAGAGCCTTCTTCAATGGTAACTAACACTTCGTGATTTCGTGAGAGATTCAAGATAAGCTCTTCGTCAAGAGGCTTTGCAAACCTAGCGTCAGCAATAGTAGTCGAAAATCCCAGTGCCCCCAACTCCTCAGCCGCTTGCAATGCCGTTTGAACAGGCGGTCCCAACCCTAAAATTGCAATACTCGTCCCTTGTCGTAGAATGCGCCCTTTGCCAATTTCAAGTGGTCGACCACGTGCTGGGAGTTCAACACCAACACCTTCACCTCGTGGATAGCGAATAGCAGAGGGGCCATCATTGATAGTTGCCGCCGTGGCGGTCATGTGCATCAGTTCAGCCTCATCACTTGGCGCCATGACAATAAAGCCTGGAAGCGTGCACAGATATGCAAGGTCAAAAGCCCCACAATGCGTATTGCCGTCCGCCCCAACATACCCGGCCCTATCAATCGCAAATCTCACTGGTAAATGTTGAATAGCCACGTCATGAACGACTTGGTCATACCCTCTTTGTAAAAACGTTGAATAAATTGCCGCGAATGGTCGATAACCCTCCGTCGCCATACCCGCAGCAAAAGTAATTGCATGCTGTTCAGCAATACCAACATCAAAGCTACGATTTGGAAAAGCTTCTGAAAACTTATCTACCCCCGTACCGCCCGGCATCGCCGCAGTAATGGCAACAATTTTATCGTCCACTTCCGCCTCAGCTATCAAAGCCTTTGCAAAAACGTTAGTATAACTTGGTGCGTTGGCCGCAGGTTTATGTTGCTCTCCCGTCACAACATCAAATTTAGAAACACCGTGATACTTATCCTTTGATTTTTCCGCCGGAGCGTAACCATGTCCTTTTTCCGTCACAACATGAAGTAGCACTGGTCCTTTCTCTTCATCATCGCGCAAGTTTTTGAGAACTGGAAGCAAATGATCAAGGTTGTGCCCATCGACAGGTCCAACATAATAAAAACCAAGCTCTTCAAATAAAGTGCCACCAGTGACCATCCCCCTTGCGTATTCATCAACCTTGCTTGCTGCTTGCTCGAGTTGGCGCGGAAATCGCTTTGCCATTTCCTTGGCAAAATGACGAACAGAACGAAATTGCTTGGATGAGATCAAACGCGATAAATAAGCACTCAGTGCGCCAACCGGTGGCGCAATAGACATGTCATTATCATTTAAAATTACAATTAATTTAGCGTCCATAGAGCCAGCGTTATTCATCGCTTCGTAAGCCATGCCAGCAGTCATTGCCCCATCACCTATCACAGAAACGACATGGTTTTTGATGTTTGCAAGATCTCGCGCCACAGCCATACCTAACCCCGCTGATATCGAGGTTGAAGAATGCCCCGCGCCAAATGGATCGTACTCACTTTCAGAGCGTTTGGTAAATCCAGCCAAGCCACCACCTTGTCGCAGAGTATGCATAAGCTCACGCCGGCCTGTTAAAATTTTATGCGGATAACATTGGTGTCCAACGTCCCAGATAATTCGATCTGTCGGGGTGTTAAACACATAATGCAAAGCTACAGTCAGCTCGACAACGCCCAAACTAGCGCCCAAATGTCCACCTGTTATTGATACAGACCGCACCGTGTCCAACCGCAATTCATCAGCCAACTGTTGAAGCTGCTCAGCGGAAAAATCCCGAACGTCTGCTGGATTCTTAACCGTATCCAGCAACGGGGTTTGCGTTTCAATAGTCACCATAACTTCCTTGAGTCAATTTATAAGTGTTTTAATTGAAAAAGTTACCATACGAAAGTCTAGCAATTATGATTGACGATTTACAATAAAATGAGCGAGTGCTCGCAACGGTTCGGCGAGCTCTCCAAACGTTGCTAATTTTTGGTTAGCCTGATTGCTGAGAGTACGAGCCTTCTCTCGAGCCCCATCCACACCAAGCAATGAAACAAAGGTCGCTTTCCCTGCGCAGGCATCCTTGCCAGTTTTCTTTCCAACATCCTCCGCGTTTCCCTCCACGTCTAAAAGGTCATCAGCGATCTGATACGCCAATCCAATATCAAGTGCATAGCCACCCAATACCTGCAAATCCTGGTTTGATGCCTTTCCCAGCAAAGCACCCATTTGGCATGCTGCCACGATAAGTTCACCCGTTTTCAGCTTTTGAAGTCGAGTAATATCTTGTATGTTCAAATCATGACCTTCTGCGACTAGATCAAACATTTGCCCTCCCACCATGCCTTCATGACCAGACGCTTGGGCAAGAGTTAAAACAAGATCAGATCGCACACTGGGATCTTCATGCGTTTCTTTCGAGGCGATAATTTCGAACGCCTTGGTGAGCAATGCATCGCCAGCAAGAATAGCTGTGGCCTCATCAAACTGAACATGACAAGTTGCACGCCCACGCCGCATTTCATCATCATCCATAGCCGGCAAATCATCATGGATAAGTGAGTAACAATGCACCATTTCAATCGCAGCTGAAGCCCGTAAGGCCGAAATCTCATTAACACCGAATAATCTTGCCGACGCATTAACTAAAAAGGGGCGAATACGTTTACCCCCACCCAACGAGGCATACCGCATAGCTTCCGTCACGCGGCGCTCCGGGCCCTCCCCTTTTGACAAAAACTTATTAAGAACGCCCTCAACGGACCTAGTATTGTTTTCCATAGCCTCGTGCAGGTCGAATACCAAAACGATTTCCTCTTGATGCTTTGTGTTGTTTATTGGGGATCAAGCGGCTCTATCGTTGGGGTTCCGTCAGCATCGAGCACAATTTTGTCAATCTTAACTTGTGCGTTTTTTAATCGAGATTCGCAATGACGTTTCAGATGAATACCGCGCGCGTACGATACAATTGCTTCATCAAGATTACCCCCGCCGCTTTCCAAATTTCGCACTATGTCCTCAAGTTCCGACAAAGCCTCTTCAAAACTCAATTTCCGAATGTCGGCTGGAATTTTATCTTCAGCCATCCAGTGCCCTCAATACAAATAATATTCTGTAACATCTCCAGAGGGTAAGTGTACTCACGCAAAAAAATAATCGCAAGAAAGTTTCATAAAGCCATGCGTTAAATCTAGATTTTAATCCCTTAAAAATTGGTCTGTAATGCGGTCTTATTGCGGAGTGCTCAGTATTAGCTAGTACGAAAACGAGAATAACATCATCCAATAAATTAATTTATTAAGAACCAAGACCACACAGTGCTACTGCCAGAGAAAAAACAACCGTGTCCAATGTTCATGCCCACGTGATTTGCTCAATTAAAATCTTTCATCACTGGTTGGGGGGCAACCTTTATCGAAGTATAAGGGCCCAGCTTGCACATTTGACCTTTGTTTAACTATTATTCACAACCTCTCATAATGCTAAGCTTTTAACAAAACAGAAACGTGCGCTTGAACACTCTCTCTCAGAGCTTTTAAGTCGTATCCCCCCTCCAATAAAGATACAATCCGTCCATCACAGCACTTAGCGACATCAATGAGTTCCTCTGTCAGCCAACCGTAATCCTCGGTCTTAACATTTAGTTGTGCGAGTGGGTCTTGGATGTGGGCATCAAAACCTGCAGAAATAATCATAATTTCTGGGTTAAAACTGCGCAGAGCCGGCACAATAATTTCCGTGTAAGCCTTACGAAATTCACTCGACCCAGATCCGGGACTCAATGGCACATTAACGATATTGCCATCAACTCCTGTCTCGGTTTTTAAGCCTGTTCCGGGATAGGCTGGCCATTGATGGCTAGAGGCGTAAAACAACCCACTATCAGTCTCAAAAGTGTGTTGGGTCCCATTTCCATGATGAACATCAAAGTCAACGACGGCAACCCGCTTCATCTGATGCTTAGACCTAGCGTGAACCGCCGCAATTGCCGCTGAGTTCAACAAGCAAAACCCCATTGCTTGATTAGATTCAGCATGATGTCCAGGGGGCCGCACAGCACAAAAAGCGTTTCTAGCTTTTCCGTCAATAACGGCGTCAACAGCATCGATTGCTGCACCACTTGCTCGCAAAGCCGCCCCCAGAGAACCTGCTGATAAAGCGGTATCCGGGTCAAGATACACGTACCCCGTCTCTGGAAAAGTATCCATTAATTTTTCTATATAATACCCGCGGTGAACGGCTTCAATTTGATTCACGTCAGCTTTGGGGGCTTCTTTTCGAACCAACGTATTAAATTTATCCTCTTCCAAGCCGTTTAAAACTGACCGAAGTCTATCAGGGCACTCCGGGTGACTATCCCCCACATTATGAGACAAGCAATCCAAATGAGAATATAAAAAGGTTGTCATTGATACTAACTTCTCCAAACTTACTGCAACGAGTGCATTTATTTCGTTTTATGAGGAACGGCAGTGACAACATTTAAACAATCTCTAGATTTTCGCAAAGATGAGCGATTAAGTACCCGTTGAACCTGCATTTTTGCCCCTCAATAAATAATTATCTGGTCCTTTGTCAAACAAATCGAATACCAATTTTTTGTTCCACGCAAATGTTTTGTTCAAAAGCACCTCGGAATAATTGGAACCCAAAACAGACCTCACTCTACATTCAAATAACCCGTGAAAATAAGTTCCTGATCTACGGCCATCATCCATATTTAGTGAATGACATCGCGCACATTTCTTAAAATTTTTAGCACCGGGATGATCACTTGTTAATAGCGGCTCTTTTAAGACATCCTGTTTCTACTGAATGTTTTCCCAATTCTTCCACCAGCTGCAATGTGACAAACGCTGGTTGGGTCATTTGAGCGACCTGTCACAACGAAACGACTGTCTGGCCAGACCGCTAATGAACAAATAGTTTTATCATGGGCCTTTATTACCCGAACAATCTCGCCCCGAGCCTTATCTAATTGGACTACATACCCATCTCGTCCGGTAGACACGAAGTTATTTCCAAACGGCAGAAAACGAGCTGAAAAAACTAGACTTTTATGATGCTTAAACGCTTCGACTGGCGTAAAGCTTCGGCAATTCTATAAGCTCACCGATTGATCAATGCTGGACCAAAAGCAACATTATGCCACCGCGCGAAACAAAAAAATCAATTCCGCCTATGGCATGATTTTCAAGTTTGCCTCTAGTTCGTCCACTTTTAGCGACGTATACTTGAATAAATTGATCATGACCACCGAGTAACAAATTAGAATCCCTGTTCGTGAAGGTAATTGCATAAATAGGAACCTTCACATTAATTCATGCAAATTATAATGTCTATCACTCGCCAAAACTTAAGCCTGTTATCCCAACCACCGCTGGCTAGTCTTACCCCAGGCCCATCGAACGCCAACGCCATTACCTTATATTTGTGAGCGTTTACTCAGGGAAGTAGCCTTGGGCGTTTAGCCACTAGATCCCACAACAGAATATCGCCATTGTCGAAAGCAGTTACGGCTGTTGCGCCGTCGGGGGAAAACTAAACAGAACCATCATTTTCATCTAGAATTAAGAGTTCCGTATGATCTTTAAAATCCTAAAGTATGACAAAAAAATCACAGCTACCCGTCAACACCCTTTGACCATAATGGAAGATAGCTACCAATCGGATCATTCCGCCATGTCCAATTAAGGCCGCAAAAACCAAAGACGGAAATAACATTAATAGAAAATAGATCTGATAACGAAGACCAGAGGCAAAGTCCTACCCACTATTGTACTTCTTAAGGAACTCTTTTGCCGAGTTGCCGGTATTATTAATTTTTTATGCACAAAAATAAAATTGGAAATTAAGGACGTTTTCAGATCATATTACTTAACTTCTTGTGGATTGTAAGCATCACCTCCACCCATTAGATTTATGCTTGAGACGTAAAAAAATGAAGTTAGTTGCCGCTGAAGATTACGTGGACAAAATTAAACGCGTAAAATAGTTCAAAATATCAACCCTCCCACACATTTTGTGCGCCTGTGTATAAGTTACTAGGAAAAATTACAGTGAAACTCGCTTGGAACATAATTATTGGATTAATGCTTTGTGATCAGGTGATTGCAAAAGCATTTGCAACTGAAGCACCGGGTCGGCCAGCGACTAAAGTAACTGTAGATACAGTTCGCATTGAACCTTACCGTCAAACTGCTGAGATCATAGGTCGGTTTGTACCGCGTCAAAGTGGCATCGTTTCCGCACTCTCTAGTGGCGCGGTGCAAATCCTATCAGTCGAAACAGGGGACCGCGTCGAGGCCGGTGACATAATTTCCACCCTTAACAAAGACCGCCTAAAATGGCAGTTAGAGCTTAAGCAGTCAGAAGTTGCGCAATACCGAGCACAATTTAAAACCAAAAAACAAAAAATCCTTTTGCTTCGGCAAGAATTACAGCGCTTAAAGTCATTAAAAAATTCACCTGCTTTTTCTCGCGCAAGACTAGATGACAAAATACAACAAATCGCTGTCGCCGAGAGCCAAGCGATTGAGGCGAAAGCTGAATTAAATAAATCTAAAGCGGACCAAAAACTAACAGAAATCTCCCTAAAAAATGCGGAGATACGCGCCCCAAATGCCGGTATAATTACGCAAAAACATACTTCTATAGGAGCTTACCTAAAAATCGGTGAGCCCGTCGTCACATTAGTGGACACTAAAATGATGGAGATCGAGGCCGATATCCCATCACTGTACATCAATGGCTTAAATACTGGTACTATCTCTAGAGCCAGAACTAGCCAAGACAGTTTCTTTTCTGTCACAGTTCGAGCAATTATTCCTGTGGAAAACCCAAGGACACGGACTCGCGCTGTAAGATTTACGGTAGGATCACGAGCAACCCGAGACAACGAAACGTACGCCGCTAACCAGAGTGTCATACTTGAAATACCAGCGGGTATTAAAAAAAATGCTCTTACTGTCCACAAAGATGCCGTAATGAGCCGGAACGGGAGAAAAATTGTAGCTTTGGCAGTAGAAAAAAAAGTTCAATTACAAGCGGTCGAGCTAGGTCCTACATCTGGATCACGGTTTATAGTTAAGGATGGCTTAAAGGCTGGTGACTTGACGATTGTTCGAGGTAACGAGCGTTTATTGCCGGGAGTTTCTGTGCAATTCAATACGCCAAGCAAAGGTGTCAATAAGAACGGCGGGGCAAAAAAGGCCGATAGTCCATGAATATAATTAGTACTGCCATTGATAGGCCAGTGGCTGTACTTGCCGCTGTTCTTATGGTCGTCATGTTCGGTTTTGTAGCATTTAACGCCATTCCAATTCAATTAACACCAGATGTAAGAAAACCCATCATTAACTTACAGACAATTTGGCCGGGTGCTGCGCCAGCAGAGATTGAACGTGAAATAATTAATCGTCAGGAGGAGGTTTTACGGGGCCTTGAGGGCCTCCAGTCAATGATAAGCCAAGCTCAGGATGGCCGAGGACGGATAACACTTGAATTTGGAATCGGACACAACATGGAGCGAGCGTTATTGCTAGTAGCGAACCGACTAGACAGGGTGAGCGGATATCCTGATGAAGCACGTGAGCCAACAATTCGGACCTCAAGTTCTGACGACAACCCAATCACCTGGATTGTGTTCATCCGTGACAAAGAGAATGACCGGGCCATTCATACCTACGGCGACTATGTCGAAGACATTGTTCAAGATCGCCTTGAACGCGTCGAAGGTGTTTCACGCGTCAACGTCTATGGCGGCGCAGCAACTCAGATGGAGGTCTCTGTCGAACCGAGCCAGCTGGCACGGTATCAATTAAATGTAACCGAGGTAGTCCAAAAACTCAGAGCAGCTAATTCATCCGTTTCAGCGGGTGATTTGGATGAAGGAAAACGACGTTACGTGGTAAGAACCGAGGGTGAATTCGCAAACATAGAAGATGTAAAGTCAGTGTTACTTCGGTCAGCCGCTGACTCGACTGATCGCAGAGTCGCAAGGGTAACGGTCGGGGATATAGCGTCGGTGCGATTGGCAACCAAAAATCCAACCTCTCGAATTCGTTTTAATGGACAACCGGCAATGGCTGTAAACGCCGTCCGAGAACACGCCGCCAACGTTATTGAGGTAATGGAGGGAATTCGCGCGGCAATCTTGGAGTTAAACGCTGGACCTCTCTCGGGTAACAAAGTGAAGCTCATACAAGTCTACGACGAGACTGTTTATATAAAATCATCCATTAGGTTGGTGCAACAAAATATCGTTATCGGAGGTACCTTAGCAGCGCTGATGCTGTTAATTTTTCTCCGCTCCGGCAGTGCAACTCTCATAGTTTCTCTTGCAATACCAGTCTCGGTTATTGGCGCCTTTGTCGCGATGGCGGCTATGGGACGATCAATTAATGTAATTTCTTTAGCAGGTATCGCCTTTGCAGTTGGCATGGTGGTGGATGCGGCAATTGTCGTTTTAGAAAATATCTATCGATTTAGGGAGAAGGGGATGTCGCCCCGCGAATCTGCATACCTCGGCACCCGCCAGGTTTGGACAGCGGTTTTGGTTTCAGCTTTAACCACGGTGATGGTTTTTATACCCGTATTAGTAATGGAATTGGAAATGGGACAATTGTTCCGGGATATCGCTGTTGCGTTGTCCGTTTCAGTAATATTATCACTCATCGTTGGGGTAACGGTGATCCCTGCTCTCTCTAATCGACTGCTAGGGAGTGATCGTGGCATCCGGATCCGCCGAGTGCGTATTCCAATCATCGACGATTTTGCAATTTGGTTTGTTCGAGTTGCAATTCGCTACACCTCCTACGTTATCCAAAGAAGAAATTTTTGCGCCTTCGTAGTAATCTTAATTTGCGGAGCTAGTGCAGCAGCAACTTGGGCCTTCCTTCCAAAGTTAGATTATCTTCCTAATGGAAACAGAAACCTGATCTTTGGAAGGCTGGTCCCACCACCCGGTTACAACCTCGCAACTACCACAGAGATCGCAAGCGACTTTGAATCTGAATTACTCCCATTTCTGAGCAGTGGTCCGAATGATTTAAATATGGAAGACGGCACTCCAAAACTTCAAAGATTTTTTTTCGTAGCATCACGTGGAAGGACATTTGTCGGAGCCGCTGCCGCTGACCCAAACAGAGTCGCCGAGCTTCTTCCAATCATGCGTCGTGCAGTTTACAAAGAACCCGGAACACTGGGGGGTGTCGTCCAAAGATCTTTGTTTGGTCGAGGTATCGGCGGTAGTCGGTCGATCGAGCTAAATATTTCCGGGCCAGATCTTGAGGATATTTTAAACGTTGCCAACATAGTCAATAAAAATGTTGGATTAGTGCTTCCAAGAGCCGAGGGAACTCAAGTCCGTCCTGTTCCCGGACTGGTATTGGGGGCACCCGAAGTGCGTGTTATCCCAGATCGAATTAAGCTTGCAGATAACGGCGTGAGTGCTCAAGTCCTTGGCGAGACGATCGATGCATTTAATAACGGACTTCGGGTCGCTGAAATTACCATTGGCGCCAAACGAATGGATTTAATGCTCCAAGGCAAGATGGACAAGTCTCAAAAGACACAGAGTATTTCGAATATTCCGGTTGTTACATCCGATGGCCGGGTCATCCCGACCAAGTCACTAGCCACAATTGAAATTACATCAGGACCAACACAGATTCGTCACCTGAACCGAGAACGAACAGTTACACTGTTCATTATTCCTCCAAGCCGAATGCCACTGGAGGAGGCGTTAGATATTCTCAAGGTGCAAGTAATCGATAAATTAAGGATTTCAGAGGCCTTACCAACAGGGATCAAATTTACCCTGACCGGCGCTGCAGATAAGTTAAAACAAACTTGGAATGCGATGATCATGGACCTGATTATTGCGATCATTATAGTTTATCTTGTAATGGCAATTTTATTTGAGAGCTTTTTTTACCCACTCATAATTATGTTATCTGTCCCCTTAGCGACTGGTGGGGGAGTTCTGGCACTCGCATTAGTAAACACACAAATCTTTCAACCTCTTGACATGCTTACCTTGCTTGGTTTTGTTATATTAATTGGGATAGTCGTTAACAACGCAATCTTACTTGTACACCAAACCCTCTTCCATATTCGCACTGAAGGTTATGAAATATGCGATGCAGTGCTAGAGGCCACAAAGAATCGTATTCGACCTATTTTTATGTCTTCACTTACCAGTATTTTCGGCATGCTTCCCTTGGTTATATTTCCAGGCTCCGGGTCAGAATTATATCGTGGTTTGGGAACTGTCGTAGTGGGGGGGTTAAGTATGTCTGCCATCTTAACCCTAGCAATAATCCCACCGCTTCTCATCCTATTTGCGGGTGTTTTGGAAAAGCAAAAATAAAATCAGGTTTGCTCGTAACTCCACTAAAGCCCGCAAACCACACTTGTATTTTAGTCTCAGCGTCTAATTTTAGACTTTTCTAATGACAATAACTGAGCAGTCCTTGCCTGTATCACAAGAAACCATCTGATTACCGGTTCTTTGACAATACTCGATAAAATCATTTGGAGCAGCGCGGTCTGTGACATGAGCCTCCAGTTCGTCCCCTGATGCCATGCTTTGTAGAGCTTTGTTCGCCCGCACAACAGGTAAAGGACATTGAAAGCCTTTAAGATCCAATACGATTCGGGGCATCTAGGTCTCAAGCTTTATTTTTATTCGATAATTCAATCTCGAACCACAAGGGCAAATTTAAAATGAAAATGAAGATGAAAACAAAACTCCGCTCATCGCATAATAATTTTTAATATCAAACGCCTAAAATTTCCCTAGCTTCGATTGGAGAAGCAACTTCACCGCCAACATCTAAAACTATTCGAGCAGCGCGTTCAACTAATGCGGCATTCGACGGGGCTAACTCACCCGCCCCTAAGTAAATATTATCCTCCATGCCGACACGTAAATTCCCACCAAGTAAAACTGCTTGAGCAGCCATGGGAAACTGTTGACGCGAAATTCCAAATGCGGACCATAAACAATCTTCCGGTAGCATATCGCGCATGTGCATCATCGCCTCAGGAGTTGCTCTTGCCCCATAAGAAATACCCAAACAAAGTTGAAAGTATGCCGGCGACTTAATATACCCTTCATCAATCAACTTTTGAGCTAGCACGATTTGCCCTGTGTCAAACACCTCAAGTTCAGGCTTAACTCCGACTGCCTTGATACGGTTTGCCATAAGACGAAGATGGTCAGGTGTGTTTAAAAATACATGCTGATTAAAGTTCATCGTGGCAATATCGAGCGAGCATATATCTGGTTTTAATTTTTCAATATGAGCGACACGCTCAGCAACGGGCTTGACTGTAGTTCCCTCTTGGAAAGATAGTGGATCATCTATCCCCGGTATCAATCGCGCTCCCGGCCCTGTGGTTAAGTTGATCAAGACGTCACTCTCCGAGTCTCGAATTCGCTCCGTTACCTCCTTATAATAGTCAAATTTCATACTCGGCGCGCCAGTTTCAGGATCACGAACATGTATATGAACAATGGAGGCTCCCGCCCGCCAAGCTTCAATAGAGGACTCAGCGATTTGTTGAGGAGTGACAGGCACACCCGAATTTTTTGCGGGCGTTGGGGCCGACCCAGTTACAGCACAAGTAATCACAGTTTTCGACATTCCATCTCCTTTCCTAATATCAATTAGGCTTCACTCTCACAGCCAAAACCAGGCCAAACAGTGCGTCATCCTATGTTCACTTAACCTAACTATTTGCGATTCAACCTTACTCAATGATAACTGCATTCAAAGAATTGCAACTAATGCCTACTTGTAAAGTCTGTCTTATCCTTACGCCTTGACACTACAAACACCCGTTTGATGATAAAAATCCATCATCTCTATATGAAGCGGGAGGGTTATGAGCAGGGAATTTTTGTTATTATATCTTGCGGGCTCGACTCCTTGATTCTTAATGAATTTCAACTTTTTCTTGCCGGCGGTTCATTATCAAGTATCTCAACTCGTCTTTAATAAGTTCAGTATGCCGGTTGGGTTCCGCATGCAAAATACCAGTGATTATAGCTCCCTGCACAGCCCTTGGCATATAATCAAAATTTTCCAACATTAAAAATTTTACACTGGGTCGAACTGTGTGAGACAGTAAAAGACTTAATACTAGTTTTTTTCTAATATCATTTCGCAGATTACCAGCCTCAGTAAGTTCGAAAAACTCTTGGACGAAGTGACTGGAAGTAATCTTACCTTGAAGAAGATTTTTTAAGTTGTCTCTAAGTGCAACAGTATATTGTTGGCGTGTGTGAATTATAAATTTTGCTGCATGCCTCCGAATTTCCGCAACGGCAGAGGGCTCAAAGGCTCTCTCCTGAACATAACGAAGACACATTTTCACAGATTCATGCCGGCTTTGATCTGAAACAATCTCGGTTATTCCCTCAAGAAGGCGTGTTTTACCGCCTTGTGGAGACAACCGGGCTGCGGCTGCTAGGGCCATTGGAGCCTCTGGGTCACGCGCTGCCATGACAGCCAGTGGTAACGGCTCTTCAAATTTCAGGAGATCGATCTGATGATTCATTAAGGTCTCCGGAACCAGAATTCGATCATCTCTTCCGGGCATGAGGATGGGTTGGCGTGCACGGTAATTCTTTTTTATACCGAGCGCCACTTTGATCCCTTCTTGAGATATTCCTCGGTAATCAACCAAAATTTCCTCCGTGAATCTTATCGCAAACTAGTGAAGTGCCGCCCGTTAAATCCATGACTGATCAAACTCGGTTGAAGCAGAATAGAGTTACGAGTGCCATTCCACCACAACCTATAACGCCTCACACCTTCCCGAATAGCCATTGACGGTAGTCGCGCATTGAGGCGTTCTTGTAGTCGCAATTCAGATTCCGCCATAATTAAGACAGTTTGTCTCCCGCCCGAGGTAGCCGCACTCGATCCCAACTTAGTGTCCCTGCCACACTCAATTTGATCTCCCAATAAGAGAGTTAAAAACACTAGTACATCGTCCGGCACTTTAGATTTTCCATTTCGCCATTTACTAACACTAGCTGGAGAAACACGCAGTGCCGCCGCAATTTCCCGACCAGTAACGGCGAGCGCACACAATCCTTGAAAAACGGGAACCGATGAATCGGATGTTTTTATAAGATCGCGCCTGCTCAACTTGAATTCCATTCTTCCTGTAAATACGAATTGTGTGTAACTGAAACTTGTTCCTAATCAAACAAATATTTGTGTCTAAAGCATTAATAACCCTAAAAATATCGGAAATAATATATTATCTCCTGTCTTCTTGTATTGTTTCCCAATGATAAGTTATTCGTTATTACGATAGAGTATAAACGAGTCGTAGCTGATATACTTGTGTATCAAGCGACAAAAATTGAAATAAAACGATGAAAATTGGTATTGATTTAGGTGGCACAAAAATCGAAGCCATCGTCATCCAGGATAACGGGAAAGAACTAAATCGTGTTCGAATGGATACTCCAGTTGGAAATTACTACGACACAATTATTGCTATTCGAGATTTGGTAAAAGATTTAACTGTTGAGCATAAAATACAACTGGATGTACCTGTAGGTATAGGGATACCTGGCTCTTTATCACCAGCTACAGGATTAGTTAAAAATTCCAACAGTACTTGCCTCACAGGGATGCCTCTTGATGAAGACCTCTCACGAGTATTACAACGCCCTGTCCGAATTGCAAACGACGCAGATTGCTTCGCGGTATCCGAAGCATACGATGGTGCGGGTAAAGGTGCCAATAGTGTATTTGGCGTGATACTTGGAACAGGTGTTGGCGGCGGCATAGTAATTAATGGAAAATTATGGCCCGGCCGGAATCGGATTGCTGGTGAGTGGGGTCACCTCCCGCTTCCATGGTCCACTCCAAGTGCTGATAATAATGCCTCAAAGCACGAGACAAAACACAAGGAACGAAAATGCTACTGCGGTAAATCACGATGTATCGAGACTTATTTATCAGGACCTGCCTTAGAGGCTGATTTCAAAGTGATCACAGGGACTAATTTGAAAGCTGCAGATATAGCAAAAAAGTGCGATTTATACGACCCCGCAGCGGTATACGTTATGGCCCGTTATGAACATAGACTAGCTCGTGCCTTAGCGAGTGTAATAAATGTTCTTGACCCTGATGTTATTGTCTTGGGAGGTGGCCTCTCAAATATCCACCGACTTTATGATACCGTACCTCTAATTTGGCAAGATTGGGTTTTTTCTGATCATTGCGCTACGCGCTTAGTGCAAAACATTCATGGTGACTCGAGTGGTGTTCGAGGAGCAGCTTGGTTATGGTAAGTGGAGCTTGTTTGGGGCATATACATGCTACAATTTACATTAAACCTCTCATAGATTTTCTTGGTCAGAGCAATTTCACGCGGGTAAGTATTTTAGACAAATATATCAAAGATCAATGAATTCCTTGCTTTGAATCCACGTATAATGCCGTAAATGGATAGAATATGGGGAAAATCAAGAACCTGAATAATCAACAAGGTAACTCGTTAATTTTCTCAATATTTTCAAGTTCCAGATCAATACTAAATGTATCGAAATCTTGACGAATAAAGCGTGCCACACCATCGGCACGATAGTCAATTCCAAGTTCAAATTTAGGAGTGTGCTGCTCAGTTATCATTTGTTGACGTATATCTGCAAAAAACGCCAGCCGAAAATGCTGAGTCTTCATGGTTGGAAAACCAGCTTTGTTTAAGATTTGTTCCAGTTTATTAACACGTTTAGTGCCACGCAACGGGGAGCCCCGGGAAACAACTGCGTTAATCTCGTAGGGGTTATCAATGCTGGTGCCGTCAAAAACTACCCGATTAATCATTTTCGCATCCGATTTAACGGCTGCAAAAAGCTTTTTTAGATGCATTGAGGGAAATAATGTTTCTCTGTGCAGAGTAATCTCTGTATCCATAGGGGTCGCAAATTTCACAACAATTTGCCGGTTATTTGACCTACGCTTTACTATTCCTTTTAGAACCTCAGTAATGACCCCATTCTCAGCTTGCTGAGAGTGAAAGTGATAGGAACTGCCGTTACGTGCCTCCCAACTAGCGAATGACCAAATTGTTGACCTAATATCCCCCCATTTATAAAATAGGACTAGTTTGACATTTGTATCAGACGCCCATCCCTCGCAACTACTTTGAAAATTATATATCATTTTGCCCGTAGCCCCAGATATGCCAGAACCACGCACAGCAGATTTCAACTTCATTCCGTAAACCGCTCTATGAGATACTAATTCCTCACTATAAACATGATTTGGAGCTAAAAAGGTTAAGTGGAGAGCAGCACAAACTCCGGTAATGGAGAGCAAAATATTATTTTGCACCATTTCAATCCTCTTTAAGTAAAGCTAATATTTAGCAGTCTAGATCAGTTTAATCATGCTATGGCGCAGCGAACATAATTACATTTTTTGTTTCTTTTTCGATTTAATCTTCGCGCAAAGTTATAATTCATGATTTTCAGAGAGTTGTGAGCCATTGGGTATTTTGATTACCACCCCCGCCCCTCTTATTTTGAGAGACTGGCACGTCGGGAACCTACCGATAGTGCAGGAGCCTCTGAGTGGGGACACCAACCCTCAACGAACCGCTCGGGCCAATTCTATGGATGCTAAATTGTTTGGGCCCTCGTCAATCACTTGGTGAGCAAGGCGCCAATCCCCGGTCTGAACTCGAATAGCCCAGCTATCCGGCAAACCCGCACGCACCATACGTTTAAATGTATGCTTTGTGTCTTCCTTACTGACTGGACCGACAACCACTCGATAGACGGTCGTTTCATTAGCTTCGGCTACAAGAACATTAGGGGCAATATTACCATGTCGAACTGCAAACAATTTTGCATTTTTGAAATTACGGAAACTACCTATCACATAATAAATTCCCAAAATAGGATTATCCGAAATATCAGTAGCTAAATGCGAAGCGTTTATAGAGTAATTTTTTAGAGGGGGTAACTTAATCTGCGTTGTGACCGGCGCCACCAGATCACTTGCTATTAAGGCCTTAGGTTTACGCGGAGCCGATAAATTTTTTACAGTTCTACTCAAACTAGTTTTAGGTTGTTGATCACCGGAGTGTTGAGACACCCTGAGAGAATTAAGTGATCCTCTCTCCCACTCGGCAACTGAATTTAATTTTTCAAAATCTTTTTCCATCGGCAACAAAGTCTTCAAGTTCATTCCCCGTGAAGCCATATTTTTGACCACGCTCGCCAAGTCTGCCTCTCGTACCTTAGTCATCCTCATCTCCGAGGACGGGCGAACTTTTTCGTGCTGTGTGTCTGCAACTAATGTCGCCGCATCATCCCAGTTTTTGCAGATACTTCCCTCGGTCAACCCTCGGAGGAGGGCGCAATCTTTTTGCGCAACCATTGATAAACCATGGTCAGTCATTGATTTATCTGTCGCAACATACGAGAGACCGTCCAAAGCCCATGATGCAACTTGCAATGGCAAAGGCATGGCGCACCCGCTAAGCCCCCAACAACTTAACCCAATTATCAAGGCCTTTCTTAAAACTAATTTCCCAAACAAACCCATTTTACTTGCACCACTAATCTTGATAAGAGGCTCCAATAGAGCCCTACCAAAACGATTAAATTCTTGGAGTAATGATGCCTTGTCAAAACTCACATCTCGCTATCGCTTTATTCGATAGTATGGCCTGTTAAATAAACTCTAGGCAACTGATTTTTAATAATTAAACGTTCAACAAACCTAGACAGAGTTGGGACTGGTCTTAATTTTTGGCAAATTTAGCTTTAAACCCAATTCCCTAAGCCGCGAGTCATCCACTTTGCTAGGCGCCCCCATTAATAAATCTTCAGCCCGTTGGTTCATTGGAAACGCAATAACTTCGCGAATATTCGGCTCATTAGCGAGAAGCATCACGATTCTATCGATTCCGGGCGCAGACCCACCATGCGGTGGAGCACCAAATCGGAACGCACGCAACATTCCACCGAATTCCTCTTCTACGACAGATCGATCATAACCGGCGATTTCAAATGCTTTAACCATGATATCTTCACGATGATTTCGGATCGCCCCAGAAGATAATTCAACACCATTACAAACAATGTCATATTGATATGCCATTACATCCAGAGGATCTTGCGTCTGAAGAGCGTCAAGACCCCCTTGAGGCATAGAAAATGGATTGTGAGAAAACTCAATTTTTCCTGCCTCTTCATTCAGTTCAAACATTGGGTAATCAACAATCCAACAGAAATTAAATTGTCCGCCAGACCGCAAGGATAACTCGGTGCACAGCCGCTCACGCGCAAGCCCAGAGAACCTCTCAGCCTCCCCCACCTCCCCGGATACGAAAAACACGGCGTCGCCATTTTTTGTGCCAGTCTTCGTTTCGATTTCACTAATTTTTTCAGTCTCTAAATTCTTCGCAATCGGTCCTTTAGTATTCCCATCTTCGCCAAAAATAATATATCCAAGGCCACCTCCTCCTTCTTGGCGAGCCCAGTCATTAAGTTTATCAAAAAAACTGCGCGGTTGGTTTCCGGCACCCGGCACCCGAATAGCTCTGACTATTCCACCCGCATCAATGATTTTGGCAAACAAACCAAATCCTCCGTTACGAAACGAATTAGTCACATCTTGAATGGTTAACGGGTTTCGTAAGTCTGGCTTATCGGTGCCGTATTTGAGCATTGCTTCCTTGTACGGAATCCGCGGAAAAGGCATTTTAGTTACTGTATGGTCACCGCCAAATTCTAAAAACACACCAGCCAACACAGGTTCAATAGCGTTAAATACATCTTCTTGGGTGACGAACGCCATTTCAAAATCTAATTGATAAAACTCACCGGGCGATCTATCAGCCCGTGCATCTTCATCACGGAAACACGGAGCGATCTGAAAGTATTTGTCAAAGCCAGAAACCATAAGCAACTGCTTAAATTGTTGCGGCGCTTGAGGCAGCGCATAAAATTCACCCGGATGGTTACGGCTGGGCACCAAATAATCTCTTGCTCCCTCAGGGGAAGACGCAGTTAAAATGGGCGTCTGGACCTCCAAAAACCCTTGATCAGTCATACGGCGACGAATTGAGGAAATTACTTTTGACCGGAGTTGGATATTCTTATGCAATTGATTTCGTCGCAAATCTAGAAATCTATACCGAAGCCTGATGTCTTCGCCAAATTCTTGATCCCCTGCAACTAGCATTGGCAACACGTCCGCAGAACTCTCAACTACCACTGCCTCCATATGCACTTCCACATGACCTGTTTTAATACTTGGATTAATTGTCTCGTTTGACCGCTCCACTACTTTTCCAGTCACCGTTATGACACTCTCTATACGGACAGTTTCTACCGAATTAAACAAAGAGCTTGAAATATCGATAACGCATTGGGTCAAGCCAAACTCATCTCTCAAATCGATAAAGACAAGATTGCCGTGATCTCGTTTAGCATGAATCCAACCAGATAATCGGACCTTTTCCCCAATATGACCCCGACTTAATTCGCCGCAAGTGTGGCTTCGAAATGGATGCAAATTGTCACTCACGTTTTATATCCCTCGGTCAATACAAACTGATGCTTGTAAACTTAAGAACGAACTTTATCCCCCTATTGACCCAAGGAAACAATACCCTTTGACCACTGATGAACTGGACGCAGACGGAACTAATTTATCAACAACATTGTAACACTGAGGAGTCCGATCAAAACATTGGGCTTATGAGTACTCGTGTTCTCTGATGTCATACGTTTTTTAAAAAGCATAAATCCGTCTTGCCCAATCTGGGATTATTTGTCGGAGGTAGCCATAACATCAGAAATATATGCAACGATATCCGACCCTGACTCATTTTTAAGGCTATGCTTTCTCGTCAAAATTCAATGTTAAATTTTTCATTTAAGCCAATGATTTGCCGCGCGCGCGGATGAATAGTTTAAACCGACTGAACAATTAATGCATGTAGCTCTTTAACACATACCGGTTGCGACGTTGATTTGGCCCGAGAGGCTAGTGAATTGAAAGAGAGATTTTTACGTCCAAACTGATACTAAAATTACCTCAAAAAACGAAACCCTCAGCCACGCTGCAGTCTGATTGTTAAACTTGTGTGAACACCTTTACTTATTTTGCAGAGCATAAACTTAAAGCTAGGTATGTTTACTTAACACGTTTATGAAGATACTTTCGTGAGGAGCAACGATTGACGATCTACTAACTATCAGTGAGATGCTCCTCGAGATTTCTCTAACGAATTTTTGGGAACACAATAGCGTCACCCCAATTTTGTGCCGATTGCAATAGGGATACCGCGGACTAAATCAGCAATATCCATACTCCCTTTTCCAGATCGTTGAGCCTTTTGCACCCTCAAAGCCCCCTCCCCACAAGCCACAACCAACGGCAAGCCCACCACAGTTCCGGGCTCACCTTTGACACCCCATTCAGGAGTCGCTGCAAGAATTTTGAGCCGCATACCATTCAATTCACACCAAACTCCTGGTCGGGGATTGAGAGCCCGAATTTGCAGGTTTAACTTAACAGAAGAGCGTTGCCAGTTCACGCGTCCCTCATCGCGTGTCAACTTTTCGGCATAGGTGACACCGTTGACCGATTGCGGAACTGCCTTTAATTCCTTTTTTGAGGTTCGCTCAAGCGCTTCAACAATCATTTCTGCGCCCTCCACTGCCAAGATATCATGAAGATCACTCGTTGTGGTTTTTGAGGTTATTAGGGTCTCACGCACTAGGTAAATACCCCCCGTATCCAAACCTTCGTCCATAGCCATGATTGAAACGCCTGTTTTTTCGTCACCAGCTTCAATCGCGCGCTGAATCGGTGCAGCCCCGCGCCAACGTGGCAAAAGGGAAGCATGAATATTAAAACATCCGAGTTTCGGTGCATTAAGAATAGCTTGAGGTAACATCAGCCCATAGGCAACAACAACAACAGCATCCAACTTGAGCCGCGCAAAATTTCTCTGAACCTCATCATCCCTGAGGGACAAAGGAGAGCGAACCGGAATTCTATTCCTATCCGCAAACGAATGAATAGGGCAAAGAGTTTCTTTTTGGCCCCGACCTGCCGGTCGTGGTGGCTGTGAGTAAACGCAAACAACTTCATGTCTTGAATCTATCAATGCCTTTAAGGCTGGCACGGCAAAATCAGGGCTGCCCATAAAAATTAACCGCAATGGATCCGTATCCATTGGTTATTCCATCGCTTGTTTTTTGGCTTTTTTGAGTTTTCGAAAGATCATGCTACGCTTAACTATCGAGACGTAATCAACGAACAATATACCTTGAAGATGATCCATTTCGTGTTGAATGCAGGTCGCTAAAATACCGCTCGCCTCCAGTTCCCGCTCATGGCCTAACCTATCAAGGTATTTCAAGTGAATTATTTCTGGCCTGATAACCTCGATATAATTCTTGGGTAACGACAAACAACCCTCTTCGTGCGCATGCTTTGTATCAGATGTCCAGACTATTTCGGGATTAATAATTTGCATTGGTTGTGGTTCCTTCTGCGCGCGAGCAACGTCAACCACAATAATGCTCCGCACGTCACCAACCTGCGGCGCAGCCAAACCAATGCCATTTGCGGCATACATGGTTTCAAGCATGTCATCCATAAACGTCCTAAGCCCGTCATCGACAACCTCAACTAATTTAGTTTTAACCTTGAGACGTTGGTCTGGGGCTATAATGATCGGTAAAAGAGCCATAAAAACTCAACTTTAAGAAGTACAACACGGACAACGAATATTCATTTGTTTCAAAATCGTCAAGCCTTTGCCCTAGACTTCTCTCGATGTAAGATATCGGCAACATGTAAAAAGCGAGGAGAATACTGTGCCGGGTCAATCCTTATTTGGCGTAGCAGCCCTAATCGGAATAGCATGGGTTTTTTCAGAGAACCGCCGCAGTATATCCTGGAAAAAGGCCGGTCTAGCTCTCATCATACAGTTAATTATTGCCTCCATCCTATTAAATGTTGAAGCCCTTCAAGGGGTCTTTCACGCGTTAAATACTATTATTTTAGGCTTGCAAGCAGCAACTAAAGCTGGCACCTCGCTCGTCTTCGGCTACCTTGGTGGTGGCGAGCTCCCCTTCACAGCGCGTTCCCCCGGCACAACTTTTATTTTGGCTTTTCAGGGGTTACCCGTGATTCTTATCATCAGCGCGCTTTCGGCGCTTCTGTATCATTGGGGGATACTCCAAATTATCGTCAGATGCTTTGCTTGGGTGCTGAGAGGCACCCTTGGCGTCACCGGTGGAGCGGGCGTTGGCGTAGCCGCTAATATTTTTGTCGGTATGGTGGAAGCTCCACTTTTAATCCGACCTTACATCAATAAAATTTCTCGAGCAGACCTCTTCCTCATCATGACGGCAGGCATGGCAACTATAGCCGGGACAATGATGGTGCTCTATTCAAGTATTATTGGGCCAGCAATTCCCAACGCATTGGGTCATATTTTAACCGCCTCTTTTATAAATGCTCCAGGGGCCATCTTGATAGCTCGTTTACTCGTGCCAGCCCACTTGCATAATACTAAAATCACTGAACCAATAATTGCATCCCCCGCCACCCGGGGAGCGATCGATGCCGTCACGCAAGGGACACTGGATGGCGTGAAACTTCTTTTTAACATTATCGCAATGTTAATTGTAATGGTAGCACTCGTCAGTTTGGCAAACATGTGTCTTGGAATCTTTCCAGATGTCTTTGACGCCCCTATTACGCTGCAACGTATTCTTGGATGGATCATGTCCCCCGTTGCTTGGTTAATTGGAGTCCCTTGGGATCAGGCACAGACCGCAGGTAGTCTGTTGGGAATTAAAATCGTGTTGAACGAATTGGTAGCTTATATAGAGTTAGCCCAACTAGAAAATACACAACTGTCCGAAAAAAGTCGGATTATTCTCGTCTATGCTTTATGCGGTTTTGCCAACTTAGGGAGTCTGGGGATAATGCTTGGAGGCCTTGGAACCATAGCACAAGAGCGCCGATCTGAAATTGCCGGGCTTGGTCTCAAATCGATCTTTGCAGGAGTACTCTCAACTCTGGTGACAGCCTCGATTATCGCTTTAATGATTTAATTTTTCACCCAATGATTATAAAAAATACTTACTCGGAAAGTGGTTTTATACTTGCAGCGCATTCTTGAAGGCATAAGCCCAGCCAGCTTTTCTGTACTACTCGCCAAAATTAAAATAACAATCGTACTTCCCTAGGTGTTCTAAATCTTTAAGATATATATTCACTGGCAGCTCAGAAAAGGTCATACCGTCATGCAATTCAAAGCTCTGGACTTGATGTGAAGGCAGGGACCGCTACTCTGGCGCTAAACTTACCAACTGAGGATACCGTATGGTTAAAAAACTAGATACACTCCAAGGCAACCAAGAGATCAATTCTCTTATTGGTTGGTCTTACGTCGAGGGGCGTGATGCCATCACAAAATCATTCTCTTTTTCTGATTTTAATGCAGCTTTTGCATTTATGACCAAATGTGCGATGAATGCTGAACGTATTAATCACCATCCTGAATGGTTTAACGTTTATAACCGGGTTGAGGTCACGTTATCCACTCATGAAATGGGGGGATTGACAGATTTGGATATTGAGTGTGCAAAATTTATGGACAAGGTTGCAGACGCATGAGCCGCGAAAATGTGATGAAAATGATTGCTCAAATTGAAGCAGGAGAAATATCTATTACCGAACTGCCGGATAAAGCCAGTGCCGCTGACATAGTAAAATTTGGCAAAGCCATTGGAATTGATTTTTCTACCGATGATCTTGGAGCTTTTTTACGCCTTCGCATAGCGAGCGCCGAGAGCCTGCCACGACCATGGGGATGGCCCATTGCTCGCGAATTGGGTTTGGTGCGCTCTTGAGCGATATTTTGACAAAGCGACTCTCAGGGAGCATCGGGGTAGAGATCAGCAAAGTAAACCTGGCTGATATTTCAGATGGGCAGTTCGAGGAAATTCGGCAGTTAACCTTTGACCACGCGGTAACAGTTATTCGAGAACAAAGCTTAACACCCGATAGACTAGAGGCATTTGCACGCCGTTTTGGGGAACCAGAGCAGCATGTTATTAAGCAGTTTGCCCTGCCAAAAAACCCGAATGTTTTCGTCGTTTCCAACCTAAAACATAAAGGCCGACCCATCGGCGCTATTAGGGCTGGGCAATACTGGCACTCCGACCTCTCTTACATGGCAAGACCAACCATGGTATCAATATTGCACGGACTTGAAGTGCCCAGTTACGGGGGAGATACAATGTTCACGAGCATGATATCTGCATACAGTGAATTATCCCCGGTAATAAAGGGCTTACTGGAAAATTTAACGGCTACCCACGAATACGCTCTTGCCTACGAAAAATACTTTAACCATTACCCTGAGAGACCTCCACTTACAGACAAAGCCCGAGCCGCGACTCCGCCAGTTAGCCACCCCGTTATTCGTACTCATCCAGACACCAAAGAAAAGGCCCTGTACGTCAATCCAGGGTTCACCCGTCATATTAACGAGTTATCGCCTTCAGAGAGCGAGGCGATGCTAAGTTTTTTATTTTCACATATTCAAAAACCGCACTTTATTTATCGCCACAGTTGGGCCGTAGGTGATGTCGTTATTTGGGATAACCAATCAACCTGTCACCTCGCGATTGCAGATTATGACATGAATGAGGCTCGACATTTTATCCGAGTAAGTGTCAAGGGTTCGTACCCTAATTAAAAGCCAAAAAATTTCGTCAACGCCTGAACAGGTTCACGCTCGGTAACAAGTGTATTTTCGACAGCGGTCCCGTCAGCGTAGCCAAGTGACATACCACAAACCAATACGTGATCATCAGGTATGGATATGTGCTCGCGAATGACTCTATGAAGATGGGTAAAAGCAGCTTGAGGACAGGTATGCAACCCCTTAGCGCGCGCCGCCAACATGATATTTTGTAGGTACATTCCGTAATCGAGCCAACTACCAGTTTCGAGATCCCTGTGAATGGAAAACATAAGACCAACTGGAGCGCCAAAAAATGAGAAATTCCTTCCATGTTGGACGTGCATCTTATGTTTTTCTCCTTTCTCTATGCCCAGCAGTCCATATAGGTCCCATCCTACTTTACGGCGGCGTGCTGTATATGGTTCAAAAAACTCCTTGGGATAGTACCGGACCTCCGCTGTGTTCTCAGGATTTTGGGCATCATGAGCTTGCAATAAGTCATTGCTAAGTTCTTGCAGCCGGTCGCCAGTGATTACGTAGGTATTCCAAGGCTGCATATTAGTTCCACTTGGCGCACGGGCAGAAACGTCCAATATCTCGCAAATCGTCTCGTAAGAGACAGGTTGGGGAAGGAAAGCACGAATGGAATGGCGAGTTCGGATCGCATCGTTGACGCTTTGAGCAGGGTCTAACGAAACAGGTTTGGTATGCGTATCCATAAAAATTATTCTCCTATACGAACGAGCCTGCCACCATCAACAGGAAGCAAAACACCAGTAATATATTGAGCCTCATCTGAGGCCAGAAAGAGAGCAGCATTGGCAACATCCAATGCTGTCCCCATACTCGCCCGTAACGGTACTTTTATATTTCGCGCTTTCCGCACTAAATCCCTCTCAATACCCTGCTCCCGCGCGCGCCGTTCAATGGCCATAGGCGTATCCATCAAACCCGGCAAGATCGCATTGGCTCGAATACCATACGCAGCGTTTTCCATAGCGACATGTTGAGTCATTGTGTTGATTGCTCCTTTGGAAGTTTTATATGTCACAGTAGCACAAGTTGATATGGAAGCTGTCGAGGAGACATTAATAATAGAGCCGCATAATTGATCACGCATAAACGGCAAAACATGCTTTATGGTCATAAACATGCCTTTTAAATTCATATCCATAAGACGATCCCAAGTGCTTACATTTAAATCAAACGTTGACTGATCTCCCTCTGAGCGCCCAACGTTATTGTGAAGGATGTCTATTTTGCCGTACAGATCAACGCAGGTTTTAGCGAGTGCTTTACACCTATTCTCCTGAGTAATATCAGCTTGAATAACGGACGCTGTCCCTCCCGCCTCCTTAATCAACAAGCTTGTCTCTAATGCAGAGTCCTCGTTTTTATCCACCAATAATAATGATGCCCCCTCCTCCGCAAACCGCAAAGCCGTCGCTCGACCATTACCCATAGTTTCCCCGTGAGTCTGCCCAGCGCCAACGATAATTGCCGTCTTACCTTTTAACCGCATAGTCATGTTCCTAATTAAATTGCCTGCATTCGAGTCGCGCCATCTAAACGAATATCTTCACCGTTCAGCATAGCGTTGAAAATCATTTGCATAACCAATCCTGCATATTCTCTCAGATTACCCAATCGTGAAGGAAACGGCACCGACGATCCAAGACGGTCCTGAACCCCTTGTGGTGGCCCGGATAGCATAGGCATCGCAAATATTCCTGGCGCAATTGATATTATGCGGATAGCCAAGCGCAAAAATTCTCGCGCTGCTGGTAACGTCATCACCACCACCCCTCCTTTTGATGCTCCGCAGGCCGCTTGTCCTATTTGCGCCTCAAATGCAGCTATTGACGCTGTATTGATGATCACCCCACGCTCCCAGTCAGACTTAGTATTTAAACTCTGCATACCCGCCGCAGCGAGGCGCATCATGTTAAATGTACCAGTTAGATTCACTTCAATCGTCTTCCGGAATAATTCTAGCTGCTGTGGTCCCTCGCGCCGAACTAGTTTAGCAGAGGGAGCTGCACCTGCACAACTCACCGAGATACGGGCTATACCATGCTCTTCACATGCGGCTTCGACAGCTGTTTAGATGATAAACGCGTCAGATACATCGCATGGAAATGGTTTTCCTCCAGTCTCTCTCGCCACTTTTTTTTACCATCTAAAGTCTTTGTCTAAAATGCCTAGTTTTGCGCCGACTTCTGCTAAAGCATGCGTCTTTGCCTCGCCCAATCCAGATACAGCCCCTGTAACAATTGCTGCAATCCCACCAGTCTTCATTATAGAATGCTCTTCATTGCTGTTTGCGGCATAAGAGGCCTTAATCAAGAAAGCCGGAGGCTTAAGATCAATACTAGTAGTAAGTTTTCTAATACCTCATACTGTACTAAAGAGACCTCAAACAATCAAAAGAACTAAGCCCAAAAGATCTAATAAATTTTGCACTCCATGGTGAAGTTTTCTTCAAATAGCCTCTGCGTAGAGTGGTTTTACGGCCCTTCCATTCACCCAGAACTCATCGCAAGAAACTACCACTATCGACGAACTTAACTATCTCATCTCACTAACTGTTACTCTATGCGGTATATCTTCTCTGCTTAACAGATAACAGGTTTATGGACTGATAAGTTGAGTAATGTTCTTATGTCCAAGAGATGATCTGTCTAGATTAATAACCAATATTTTTTCAGAGATAATTTGTTCGACTTTTGTCAGCTTGAACCTCCTTAGCCCTACCGTCATAATTCAGTTTATTCAAAATAAGAGATTAATAATGCCACATCCGATATGGTCACCCAATCCGACACGCGTTGCTACTGCTAACATTACTCGGTTTAGAAAAGAGGTTTCTGATCAATGGTCTGTCGCGCTTACAGACAACGATGCTCTATGGCGATTTTCCATCGAAGAAAGAGAGAAATTCTGGGAGAGTGTCTGCAAATTCGCCAGTCTCTCTGCTAAAACATGGGGTGGCACTGTCCTCAAACAAGATGAAAAGCTCTCAAATGAACAATGGTTTCCATCAGCCCGTTTAAACTTTGCCGAAAATCTTCTTCGTTATCGTGGAAACCAAGACGCGCTTGTTTTCAGAGGTGAGGATAAGGTTGAGCGTCGATTATCGCGCGATGAGTTATATCGCTCCGTATCCTGTTTGGTTCAAGCATTTAGAAAGGCCGGTTTAACAAAAAAAGATCGAGTAGGAGCCTATATTTCAAATATACCCGAGGCTGTTATCGGAATGTTAGCCTGTGCAAGCCTCGGGGCAACTTGGTCTTCATGTTCTCCCGATTTTGGAGTGGATGGGGTAATCGAACGTTTTGGCCAAATTAAACCTAAAATCTTAATTACTATCGATGGTTATTTCTATAATGGTAAGCGTATAGATATTAGATCCAAGATAAGGGACATTATCAAACGGCTACCGAGTGTCCAAAAAGTGATTGTAGTTCCTTACTCAGAGATTGCGCCAGACATCAGCTCTATTAAAAATGCAAAAATTTTTTCTGATTTCGTGCGTGGCTGCTTAGCTAAAGACATCGACTACGAGTATGTGCCCTTTAACCACCCACTTTACATCCTTTACTCATCGGGTACTACAGGTAAACCCAAATGCATAGTTCACGGGGGTGGCGGCATATTATTAAAGCACACTGTCGAACACACTTTGTCAACCGACGTCAAGGAGGGGGATAGAATTTTCTGGTTCACCACGTGCGGTTGGATGATGTGGAATTGGATAGTAAGTGGCCTCGCGTTTGGTGCAACAATTTTGCTTTATGACGGCTCGCCTTTTTATCCCAACGGCAACATTATTTATGATTTTGCCGAGGCAGAGAGGATGACACTATTGGGAACGTCTGCAAAATTTATCGATGCATGTAAAAAAGCCGCATTATCACCAAAAAATACTCATGATCTTGCGACATTAAAGTGCTTAGGCTCTACTGGATCAACATTGGCCCCTGAAGCCTTCGATTACATTTACGAACACATCAAAACCGATTTGCACTTGCAATCCATGTCTGGTGGTACAGACATCGCAGGTTGCTTTTGTGGAGGTGATCCCACCCGGCCAGTGTGGAGAGGAGAAATTCAAACACCGACACTCGGGATGGCGATCGATGTATATGATCAAAATGGCCAGTCCATGCCGAGCGGAAAGGGCGAACTAGTCTGTACCAAGAGCTTTCCAACAGTTCCCAAATTTCTGAATGACTCCGACAACGTGAAGTTGACTGCCGCTTACTTCAAGCGTTTTCCTAAAGTTTGGACCCATGGGGATTTTGTGGAGTGGACGGATACCCACGGTCTTATTATTCATGGGAGATCTGATGCAACACTAAACCCGGGTGGTGTTCGGATTGGAACTGCAGAAATTTATCGCCAAGTTGAAAAACTCGATGAGGTGCTTGAGTCCATAGTGATTGGTCAAGATTGGAAGAATGACGTTCGCATCGTTTTATTTGTCGTTCTCCGTGAAGGCAATAACTTAGACGACAAACTCATTACTAAAATAAAACATCAAATTAGAATTAATTGCACTCCACGACACATACCAGCCCGTATCCTTCGCGTTTCAGATATCCCTCGCACGAAGTCTGGCAAAATCACTGAATTGTCTGTCCGCGACATAATCCACGGGAGAGAAATTTCAAATAAAGAGGCACTGGCGAACCCTGATGTACTGAACGAATTTCAAAATCGCAAAGAACTAGAGATTTAACGCGTCCACCAATTCATGTACCACTTTATTAATTCGAAGGGTTTTTCCCCAGAGTAGTTTCCAAGTGAAGAGTGTTTAGATATCCCATCTTCATAAAATCAACGATTTTGTAATGACCAAAGCCTAATATTAATCTCAACACTTTAAGGTGAGGAAATATGATTGTTCTAAAATAAAACAATCGTTTATTTTTTTGTAATATTTTAATTTTTTTTTGGAGAGTATATTAAAGGTCACAAAACAATCTGACGCAAATGATGGGGTTCACATGTTAGGTGCCATATTCATGAGGAAGATCGTTGTGAGAGTAGATGTCACAACCCTGCAAAAGTATAGAAATATTCTTCGAGCCAAAATAAACAAAGACATTCGCCACACCTATTGATATTCTATTCTTACAGTTGTTTCGTAAGTTAGTACATTTTTAATTTGTCAGATCTAATGCCACTTACAGTTAGTCCAGCCACACCAATTCTCGGAGCTGAGATCAGCAATGTAGATCTGTCTAAGCCGCTTGAGGACGCATTGTTCCGCGAAATTAATGATGCCCTTGTTCAACACTCGGTAATTGTAATTCGCGATCAAAATTTAACACCAGTTAGTCTAATTAACTTTTCTAAACGCTTTGGTCCACTCATGATACATGTGTTGAAAGATGCGTTGTTGGATAATTACCCAGAAATTTATCGCCTTTCTAATAAAAAGAAGAATGGAAATCCTGAAGGTCGGGCCTATGCAGGACAGTATTGGCATTCAGACCTCACTTACGAAGTAAACCCATCCATGGGCTCGGTTTTATATGGGATTGAGGTTCCAGAATGCGGCGGAGATACTCTTTTTTCATCAACAGCCCATGCATACGAAACATTATCCGAACCTATCCAAAATATGTTAAACTACTTAACTGCAGAACATCTATTCGCTCATGCTTTTCGTGGCGGTAGGAACTCAAAAGTGCGACCTAAAGACCCCTTGAATGATCGCCCACTAGTAGAACACCCTGTAGTGCGCACGCATCCCGAAAGTGGCAGAAAATGTCTATTTATCAATGAGGGTTTTACGGTTCGTATTAAAGGTGTCACGCTTTCCGAAAACAGGGCATTACTTGCTTTCCTTTTTGCACACATGACACGCCCAGAGGTTGTTTACAGACATAAATGGCAATCTGGAGATGTCGTGGTTTGGGACAATCGTGCACTAATCCACAGAGGTGTTGGCGATTATGGAAATGATCAACCGCGACATATGCATCGTACTACAATAGAAGACCTAAGTACCTATTAGATTTTTTCGTGTCCCACCATTATTTAGCTACTCAATCCATCGATAAAGTGTAGCTTTCGGGGCATGCTCCAAATCAACTGCACCATTTCTTCAGAAAAACCTTTTAAAAAAGAGCACTCACACGATTATTGGCTTCACGGGCAAGACAAATGCTCTCTCTTAAAAAGCACGGAGGGAAAACTATTTGTTCTCATATTTCAATATTTATTGATCAGTTGCCCTCTGATTTTTTTTGCTGCACGAAAAAGAGTTCAACGTTATATGTAGACAGGTCTAGCATATCTTAAAGAGATCGCTCTACGAAAAGGCTAACAGACCAGTAGCTCCAAAACTTCCGAACTTTATATATGTAAAAGTTAGTATCTGGACGGCGATGGACCGTATGTGAACGGCAAACAACAGTTTTTAACTTGTTACCAAGTCTCTAATACCGATATTGGTATCTTCTTGCCCGAATAATTGAGATAAACGTACTTTAACAATATTTTGTTAAAAAAGTTTTTTGGGCGAACTAATTATTTAGATTAAGCATCGAGATTAAAATTGAATCTACTCAGTCAACTTTGAGTAACGGTCTTAGTTTTTCAAGCCACGACGGCTTTACATCACCATTTACAGAGTAGTAAATCACATGATGCGAGTTCGTACCTGCTTTTTAAACACATACCGACAAACTTTGAAAAAAACCGATTCATGCGTTAACTCTAATCATCACGTTTAATTGCCGGTCACTAATTATAGCAACAACGGCACATAAATTTTTTACCTATTTTTTTACACGACCAAGCCATTCCAGAGGCTCAGCCGTTTTAAATACATCACCGAAATTCTTTACACTGTCTAACGCAGCCTCATCAGGCGAGACCTTCTCCCAATTACGCAAAAGTTTTTTTTGCATACGAACTGCACCCGGTGCGGCCGAACATATTTGACTTACTAACACGTTTACTGCAGCTTCAAGATCTAGATCGTCGACTGTTTCTTCAACAAACCCCCACTCACTAGCTTTTCTGGCATCGATAATTTCACCAGTCAAAACAAGACGTGCTGCCCGACCACGACCCATTAAAACTGGCAGGAGCGACGCTTCGATAACTGATGGGAGGCCCACTTGAACCTCTAGCATTCCAAATTTCGCTGAATTCCCAGCAAGCCGTAAGTCACATGCAGCCGCTAATTCCATTCCAGCTCCAAGACAAAACCCATTAATTTGCGCGATTACTGGCACAGGTAAATCACGAACTGTCTGCATCATCGAATGAAGACGATAAATGAAAGCTGACGCTTTACGAGAAGAATCTAAGCTGGCCATCTCATTAATATCTGCGCCTGCAACCCACGCTTTATTGCCAGCCCCTCTCAGAATAACAGCACGCAGTTTCTCGTCGCTCTTTAGTTCAATAAAGGCAGCCTTCAGGGTATCTGCTATGTTCGTATTAATTGCATTGAGCTTACTCTGCCTATCTAAAGTGATAATTGAAACACGACTATTGGATATTGTTTTAAATTTTATCTTCACTTCTGACAACGGTATCCTCCCAATGGATTGATTTCTCAAATAAGAGAAAATTTGGCCCCACCCTGAATTCATTTAGCTTGTTGGGAGTGGTTCGAAAGTTGTCAAGAAAAGGGCTTCGAAATTTAGTTTTTAAGTATAACAGTCCACGCTGCCAGATTATGATATCATTATACCGCTTTTTGATTTTAACTTTGTATCGCCAAGCAATAAAGTCTCAAGGATAGGAAAAACAAAGTTTTCATCAAGAAAACAAATCCCTATAACATTCTATTAAGATAACCTTTTCTATCTATTTTTATTTTAAAAGGTACGATGACTCTAATTACCACCACAGATCAATTATCTAACTTCTGCAAGCCGCTTCACCGCACAAGTTTTGTGACAGTTGACACGGAATTTATGCGGGAAAACACGTATTGGCCGATACTTTGTCTAGTCCAAATTGCAGGTCCCAATAATTTTGCAGCCATTGATCCTTTAGCAAAAGAAATAGATTTAACGCCATTATTTAACCTTTTGCGTGACACAAACGTTGTAAAAGTATTTCATGCTGCGCGTCAAGATATTGAAATTTTTCTAAATTTGATGGATGAAGTACCAGCCCCGGTTTTTGACACACAAGTTGCTGCAATGGTGTGTGGATATGGTGAATCGGTCGGTTACGACAACTTGATTTTAAAACTTACAAACATTCAACTAGACAAAGGCCCAAGGTTCACTGACTGGAGTTTGCGCCCACTAAGTAATCGCCAACTTGAATATGCTTTGGCAGATGTCACACATTTACGCATAGCCTATGAAAAATTATATGCCCGTTTAGAACGAGAACAGCGAGGTTCATGGATAGAAGAAGAGATGGCTAATCTTGCTGAGCCAACAACTTATCGAATAGAACCGATGATGGCATATCAGCGAATAAAAGTACGCAGTGGAAAAGGTAAATTTCTCTCTGTCCTGCGCGAGCTTGCAGCTTGGCGAGAGCTTGAAGCGCGACGACGGGATGTGCCGCGTAATCGTGTTTTAAAAGATGAATCCTTGACAGAAATAGCACACAATACTCCCACCAATTCGCAACTTTTGGTGAAGTCCCGAGGGCTAAGTGCCAAGGTGGCGGAGGGTCAAATGGGAAATCAAATTTTAAATGCCGTAAAACGGGGCTTGAGCGTTCCGCAAATTAATTGGCCAAAACCAATTGAGAAGCCTGATCTACCCCGCAATATCGGACCGGTTGTTGATCTCTTAAAAGTATTGCTTAAAAAGGTGTCTGACGAGACCAACGTAGCAGGGCGATTAATTGCAAATAGTGCGGACATCGAATTAATTGCGGGATTGGGTGAGGATGCAGCTGTCGCGGCCCTCAAAGGGTGGCGACGACAAATCTTTGGTGCGGATGCACTGAGACTTCGCGCTGGTCAGCTCTCAATTGCCATTTATAAAAATAAATTAATAATAGAGGATCGTTAAGAGAGGCGAAGTGATTTATTTAAGCTTGAAGCAAGGGCACACAATGGAGATTTGACTGCTTCACTCACAAAGATGTTCCCACCACCCATATTATTTTTAGGCAAGACTAATTCGATACTATGACTATCTACAATAAATTTTGTGGTGGATAACAAGTCAGGTGCTGAGCCTGAGAGTTTGTGGGCGATTCTCAGTGCGTAACCTACAGACTCAGCGATGGAAATGTCACTATCAGATAACAGAGATCGCACAGGGTGGACCACCGAGTTTGCGGCATTACCTTTATAACGCACGAAGATTATTACGGCTAAAAGTACCCTATTATGATGCGTAAGGCCGGCGAAAGGTATTCTTAAGACTCGTAAGAAAGCATGTTCAGCGCGATAATCCGGATGTTCACTCCAGCCTATGTCACTTAAAATACATGCGGCCATGCGTATACGGCTCACATCATCCCTCGTACTTGGAAAAATGGGTGACATCCAATCAAAAATTTCTTCACCGGTAATTGCGAAGCGCCCCATACGCTCGGCCATACGCGCGCACCCCGCTAGTAAGGGATCTTGGCTGCGCACTCTTGGCGGAAGCATCTCTAACATTTGTCCCTCACGCATCCCAAAACCAGCAAATACTATTGATTTCGGATTACACGCATGAAGTAAGCCAAGCAACACGGCGGCCGAGTATGGCAGTGTTGAATATCGGCTCATGGAAATACCCAGCACATCTGCGTTAATTTTAGCGCCACAAGATGCAATTACGCTACTCAGCGAGTTGGCTTCACCTGTGCGGAGTGTGAAGCCATCAATCACATGTAAAGGGTAATTTAAATCATGGATAAAAACCCGCGCCAGAGCCCGCCAGGACCCTCCAGCCAAAAATAATGTTCGATTTTCAACCCCAGTTAACCAAGGTACCGTCGCTAAATACTTGGCAACGATCATTTTCGAATTTCGCGTTGAGCCTTTAGCCGCCTCCTTCAACCTCACGTGCCCTAACGGCACCGATCCACTGAGACCAAAACTTCCCTCGTTCAATTCCATAAAGTCACAACTTCCACCACCTAAATCCGCAATTAATCCATCGGCTTTTGTATAACCACTCAGTAGTCCTACCGCTGACAACCGCGCCTCTTCATTGCCCGATATCACACGCACCGGAATTCCAAATATTTGACCCACCTGTTGCGCAAACTCAGTTCCGTCCAAAGCCTCACGAACAGCTGCCGTGGCCACTAATGCAATACGTTCAATCCCCATTGATTGTGTTAATAAATGAAAACGCCACAGGCTACGTAACGCCCTAGAGACTCCCTCGGGGTGAAGCCTCCCAGTTTTTGCCATGCCACGAACTAATCCACATTCAGTCTTTTCATTAAAGATAGGAATAGGTAGGCGCGTAGGAGCATCATAAACTACCAAACGGATTGAGTTTGAACCAATATCGACAACCCCAACCCGCCCCAGCCCGGTTTCTGATAGGTCTGCCATCCATGTCGCGGACGTCTCTCCGATCATAAGCTCACAAATCCCTTTGAAGGGCAAAAGTCATCCACGATGAACGAAACCTCCGGTAAAGCTCTAATCACTGCACTCTTACACTATATAGGTACTGTGTGGCGCGGCCAAAAATAAAGCTACAAGGTACTGCGGAATGCGCCACCATCAATGAGGAAATTTTGACCAGTCATAAATCCTGCTTGGGCCGAACATACAAAGGCGCACATCTCCCCAAACTCATAGGCCGTTCCAAAGCGGCCAGCCGGGTTACCAGAAGCCCGTTTTTTTGTCATTTCCTCCACGGAGATCCCATGCTTTGCTGCGAGAACTTTCAAATTTTCGCGTAACCGATCCGTATCAAAAGGACCCGGCAACAAATTATTGATTGTAACATTGTGCTTAACGGTTGTTCGAGATAAGCCGGCAACAAAACCCGTCAGACCAGCACGCGAACCATTCGAAAGACCAAGGATATCTATTGGTGATTTAACTGCGCCAGATGTAATATTAATTACACGTCCAAATTGTCTCTCAATCATGCTGTCGATTGTCCGTTTAATTAACAGAATAGGTGATAACATGTTGGCATCAATAGCTTTTATCCAATCCTCACGTTCCCAATCTCGAAAGTCCCCAGGTGGAGGTCCTCCCGCATTGTTAATTAAAATGTCTGGGTCCGGACAAACACTGAGAATGAGACCGCGTCCTTCTTCAGTGGTAACATCACAAGCAACCGCAGACACCGCCCCCCCCCCAAGGGCACGAAGGCTTTTAGCCGTTTCCTCCAAGGGGCCCTTTGAGCGAGCACAGATCACAACGTCGACACCTTCGCGCACCAGTGACTCTGCACAACTCCGTCCGAGGCCTTTGCTGGCGGCGCAAACTATTGCTCTCCGGCCCTGTATTCCTAAATCCATATCAATTTCCCCACCGCTTATTGATTAAAATAAAGGCCATGAGCGCAAGACAACGTCGGCCAGCTCTAATCCTTACTATTAAGTACCCGTCGAGCCAAGGGTATCGTAATTTCACGACGTTCCGCCAATGCCAGTCGATCTAGATTCTTAACTAATTTATCAGCCGCCAAAAACGATCGTTCCATGCGAAGTAGGAGAAAATTAATAACAATTGCACTCACACGTAGCTGTCTATCAGATAATAATTTGCGTAACACCATGCCCAGCAAATCGTCATCAGGAGATAAAATACCAACACTGGCCATCGACTTGATTCTTGAACTCAAATCAGCAAGTTTGATATCCCAATTGACTGGAGGATCACGGTCAATAAAAAGTATACTGCCACGGCTCTCTACAATAGAATTGTATATGTGTAACATTTGTTCTTCACCTAATCGGCATATGACTTTGCGCGCGTTATCCGCAATCCATGCGCCACTCATTTCATTGGGTGGTACTTTTAAAGACTTTGGAATCGGCCGAGCACCCGCCCTCTCTTTAAAAACAGCTCCCAAATGTGTCTTTCCGCAGCCGTCCGAACCGTAAACTGCAAGCGCGGACCCTGACCAATTAGGCCACCTGTCGATCCACTCAACTGCCTCACGATTTGGCGATGCAACAAAAAAATCATCTTTACTGATGGCTGCGCGATGCTCAAAGCCAAGTGCGAACTGTGCCGGTTCGCTCAACATTATTTTTTCTCTCCCTCTTGATAGAGCGGGCTTTTCAAATAACGGTCAATCGAGAAGCGTGTCAAGACGCCGATTACTGCTGCCACAGGCACGGCAATAAGAACCCCAGTAAAGCCCAATAATACTCCTCCAGCCATCAATGCAAAAATGATCCACAAAGGATGTAATCCTACTTTATCCCCCACAAATTTCGGCGTCAGGACGTAGCTTTCCAGCATTTGGCCAAAAACAAAAATACCCGTAACTATTAATACCGGCTCCCACTCTGAGAATTGAAAAAGCGCAATACCGACTCCAAGTAACAAACCTATCGCCGCCCCGAGATAAGGCACAAATGATATCAAACCTGCACCTAAACCCACCAAAAGTCCTGACTTTAAACCAACGATTGATAGCCCAGTGGTGTAAATAAAAATCAGCACCAGACATACCAGAGCTTGCCCACGAACAAACGAGGCCAATGTAAGGTCAATTTCACGCAACTGATGATGGATTGTGGCCCGGGCTCTTCGCGGCAGCCAAGAATCAACTTTATAAGTAATTAAATCCCAATCTCGCAACAAGTAAAAGGCCACGACCGGCATCACGATTAACATAGAGAGTACGTTAAATACCGCTAACCCACCACTCCATAGCCCAGCGAGAAGGCCTGCTGTCCATTTAGCCACCCGCCCTGCAAATTGGCCAAAATGAGATTTTATCTCTCCCAACGCATCTGGCGACAATCCGGCTAAAAATTCTCTCGCAAACGGCTCCAGATAGAAACGAAGGGCATCAACCATGCCGGGCAACATCAATGCAAGCCCCGTAATCTGCTTTTGCAACATTGGAAAAAAAAGAGTAAGTACGCCGAAGCCAAATAAAAAAAACGCAAGCAGTATTGCACCGGTGGCTATGCTTCTTGGAACCCCTCGTTCCTCAAGCCTATCGGTAACTGGATCAAGAAAGTAAGCAATCAATATTCCCGACACAAAAGGTAGAAGGATACTGCTCAAAATATGAAGCAAAAAAACTAAAAATACACAGCCAGCTCCCCAAAATAGCGTGCGCTTCTCAATTGTCATTTCCCGTCATCCTTTGTTGATGCGACAAGTTCCAAATCACCCGCGCGTTTGGTCCATCTAACAATATAAGTTAAACCCGATACAGTTGTTGTTATAGCAACTAAATACGTTAACCAGGGAACATAGCCAGAAAGGTCAATATTTAACGCAGCGCCGCCAACAACAACAACAAGTAAAATTAATTGTATTACAGTATTTACTTTGCTTATAAGCATCGGCTGCATAGTAAGCGAATGAGTTATGGTATGAAATAGTATGGCCCCACCAATGATTAGGGCATCGCGAAATACTACTAAAATAACTAACCAAACCGGTAAATAGCCAACGTTTCCAAGCGCCATATATGTTCCAACTAGAAGGGCCTTGTCGGCTATTGGATCCAGAAACCCTCCTAATACGGTCTCCATACGAAATCTCTTCGCAATGATACCATCAAGTGCGTCGCTCGCAGCAGCTCCCAAACACACCCAAAATGCAGCGCTGATCATATCCGAGAGAATCAACCAAACTACCACAGGCACACAACATAATCGTGTTAACGTAATAATATTTGGCAGATTCATTGCAAGACCCTCCACAGTATCTTTATTGGCTCTCGTTTGCTCCGCATTATTGACTAGGGGCAGATATCGCATCCGATGGATACAGCACCCATTCATTTTCTTCGCGAAGCAAAGCCATATCAGACTGACCCAGTGCTGTCTGTAACTGACCGGTTCCTCCTGCGTAATGCAAATTCACACGAACTTCATCAAGAGACATCAGAACCATGTTTAAAGCCCTTACAACGGTAACATTTTCCAACTTCATTTTCACATCAAGCCAGTCTCCCAATCCACTAATTGGCACGGTTACGGCGGCGACCCTTAACTCTCCACCGACCAATAAATTTCTGCGCTTCCAACTATCCTCCAACTGATTAACAATTAAATTGACGGCACGTATTAAGGTGTCTTCTTCAGTCTCATCTTCTTGTTGCGATATACCCAGAAAATCTGTCTCCGGATCGGTCAGAAGACTAAACCGTGTCATTGACACATCGATGCGCCGCCCGCTACTAGCAGGGTCCAAACCGCTACGAGCGTACACAACTATTGTGTCACCTGCGCGATAGCGCGCGGCAAGTTTTCCCAGCGCCGCCACTTCACCTCGAACAGCTTGATTAACGTTTAGTGTACTTATGTCAGCCAAATCACCCAAGGGCAGGGCAAAGGTAACTAAACCATCAATCGTCCCGCGCCTACTCCACGCGTCACGCCACGGGTTTGGCGCTTCCCATAAGACCAACCCGCCTGCTGGTTGAAAAACAGGCAGTACAAGGATTGGTTTGCTCGGGGTTTCTGCAAACTGAAAACCACTGTCACGAAGTAACCCCCGAATAGCATTTGGCTTAAACCTATAATGTAACCTAGCCAGATATCTGACCGACGAGGTTTTTTCATCTGATACAGAGAAATCACTGACGAATTCAGTAGTTTTTTTGTGATTAAATTTTGGCAACTTTGCATGATCTTCACTTAAAGTGAGTCGTCTCAGCATACGGTTTAACGCCTCAGACTCACCACGTGCTAATGCCTCTTCACGGGCTTTTGCGGCAGTATCAGCAGTCACATCTACCTTAACGTCACGAATCTCAAAAACCTGCCCCACGGCTTTAATACTCCATGTCCCACTCACAACTAACGTCGCGATTAAACACACCAAAAATGTGTATCGGACTTCCATCTTTTTTCCTGTAGTATTTTCCATATTGCGTGAAGCCAATGTTTGCCGTGTGTTTCTCTCGGATTAGCCTTGGGTTTAGTCACGGGTTTGGTTAAGATTTACGTATACGCAGGATAGGTCATAGTTCACCACTTAATGTATCAATAGGTTGGCAAAGGAGAAAGGCATTACCTCCCATGAGAACAATACTAACATACCCTCGAATCCACCTACAGGCACGAATATTAGCCTAAGCTACAAAGGATCCGGCGTTGACATAGACGCCGGACAAAATCTTGTGCGTGAGATACGTCCTCTCGCGAATAAAACTAAACGCACAGGAGTGATATCAGATATTGGTGGTTTCGGTGCACTCTTCGATTTGAAAGCCGCTGGGTTTAGTGACCCGATTCTCGTTACGAGTACCGATGGTGTCGGTACTAAGTTGATGATCGCCATCGCTACTGGTCAACATAGCACGGTAGGAATAGATCTTGTTGCGATGTGTGCCAATGACCTCGTTGTCCAAGGTGCTGAGCCATTAATGTTTCTCGATTACTTCGCTACCGGTAATCTAAAAGTAGAGGTAGGCAAGGAGATCGTTACTGGCATTGCTGAAGGTTGCAGACGGGCTGGTTGTGCATTAATCGGTGGCGAAACAGCAGAAATGCCGGGAATGTATGGTGACGGTGATTACGACCTTGCGGGTTTTTGTGTCGGTGCAGTAGAGCGCGATCAAATTTTAACTAGTCGAACCGTCCAATCCGGCGATATCATTTTAGGGCTTGCTTCTGACGGGGTGCATTCCAACGGCTTCTCGTTAGTCCGAGATGTTATTGAAATTTCCTCCCTTGGCCTCGATGACTTAGCTCCCTTCGACGCAACTAAAACCCTCGGCCAAGTACTGCTGCAACCTACTCGGATGTACGTGAAACCATGTCTTGCAGCGATTAAAGCCGGCGGTGTTCACGCCTTAGCACACATAACAGGGGGCGGCCTGCTAGAAAATTTACCTCGCGTGCTTCCCAACGGAGTTAAAGCGCAAATTAATGGTGGTAATTGGCAAGCTTCCCCCGTTTTCACTTGGCTCAGGTCAACGGGAAACATTCCGTTATCTGAGATGTATCGGACCTTCAACTTAGGAATTGGCATGATCATGGTAGTCGATGAGGCTCGAGTAGAGTTGTTAACTCATACCCTGACCGAGCTCGGTGAAAGTGTAGCTGTAATCGGGCAAATAAAAGATATCATGGACACAGACAGCACGATTAACATAAGTAACCCAGATGCTCCGTTTCACCCATGAGCGCAGAACTCCGCCTAGCTGTTTTGATTTCAGGCCAAGGGTCTAACCTCAGGGCCCTCATTGATGCTACTGCTGCTGATGACTTTCCAGCTAAGATTGTGATGGTAATCTCAAATAAGGATGACGCACCGGGCTTAAAACACGCTGAGGCTGCGGATATATCGACCTTAATCATTAGTCGTAATACTTGCTCTAACCATGCAGACTTCGAAGCTGAAATGACTAAGGCTATGGAACATCATAACGTTCATCTAGTATGCTTAGCGGGATTCATGACTTTATTATCAAACCACTTTGTCACTCATTGGTATAACCGAATAATTAACATTCATCCATCATTACTTCCTGCTTTCAAGGGACTAGATGTCCATGAGCGAGCCATCAACGCGGGCGTTAAGTTCACAGGCTGCACGGTGCATTACGTGCGTTTTAAAATGGATACCGGGCCAATAATTATACAGGCAATCACTCCCGTTATCACGGGCGACAAAGCTGACTCTTTGGCAACACGAGTCCTCAAACAAGAGCATATTATCTACCCCTTGGCTGTAAAATGGATCGCTGAGGGCCGCATCCTTATGGATGGCGAGCGGGTCATTGTTAGCGGAGCCGAACCTCCTATGGGAGTTTTAATCAATCCTGAACAGTGCCTTTAGTGCATTAATCCTAGATTTCAGCGACTAAATAACTGGCCCTACTATTTTTAATTATAATGGCAATTAACCAACAATTTCTAATTGAGAGAAATAGTAGTCTATTTCCTCTGCTGCTGTCTCAGGGGCATCAGATCCATGCACGGAATTAGCTTCGATATCTTCAGCAAAATCTTTGCGAATGGTGCCTTCTTCAGCGTTTGCCGGATTAGTCGCTCCCATGATCTCGCGGTTCCGCTGGATGGCGTTTTCTCCCTCAAGAACCTGCACGACAACTGGCCCCGAAGTCATAAATTCTACCAAGTCACTAAAAAAGGCGCGATCTTTATGTACCTGATAAAAACCCTCCGCCTGCGTGCGAGTTAAGTACAAGCGCTTCTGCGCTACAATCCGCAACCCAGCGTCCTCAAAGCGGGCATTTATCTTGCCAGTCAAATTCCGCCGGGTGGCGTCCGGTTTAATAATCGACAGAGTGCGTTCGACAGCCATGCGTCTATTCCCCTAGATATTGTGCAGAAGTTTGATTTCTAACCTTAAAGCTTATATGTGTAGCCAAAGAATACCCCATAACGGTGCACTTCCTAAACGCGGCCGGTTTATACCGGCCCCCACTCATCGTGGCAAGAGAAGAGCACCACCTGGCTTGTCAAAAACTGATTAAAAAAACAAAAAATATAGCTTTATTAACTAATTTGTCTCATTATTGCGACATTCTTGTGATATTCAACTTCTCATTGTCTTAAAAAAACCTGTGCTCGTTATAACTTCAGTTAGGGAGATCTGCTCTCCACTATCGGTACTGGCAGAATCTGCCTCAAGCTGTTAAGGCCAAGTTTATGTTACATATAAATGATTTGGTTCACCGCATCGGCGGACGTATTCTTTTCCAAGGAGCCACTCTTCATCTACCTAAAGGCCATAAGATGGGCTTAATCGGAAGTAATGGAACCGGTAAAACAACGTTACTCAAAATGATCTTGGGAGATATCTCTCCTGATGAGGGCTCCATCAGGTTACGAAACAATATTCGCATTGGCACCGTTGCTCAAGAAGCGCCAAGTAATAATGATACGTTGCTCGAGCACGTTCTTGCTGCCGACGTAGAGCGAACAGATCTGCTAACTCAAGCACAAATAGAGACCCACCCATCTAAAATTGCCGAGATTCATACCCGACTTGCAGATATCTACTCGGAAACAGCGCCCGCTCGTGCCGCGCGTATTTTGACAGGACTTGGATTCAATGAATTGCAACAGACACAAACTTGCTCGGAATTTTCTGGCGGTTGGCGAATGCGAGTCGCGCTCGCCGCAACGCTTTTCGCCACCCCGGACCTGCTACTCTTGGATGAACCCACCAATCATTTAGATTTAGAGGCTGTCCTATGGCTAGAGGGTTATTTGAATAGCTGGCCAGGAACACTGTTACTTATCAGTCATGACCGAAAGCTGCTGAATACGGTTGTTTCGGAAATCGTTCATCTTGAGAACCAAAAGCTAACACGTTACACGGGTGGATATGATCGCTTTGAACGAACACGGCATGAACGCCAGGAACAAGATGCACGGCTTCGAAATAAGCAAAATATCCAACGACGCCATATTAAAGCCTTCGTAGAGCGCTTTCGTTACAAAGCATCAAAGGCCCGCCAAGCGCAAAGCCGATTAAGAATGCTTGAACGCATGGCCCCCATAGCTTCGCTTGTGGACGACCAAACTATTTCCTTCAATTTTCCAGAGCCTGAACAATTACCTCCGCCCTTAATTTCACTCGACAATGCATCAGTAGGCTACGAAGTCACCACTGTTTTGCAAAATCTTAATCAGCGGATCGACATGGATGACCGAATTGCATTAATTGGATCAAATGGTAACGGTAAATCTACTTTGGTGAAACTTCTAGCCGGCCGCTTAAAACCAACAGCAGGAAAATTACTGAAATCTTCAAAGTTGAAAATTGGTTACTTTGCTCAGCACCAAGCGGAGGAGTTACAATTATCAGAGACGCCTTATCACCATTTGGCGCGGTTGATGCCTATGGCACCTGACTCAAAAGTCCGTGCTCACCTAGCTGGATTTGGTTTTTCTGGAGATCGTGCCAATACAAATTGCCTGAGTTTATCAGGTGGAGAAAAAGCACGACTTTTATTCGCTATGACAAGCATTGGCGCACCGCATATTCTTCTTTTAGATGAACCTACAAACCACCTAGATGTCGATGCCCGAGAAGCATTAATTCAAGCACTTAATGCTTATGATGGCGCCGTAATCTTGGTCAGCCATGACCCACATCTGGTCGAATTGGTAGCAGATAGGTTGTGGTTGGTTGCAAATGGCGAATGCAAGACTTTCGAGGGAGATTTAAGCGATTACCACGCGATTTTGACTACTCAACAGCGCGCTAAAAGGCAAACAGAACGCTTTGATGATGACACAGGCGTAAAAATATTTTCAAATAAGAAGGCACAACGTCGCAAAAGAGCAGAAAAACGTGAAAAGACAGCCGGGCTCCGCAAAACTATTAACGAATATGAAAAACGCATTGAAAAACTAAGCGCGGAGAGAGAATCACTAGAGATATGCTTGGCCAATCCTGAAATTTATGAAGGTCCGACAACGAAATTAATGGAGATTCAAGTACTACACACCGAAATAAAAGACAAGATTAAGAGGTTAGAAGAAGCTTGGATAAACCTCAACGAACATTTAGACTCTATGGGCGAACCTTCCCTTATCAACCAAGGCCAGTAAAGTCTGGCAAATATCTTTCCAAACACCAAGTGCTAAATACTGTCGCATTAAAGGTTCTGTCCACGTGCCATATGCAAAATATTTTACAGCTTTAGGCTAGTTAAATTGATATATCAAATTTGAGTATTACGCCGACAATATGACGGCGTGTAAATAGGCTGAGGTTTAAATGCTAAACACGTTAATTGATGCTGGTAGCAATCGACACTTACCCATCCTTCCTACAGACCGTGTAATTTCGTTAGTTCCCAGTCTTACAGAATTAATTATCGATTTGGGTTGTGCAAAACAACTCGTTGGCCGAACAAAATTTTGTATTCATCCCAGAGACGCAGTTACCTCAATACAAATTGTTGGCGGCACCAAACAAGTCGATTTCGATAAAATAATTAGGTTGGGCGCAACTCATGCCATCGTAAATAAGGATGAAACGCCAAAGGACCTTGCTGATAATCTCGCCACATTAGGATTAAAAATTGTTGTAACTCACCCAAATAAGTTGAGAGAAAATCGTGATTTGTTTCAGCTCATTGGGGGTATTCTTAATGCATCAGAGCCATCTAAGAAAATGGAGGTGTCTTTCGATAAGGCACTATCCGATCTCGGTCAAAAGGCTAAAAATTGGACACAAAAGCAGGTGCTTTATTTGATATGGCAAAACCCTTGGATGAGCATAGGACGCGATACTTACATCGCAGATGTCTTGGTTAATGCAGCACTGAATCCCATCTCTCATGCGAGCGAGGCACGTTACCCAGTCATTGAAATAAACGAGAGACTCCTCGGCTCCATTGATTATATTTTATTCTCCACTGAGCCTTTTCCGTTTTCAGAAAAGCACTTAACTAACTTTCGAGAGACTTTTCCAGAACATGCATCAAAAGCACATAGTATCAATGCTGAAATGGTATCATGGTACGGTAGCCGAGCAATTCCTGGGCTTCGATACCTGACGAAGTTTCGTGACGAGATGGAAAAATGATAAACCTCAGGTTTGCTCTCTATTATTCTACCGCCTTTGCGGTGGTTGGTATACTTATGCCATTTTGGCCGCTGTGGCTCCAATCAAAGGGACTGAATGTAGAAAATATCGGAGCCGTAATGGCGTTGGGGATCGCCATCAAAACCCTCACAAACCCAATGATTGCCGGTGTTGCGGATGTACGAGGCGAGCGTAAAAGGATAATGAGCATTTTAATTTTTTTAGCCGTACTTACCTTCGCACTTTTTCATAACGTTCAGGGATTCTGGGGAATATTAGTCATCACCCTCATGTTTCAAATGTGTTGGTCTCCAAACATGCCACTCATGGAAAGTTTAGTAATGCAAACGGCAAAGCAGAACCCCATCAACTATGGACGAGTACGTTTATGGGGATCAATGACCTTTATTCTTTCAGCGTGGGGCTTGGGCTATCTACTCAAAGAACAACCCATTGATCTCGTTTATTGGGGTGCGTTGTTATTTCTTATGACTACTTTTTTTACAACTCTCTCACTACCCGACACGCGAATTCCGAGGCCGCAAAAAGGACATCAACCGCTCATCAGAGTTTTGGGTGACCGAACGTTTGTGTCATTAGTAATTGCATGTGGTCTTATTCAATCAAGTCATGCTGTATATTACACATTCGGCACCATTCATTGGCAGACCGCCGGTCATTCCGAACCCGTTATAGGCTGGTTATGGGCGGAAGGCGTAATAGCCGAAGTCGTTTTGTTTATTTGGGGCGCAGCTTTAATTAAAAAGATAGGTGCCACAAAATTGATAGCGCTAGGCGGTCTAGCAGGATTGATCCGATGGGTCGCAACAGGTCTGACTGACGCACTGCCTGCACTAATGATTTTACAACTCCTACACGCCTTTACATTTGCCGCGACACACCTTGGTGCTATATATTTTATTGCAAATAGGATAGATTCGCAAAATTCAGCAACCGCCCAGAGTGTATACGCAGGTTTAGTGATGGGATTAGCCTTAGGCTTATCGGTTTGGGTATCGGGAATGCTCTATGCCAATATAAATTCTGACACTTATCATGTTATGGCCGTTATGGCGGCCATCGGCGGAATATTAGCTCACTCATTAAAGCGCCCTAGCAACCGATAAGCCTCTCCAACTTTTTTATATCCCCTAGATAGCGACAATTTTAGCAGAAACTTGTCTCAATTTTAAAAACCATGTCGGTAAGAAAAAAATTGGCCGGGGTTCTGATTAGAGAGCTTCCAATGTCTTTTGTCGGGTGGAATATATCTAATATTTACAAATTTTATTTACCATAAGATCATAAATGGAGGGGAATGGTTTTATTCAGGTAAAAAACCTCATGAAGTGACGATAGTCTCCGCAAACATTAGTCAATAACGTCTTTTGATCAACTCATATCGCTTGAGAAGGTTTTTCGCACGGCGTACCACTGGAACGTCAATCATTTTACCATCAACTGTAATCGCACCAAGTCCCTCAGTTTCTGCATTTCCATACCTTTCTACGGCACGCGTAGCATGTTCGACCTCTATTGCACTCGGTGTAAAGGCTTCATTTAAAACAGGCACAACGCTCGGGTGAATACACGCCGCGCCCTCAAAGCCAAACCTGCGTGATCTTTCAGCCACCACCCTTATCGCATTTAAATCTTTGTAGTCAGCGATCGATCCCATGATGCCAAATGGCACAAGACCGGCCGATCGCGCAACAATAGCGATATGCTGTCTCGGCATTGCAAGCGTTTCATCGTCAGGCACGCTCCCTAAGTCCAACGCTAAGTCTTCTCCCCCTAGCACAAGTGCAATGGTTCTTGAATCCGCACAAGCAATTTCTTCAGCGCGTAAATAAGCTTTCGACGTCTCAATAATCGCAATGATATGGATGCATCCCTCATCCATCCCAGTTGCACGTTCACGCTGACCAATTTTATCGCTCACGGCTTTGAGATATTCTCCATCTGTGACCTTTGTAACATACACCGCAGAGAGCCCGGGCATCACGGCTGCCTCAATATCGGCATAAGTTTCCAGCAATGGAGAATTAATCCGAACCGTCACGTCAGCACCATTTTGCCCAACACTTTCAACCGCCTCTACTAAACCACTACGAGCATACGGGCGTTCCTCTATCGGCACGCTATCCTCTAAATCAAGAATAATAGTATCTGCACCGTAGGTATGGGCTTTGGCGATAAATCGCTGATTATTACTCGGCACATAAAGTTGCGATCGCCAGACTAAATCCTCTACATTCACAAAACACCTCGCTCACGCAAACTTGATATTTCATTTTTTTTAATACCCGCCGCCTGCAAAATTTCATCTGTATGTTCGCCCAAACTCGGCGCAGCGCGACGAAATTTTCCCGGTGTTTGAGAGAGGCGCGGGTGAATATTGTGATGTTGAGCCATACCTGTTTCATCATCTGGCAATGCAATCAAAACCTCACGTGCCCGAATGTGCGGATCATCCAGAAGATCACTCGCGTCATATACCGGAGCCCCGGTCACCCCAGCTTCATTAAATATAGCTAGAACGTGTTCACGATCTCGAGCTGCCACCCACTGGGCAACGATGTCATTCACCTCATCACGATTTTTTACCCGTTCGGTATTTGAGCAAAACTTGGGATTATTAATCATATCCTCGCGTCCTATCACTTTAAATAACCTCTCAGCCATGGCTTGCATTGAAGCCGAAACAGCGATTGAACCGCCATCACGTGTCACATAAACGTCTCGTGGCGCACTTGTATTTGACCGATTACCAACACGGGACTTTACCTCCCCTGTTATCTCATAAGTGTAAGCTTCAGGTCCCAACGTTGCGAGGATTGGCTCCAGTAAAGAGAGGTCTATAACCTGCCCGCTACCTCCATTGAGCTCTACCTCTCGCAACGCGACCATAATAGAAAAAGCTCCCTGTAATCCCGCTATCATATCGGCTAGAGCCAAAGGCGGCAAAAGTGGCGGTCGATCTGGAAAACCATTACGACTGGCAAATCCAGACAAGGCCTCAACCAAGGATCCAAACCCCGGCCGTCCTTTATAAGGACCTGTTTGTCCAAATCCAGAAATTCGAGCTATGATCAGGTTAGGGTTTTTAACTTGCAAGACTTCAGGCCCTAACCCCATAGCTTCCATGCGACCAGGTCTAAAATTTTCAACGAGTACATCGGCCGACTGAACTAACTTTAAAATAATATCAGCAGCCCCATCAGCGCGGAAATTTAGAGCTAGGCTGCGCTTGTTTCGGCAATAAACTTTCCAAAAAGCTGCAATACCGCCCTCGGTCCAAGCCCGCAGTGGGTCGCCTTTTCCTGCAGGCTCGATTTTAATAACATCGGCTCCCATATCCGCCAGTTGTAGGGTCATCATATTACCTGCCACAAGGCGAGTGAGGTCAAGCACTCGGACTCCCGACAGAGGCCCCACGGCATTCACATCGAATTTGCTTCGCGCAATACTCATAAATAAGAGCATCGAGGAACAAGGGTTGTGTTTCAAGCGTAACTTGAAAAGCACGCCAAACTTGTAATTTAACCAAAAGTTATAACCCGCTTATATAGACATAAATACTTAGCGATTTACTGCCGACCAAAAAGCTCTGGTTATTAGTAACTGCCGAGATATTGTGTATCACATTTTGTGGTAGTTCATTGAATAAGGTAAGTAGGAATTTAACCAAAAAAATGAGAGCACTCGATGGGTCAAATCAGGAAATTTACCACAATCTTTGCATATTAAATCGATTAAACATCAATAAATAGTTCAATGTGAAACACCGGGTAAGTTAACGAGATATAATGACATGCCTCTTAAATAAGACCATTGTTATAACTATCTACTTCCTATGAAATATCCCAACTAGATCCCGACACCGTGAGTTATCCATTGGGATATAAGTACACTTGATTAAAAGCAAAAACCTCATACTACAGCTTTATCTTCCAAACTTTTTTGCTTCAATCCTTTAACTTGAGCTGTTTTATCGACAACTCATTACAATGCTCAGAGGGCACACGGGTGCTTTAATTCTTATGGCTCTAATTTTGGCACTGGAAGTGGCAACCACTGCTCCGCCAATTGCCATTAGTGATATAGGGTCGATAGTTGTGAATTCTTTCATTACTACAGCAATGCTGGGCCACCAGAACCTGATTTGCCCCACCCCCCCGAGATACAAGTGAGGCTCCGGAGACAGAACGAATGTCCTTCGCGTATTTTTTTATGGGTTTTCTTAACTGAGGACTCAGCAAATCCCGAACGTTCTTAGCACGATAAGGCTTGCGCGCAGGTTGAGCTATATCGTTGCGATGGGAGTGACAGGCGACCCAACAGCTCCGGGTAACCTTAGCGGGGGAGCTGTAAGAAAAAACCGGGACCGGCCCCGAATACGTAACGCATGAGCCAATTCTGATAAATACCAGATTTCTCCTAAGTGGACCCCTAAACGAAACAGACAGTGACGATGAATCGGCAAACGCGAAAAGCCACCTTGGGTCTCACCATAACCATCAGGTGCTTCGACCGCCATGTTATCAGATATTAATGCTACGACTCCACTATCTGTAATCCACTGCAACATCTTTTTATCAAAACCATCAAGCACTGCGCCAGAGGCGTGAAGTCGTTTTGCATCCGGTTTTCCCTTCATGGAGAGGATCATATCGTCCCATCCCGTATGAAAAAGAAAGAAATCTCCCTCTTCAACTCTAATTTCATCCTTTCCAAGGATTTCCATTAATAAATCGTATCCCACAGCCACACGTTCATCACCAAAATGGGCATGAAAGTCCACTAATACTCCGCGACCCTGCATGCCTCCCGTCGCCATGTTCTCGACACCCAAAGCTCTTGCCCCTGGGCCTTCGGGGTCGTCAGGTCCTTTGATATGTTCTCCTTTACGGTAACCATTATAATAGACCTGCTCCAATATACCGTCGCCATTTACATCGAACAAACTGCCAACATGTGCCAAACTATCCCACTGCGTGGAGTATTGTGAATAGATTGTCACGTGCTCGTCCGAAGTGACGTCCATATTTCCTTCCTGTATGGCATTCCAATCGAAATTATAATAGGGAGAGTTGCTATCAGGTGGGTAATGCACAGTACCGAAGGCCGGCGGGAGGCGTTTTGGATTCACCGCATTACCACCCGGCATATCAAGAGGCATCGACAAACAATAACACAGGCCTTCCTGTATTTCAGCAACCCCATTGAGGCGACATTCAGACGTCACTAAGTTCATTCGGCCGCGTTGATCATCCTCCCCCCAGTCCCCCCAGTTCGAACCATCTGGCCGGATAACCCAACGTTTCGCCAATGGCACCTCCTTCAATTGTGCACCTCCGCTCTTTTTTCCCAATCACCCATAATCCCTTGCTTCCAGTATGTGAGCTGATGCCCCGCATCACTCGATATTCGCCATCTTTCGCGCGCAGCCTGGAGCATAATTGGGTCATTACCATCAAACAAATCGAAACAACGCTCGAAATTGGAAACTGTTGCGCTTTCTATACCATCAGTAAGAAATAGGAAGTGCGCATTATTAAGATTGGCCTCTTCTATGCTCAGCCACACAGGCTGCTCCTCAGGAGTGCCATCCATAGAAGAGCCATGAGGAATCCAAGAACCTCCATCGTAAGTCCAAAGTAACGTATTTAAGGCCTCAACACGCTCCTCCGATCCCGCAATAACCAACGCTCGCTTTCCTGCATCTAAGGTTTTTTCGAGGAGTTTTAGAAGTGCTTGCTCAAGAGAAGAGATCTCGAGGTGATAAAATGCAATGTTCGTCATTTGCCTTCATAATAGTCTGCGACTAACCGGTCCAATAGTCGAACACCGAAGGCTGTGCCCCCTTTGGGCACAGTATCCAAATTACGCTTTGACCACGTGACCCCAGCAATATCTATGTGTGCCCAAGGTGTTGCTCCGATGAAACGCTGTAAGAATTGAGCTGCTGTAATTGAACCCCCACCACGTCCACCAACATTCTTCATATCTGCAGCATCAGAGTTGATCATCTTGTCATAACCATCGCCCAGCGGTAACCGCCAAAGCCTCTCATTTACTGCTATTCCAGCTGTTAACAGCCGATCGCACAGCGTATCATTATTAGTAAATAAACCTGCATACTGATCGGCTAAAGAAACAATGATAGCGCCAGTCAATGTAGCCAAGTCGACGATGAATTTGGGTTTAAAACGCTCAACGGTGTAATGCAATGCATCGGCAAGTACTAAGCGGCCCTCGGCATCTGTATTTATTACCTCGATGGTTTGACCAGACATAGAGGTCACAATATCGCCCGGACGCTGAGCATTTCCGTCGGGCATGTTTTCAACGAGGCCCACAACCCCTACCACATTTACTCTCGCTTTGCGTCCAGCTAGTGCCCGCATCAAACCGATCACGACACCGGAGCCACCCATGTCCCACTTCATATCCTCCATGCCTCCCGCGGGCTTAATAGAAATTCCACCTGTGTCAAAAGTCACACCTTTACCAACAAAGGCAATTGGGCTCGAGTCTTTTCCGGCGCCGTTCCATCGCATTATAACCATTTGTGACTCCCGCGCAGAACCTTGGCCAACCCCCAAAAGTGCTCCCATCCCCAGCTTTCTCATTTTTGCCTCACCAAGCACTTCAACTTTGACACCGAGCTTGGACAATTCTCGAGCGCGTTGCGCCAATGACTGCGGATAAATTACGTTCGGAGGCTCAGAAACGAGGTCACGGGCCATAAAAATACCATCTGCAACCCTGTTCAAAGGCTGGAATAACGATTTAGCATTTAAGCTTCTTACACATGTAATCCGCAAAGTTTTCAGACTAGGTTGGGCCTCCGCCCTCTTCTTTGTTAGATACTTGTCGAAGCAGTAAGAGCGCAGTCGTGCACCATAAGCTATATTTGCTGCGATCTCTGCTGTCTTCATACTAACACCGTCAATCTCATCGACCATTACATTAGCACTCGTTTGGCCACTCGAACCTATATGAGTGTAAATCTCTCCACCAACGGATTGGGCCGCCAACTCATCGATGTCTTTAGCCTTGCCTAGGCCAACCAAGAGAATTCGATTAAGCTTTGCGCTCGCAGGAGCCATTACGGTCAACGACTGTCCCTTACGCCCTCTAAATTTACTGCCTTTAACGGCGCGTGTGAGAGCACCCTTAGCAGCAGTATCAAGCTTAGACGCCGAGGTTAAAAATCGCCCAGTATCTGTAGCGAAAACAACAGCAACGCCGGTCGAAGGCATGAACGGATTAGCGAAAACAATTTTCATGTATAGAGTTCCTTGAAATTACAATTTGATAATTAAAAATAATTAAATAACAGAGAAACAGAGCGGCCCTACTTTTCAAGTTTTTTCCTGCTGGTCCTGTATAGCCCCAATGGCACCCTTAGGTATACTAGAGCTATTATTGTCGCCTTTTCGTGTTACTAACCATACCACCCCCCCCGGTAGCGCCGTTAAAAGAACCACAATGCCGAACAGGAGGGATAGGGCCAAAGCGGCTTCTTTTGGCACCCCAACCAAAGCAAATGCCCATACCATGGCCCCCTCACGAACCCCCCAGCCTCCAATGGAAATAGGTATGGATAAAATCAATAAAACAGGTGGTACAAGGATGATGCAATCAAATAATGACACATTCAACCTTAGGCTCGTCGCAAGTAAAAAAACCGAAAAAGAGACGTTTATATGCCCAACAAGGCTCCAGAATAATGGTGGGCCGGCTCGCTTAAATGAAAAAAATATTAATCGCAAATCTCTCCCAAGATTACCAAGCCCCCGAATGATGGACCAGTGCTGTATACGCTCGGGAAACCGGTAAAGTTGTGTTAATAGTATAACTCCAACGATCCCACCAAGAGATATAATAATTGCACTGGTGAGGCTAACGCTTGCCATCTCCTCAGATAAGCTCTCAATGAAGAACGGCTGCGTAATATCGACCAATGCGATAAGCGCCAACACAGTCGCAACACGTTCTAAAAAAACACCATTAAAGGCATGACGAAAGTTGACTCCCTCGCGATAGCTCAAAAAGACACGAACAGCATCGCCCCCAGTCCCACCGGGTAGCGCCTGATTAAAAAAAACACCAATATAATAGAGCTTGGCCAATGCAAAGAACATTACGTTAGCCCCCAAGCCTTTGAGTACGCTCATCCAACGCAGTGTTCCAATGAAGATTTGCGCCATGATGGCCCCCATAGCGACCAGTACGAGCGTCAGGTTAATTTTATCAAATTTTATTTTGAGCGATTGAAAATCTACCCCAGACAGTAAAACCCAGATTAACCCAGCTGAAACCCCTGTCTTTAAAATGATTACAAACCATTTTTTCACATCAAATATTCCGTCCAATATTTAAAGCAGAATCGCTTAAGAGGTCGCAAAATGTCAGTTAAGGCGACTAAGTCAAGACAAGCGCACTGGTTGACGTTTGCGTCCCCAATCCCCCGGCGGACCCTCGAAAATACCGGGAACTGGCTCATCACAGGACTGGCAGTTACCCACATTACTACCTTGGAGGTTTATCATCCATTTTGAAAGTTCATACCAATCACGCCCAATCAACATCTCACCACAATTGTGGCAGTAAGTGCTTTGTGCCTCGTGGTGATGGACATTACCTATGTAAGCATAACGAACGCCGTTGCCTTGCGCGATGTACCGCGCACGTTTAAGGGTTTCTATGGGTGTACGGGGTTTATCAAGCATCTTCCAATCAGGATGGAAAGCCGAGAAATGCATGGGCACTTCGGGACCAAGATTCTTGACCACCCATGACGTCATTTGATCTATTTCTGCATCGCTATCGTTTTCACCGGGGATTAAAAGATCAGTAATCTCAAACCACACATTGGTGTCGTGTTTAAGATATTTTAACGTGTCCAGCACATCAGGCAATCGTGCGGTGCAAAGCTCTCTGTAAAAATACTCAGTGAACGCTTTTAGATCGACGTTCGCAGCATCCATCCACGAATAAAATTCTTTCCGCGGGTCAGGGCAAATATAGCCCGCTGTCACTGCGACGTTCTTAATTCCGCGTTCCCGGCAGGCCTTGGCTGTATCAATTGCATATTCTAGAAAAATTACTGGATCGTTATAAGTGTAGGCAACGGAGCGGCATTCAGTTTGGCGGGCGGCCTCCGCAATACGCTCAGGGGTTGCCTCGCTTTGCAGTTTATCAAACGCTCGGGCTTTGGAGATCGACCAATTTTGGCAGAATTTACACGTTAAGTTACAGCCAGCCGTTCCGAAACTAAGCACTGGCGTGCCGGGAAGAAAGTGATTTAACGGTTTTTTTTCTATTGGATCAATGCAAAACCCGCTTGACCTCCCGTAAGTCGTGAGAACGATTCCACCATCCTCACATGCTCTGACGTAACATAATCCCCGTTGTCCGTCGTGCATTTTGCAATGGCGCGGGCAGATGTCACACTGAATCCGCCCGTCTTCGACTTTCGACCAATATTGAGTAGAGACAACAGTCATAAAAAGAAACTAACACAGATTTCGAGTCAGGGTGACCCCTAAATCTTCCGCTTTAAATTATCCCAAAATCGGGATGTTACTGCTCAATTTCTCATCAACGATCTCCACCGTCTCATTTATATCACGGTTAGACAGACCAAGATCCTCAGCAATTAGTTTAACCAAGACGTCAACACGTTCAATAAAGGGAGCGCCAGCAGAAACAGCACGTGCTGCCGAAGAGGGCTTAACCAAGTTTTCAGAAGCTTTAACATACTTATCAAAAGGGACCCTGTCCGTAGGATCAGCGCCAAGCCTCTGCGCGACCTCATCAACAAACTGGTATATTTCTTGCGACTTTTTCAAATCGTTATGGACAGCGTCGCGGATGCTTCGCGGTTGTTCGCGCGTAATACACCTATAATTCCCGGTTAGCAGCATACTCCATTTAGCTAATGGTACAAAAATGGATTTATAAACGCGCAACTTGACCGGCACATCGTTACCGTCCAGTCTTGTTGATGCTATGTCTTCTTCTAACTTATATAAAATTTTATTGGCCTTAAAGTCACCAAATTCAGAAGCCTTAAAATTCGTGGGCAAACCAACATGAAGCACATTTGCTTTTTCCTCCGGGGGACGAAAGGCTTGGGGATCAGGACTGCATAGGGTCATGAAATCAGGGTCAAATCGATCCCAGACCGTTGGATCCGTGTAGCTGGCACCCAACTTGCTCGTATCCAAGCCTTCAATGCGCTTCAAGAAAGTAAGTGGGGGCATGTTCATAATCGAGAGACAAGGAATTTTTTCTTCTGCTATTCTTATTAATATCGTTCTAAGTGTATGGTGCGCATATTGTGGCTCCTGCATAGCGAGACCCACCATGTCATAATCCTGTACTACGACACCCTGAGGGGTAAGGGCACGCACTTTTCCTGAGACATCATCAGAGAAAATTGAACGATGCTCATCCTCACCCTTAAATTTGACCCGTACCTCAGTTCCCTCAGCGTTGATTAGTTCGGCAGTCTTGGAGCGACATACGAGGGTCACATTATGGCCAGCCATGGCAAGCTTAGTGCCAAGTAACGATCCATAAGAAGCGCCCAAGATTAAAACATTGTAAGTCATTTAAATCCCCTGCATTTGATAAACATCATTCTCCGTTAAAGTTATCTTAGCAAGGCAATAAACAGGCTGAGCCTCATTGCTAACTATTTATCGGGTAAAAAAAGCATGTCCAAAAACTGATGACAACTGCCTTTTACGATTGTGATAGTTGCATCTCTGTCGAACATTCCCGATACAGGAATTCTTAGCCCATTTAAACCGACGCTTCACTCTGGAACCACAGCTAGACTTGGTTTACACTAATGGAGCAATATGGTTCAATAAATTGTTCCGACGCAAGGGTGCCCAAATGCCTAATATTCGTCAGTCAGCCGTCGCAGGCCAGTTTTATCCCAACGAACCAGATGAATTGAGCGCGGTTGTGAAAAATTATATCGATCAAGCACCCGTTTATCACACCCGCGTGCCAAAAGCGCTCATTGCTCCGCATGCAGGCCTTGCCTATTCTGGAGCTATTGCAGCTTCTGCATACAAACACTTAGAACCATCGCGCAGAACCATAAACCGCGTAGTGCTTCTCGGCCCCTGTCACCGGGTCGCGCTCCACGGTATCGCCTTGAGTGACGCGAATATGTTCGCAACACCACTTGGTAAAATTCCCATTGATAAAAAAACATTCTTTCAACTGGAACAAATGCAGCAAGTCTCTATTTTAAACGAACCCCATAGACTTGAGCACAGCTTGGAAGCTCATCTGCCATTCCTTCAAACGATGCTGGATAGTTTCACATTGGTCCCACTAGTTGTCGGGGTGACACCTGCTGAGACAGTCGCCGATGTATTGGAGGCAATATGGGGCGGTAGTGAGACGCTTATCGTAATTAGTTCCGATCTAAGTCACTATTTGGATTATAAAAGCGCGCGTAGAATGGATCGCGCAACTTGCAAGGCGATAGAAAATCTCGATCCTGAGAATATTGAAAAAAACGGTGCTTGCGGGCGCTACCCAATCAGAGGATTGCTAACATTAGCCAAACGTCGGAACCTTGATGTTCACACAGTTGATCTCCGTAACTCTGGTGACACTGCCGGACACAAAGCTCGGGTTGTGGGATACGGTGCTTGGCTTTTTTTCACGCCTAAGGAGGAGCTAAAAAAAAAATGTAATCCTCATTTCAAATCGATACAAAAATCAAAACACTTTGAAATCTTAACCACAGCAGACAGTGTTCGTATGTCAAAAGCACCAATATCAAAATTTATCTCGGCAAGTTCAAAAAAATTTGCAAATAAGCCACTGCTAACACGGAAACACATCAAAACTGGCTGGACTACGGTACCGTTAATAGACCATAAAGAGGAGATAGACTTTGGCCTCGAGACCCGAGAACTTTTGAACCTTCACGGATCGACGCTTATCTCGATTGCAGTTGCCTCAATCGATTTTGGCTTTGATCATGAGGAGGGCGGTCCAATACAATTAGATGAAGCTCCAAGGGCATTGCATTGCATGGGCGCATGTTTTGTAACGATTACACAATGCGGGAGGTTGAGGGGATGTATCGGTACTGCCAATGCCTACCGACCCTTAGCACACGATGTCTCCGACAATGCTTACAAGGCAGCGTTTAAAGACCCGCGTTTCGCTGCGCTTCAAATTACAGAGAGAAAGACATTAGATTTATCAATTGCAGTTCTCAGTCCCCAAACACCAATACAATTTGAAAATGAAGTTGATTTAACAACTCAACTGCGACCAGGCCAAGACGGTCTAGTTATCGCCGACGGATTACAACGAGCACTTTTCCTCCCTTCGGTATGGGATCAATTGGTGGACCCAAGTTCTTTCCTCAAGAATCTTAAAAAGAAAGCAGGCATGGGAACAAATCACTGGTCCGAAAACTTTCAAGCTTGGCGTTTTGTTACGGAGAGCGTTGACATGAATGGGTTTGTCAAAAATTAACGTCCACTCTCGACATAACTGAACCACTGCGTGACCGGCACCTATAATAAATTTGTAAAAAAGGACCCGAAAAGTGCTTAATGTTGGCCTCGGATTAGCTAAACAAATTGAGAGTGTAGCCCGGCGCGCGGGTCAAGAAATAATGCGCATATACGAGACAGATTTTGATATCGAAGCCAAAGGCGATAAATCACCTGTGACTAAGGCTGATAAAATCGCGGAGGAACAAATCACACGCGCAATTATCGAGGGTGTGACTGCAGATTTCCCAGTTGTTGGCGAGGAGGCCGCCAGCATGGGCAAGCTACCCAATGTTCCAGACACCCCTTTTTGGTTGGTGGATCCACTGGACGGTACTAAAGAATTCATCTCTCGGAACGGCGAATTCACTGTGAACATCGCATTAATAGAAAATGCAAAGCCCATCTTAGGTATTGTCCATGTCCCCATAAATAGTGTCAGTTATTGTGGGCTAAATAGCGGCACCTTCAAGATCGGAAATAATCAAACCCGCGTGAATATTCAATGCCGTCAAGCACAGGGTGGCTTAACAGCACTGGTCAGTCGCTCACATCGAACGCCTGATATAGATATTTATTTAGATAATTTTAATATTACCAGCGAGGCTAGTGCCGGGAGCTCACTCAAGTTCTGTCGTATTGCCGAGGGTATTGCAGATATTTATCCACGCCTCGGTCGCACCATGGAGTGGGACACAGCCGCTGGCCATGCCGTGATGTACTTTGCTGGTGGTTCGGTAAAAACTTTAGATGGGGAGGAATTAACTTATGGCAAACCCGGGTTTGAAAATCCCCACTTTGTCGCTGTTGGTCCGGGTGTACTGGCTTCTCAAAAATGATAAATATTGCAGGACTTAATGACGCCAGTATCCAACGAACAGCTGATATAATATCTACCGGGCGCCTGGCCGCATTCCCCACTGAGACCGTTTATGGACTTGGGGCAGATGCGACCAACGATGGAGCTGTGGCAGCCATTTTCGCGCTTAAAAACCGGCCCGATTTTAATCCTTTAATCGTCCACGTACCCGATATCGATAGTGCTTCTGAACACGTGCATTTTACTCCAATCGCACATACATTAGCTACCGCTTTTTGGCCAGGGCCTATGAGCCTGGTCCTTGAGCGCAAAGACCAAAGCACTGTGTCCCTTCTCGCAGTTGCTGGGCTGGATACGATGGCAGTTCGCATCCCATCTCATAGCATTGCAAGAGCTATCTTGAACCGAGCTAATTGTCCAATAGCCGCCCCAAGCGCGAACCTTTCAGGGGAAGTAAGCCCTACCGAGGCTGCCCATGTAGTCAACTCATTCCGTAATATAAAGACCATGGATACGTTCTCAGTGCTTGATGGCGGCAGATGCGCAGTGGGTCTGGAGTCCACCGTTATAGATGCGCGGGGTGACGTCCCTGTTTTGTTGAGACCCGGTGGTGTAACCTTTGAAGAACTGACTGAACGCATCGGTAAATTAAAACTTGTAAGTGAAAATGAGCTCACGCATAGGTCTCCGGGTCAGTTAAGTCGTCATTATGCACCGCAAACCCCATTACGTTTAAATGTCAGTGCTCCTCGCAGTGGTGAGGGGCTTTTGGGTTTTGGTCCAAGCACGACCTTAAGCACGCAAAATTTGAGTCCTTCAGGAAACCTCACTGAAGCTGCGGCCAATCTCTTCAAGATGCTCCGAATAATGGATGAAGAAAATTTAAAAAGTATTGCTGTCGCGCCGATCCCCAGTATGGGTTTAGGGCAGGCTATTAATGACCGATTGAAACGCGCCGCCACGCGAATTGCCGCGGAGTAAAAGTCATGAATAGAGAGGTGGTAGTGTACGATTCTGAATGGACGGCTTGGGAGGGCTCATGGCAAAACGGTTGGTCAACACCCGGGCAAGAGGTTGAACTTGTCCAAATCGGTATGGCAAAACTTCGAGGCGATACCTTTTTAGAAGTTGACCAAATTGAACTTCTGCTCAAACCGATTATCAATCCACACCTTAGCGACTATTTTATCAATCTCACTGGTATAACGCAGGCTAATTTAGATGCACATGGTATAGAGTTTGTTGAAGCTATAGAAATTGTTGCTCAATTTCTTGGGAAGAATGTAAGTGCCATTTATAGCTTTGGAGATGACGGCAAAATACTTTTTGAAAATTGTAATCTTCAAGGGATTAATGCACCGTTTTCTCGAGAATTATTTGTTAATGTTGTACCCGACGTTTCCAAGTTCTTGGGTATTCCAAGGAAGAATCTTGTAAGTAGCAACCTGCCACGGCTGATGGGTTTCGAACCACCGGGCGATGCCCATACTGCGTTGGCAGACGCAAGGTGCGTAGGTAAAGCTCTGGAAATTATGCGTCGCTCGAATGACTTTTAAAAAATTTTATGTGGGTTGGCTTAGGTTCAATTTACAGGCTTACTTCACTGCACATTTAATACCCACCTTACACATGCCAAGTCTTTGGCAGTGATCCCAACAATCTCTGGATTTGTTAGCATTTATCATGCGGTTTAGACATCAAAATTTTGGCAGTTTTAATCCATCATTATGTTGTCCTAAATGGGGGATAATTTACTGGTCGATTTGAGATTGAGTTTTCAACCGAGCACTCGGTAAAAAAAGAACGGCACAAAAAATTAAACTCGCGAGAACAGACATTAGTGCAAATAAAGCATGAAAACCCCAATTACCGTGTAGACTTGAAACAGCTGGAACCGCAACAGCCATTACAAAAAATGAGATAATATAACGGATTGAATAAGCTCGAGAACGCCATTCACTCTTTGTAATCCTGCCGATTAAAACATCATTTATAGGAATCTGACCGAATACCACTAACATAAACCCAATAGAGACAATAAGTGCTGGCAGGCCCGTCAAATTAAGCATCAAGGCAAATAACGCTGCCTGTATGCCCGCGACTGCCGAAAACACCACGCGGACAGAATGATTGTCGACAAGGTATCCAACTATTAATTGAGCTACGGATGCAATCGTAAATACAATAAACGACCACCAACCAATTTCGCGACCACTCGATACGAACCCGGCCAGACGTTCATCAAATATTTTTGGTAAAGCGAAGGTCGTACTCTGAAAAATAAAACTACCCAGAGCCGCGGAAAAAAATATAATCGTAAAGATACGAATTAGTGTTTTTTTGTCAATTTCCAAACTATCCGGCGTGCGTTTGATAGCAGCATCTTGACTCTTTTTCTCAACTTTATTCGTATTTTTTAGAGAGAACAGATAGACGAATCCGACCAAAGCACAGGCAGCTCCCGGCAATGCGAACGCCATACGCCACCCAAATAACTCAATGAAAAGTAATGTCACGATAGGTGCCCCGGCAACTCCAAGATTGCCAAAAACTCCATTCATGGCTATTGCCATGCCCGTTTTATCGCGACCTTGAATTACCATGGCAATGCCAACCGGGTGATAGATCGCTCCAAAAATTCCCACCAAAAAAAGTAATGCAGCAAGATGAACGATCGAGGTTGCAAAGGCAGCGATTATACTGGCGAACCCCATGCCTAGGAAAAAAATAACGATCATTCCAGGTCGGCTCCATTTGTCTGCTAACCAAGCTGCAGGGACCGAAAACAGACCAAATGCAACAAAGCCCGCAACCGAATAAGGGATTAAGTCTGAGTAACTTAAGTCCCATTCACTGGAAACCCCAGGAATGTCGACTTGTCGGTCGGTCGCTATAGCGACTGCAACACTCGCAAAAATTAACATTATGAAATGATCAAAAAAATGTCCCGCGTTTAAAAACGCAAAATCAATTTTTTTCCGATGGTTTTCATTCATTCCCTAAGAGCTTTCATATCATAATGACTACGTTATTTACCCGAGATGTAGCCGGACAGATACTGCATTTTTTCAGATTAGTGGTCTAGATTGCCGTTTTGAAAAATCTAAACCGGTTTGTAGTTCTTAGACTGTTTCAAAACATATCATTATTAATAATATGTTTCATTGTAGTCTGCGAGCGCAGAAGGCGGCGACCAGAATGCATTTCAGAGTAGTTTTCACAGAGATAAACAGTCTCAATTCACCACAACTCACAATTTCAAGGAAATTTGACCGAGATTTTCTTTAACCTAAATTTTAATAACGTCCTTAATAATGACGATATGGGTTTTGCCGACAATGGCCTCTAAGTTTTACCGCAGAAGAGACAATTTAAGAAATGACATATTAATAACAAGCAAGACCCGACGATCCAATTATCACTCATCTTCGTTATAAACGTGCCATCGATTAAGGTTCATTTTTCGCCTAAGTGACCGAGTTACGTGGATGTTTATCAGATTAAAACTTATGGTCTTATGGGGTAAATAGTCACGATTAAGTTTCTTCCTGCCGGTTTATTTAAAATGTTACACCAGTTTTTTTTCTGGGTTCAAGACGCTGATACTGTCAGCTTAAATCCTGTTTTAAGTCCTTTGGTTGCAGTTGAACTGAAGGAGCATAATGAGGCTTGAGGCGTAATTCACCAATGACTTGTGTAGCAAAACTTGCCATGACCTCTCGGCATCTGCACAATACTGTTATGGACCAATTAGTTGATAAGAATACGGCGCTAGATGCATTGAGGGAAACTGTCGGCTCCAGAGGTTGGTTAGATACTACAGAAGATTTAGAGGGGTACGTGACGGAGTGGCGCGGTCTGTGGCGCGGACAATGTGACATGGTCATAAGCCCAGCATCGACGCAAGAGATGTCCCGAGTAGTTGCGATCTGCGCAGACGCTAAACTTCCAATAACTCCGCAAAGCGGAAATACTGGGCTCGTTGGTGGCGGCGTTCCACATGGGGGTATAGTCATTTCAACCCGAAGGATGAGCACAGTCCGCGCCATTGACACAGTCAACAATACCATTTCAGTAGAAGCTGGGTGTATTTTGGCAGATATCCAAATCGCAGCCGATCATGCAGAACGCCTTTTTCCCTTGAGTCTCGCGGCTGAAGGCAGTTGTAGGATTGGCGGGAATCTCTCAACCAATGCGGGAGGCATTCAAGTTCTACGCTATGGTAATGCTCGTGATCTTGTGCTCGGACTAGAGGTGGTCCTTCCAGACGGCCGTATTTGGGACGGAATGACGGGACTCCGAAAGAACAATACAGGTTACGACCTTAAGCATTTATTTATAGGTGCCGAGGGTACACTTGGTGTAATCACTGCAGCCGTATTAAAATTATTCCCAAAACCTAAGCGCCGAGCCACAGCTATAGTCGGAGCAAGGAACGTGGACAACACATTGGAATTATTTACCCGCGCACAATCCGATTTAGGAGATATGTTATCCGCTTTTGAATACGCAAATCAGTTTTCCATGGAGCAAGTGTTTAAATATAGCGAGGGAATGAATAACCCTCTCAGCGAGGTCTATCCAGCATATGCATTCTTAGAGCTTTCCAATCTTCGTAGTGACAACAGTGCCCAAGCCCGATTGGAAGAAACCCTCGCTGGTGCTTTGGAAGATAACATAATACTTGACGCGGCATTGGCTCAGTCCGAGGCACAAGCAAAGGCTTTTTGGAGTTTACGTGAAGCTATACCTGAAGCGCAAGGGCATGCAGGCGCAAGCATCAAACATGATGTGTCGGTACCTATTTCAAAAGTCGCAGAATTCATCCACCATGCTTGTGAACTTGTTACGGCAGAACTGCCCGGAATTCGCCCATCCACCTTTGGACATTTCGGTGACGGAAATATTCATTTTAATTTGTCACAGCCAGAGGGTATGGCGCCTGCTGAATTTCTCGCCAAATGGAATCATTTCAACAAGTTGGTGCACGATTACGTTGCCTCACTAAACGGAAGTTTCAGCGCGGAGCACGGTATAGGAGAACTAAAAATAAAGGATGTGGAACGCTACAACAACTCTGTGGGGATAGATGTCATGCAAACTATTAAACGTGCGCTCGACCCGACCAATATAATGAATCCCGGCAAGGTGTTACCTGATTCTTAATCCCAAAGCTCATAGATCGCGGAGCTATTCAGAAGCTCAAGATCGAACCCGGTGACACATCGAAAATTGCAATTTTAACCTGATCTCTTCATTGATTGATTTGAGCGGACGCAACGATTTCTGGCATAAAGATACTGATTAGTTCAATTTAGTTTTGCTCACCGTCAAACAACACTTTTCTCAAGCATTTCTGGACCAACATCTAAAATTATAAAATCTATAATATGTCCCAGATACGCATCAAAAACCTTACCTGCAAAAAATCATAATTATTTACATATTGCATGCTGAAGCTATCTAATTTGTCACAGCGAGCCAAAAGTGACCCAAGTTGACTGGCGATATCTAACATATAAATGCGTATTTATTTAAGATAAAAAATTAGCAGTTATTATTAATATCACATTTTTCTGCACGCTCGCTCTCTATTAGTCGCCTCTCTTCCTGCCCATCAATAAAATTTTTAAGCTCCGTTTTTTGTTCGACTTTGAAGCCAACTAAAACGCGTGCGCTAAACTCAAAAACGGGGCGCTTTATTAACGCCCGATGCCCTAACATCAGGTCTCGAGCAGTTTTTTCACTAAGGTTACGAGTAACTGAAGTTGGAAGCACACGCCAAGTGGCGCTGCTCTTGTTTAATAGATTTTTCCAACCAACAATTTTGATCCAATTGTCAAGAGTGCTGGTTTGAAGACCGTCTATGCGGAGATCATGAAATTTGGTATTTGCTTCCTCAGCCGCAAGCCACCGCATTGATTGGCGGCAGCTATCGCAGCTTTTTAAACCGTATAGTAAAATCACACTAATAATACCCTTCAATATTTTGAAATTGTCAGTGGTTGTCTTGATGCCCAGCAAATGTGTATCTTGTGTAACAATATTCACTGCATATTAATGCTAATTTCAGGGACCCAAACATGTTAGCGCTTATATCACCTGCAAAAAAAATCGACTTTGAGGCCGACACAACCGAGTCGGTCCATACCCTTCCTGACTTTTTAGAGAGATCAGAAAAATTGGTCAACTCTGCCCGCAAATTGAACCGAACTCAACTAGCCTCCACGATGAAGATAAGCAGCAAATTAGCTGAGTTGAATTACAAACGTTTCCAAGATTTTTCCACACCATTCAATCTATCTAATGCCAAGCAGGCTGCTCTAGTTTTTAATGGCGATACTTATTTCGGGTTAAAGGCTACCAGCATGACCCCAAAAAATATGTTATACGCTCAAAACCACCTCCGTATTTTGTCGGGCCTTTATGGTTTGTTGCGACCGCTCGATTTAATCCAACCTTACCGCCTGGAAATGGGGTCCAAGTTTTGTCCACCCGGGGACTCTAATCTTTATGGGTTTTGGAATAGTCAATTAACCGATTCCGTTAATGCGGTTACTGCCAAACACAAAAACTCAACCGTTATCAACCTAGCCTCAAATGAATACTTCAAAGCTATCAAGCCGGCTCAACTGACTGGAGGCCATATCACCCCTGTTTTTAAGGAGATAAAGAATGGTGAAGCTCGCACCTTGGGATTATTTGCAAAGCGTGCGCGCGGCGCCATGGCGCGCTTCATGATAACAAAACAGATTGAGACCCCAGAAAAGCTCAAAACGTTTAACGAAGGAGGATACCAATTCCGCAGTGATCTATCTGAAAACGGCAAATGGGTTTTCACGCGCGAGCAGGAATAGTCGTTTTGAACGCTGTTTACTGCATCTTAAAAGAACGCATGGGATAACTACAATTTAGAGTTTCGAGAGGTATCATCACTCATCGTCAACCATTAACTAGGTTCACTTGTACTTATTCATGATAAGTAAAAAGATAAAATATGTAAAATTAATACTTTGAACAAAAACATTGCTTGGGAGATATATTACCTACCTTTACTGGTGTAGAAGAGATTTTCACGTGGGCCCTCAAATCGGCGATTCCTATCCTCAAGATAATACTTGCCTAAATTCTTCTTAAACTTTGATGCGTTGCCATGTTCCCTAGACAAGAAACTGGATCGTGGAACAAAGGTCGGAATTAGAAGTGTAAAAAAATCATCTACAGCGCTCTTCAACATTCCTCTTTTTAAAAAAGTCTCTGATGAGACCATTGGGCTGAATGTCCAATATAAACAATTACAAATCAGTGAAGGGAGATACTGTGGGGTCGCATATATTCAGCGGAGAAGCCCGCAGACCGTTTATGGCAGGCATCCGCGGCGCTGGCGCCGGAAGCCCGTCTGTAGGCCTTTTCGTCGCGCTGATGGGTTATGGCGGCCTAAGCCAAAGTGTGGGGGTTGATTTTAATATCATGTGTGCAGCGGCAGCACTTATTTGGTCTATGCCGGCACTTATGACTTTCTCGGAGCTCTTAGTAACAGAGATCAGTCCATGGGCAATGTTTACAGCAGTCGGGATTGCGAATTTACGCAATATCCCCATAATTGTTGCCGCATTGCCCCTAATTAGAGAGAGCCCCAGGATGCGTTAGCATGATTTATTATTCGCTCACATGCTCTCACCAACGGGATGGGTTCATGTCTCAGTTTACGCACCCGTAATGGAATTGGGTTCTAGACGTTTATTTTTACAGCTTTTAGTTTAATAATTTTTTTTAGCGCAATAATTGGTGCTTGGGCGGGGTTTTATGGACTCAGCGAATTACACCCTTCCATTGGGTTACCGCTCCTTATGCTCACGCCACTATGTCTGCTACTAATAAGGGCCTATATCCGGCAACTGAGCAATTATCTGGCCCTTGGCTTAGGCGCTTTAGCAGTCCCTTGGTTAATGCAATGGTCAATTAAGTGGGGCTTGGTAACTGGAGGCTTAGGAGCAGGTAAAATTGGGTTTTTACTCGGTCGCCAAAATAAATACCAATTAGCGTGATTACGATGGATTAGATGCCATGGCTTTTGTTGGGATTCGGAGCCCTCGCGGCACTAGGTACCCGTGTATTTGGCATTTCATTATCCGGCCGTATTCAGCCTAGAACACCAATTTTCGATTGGTTCGCGTGTGTCGGTCAAGCCCTTGTCGGGGGCCTTATGATCCGAGTTGTATTTTTCCCAACGACTGCGCTCTCTGGAATTCCCATCATAGATCGTGCCGTTGCATTAATCTGTGCTTTTATTGTGTTCTTTCTTAGCGGGCACACACTGTTCTTGGGAGCGATTTCAGGTGTTGCAATGCTTTTATTGATGTCTTGGGTGCAAATTTCCTTACTTCAATTTAACCCGCTTGCTCCCAGGGCAACCCGAACCTATCTTAATACCAAATTTCGATAATTACTCGGAGCTTGCCATGACAGGTTACACTGCACCTTTAGACGAAATTCGATTTGTATTGAATGAGCTTGTGGGACTGGCAGACATAAATGCTTTGCAAGGTTACGAAGACGCAACTCCCGAAGTAGTTGATTCAATATTAGAAGAAGCTGGCAAATTAGGCGCCGAAGTAATCGCTCCACTCAACCACATAGGCGATAAAGAAGGATGCAGGCTTGAGAACGGAGAAGTTCGCACACCCGGTGGCTTTAAAGAAGCATATCATAAGTTTGTTAAAGGTGGCTGGAACGGCTTACCTTTCGATCCTGAATTCGGTGGTCAAGGGTTACCATGGCTTGTTTCTACTGCTGTTTCAGAAATTTGGCATGCTGCAAATATGGCCTTCACACTTTGCCCTATGTTAACCGGCGGTGCTGTGGAGCTATTGGAGAAACACGGAACAACATCTTTAAAGGCCACATTCCTTAGAAACTTAACCACCGGCAAGTGGACAGGATCAATGAATCTCTCTGAACCTCAAGCAGGTTCTGACTTGGGAAGGATTAGGTCCAAGGCCACACCAGACGGCGACGCTTACAGGATATCTGGTACTAAAATTTATATCACATTCGGCGAACATGACATGGCCGAAAATATTATTCATATGGTTCTTGCGCGAACCCCGGACGCGCCACGCGGGGTGCATGGAATCTCCCTATTTTTAGTGCCTAAATTTCTCGTAAATAATTCTGGAAGTTTGGGTGAAAGGAACGATCTCCGCTGCGTCTCTATTGAACACAAACTGGGTATAAACGCGAGCCCGACAGCAGTAATGTCTTATGGTGATAATGGCGGTGCGATCGGATTTCTTGTAGGCGAGGAAAATCGCGGCCTCGAGTATATGTTTACAATGATGAACAACGAACGACTGGCCGTTGGACTTGAGGGCGTAGCTATCGGCGAACGAGCGTATCAAAAAGCCCTAGCATTTGCGCGCGATCGAGTACAGAGTCGTAAACTTGATAGCGATAGTCCTGAGCCTGTACCTATTATTGAACATGCAGATGTGAAACGAATGCTGCTTACAATGAAGGTGCAAACCGAGGCTACGCGAGCTTTAGCTTATTATACGGCAGCGCATCTTGATCGGTCTAATAAAGAAAACGATGAAGGCGCAAGAGCAAAAGCACAAGCTCGAGTTGACCTCCTCACACCAGTTGTTAAAGCATGGAGCTCTGACACGGGAATTGAAGTGGCTGATATGGGCATCCAGATCCATGGAGGGATGGGGTTTATCGAAGAGACGGGCGCCGCACAATATCTAAGGGATGCCCGTATTACCTCGATCTATGAGGGGACAAATGGAATTCAAGCTAATGATCTTGTAGGGCGAAAAGTAGGGCGGGAAAAAGCAGAGACAGTACTCTCTCTTTGTTCAGAAATGTTTACACTTGTTGAAGATCTTCTGAATCACAAGGAAGCCCAAATGAAAGTCATCCATGCCCCTTTGAAACATGCAATTGAGGCGTTGGACAGCGCTTCCAATTGGATTGCCTCGACTTGGGGCGAAAACCCTACCGCCGTTGCAGCAGGGGCGGTCCCCTACCTTCGACTGCTTGGCCTTACGGCTGGTGGTTGGCTCTTGGCCCGTTCTGCACTGATTGCCAGCACTAAACTGGAATTGTCAGAGGGACACCCAGCCTTTATGGAGGCAAAAATTATATCGGCATGTTTTTTCGCAACCCATTTGTTAGTTCAATGTCCCTCGCTGGGGACGACTGTCCGTGATGGAAGCACCGCGGTTTTAGCTGCAAAAGCCAATGGATTCTGATCGACGTAAGAAATGAATATAACCCGCTAAATTATTCTTAAAGCTTGATTTTTTATCGGTAATGACTCACTTTAGCCTTGGTTTGGCGGAGATTAGGTAGTCATGAATGGCTTTACGCGCTACGTATTCGGTCAGCTATTTATCGGCATGATCCTGGTCACAATAGGATTAACTTGTATAATTTGGCTGTCACAGTCATTGCGTTTCGTTGAATTAATCGTCAACCGTGGCGTTGGTGCGGGAACTTTTGTTTATTTAACACTGCTCATGCTCCCAAGTTTTTTGACCGTGATTATTCCTATATCGCTTTTTTGCGTCGTCGTATTTGTCTATTCAAAAATGATTGCTGACCGCGAACTTGTGGTAATGCGAGCGGCTGGGGTTAGTCAATTCGCATTGGGTAAACCAGCCTTAGTTCTTGCTTTAATTACAGTTGTAATCGGCTACTTATTAAATTTATATTTCCTGCCTCACTCGTATCGGTTATTTCGCGAAATGCAGTGGGATATCCGCTATAATTACTCTCACGTCTTGTTACGCGAGGGAACATTCACCAACATAAACAATGCCACTACACTTTACGTCCGCGAGCGCACTCCTGACGGACAATTATTAGGGATCTTGGTTCATGACCAACGTGATGAACACAAACCATTCACACTGATGGCTGCTCGGGGTGCGTTGGTGGAATCAAACGGTAACACCCAAGTCGTGATGTTTCAGGGAAATCGACAAGCGGTCGACGCTAACACTAACCAATGGTCAATCCTATATTTTGATAGGTATACCTTTGACCTAGGTAAACGCGGGGGATTAAATGCTGAACGTCATAGAGAGCCCCGTGAACGCCAGATCGATGAACTATTTAATATTCGACAAATAAACGATGTTGATCCGCGAGATTTCGGCAAGTACACCGTAGAGGGACACAAGCGCCTATCCACACCTATAATGGCATTGACATTAACCGTCTTGGCACTGGCTAGTCTAATTACTGGAAGTTTTAGCAGACGAACGCAATCAAAACGGATCATAGTTAGCGTTTTTCTCATGATAAGTTTGCAAGCCACCTCATTAGGTCTTGAGAATATTGCCGCAAAAAACCCAGCCTTCATACCATTTATTTACGTGAATTCTATAGTGCCATTACTAATTGCCTTCTGGTTCATGCATTTATCTGACATAGGCCGGCTGTTCCGACGCCGCGTAGTAGCCGCTTAGGACCATCAAACATGCGCTTATCTGCCACATTGTCACTATACGTCGGTCGTCATTTTTTAATCGCGGTGGGAGCCTTGTTGAGCCTTTTTCTTCTGTTAGTTTTTTTGTTTGATGCAATCGAACTTCTTCGAAGGGCAGCTTCAAAACCCGACGTAACCCTCGAGACTGTTCTAAAGATGACATTATTGAAAACGCCCCACATGAGCCAAAAGATTCTGCCTTTTTCAGTTTTATTTGGCGGGATGCTGTGCTTTTGGCGTTTGACCCGCACACACGAACTGGTGGTAACCCGTGGCTTTGGTGTCTCTGTATGGCAGTTTCTATTACCCCCAATCCTAATGGCAACTCTACTTGGAATAGTACACATCACCTTACTAAATCCCATAGCGTCTATGACTCTAACTCGCTTTGAGCAGCTAGAATCTGCACATTTGAAGGGCAATCGGAGTTTACTCGCAGTCTCAGGTTCTGGCCTTTGGCTGCGGCAAGCTAACCCAGACGGTCAATCTGTCGTTCATGCTAAAGGTTACATTCAAACAAAAAAAACTGTTGTTTTACAGAATGTTACAGTTTATACATATGTCGGCAAAGATGAGTTTCGAAACCGCATTCATGGAAAAACTGCAACTCTTGAAGATGGATTTTGGAATTTTCGCGATGCCCGAATCTTTGAGGCTGAAAAGCCTACCATTATCGAGAGAGAATTATGGCTCGAAACCGATTTAACACTAGACCGAATTCAAGACAGTTTTGCACCACCAGAAACCATGTCATTTTGGGATTTACCAGAATTCATAAAAACATTAGAAAAAGCTGGTTTTTCCGCTATCCGACACCGACTGCACTGGCACAGTTTGCTTGCAACGCCACTGTTAATGTGCGCTATGGTTTTGATAAGCGCGACATTTACTCTCCGTCATTCTAAGCGCGGTGCTACAACGTTTGTAGTGGCCAGCGGAGTATTTACAGGTTTCACACTATATTTTTTCTCGGATGTTGTTTTGGCGCTTGGCCTTTCTGACTCTATTCCGATAACTTTGGCTGCATGGTCACCGTCCGGTGTAGCGATGCTTCTTGGGCTTTCGATGCTTTTACATCTTGAGGACGGATAATGACCCGATATTTTCACGTAATGATGGTTTCCACCATCGCACTATTTGCAATCTTTGGGACTTGGCTATTCTCTCAGGCCATTGCGGCTTCGGAACGACCATTAGGCATGTTGATCGCACCTGACGATGTCACACCAACAGCGTCAGAGCCGCAAATACAGCCCGTTGAACCGAGTAAAAAACCACCCTTGGGAATACTAATTGGCAGGGAAACTCAAAACCTGAGCGAGACGTCCCCCGTTGATCCCGTACCAGTGAAATTCCCAATTTCTTATTCCAGAAAACCCATAGTTCATTTGCCACTTGACGGGCAAACTTACGAAAGACCGCTGGGTTTACTGATTAAAAGTGAGACAAATGTGCGTTCAAATATCTTAACAACATCAAATAAGTTTTTAGATTTGGGCAAGATTTCTTCCTTTAATCCACCAAAAACTGACAATTTAAAACCACCATTCAATGTACCTCTGACTTCCGACGTGTCAAAAACTCGTCCACTCGGCACACTTTTTGGGCCAACAAATACCTATTCCTCAACGCAATCTAGTATCAAATCCCTCTCGTCGCCTGCCCTCACACCAGTGCATGGAGCGAACAGGCCATCATCACCTTTTAGCGGTGTAAGAGTTTTAGATACCAAAACAGGAAAGATTAACGATAAAATTCCAGCTAGTTTTAGCGCTGACACACTAAGTTTTGACCCTGAAAAAAACTCGGTAAACGCTCAGGGTAATGTTGAACTTATACATGGACAGCGGACACTCCGCGCAGATCGGGTTATATATGACCAAAAAGCGGATGTTATTTCAGCAGTCGGAAATGTAATACTCTCAGAACCCTCAGGAGAATTACTTTTGGGAGATAAAATGGGCATATCCGGCGACTTAAAAGACGCCTTAGTGCACAATATTGGATTAGTTTTACAAGATAAATCTCGTATCGCCGGAAACAAGGCCAAGCGTACCGCAGGCAAAGTTACAGAATTGCATAATGCCGTCTACTCACCATGCAAACTTTGCGAAGATAACCCAGATGCCCCACCTCTTTGGCAGATAAAAGCTGTAAAAGTCTCTCATGATAAAGATCAGCAAACTATTGAGTACCGTGATGCATGGCTTGAATTTTTTGGCGTCCCAGCTTTTTATACACCTTATTTTCGCCATCCTGATCCCTCAGTCCGCCGAAAATCTGGCTTTCTGTTCCCAAGTATTGGCTCTTCATCTGATTTTGGAACTATCGTGGCAACACCTTATTTTTGGGCGATATCTAGAAACGAGGATATGACGATCGAGCCAATTTTCATGTCGAATGCAACACCTATTTTGTCTGGCCAATACCGCAACCGAGTTCACAGAGGAGAGTTAAATATAGATTCTAGCATTACTGATGACACTGGGGATCTGTACAGCACTGACCCGGGCACCTTTGGGTTACGCGGACACATTATAAGTAACGGACGTTTTAACATTAATCGCACATGGCGGTGGGGATTCAATTTGGAGAGAACTTCAGACGATACATATATTCGCCGTTTTGGATTCGGCAATCCCTCCTCTTTAGACAGTCAGTTGTTCGTTGAGGGATTTCGAAATCAAAATTATTTTTCGGCAAAAACACAATTATTCCAGGGACTCCAGGAGTCTGATGATCAGGATACAACACCAATTGTCCTTCCCCTAATAGATTATAATTATACGGGAACGCCAGATAACATGGGCGGTCGCACACTATTTGACTTAAATGTCTTGGCACTCACTCGTTCGCAAGGAACTGATACACGGCGACTTTCTATGCATCCAAAGTGGGAACGAGTATTTCAGGATAACTTGGGTGGTCAGCTCAACTTTAGCGCTGGTCTCAATGGCGACTTTTATCACACTAATGGACTGATACGGGACAGTGACAACGTTAAATTTTCAGGTTTTAGCCATCGGTTTTTTCCATTTACAAATTTACAGTGGCAAATACCTCTCGTTAAGACTCACGGAACAACTCAACAAATACTGGAACCAATCGTTTCCGCTGGCATAGCGCCAAACGGGGGGAATCCGGATGATATCCCCAACGAAGATAGTACCGACTTTGAATTTGATGAAACAAATCTTTTCTCGATAAATCGGTTCTCCGGCCTTGACCGCGTGCAAGGAGGGTCGCGCATGAACTACGGTTTGAAGTGGGGTTTGTTTGGATCCCGCGGCGGTTCCACCACGGCATTTATTGGACAAAGTTACCGGCCCCGCAAAGATTCTACTTTTGTCGCCGGCTCAGGATTGGAAGATAATTTCTCAGATATCGTTACAAGTGCTTCGATCTCACCCGGATCATTTTTAAATGTTCTTTACCGGGCTAGATTGGATGCAGATAATTTTTCTCCTAATCGCAATGAGATTAGTGTCCAAGGTGGGGTCCCGGCAATTACCATAAATGCCCAATACACCTCGCTAGAAACTCAACAAGATAGCGAATTTAGTGGACGTGAAGAACTTAATGTTGGCGCGACCTCCAATATTGATCGAAATTGGAGGACGGCTATTACGGCTGTTCGAGATCTCGAGAGCAGCGAGATGCGCTCAATATCTCTTGACGCCATCTACGAGACTGAATGCGTCATTATTACCAGTAATGTCTCAAGGACTTTCTTCGAAGACCGAGATCTTAAACCAACGGACGCGATTACAGTCCATCTTGTTCTTAAAACTTTAGGCGAAGTAAAAGGCAGCACTAATATTAGTTCCAATTAAATCCATGCATACAACTCTCAATATAATTTACCACTTCCACCGTTTTTATCATAAACACAGAATTATTCGTGCCTTCAGCACATCAACTTTATTTCTTCTCTCGTCTTTTGTTTTTATTTTGTCCGCAGCCCTTCCCACAACTGGTGAAGCCCAACAACCAATTACCATTGCAGCTACCGTGAACGACGAAATGATCTCTATTCTTGATATTCAAAGTCGGCTTGCCTTGTCTATTCGTCTTGCAAATCTCGCAGATAATACGGAAACTCGGCGTCGTCTTATCGGACAAACACTTCGATCAATTATTGATCAAAAATTAAAACTTCAAGCAGCGCGTGACTTTGATATATCGGTCACGCGATCAGAAATAATTGCAGCAGAACGTGACTTTGAACGACGGGCGGGTTTGAGAGTAAACGGCTTACGAGACATCATGAAAAAAATGCGGCTCGAGGTATCAGGATTTTTAGAGCGCTTGGAGTCAGAAATAGCCTGGTCAAAGTTAATTAACCGTCGCTATCTTCCCACTATTGCAGTAGGAGAGAAGGAACTTGATGATTATTTGGATAATTTAAAACGGAACGCTGGAAAGCCAGAAACCCTAATTTCAGAGATATTTTTACCTATCGATAGCTCACAAAATCTCATTCAAGTTAAAAATCTTGCAAAACGTTTAATTAGCCAAATTAAATCAGGTGCTAATTTCGCTGCAATATCTCGAAATTTTTCCCAAAGTGCAACCGCCGCGTCTGGCGGGATTCTCGGTTGGCATAGACCGGGGCAACTGCCTTGGGAATTAGATACTGTAATCAAGAACATGTCTGAAGGTGAGGTTGCAGGTCCAATTAAAACGAGTGAAGGATATTACATCCTTCGCGTCGAACAACGACGCATATTCAAACCATTCCAGCCAGAAGTTCCCTCCTCACCAAAACTAACCCTTCATCAAATTCATATACCTTTTACGGAGGGCGAAAAAGAAGACTTGAAGAATAAAGCTATGAATAAGGGTCTAGGTCTCTCCGGCAGAGCTAAAAATTGCTCAGAATTCGCTAACCTAGTTGAGTCTGCTCAATCGCCTTTGTCTGGCCCCTTGGGCACCTTCCGCCAAGATGAACTCTCCCAAAAGCTGAAAAAGCTGGTTGCTAATCTTCCCGTTGGTCAACCCAGCTTGCCAATGCTCACCGCCAGCGGAGTCATCGTTATAATGGTTTGTGACAGAAAGGAACAAAAAATAAAAGAAATCAACTTTGAGAGCCAACGTAATGAAATCAGACAAAAGTTAATTAATCAGCGATTAAATTTAGCGGCGAGGCAATACTTAAGAAATCTGCATAGGTTAGCTATTGTGGAAGTTCGTCGATGACATCAAGTGCTGCAAAACCCTCTCTTCTTGCTGTCACTATGGGGGAGCCAGCCGGTATAGGCGGCGAACTTACTCTTAAGGCCTGGTTAAGGCGTCACAAACACGGCCCTTCATTTGTTACAATTGACAATGCAGATAGACTAAAATACCTGGCTGACCTCCTGCAACTCAATGTCCCTGTAGTATCACTGTCGAATATTGAAGAAGCCAATGAAATTTTTGATCAGGCGCTCCCAGTTTTCAACGTAACATTGAAACATAATGCCGTGCCGGGTGTGCCCGACCTGCAAAATGCATCGACAGTTATCGAGGCAATTAAAATGGCTGTCGCCTTTGCTGGAAAAAAAATTATCGCTGGCGTCGTCACAAATCCAATCCACAAAAATACCCTTTACAAAACAGGTTTTTCATTTCCTGGCCATACTGAATACATCGCCGCTCTCCGAACTACTGCAAATCCTCCCGCAATGATGTTAACATGTTCAAACGCTCAACCTTCACTACGCGTAGTTCCTGTGACCAGCCACATTGGATTACGACAGGCATTGTTTGACTTAAATCCCGCATTAATCATTCAAAAATCTTTTCTTCTACATAGCGCCTTAATAAATGATTTTGGTATTGAACGACCGCGTATTGCCATCGCTGGATTAAACCCTCACGCCGGAGAGCAAGGGACAATGGGCGATGACGAGGCGACCATAATTCAACCGGCAATCGATAAGTTACGCTCAGACGGTATCCGCATCCTTGGTCCAGAATCGCCTGACACAATGTTTAGCTCGATGCATCGCAAACATTACGACGCTGCAGTTTGTATGTATCATGACCAGGCTTTGATTCCTGTCAAAACGTTGGATTTTTTTGGTGGGGTAAACATTACACTTGGTTTGGATATTGTTCGCACCTCACCAGATCACGGGACAGCTCTCGATATTGCAGGAATTGGAAAGGCTGATCCGTCCAGTTTAATAGCAGCATTAGACATGGCTGCAGGAATTGCGGCTACACGGGCGTTGAGGTCTTGAGCACCACACAAACAAACTTGTCGCGTATCAGCGAGGTCATTAAACGCCACGGACTTCGGGCTAAAAAATCTCTTGGGCAAAATTTTCTTTTGGATCTTAATCTCACTAAGCGGATCGCCCAGGCCTCTGGTGACCTCCATGGTCAAAATATTGTCGAAATTGGCGCGGGACCGGGAGGCTTAACTCGCGCTTTATTATGCAATGGGGCTGGACACGTTTTTGCAGTTGAGCGCGATTTTCGAGCAATTCATGCCTTGAAAGAGTTATCGGAAGCCTACCCATCTCGGCTAACGGTAATTGAAGCAGATGCAATGAGAGTGGATCTGAATTCAATCTCACCACAACCGCGAAAAATAGTAGCAAATCTACCTTACAATATCGCAACTTCGCTATTAGTAAGATGGCTCCAAAACCTAGATGGAGTTACATCAATGACACTTATGTTTCAGCGCGAAGTTGCTGAGCGTTTAGCTGCAATCCCCGGCTCTAAAGCCTATGGTCGATTATCTGTGATTACACAATGGTTATGCGAGGTACAGCTGGTTTTCAATTTGCCCAAAGAAGCGTTCACACCACCACCAAAGGTCACGTCTACCGTCGTAAACTTGCTACCTCGAAATAATCGATTAGCTGAGGCCAACTTTAAGGCATTAGAAACTGTGACAATGGCTGCGTTCGGGCAACGTCGAAAAATGCTCCGATCCAGTTTAAAGCCTCTAAAACTTGATCCAACTGTCGTTGGTATAGACGAGACAGCGAGGGCAGAGGAGCTCGACGTCCACGCATTTTGTGCATTGGCTAGATTGTACATAAAACTTCATCCGTAAATTATCGAGACCTCAATGGACTTACATTATGCTTTTAGAACTGCAAAACTGAGCACATAAATGACTATCACAATTGACCCAGTCACCGCAGCAATTGGCGCAGAGATTAAAGGTGTTGACTTGTCATTAACACTCGAGGACCAACTCGTCTCAAATATCCGTTCAGCCCTCCTCAACTACAAAGTTATATTCTTTCGTGACCAAAACATAACCCCTATACAACACGTCACACTCGCAAAACGTTTTGGAACGATAGTTGAATACCCCTTGGTTAAAGGTTTGGAGGAGGCACCCGAAGTCATTCCCGTCGTCAAGTTAGAGCATGAGATCGATAATTTCGGTGGCATGTGGCACACTGATACCTCATATCTTGATAAACCCCCGATGGGTGCAATTTTAGTCGCTCGACAGTTACCTCCAGTAGGTGGGGATACTCTGTTCTCAAATATGGTGCTTGCCTACCAAACTTTGTCACCGGGTATGAAAAAAATACTCGCTAATCTCGTGGGGATATCATCCTCATGTAAAGAAGAGGTTAGCAAATCACGTGAAGCCCGCCTTAAAACAGAGCCGGGATTTGCAAAAAATGTTCAACTGCGCGCTGAACATCCAGTTGTGCGAAGACATCCGGAGACAGGAGAGAGAGTACTCTATGTTAACTATGGTCATACCATTGGTTTAAAAGATATGAGCGAGGAAGAGAGTATGTCTATTTTACAATATTTGTTTGAGCATCAACGGCGTCCAGAATTTACATGTTGTTTTCGGTGGCGGCCGGGCTCAATTGCTTTTTGGGATAACCGCGCCACGCAACACAACCCCATTAATGATTACCACGGTTTTAAACGGGTTATGCATCGGATCACCATCGCTGGTGATACCCCTGCTTAAGCATTGATAAATTTAAGAGCCGCATTAATCCAAGAACTTAAAATACCGTAGAGTCTGTAGTATTTGATGGCTTCTTCATGCCTCGCACAAAAATTTCCAGTTGTGCTTGACGCTTTCGACGATATCGCTCAGCCGTCAAGATTGCCCCCGCAACAGTGACGCTGGCTTCAATCTCCTGATTTATGATAATGTATTCATATTCTGCCCAATGACTCATCTCATTATGGGCGCGTGACATCCGGTCCTGCATAACTTCTTCAGTATCCTGTGCACGAGCGAGTAAGCGGCGCTCTAATTCATCAAATGAGGGTGGTAATATAAAAATACTCACCACATCTGCTGGTGCATTTTTTCGCAGTTGTTGAGTTCCTTGCCAATCAACATCAAAGAGTACGTCCCGTCCCTCGTTAAGGGCATTAACGACTGGATCTTTAGGCGTACCATAAGAATTTCCGAATACTACCGCATGTTCGAGCATCTCGCCAGAAAGGACCATTTTGTCAAATTCTGACTGGTCAACAAACAAATAATCTCTAGCATGTTTTTCACCAGGCCGCATTGGCCGAGTGGTTGCTGATATAGACATTGTTAGTTCTGGATGCCTACCCAATAATCCACTCGAAATAGTGGATTTTCCAGCACCGGAAGGTGATGAAAGCACCAACATGAAGCCTCGGCGGGAAACATGTCTCATCGCCATAGGTCGCCGTTACTCAATATTTTGTACTTGTTCACGCATTTGCTCAATCTTTGCTTTTAAATCAAGCCCAATCTGCGTCAACGAGATATGTGATGATTTCGAACATAATGTATTCGCTTCTCGATTAAACTCCTGGCATAAAAAATCCAATCGACGCCCAACTGAGCATTTATCATCCAATAGGATCCTCGCCGATTCAAGATGAGCCTTTATACGATCTAACTCTTCCCGAACATCTGTCCTCAGCATCAGAAGAGCCACTTCTTGGGCCAATTTTTCTTCGGTTAAAGATGGCACTTCATCTACCAACTCTCTGACTTGACCAAGAAGTCGTTTTTTTATGATTTCAGGAAAAGTCTCGGCCAATGTCTCCGCTAAAGCCCGCAATGCATCAATTTGATCTAAATATTCCTCAATGATTTTAGCTAAATACGCGCCTTCGGCTAAACGATTTTTATGAAGTTGTCCAAGCATTGTCTCAAAGTCACGTATCAAATCCGGATCGAGGCAAGCTCGAGTGTTTTCATTGAGTTGTTCGTCGTTAATTTCCATTACACCTTTAAGTGCAAGAAGACCATCAATAGTTGGCGGCGTCGCCTCAGGAAAAGCTTTTGATAAATCTGGAATCAATACTCTGAGACGCGCGATCGCATGATCGTTAACATTATAAAATACGGTTTGTCGTATCCAGCTAGTCTGTAAATTAATAGAGATATTACCGCGTGAAAATTGTTTTTGTATCCGATCTCTAAGTTCACCTTGAAGATGATCGAAACCAGTACCAAGACGAAATCGTACATCCAAACCTTTAGCATTCACACTCTTTGCCTCCCATGTCCAAGAGCAAAGCGGGTTACTACCGTCAGCACGTGCAAACCCGGTCATAGAGCTTAACAACCTCGGGCTCGCAACAATTGGCACCACGCTTCTTTTCCTGCAGGTATAAACTTAGTTTTGGAAAAACATTGTGAAGTTAGTTAAATGTATACCCGCCATTCAAATTTTCAACAAGTGACAACGTTAGCTTAAGTAGACGTAATACGACATAATTCAGTTTAATTGAAATATAACAGTATTGTATTGATGACAGACCCCAAGCACATCTTAATTACGGGAGCATCGAGTGGAATAGGAGCAGCTTTGGCGAAAGCCTATGCAGCGAACAACACCACTCTGTCACTGACGGGAAGAAACAAGAGGCGCCTGGAAAATACGGCAATAGCATGCAGAGATCTTGGCGCACATGTTTTGACAAGAAGCATAGATGTTTCTCATCGTGCAGCAATGGCCCTATGGATAAAAGAGGTTGACGCCGCAGTACCACTCGACTTGGTTATTGCAAATGCAGGTATTTCAGGCGGCCCCGGTGGAATCAGTTTTGAAACTGAAGAGCAAGCCAGAACTATATTCTCAACTAATTTTTCGGGGGTATTAAATACGCTGTGGCCCGCGATTGCATCTATGCGCACACGTAATAAAGGTCACATAGCAATCGTCAGTTCTTTGGCCGGATTACGTGGGATGTCGACGGCCCCAGCTTACTCTGCTTCAAAGGCCGCAATTCTGGCATACGGCGATGCTCTGCGTGGCGCTTTAACTCGTGATGGCATTGCAGTTTCTATTATTTGTCCCGGCTTCGTAGCCAGCGGAATAACTAAGGCTAATCAGTTTCCAATGCCGTTTATAATATCATCTGAAACCGCGGCTTCTTTAATCAAAACCGGGCTTAGCAAGAGAAAACCTCGGATAGTTTTCCCGTGGCCCACATACTTATTCATGAAAGTTCTTGCGTTAATGCCGACCATGTTGGGAGACAAGATAGTAGCTTTATTACCTAAAAAAACTTAGGGCTAGGTATTTATTTTGTTTTTTTCTGCCTCTGGATTCTGCGCCATTTTGCAACATTAATGTTGTGTTGAGCTAGTGTTTGGGCAAATGCGTGGCCTCCAAATCCGTTTGCAACAAAATATAGTTCATTCGTTTTCATGGGTTGGAGAACTGCCCTTAAAGATGCCTCACCCGGATTAGATATTGCGGCCGGAGGTAAACCCTTGATTACATAAGTATTAAAGTCCGACGGCTTTCGCAAGTCTGCCCGTGTCAAAGGACGACCCAAAGAACGCCCTCCTAGTGTGATACCGTAAGAAACTGTAGGATCCGATTGCAACCGCATACCGCGCCGAAGCCGATTAATAAAAACGCCGGCTACCCTAGAGCGCTCCCGAGCCAGACCTGTTTCTTTTTCGACAATAGACGCAAGAGCTAGAGCCTCAGATTTTGATTTAATTGGCAAATCCTGATCGCGCGCAACCCAGAGTCGTGAGAGCAATGAGTGCATCCCTGTCTCCATGCGTGTTAGAATATGGCTTCGTTTGTCACCCAAGTTGTAGTAATAGGTCTCTGGTAGGATCCACCCTTCTTTCGGCAGTGGGCCTAGCCCGCCAACCAAACCGGGAGCAGTTAAAATCAACTCCTTTACTTCCCGCCTAGTAAGACCCTCAGGTATAGTAAGGCGGCGTGCAACCATCTTGCCACTTTGTAAGATAGTTGCCGCTCCTAGAGGAGAAATAGCAGCGGGAAACTGGAACTCTCCTGCCCGGATGGGCTTTTTTGTTGCGAATAATTTAAACCCAAATACGAATACCCGAGCATTCTCAATAACACCGGCACTCTCCAGGGCGCGCGCGACACTATTTAAGCCGGCCCCTTTAGTAATGATTACTTGACGGGAAGTTTGTAGTGGGCCGGTAGCACCAAACTTGTTTTCAAGCCACAAATAAGCTCCCACTGTCAAAATACTAATCAAACCAGCAACGGAAATAGATGTCACGCCCGCACCCCAAAGAACCCTCCTCAACCTCTCTATCGAGAAGGACTTAGGTGCTAAATTACGAGAAGGCTTTGAAAACAAGTGATGCATTGGTGCCGCCAAATCCAAAAGAATTGGACAGCGCCGCTTTTACGGTTGTCTCTTTTGGTATATTTGGCACGAGATCAATATCGCAATCGTTAGACGGGTCATCCAAGTTAAGAGTGGGAGGTACAACCCCATGATTTATCGCACAAACCGAGAATATGGCTTCTACCGCACCAGCGGCACCTAACAAATGACCGATGGCAGACTTTGTTGATGACATGTAAATCGCCTTCGAGTAATGACCAAACAAGCGCTTGACAGCACCCAATTCAATCTCATCGCCAAGTGGCGTCGACGTTCCATGTGCATTTACATAGTTAATGTCTGCAGGAGTCATCTTCGCTCGCTTTAAAGCAGCCGACATACAGCGATAAGCCCCATCTCCATTTTCAGCCGGGGCGGTAATATGATGAGCGTCACCAGACATACCATAACCAACAACTTCCGCATAGATTTTTGCTCCACGGGCCTTAGCATGCTCGAGTTCTTCGAGAACAACAACGCCAGCACCGTCCCCCATCACAAAACCGTCCCGACGTTTATCCCACGGCCTAGAGGCTTTTTCAGGAGTGTCATTAAACCCCGTAGATAACGCGCGCGCTGCGCAAAAGCCAGCAACACCAACTGGACATATTGCAGCTTCCGTCCCCCCAGCGACCATGACGTCGGCGTCATCCCACATAATTATTCGGGCAGCATCTCCGATAGCATGGGCCCCCGTCGAGCACGCAGTAACAACTGCATGGTTTGGCCCTTTAAAACCATTTCGAATTGAAACGTGCCCAGACACCAGATTAATCAAACTGGCTGGGATAAAAAATGGGCTTAGTTTCCGAGCTCGACCTTGGTTTACGGTCACAGCGCCGTCTGCGATTGACGGCAAGCCCCCGATTCCCGATCCGATTAGCACACCACTGCGCCAAGCCTTCTCATCCGAGTCTACCAGCCAACCAGAGTCGTTAATGGCTTGCTGGGCAGCAGACAGTCCATAAACGATGAATGTATCCATTCGCCGACGGTCTTTAGCTGACACCCAGTCATCAGCATAGAATAGATTATCCCCAGTAGCTCCCTCGGGAACCTGGCCACCAATCTTTGCCGGTAAATCATTAACGTCAAAATTTTTAATTTTTCGAATGCCGGACTGAGAACCTAAAATACTCTCCCAATTATGCTTGAAGCCAACCCCAAGCGAAGACACCATTCCCATTCCGGTAATTACCACACGTCTCATCTCAACCCATTAATTTAATAACACGCATTGATAAAAATAAAGACCAATGGCACCTCCCGAGAAGTGCGCTTTTGGGGGCCTCAAAGGACGCTTAACCCTGCTGTGTTTCGATAAAATCAATAGCGTTTTTAATCGTCGAAATGTTTTCGGCCGCATCATCTGGTATTTCGCAACCAAATTCTTCCTCAAACGCCATTACAAGTTCCACCGTATCGAGGCTGTCAGCGCCTAAATCTTCGATGAAGTTCGCGCTTTCAACGACTTTTTCTTCGTCGACGCCAAGGTGTTCAATGACGATTTTTTTAACGCGATCCGCGACATCACTCATATCGGTTTCCTCGTACTTTTGCTGATTAAAATAAAAACTACAGTTATGACAAAGCCCGCCCTTAATCCTTGTCTCTCTTAATTGATCGACGTGTGTTAACACACTTTTCTAGCCTTGGCTAGTGGCGAACAATCTCTTCAGATCATGGCCATCCCGCCATTAACATGAAGCGTATGGCCAGTAACATAAGCCGCTTCTTCGCTAGCCAAATAGATACATGCTGCAGAGATATCGTGAACTGTGCCCAACCGACCTGTTGGAATATTAGTTAAAAGTTTCTGTGTTTGACTTGTTGAGAGGGCCTCGGTCATTGCCGTCGTTATAAAACCCGGAGCCACACAATTGACTGTAACGCTGCGATTAGCTACCTCTTGAGCTAATGCCTTTGACATTCCAATTATTCCCGCCTTCGAGGCTGCGTAGTTAGTTTGCCCCGCATTTCCCGTAATACCAACGATTGATGAAATATTTATAATTCTACCCCAACGAGCCTTCACCATGCTGCGGAGCACAGCCCGCGACAAACGAAATGTTGCGGTTAAATTTACATCAATTACAGTCTGCCAGTCTTCGTCTTTGAGCCGAATCGCCAAACTGTCCCGGGTCAAGCCAGCATTGTTTATTAAAATATCAATGCCTCCCAACGCGTCAGTCGCAGCAGCAACAAGTTGATTAACCCCATCTGGAGTCGACAGATCAGCCGGTAGAACGTAAGCACCAGCTCCAATATCAGACGCTACAGCCTGCAAAGCTTTAACCCGTGTGCCAGAGAGCCCAACATGAGCCCCCCTCTCGCGGACCGCTCGAGCTATTGCACCGCCAATACCACCAGATGCTCCCGTTAACAAAACTGTTTTCTCAGCTAAACTAAACATATTTAGGTCTCTCCATCCACGAAACACACTTTAATTCAATGCAAGGTGCGTATATCCTATTTAAAAGTCTCGGACTCAGGAACTTATATCCTGCTTGGCACCCGAGGCCATGTAAAAACATTCATTACCCTTAATACTCATGCAACTTGTTCTACGCAGTAATGAACGAAGGCTGTAACATAACTTGCCTTAAATATCACAACCAAGGTTCACATGCTTACGGCCCACAGAAGAACACCGGTCATATGAGACAGAGTACGAGCCGACATGAATACATAGCTAGACATTCAAAATATTGAGTTATCGAAATTTGTTACCAGCAGACGCAATTATGGGGGAAGTCTCAATAATTCTATTATCCCCTCTAAAATTTGGCTTTCAGATAAGCCTCAACTTCCCAAGGCGTTGCAACGCTTGTCGTAATTAACTCGCTATCGATCCGGCGAATTAACCCAGACAAGACCTTGCCGGCACCTAATTCAGTGAAAGTTGTGACACCTGCCTCCTTCATGTACACTATACTCTCTCGCCAACGAACCCGTCCTGTCACCTGCTCCACTAACAGACGTCGAGCTGTTACAGCATCAACTACTGATTGAGCCGAGATATTCGCAACTACAGGGACTGAAGGGTCTCTCATACTAACCCCTGCCAGAGCACTTCCCATTATGTCAGCAGCAGGTGACATTAAAGCACAATGGAAAGGCGCACTGACTGGTAAAATTACTGTGCGCTTAGCTCCCAGATTTCTAGCCAATTCGATCGCCCGCTCCACGGCCGCTTTAGAACCAGACACCACAATTTGAGACGGAGCATTGTCATTCGCGAAATCGCAAACATCACCGTTGGCAGCTTCTTTTGCGATCGCAATAGCATCATTTGGGCTTAGTCCGAAAATTGCAGCCATTGCCCCCTTACCAACCGGAACGGCCTCTTGCATCGCTTCCCCCCGAACCTTTAACAGTCGAGCCGCATCCGTCAGCGAAAAAACCCCAACTGCGGCAAGGGCTGAATATTCACCCAAAGAATGGCCTGCGACGAAAGCCCCATGCTCACCGACATCAATTCCCCCCTCATACTTGAGAACGCGGGCAACCGCCATGCTCACGGCCATCAAAGCAGGCTGTGTGTTTTGCGTAAGCATCAATTGGTCATCAGGTCCGTCAAAAATTAATTTGGATAGGCTTTGATCCAGAGCGTCATCTACCTCATCAAACACTTCTCGCGCAGACCTAAATGCAGTCGCTAATTCCTTACCCATACCGACGAGTTGAGATCCCTGCCCCGGAAAAACAAATGCTTGCGCCATCGTATACCCTCAAAAAAAATAAAATGTATATAAACACCGAAATAGGTAGTGAAAGGCCCTTCAATGCCGGTGTCAAGCATATGCGATTTATGACCCACCGGATTGTAACGGGAAATTCGAGAGGACATAAGCAGTTAAGATTCTCATCAAGCATACTGCTTAAAAAAGTTTGCTATTTAGGTTAGATAGTTAATACCAGTTAATAAAATAAAAGTTTATTTTTTTGAAATATTTCCCCCGCTCCCGATCGTGTGACGCTTGCGAAGTCGATGGGAGAGTGTATATTACGATAATAGTTTACTTCCTGCCGATTTTAACAATGTTAGGATCGGCTATGCCGGGCCCAATTATGGTGCACGGATGAGAGAATCCGTAGGGAGGATGAATAGGTGCCTTACTATGAAAGCGTGTTTATCGCGCGCCAAGATGTGTCTACGGCCCAAGTAGAAGGCCTGACAGAGACCTTTACAACTGTAATCACGGAAGCAGGGGGATCGATCCCAAGTTGTGAAAATTGGGGCCTCCGGACTATGGCCTATAAAATTAAGAAAAACCGCAAAGGCCACTACGTTTTTTTAAATATTGATGCTCCCGCGCCTGCCCTTCACGAGATGGAACGACAAATGCGGATCAATGAGGATGTGCTTCGATACCTCACCGTGCGGGTTAATAAGCTGGAGGAGGGGCCATCTGTAGTGATGCGGAATAAGGATCGCGATGAACGACCACGCCGGGACCGAGCTCCCCGCCGGGACTTTAATGATGGTGTAACCTCGGAAGTTTCAGATACCAAACCTACCGTGCATGAGTTCTCCGAACCAATACCAAACGGCGGCGTTCTACCTGTGGGAGATGACGCATGAGCAAGCCATCCTTTTTCCGGCGTAGGAAAAGTTGCCCTTTTGCTGGACCAAACGCGCAAATCATAGACTATAAAGATACAAAATTGCTGAGCCGTTTCGTCTCCGAACGGGGTAAGATAGTGCCAAGCCGAATTACAGCCGTTTCCGCTAAGAAGCAGCGAGAGCTCTCCTTAGCGATAAAAAGAGCGCGCTATTTGGCACTTATGCCCTACGTAGACAGTAAGTAAGGGAGCCCATCCGGCTCGCAGACGGATTTGAATTTATGTCCAAGGAGGCTTTAACGGCTATCGCCGCGGGGTTGGCAAGCGCCTTCGCCGCTATGGCATTTATGAGCGGCGTCGCATTCGCCCTTGGACTCGTTTATTTCGCGCCATTACCCATCTTTATGGTGGGGTTAGCATACGGAAATCGCGCCGCTATAATTGCAGCGCTAACGGGTACACTTGTGATATCAATCTTTGGCGGTATGGTTATGGTGGTTGTATTCGCGTTCCTGCAAGCAACCCCTGCTTGGATGATCGTTCAGTTGGCGCTAATGATGCGCAAATCGCCCTCCTCAGAGGGCTCTTTGGCGCTTTTAGGATCAAAAACTATGGCCGAGTGGATGCCCCCGGGAGTTGTCTTATCAGCTATTGCCATATTTGCCGCGATTCTCTTGCTTGGATCGGCTATTTTAGCACGTGAAAGCGGATTAAGCAGTTTTGTCTCGTTACATCTTGATCAGATCTTTATGAGTATTGCACCCCGGGTTGACACAATCAAACGTGAACAGATGACCCAAGTTTTAATCCCTTTATTTCCCGGGACAGTCGTAACAAGTTGGTTAATAATGATCACAATCAACTCTGTCGCAGCACAAAGCTTACTCGTTCGTTTAAGCCAAAATAAACGCCCACGCATAAAGTATATCGAATTGAATTTACCCAATTGGCTTTCATGGCCTCTAGTTAGCGCTGCTTTTTTAGCTCTATTAGGTTCGGGGGAATGGAAATATTTCGGTCAAAATTTAACGATGGTCCTTGCTATCCCCTATTTTTTCGTAGGCCTTGCGGTGGTCCACTCCATAGCCCGGCGGGTAACCGCGACTATGCCAATTTTGATAACATTTTACCTAATTATCGTGTTTTCAATTTGGGCTGCATTGATTGTTGCGGGAATTGGAATTATCGAACAATGGTTTGGTGTGCGTTCCCACTTACCCCGAAAGGCAAGTGGGAATCGGGGAGCAAATGATATTGAGGATGAGAGATGAAGCGAGAGAGAACGCTTTTTTATTTTGGTTTCAAACCGCAATACAACAAACGCTAGTTGCGAGGATACTGAACAACAAGGAGTAAATTATGCAGGTTATTTTATTGGAACGAGTTGAGAAGCTTGGTCAAATGGGTGATGAGGTTACGGTTAAACCCGGATATGCGCGGAATTTTCTGCTGCCACGCGGCAAAGCCCTCCGCGCCACAGAAAAAAATAGAGCACACTTTGATACACAAAAAGCACAGCTAGAGGCACAAAATCTTGAACGCCGATCTGATGCCGAGGCCGCCTCGACTAAATTAGATGGAACCAGCGTTACCCTGGTTCGACAAGCTGGCGAATCTGGGCAACTTTATGGATCAGTAAATGCTCGTGATGTTGCACATCAACTCAAAACTGACGGATTTATATTAAACCGCAATCAAGTCCGCCTCAACCGACCCATAAAAACAATAGGACTTCATGACATTTTAATTTCATTACACCCGGAAGTTTCCGTAACTGTCACTGCTAATGTAGCACGATCTTCCGATGAAGCGGAGGTTCAAGCTTCAACCGGTCGAGCCGTTCTCAGCCAAGCTGAGGAAGAAGCCCGCGCCGAGGCTCAGGCAAATCAGACGGCATTAAGCGTTGCTGCCGAGGCTATAGCAGATCAAGCCGAGGACATATTTGAGGAAGGAGCAGCCAAAGATGCTGTATCTGGAGCCGAAACGGCATTATCTCAGGGGACAGAAGACATTATTGACGGACCGGTTGAGGCAAAAGATGAAAGAATTTCAGAAGCAGACGGAGGCCAAAACCTGGAGTAAGCCAAATCACAAGCGAATTAGTCGAGCATAAATCTTAAGAATTAAGTCATGATGGCCATAAATTAGCACTTAAAAGGTTAGTCGGCAGATATTTGTAATTACGTTGAATTTAGAGTTAACAGCCGATGTGCAAGGATATTCCGCGCGCTTTCAATTTTCAAAAAAGTTTCTTGCCTTATCCACAGGTGATTCACGAAATCCACAACCAGAAGGGGTTTACAACAATTTCATCCCCGATGGATTATATTTTCCAGATAACAACGCGCTTGCATCCCGTGTAGGGTAAGTCTGTCATGACAACGTTAATTGCTTCACCACCCAATTTACATTCCGCCATGGAAAAAGAGAGAGACCACGGCCAAACTGGAATTTCTCGGCAATCTCCTCATAACATAGAAGCTGAAAAAGCCCTCCTTGGTGCGATTTTTGCTAATAATCGGGCCTATGAAATGGTATCCGATTATCTCCAGTCTCAGCATTTTGCACTTTTGCAAAACGGCCGAATTTATGGAGCTTGCTCAAAACTGATTGAGCGTGGGCAGATAGCAGATTCAATAACACTTCAAAGATACTTTCAAAATGAAGAGAGCTTGGGCGATGTCGGTGGCCCGGCGTACCTTGACGAAATCACTTCTTCCGCCGTAACAGTAATTAATGCACAAGAATATGGCAGAATTATACATGACCTGTATCTTAAGCGGGAACTAATTAATCTTGGTGAAGACGTAGTAAACCGGGCGTACACAGGTGAAATAGATGAAACAGCTAATGATCAGATAGAAGCAGCCGAGCAAACCCTTTACAGTCTCGCTACAGCTGGAACTTATGAGGGTGGTTTTCTAGAATTTAAAGAATCGATCGTACGTGCGATTCAAGTTGCGGAAGCAGCTCATAAACGCGACGGAAAATTGGCAGGCGTTAGCAGTGGCTTTCGAGATTTAGACCGTTTACTGGGAGGGTTACACCCTTCAGATTTGGTTATTCTTGCCGGCCGGCCGGCCATGGGGAAAACAGCATTGGCTACTAACATTGCTTATAATGCAGCCAAGGACTACTTGGAAGAAGAGGGCGAGGAAGGAGCTGTGGTTGGTTTTTTTTCGCTAGAAATGTCTGCAGAGCAACTAGCGGCAAGAATTCTTTCCGAACAATCAAATATTTCATCAGACCGCATGCGTAAAGGCGAGCTAACTAATGAGGAATTCACTCGCCTGGTTCAAGCAAGCCAAATACTGCACCAAGTTCCTGTTTTCATAGATGACACACCTGCCCTAACTGTAAGCGCGCTAAGGACCCGGGCCAGACGTTTAAAAAGACAACATAAATTAGGATTAATTATCGTAGATTATCTGCAATTAATCTCTGGGTCTTCAAATGCTCGCAATGATGGACGTGTTCAGGAAGTTTCAGAAATCACACGCGGTTTAAAAACTTTAGCTAAAGAATTACACGTTCCCGTAGTTGCTTTGTCACAACTCTCCCGGCAAGTTGAAAACCGAGAAGATAAACGACCTCAACTGGCTGATTTACGAGAATCTGGTTCAATCGAACAGGATGCTGATGTCGTGGCATTTATCTACCGGGATGAATATTATCTTGCTAAGGCGGAACCCAAGCAACGAGCCGATGAGAATGCAGAAAAATTTTCACAGCGAGTCAATAATTGGCAAGAGAGATTATCCCGGGTAAATAATATTGCCGAATTAATTGTTGCTAAACAGCGACATGGCCCGATTGGGATTGTTAAACTTATGTTTGATGGTCAGTTCACCCGGTTTGGAGATCTCGATCAACATCATGATAACACTTATTTTGGCTCTTAAGTTAGTAATTACCGTAACCTCATACCCGGCAATCGGATAACTTGTAATGCGCGTGAAACAAGTCTCCAAGATCCAAGCTGGCGCAATCGCAACCATAAACCTCGATGCTTTGGCGGAAAATTATCTACTCCTTAAGCGAAACGCTGAGAAAGCCGAAACAGCGGGAGTGGTGAAGGCGGATGCGTACGGCATGGGTATCAATCGTGTCGCACCTGTTCTTTGGGATTGCGGATGTAAAGTATTCTTTACTGCACATGTTAGCGAGGGGGTTTTTTTGCGAAAACTGTTACCATCCGCAGAAATTCACATCTTAAATGGGCTACTGCCAGGTGGCGCCGAATTGTATCAGGATTATAACTTAATCCCTGTTCTGGGGAGTCTAGATGAGATTGCTCGTTGGCGTGCATTTTGCGCCGCAAAGCCTCTACCGTGCGACATCCATGTTGATACCGGCATGCGCAGATTAGGCTTGCCACCAGATGAATTACAAATTTTAGCGAAAGACAAAAAACATCTTGCCGGAATGGATATTCGATTGGTGCTCTCCCATTTTGCGTCAGCTGATGAGGAAAAAAATGCCCAGAACAAAGAACAAAGAATAGCTTTTGAGTCAGCTCGCCATATTCTGCCAATGGGTAAAACTAGCTTTGCAAACTCCGCCGGGATTTTCCTAGGAAAACATTATCGTGGCGACGTGGTCAGGCCGGGAATAGCCCTATATGGCTGCAACCCCACACCGTGGCTCCAAAACCCGATGCTACAAGTTTTATCACTTCATGCGAGAGTTCTCCAAGTGCGTAATGCCTCAGCAGGAGAGACAGTTAGTTACGGCGGAACCTACACCGTTGAAAAACCCACGAGAATAGCTACCGTATCATTAGGCTATGCAGACGGTTATTTACGTTCAATCACGGGAAGTGGTCATGGTTACCTCGATGGACAACCGCTGACTATAATTGGTCGTATTACGATGGATTTAATTATGTTAGATGCAACTAATATTAAGCCTGAAGACTGCAGACCGGGTGACTGGGTTGAATTTATTGGTTCAAATATCAGCGTCGATAGCGTCGCAGCTCGTGCAAGAACGATTAGTCATGAGATTCTTACAAACCTTGGCTCGCGGTATCATCGTCGTTACATCAGAAAAAAATTTTGACATGAGGCAGATTGAAAAGATGTCAACTAACAGGTATCCAAAAACGCAAATTAAACCATTCCAATTTTTGCAAGCCATTGGGCGGGTAATCCTATCTTTTCTTATGACAGCCGGGCGACTTAGTCTATTTACCTTGGAAGGAACCTCTCATTGTTTAAGAGGACCATGGTATTTTCGCATAATCTACCGTCAAATGATTGAAATTGGGTTTTATTCTCTGCCTGTAGTTGGCTTAACAGCAGTCTTCGCAGGTATGGTTTTAGCGTTACAAAGCTATACCGGTTTTGCACGATTTTCAGCAGAAGGTGCAATTGCAAACGTAGTTGTTTTATCAATCACGCGCGAACTAGGACCTGTACTGGCTGGTCTAATGGTCGCAGGCCGGATCGGGGCCGCAATGGCCGCAGAGATTGGTACAATGCGCGTAACCGAACAAATCGATGCACTGACAACACTCTCGACAAACCCGATGAAGTATTTGGTTGCCCCGCGTCTAATTGCAGGCGTCACGATGCTGCCTATCCTAGTTTTTATTGCAGATATTATTGGGGTTTTTGGCGGTTACTTGGTAGCGGTTTACAAGCTCGATTTCAATGCTTCGAATTATATTCGTAACACCTTGGAATTTTTGGAGGTATCAGATGTTGTCTCGGGACTCGTAAAGGCCTCAGTTTTTGGTTTCTTGGTAACACTTATGGGCTGCTATCATGGATACAATTCTAGGGGAGGGGCACAAGGGGTCGGTCGAGCTACAACCAATGCTGTGGTCTCAGCATCCATTTTGATCCTGTGCTTTGACTACATACTTACTGAAGCGTTCTTTGCTAAATGACAGCGCAAATTTCCATACAGGATGTACACAAAAATTTTGGCTCTAAACATGTGTTGGCCGGAATTACACTCGAGATCAAAAAAGGTGATTCGGTTGTGATAATTGGTGGATCAGGAACTGGGAAATCAGTTACCCTTAAATGTGTACTAGGTCTCTTAACGCCAGAACAAGGTAAAATAGAGATAGATGGAAACAATATTTTGAGAATGACAGCGAGTCAGCGAGAAAAAATTAATGACCACATTGGCGTGATGTTTCAAGGCGCTGCTTTGTTCGATAGCATGCCAGTGTGGGAGAATGTTGCTTTCGGGCTTTTGGCAAAAAATAAACTTTCTCGAGAGGCAGCCCGCACTTTAGCCTTGGATAAATTGGCACTTGTTGGACTTGGTGAAAAAATTTGTGATCTATCACCTACTGATCTGTCGTTTGGGATGCAGAAGCGTGTAGGGTTAGCGAGAGCTATCGCGTCTGACCCATCGATCGTTTTTTTTGATGAACCTACCACAGGGCTTGACCCAATTATGGCAGACGTCATCAATGATCTTATTTTAGCGGTAAATGATAAAATAGGTGCCACAGCGATAACTATTACCCACGACATGCAATCGGCCCGAAAAATTGGTAACACGATAGCCATGCTCCACCAAGGTAAAATTTCCTGGACAGGCCCAGTATCAGATGTCGATAATTCTGGAAGTAAGGTGCTCGATCAGTTTATTAATGGCCGCACTGAGGGACCGATAAAAATGGCTTTACGAGCGTAGGATCATAACTTACGAGGACCTAATCGGGTTGTGTGGGGCGCTCAAATCCTCTATGGCAATGACTGGGTCAGGGCTACGTTCCGAAATCTTCCAACCGGGATGAAAAAGGGTTTAATTTGGCACGAAAAGCAACCAGGTATGTTTGCGCTCAGTGCGGCACGATCCATCCCAAATGGAATGGCCGTTGCGATTCTTGCGGCGCTTGGAATAGTTTGTCAGAAGAGGATAGTTTACAACTGGTTCCGCAGGGTTTGGGTACCCTTAAAGGACGGAAGATTGAGCTAGTTGGCTTAAGGGGCGATGAAAAACCTCCTCCAAGATACATTAGCGGTCTCTCTGAATTTGATCGAGTGAATGGTGGTGGCTTAGTACCCGGATCAGCCACATTATTAGGTGGTGACCCGGGGATTGGCAAATCTACATTGTTGATTCAAGCGGCGGCGATACTAGGCGGGGGTAACCGCGTGGTATACATATCCGGCGAAGAAGCGATAGATCAACTTCGACTCCGCGCGGCTCGCCTGAATTTGGCAGAAGCACATGTAGGCCTTGCCTCAACCACCTCAGTCAGAGATATAATCTCGACACTCGAAGGAACGAGCGCCCCGGACGTAGTAATTATCGACTCTATACAATGCGTGTACGTGGATAGCCTAGATTCAGCACCAGGAACTGTTACGCAAGTTCGGACATCAGCGCAGGAGTTAATTCGGTGTGCGAAACATCTTGGATTCGCTCTAATATTGGTAGGGCATGTGACTAAAGAAGGCGCGATTGCTGGCCCGAGGGTTCTTGAGCATATGGTCGACACTGTTCTTTATTTTGAGGGAGACCCCAGCCATCAGTTTCGTATTCTCCGTTCAGTAAAAAATCGATTTGGTCCGACTGATGAAATCGGTGTATTCGAAATGTCAGATAAGGGGCTGCTTGAGGTCCCAAATCCCTCAGCCCTTTTTTTAACAAATCACCAGAGTGAAGTTACTGGCGCCTCAGTGTTTGCTGGACTTGAGGGCTCAAGACCAATGCTTCTGGAGATCCAATCTCTAATCGCGCCATCTCAGCAAGCAACACCAAGACGTGCCGTCGTCGGTTGGGACTCTAGTCGCTTAGCGATGATAATGGCAGTTTTGGAGGCGCGTTGTGGAGTTGTTCTCGCAGGCTCTGAGGTGTATCTCAATGTCGCCGGGGGACTAAGAATTAAAGAGCCAGCCGCAGATTTGGCTGTAGCCGCCGCCTTGATATCCTCATTCACAGGCCATCCAGTTATATCAGAGACTGTAGTATTCGGAGAATTAGGTTTATCTGGTGAGGTGCGAGCAGTATCGCAAATGGATGTTCGATTAAAAGAGGCGGAAAAACTTGGGTTTGCACGTGCGATTATCCCAGCTCAACGGGATAAATCAAAGTGCAACCAATCAAGAGCCTCAGATACAGAATTACAGATACTCCAGGTTGAGCACTTGAGGGATTTAGTCCTTTTATTTAATGAGAATAACTTGAATAATTTTAATTCTGTATTGCAGGGTAAAGCCTGAAATGGAGGGGTTAAGTGAGTTTCCCATAAATATTTTTGATATCGGCGTTATTGCCGCACTGGTAATTTCAGCTCTACTTGCACGCGCTCGGGGCTTTGTTCACGAGGTATTAGCCATCGCAGGTTGGATCGGCGCCATATTTGTGACATTTTATAGCTTTCCCCACCTTCAGGCCTTTACCCGTCAATTAATCTCGATGGAATTGGTTGCCGATCTCACAACTGGTGTTGGTACTTTTTTAGTAACACTTGTTTTTTTATCTATCGTAACGCGATCTATTTCGAAGCGTGTCCAAGCGAGTGCGCTAAACGCACTCGACCGGGCTCTTGGATTTCTTTTTGGCTTAATTCGGGGTGCGTTAATCGTTATTATTGCCTATATTGGATTAGATTTAGTGATACCACAGGATAACCGCCCAGACTTTGTCAAAAATGCACGTACAATGAAATTGATTGAGCTATCCGCACGAGAATTGATTATTCTATTGCCCGATAATCTCAATGAATCGACGAGAATGCTCGGAACCAAACCCATTAGCAACGGCGCAAATAGTACTCCCGGCAAAGTAGTATTAGATATTATTACACCAAAATCCAAAACTGTTGCTCCCGGATCACCCGAGGGCTATCGCCAGCGCCAACGGCAGGAAATGGACCGTCTTATAGGAAATACACTGCAATGACCAAGCATGGTAACTGGCAATCAGGAAATCCAACCATGGAGCAATTATGAAACAATTGACTTCAATATCATATTCAGATGACGACCATTTTCACGATGAATGCGGGGTTTTTGGTATTTACGGTCATCCAGATGCGGCAGCTCATACAGCACTCGGTCTGCATGCTTTGCAACATCGAGGGCAAGAGTCCGCCGGAATTGTTGCCTATGACGGCGGTCAATTTTATTCTCACAGAGCCCTTGGCCTTGTCGGCGATAACTTTAATTCTTCGGCAGTTATGGAGCGATTAGCTGGAAACGTCTCGATTGGCCATGTTCGTTATTCTACTAGCGGGGATACCGTCCTAAGAAACGTCCAACCACTATTTGGCGATTTTAAATTTGGTGGCCTCGCCGTCGCCCATAATGGGAATCTCACCAATGCCTATGAAGTTCGGAAAAGTCTTGTAGATAGGGGCTGTCTTTTTCAATCTACCAGCGATACCGAAACGATAATCCACCTAATTGCACGCAGTGCCTATGGGAGGGTAGTCGACCGCCTAACAGACGCCCTAGGTCAAATCGAGGGGGCATATTCACTAGTCGCAATTACCCAGAAAAAGCTCATTGGCGCACGTGACCCATACGGTGTAAGACCCCTAATACTCGGTAAATTGGCCGGTAGTTACGTCTTAAGCTCAGAAACGTGTGCCTTTGATATTATTGGCGCAGACTTTATTCGTGATGTCGAACCCGGTGAAATTCTTGTGATCGATGAAAAAGGCTTGCGAAGCATTAAACCCTTCGTTGAACGCTCATCAAGATTTTGTATTTTTGAATATATCTATTTCGCACGCCCCGACAGTCTAGTGGAGGGTCGAAATGTTTATGATGCTCGAAAAAATATCGGTGCAGAACTTGCCCGCGAAAGCCACGTGGATGCTGATATCGTTGTGCCTGTCCCAGATTCTGGTGTGCCTTCAGCACTTGGATATGCTGGAGAAGCTGGAATACCATTTGAATTAGGAATCATCCGTAATCACTACGTCGGACGCACCTTTATTGAGCCAAGTGATCATATAAGGCACTTGGGAGTACGCCTAAAGCACAACGCCAATGTGGGACGATTAAAAGGCAAACGTGTCGTTCTTGTCGACGACTCAATCGTCCGTGGAACCACTTCCATGAAAATCGTCGAAATGGTTCGAAGCGCTGGGGCAAAAGAGGTTCACATGCGAATTTCCTCCCCTCCAACGACCGACCCTTGCTTCTACGGTATTGATACACCAAAAAAAGAGGAGTTATTAGCAGGTCGCTTCAATGTCGAGAATATGGCGAAGCATATCAAAGTTGACTCATTAGCTTTTATTTCTCTTGATGGACTGTATCGGGCCGTAGGGCTGAATAAGCGAGAAAATAAAGCACCACAATTCTGCGATGCATGCTTTACTGGTGATTACCCAATTTCACTATCCGATAAACAGAAATTCACGTCGCCAACTCTTTTTACTCTCTTGGATGAAGAAGCTTGAAAGAGGACATCCGCCGCCTCGAAGGCCGTTATATCCTGATCACAGGTGCGTCACGCGGAATCGGTGCAGCTGTTGCGCGGCGTTATGCCAAGGAGGGCGCGCATTTAATTCTAATTGCACGTACGACGGGAGCCCTCGAAGAGTTAGATGACGAAATCCAGAGTATCACCGGGGCCCCGGCAACACTGATTCCTATGGACCTTACCGACTTTGAGAAGATAGACCACGCAGCTGCGGCTTTAAATGAGCGTTTTGGAAGGTTAGATGTTTTGGTCGGGAATGCTGGAATTCTTGGCAGCTTAGGACCACTTGGGCATGCCGATCCCAGACTTTGGGATCAAGTAATGGCTATTAATTTGACGGCAAATTGGCGTTTAATCCGAGCCATGGATCCGTTATTACGCCGATCAGACTCAGGGCGAGCGATATTTGTTACATCAACAGTCGGTGGAAACCCCCGTGCCTATTGGTCTGCTTATGCTGTGTCTAAAGCCGCTTTAGAAATGGCAGTTCGCATCTATGCTAAAGAAATTACCGGATCGTCCATCCGTTGCAACTTGATCAACCCCGGAAGCACCCGCACCGCTATGCGTGCCCAAGCCATGCCCGGAGAAAATCCGATGAACGTTAAACCGCCAGAGGCTCTAACAGACGCATTTGTATCACTTGCTGAACCAGAATGTACAAATAACGGTGCATTGGTTACCTGTTGAAATGACTGATTTAAAGTCGGAAAAAAGGACTAAATCATAATGAGCTCCAAGGCAAACGATCCTCTTTTATTCACTCCCGGCCCATTGACAACCTCTTATGAAACAAAAACCGCAATGCTCCACGATTGGGGATCACGTGACACAACATTTTTAAAGATGGATGGTCGCGTCCGAGAGCAGCTTCTCAGGATTGTTAACGCAGTTGACTCCCACGTTTGCATTCCCTTGCAAGGCAGTGGAACATTTGCTGTGGAGGCTGCCATTGGCACGCTACTCCCGCGTAACGGCAAAGCTTTGATCTTGATTAATGGCGCATACGGTCACCGTATTGCAAAGATAATCAGTTATATAGAACGATCTTATACAATTATTGAAACCCCTGAGAACGAGTGTGTATCAATGCAGGAATTGGAGGCCACACTTATAAAGGACCCTAATATTACACATGTCGTTGCTGTCCATTGCGAAACTACTTCGGGGATTCTCAATCCAATCGAGGCTATCGCCGAGACAACAGCACAACATAATCGAAAACTTATTATTGATGCTATGAGCGCGTTTGGCGCAATTTCACTGGATGCGAAAAGTGTCACCTTCGAGGCTCTCATAGCTTCCTCAAATAAATGTTTAGAGGGCGTTCCGGGCATGGCGTTCGCCATTATTCAACGTGAGGCTATCAAAGCAGCGGCTAATAACGCACACTCGCTTAGCCTTGATTTGCATGATCAATGGAAAGCACTTGAGGCAAGTAATCAATGGCGCTTCACACCGCCCACACACGTAATCGTCGCGCTTCACACCGCAATTAATGAGTTTGAATCAGAGGGTGGCGTCAAAGGTCGCGGCTCACGTTACAGAACCAATGCTACTACATTAGTAACTGGAATGCGCAAATTAGGATTTGAAACGCTCTTGCCAGATAATCTTCAAGCTCCCATTATTGTTACGTTTTATATGCCAGCCGACCCCAATTTTGAATTCAGTCGTTTTTACGATATGTTAAAAAATCGTGGATTTGTTATTTATCCTGGGAAGCTAACCAAATCGCCCAGTTTTCGAATCGGCTGTATTGGTCGTTTGGGAAAAACAGAGATTTTAACTATGCTTGACGCGGTCAAGCACGTTATGAGCGACATGGAGGTTTTGAGCGGAAAACCAACTTCCTAATAAATTAATTAAACATTAGTTGTGTCAAAAGGTAGAGTTGGAAGAGACGTGTTATACTTTTGTGGCTCTTAGAAACGAAAACCCCTATCTCAAAAAAAATGCCATATTTATGCACGATGAATTATGAATCAGATTGAAATTAAAGCCTCCTTTTACCGTGGTGGTACGTCCAAAGGTGTCTTTTTTCACCAGCAAGATTTACCAAAAAACCGTGCTGAACGGGACAAGAGATTTATCGAAGTCATTGGTAGTCCCGACCCCTACCGCCGTCAGTTAAATGGCATGGGGGGTGGGATATCATCGTTGTCAAAGATTGTTTTTATCCGACCATCGATTCGTGATGACGCTGACGTAGATTACACATTTGGTCAGGTTTCAGTTGATAAACCCGTGGTAGATTACGCAACCAATTGTGGTAATCTATCCTCTGCCGTAGGGCCATTTGCGATAGACGAAGGCTTATTTGCACCGAGCCTACGAAATGGTAACCAGATTGTAAGATTATATAACACAAATACCAATGTTATCATTCACGCTACTGTCCCAGTTGTAGATGGAGGGGCTGCAGTAATTGGTAATTTTCATATTCAAGGTGTCCCCGGCACAGGGGCGCGAATTCAACTTGATTACTTGAACCCTGGTGGAGCCACGACTGGGAAATTATTACCTGCTGATGAGATTACTACGGTTCTCACAACCGACGTCGGAGTATACAATGTATCTTTGGTAGATGCAGCAACAGGAATGGTATTTATCTCAGCCGAAGAACTAGGGCTTACTGCCACAGAACTGCCGGAGAGTATCGATGGGAATAAACACTTAATGACACGACTTGACATAATCCGTCGTGTTGGAGGTGTTCACATGGGATTAGCAAACAACCCAGAAGACATCTCATTATCCAATCCACGTATCGCGCTACTTGCACCGGCAAGGGAATTTACTGCAATAAATGGTGAAATTATATCCGCCGACGAGCAAGATATCACAGTGAGAGTGGTGTCAATGAATAACGTCCATCGCGTATCGCCTTTAACAAGTGCACTCTGCCTTGCGGCAGCTGTGGGCATTGAAGGTACATTGCCTCAGCAAATGGCACGAAAAACAAAAAATGATCTAAAGATAGGAACACCGTCTGGCATATTACCTGTTAGTGCAGATTTAAATTGTGAAGACGGCTTATGGCGCGTACGTTCTGCCCGCAGTTATAGAACTGCGAGGCGTTTGATGCAAGGTAGCGTTCTTATACCAAATGACTCAGAGAATTAATTGCTCGAGTTCCTGTGCCATGAGGTCGACAGCACCAACCCAGTCATCTCGTGTTGGCTGATGAAATAGTTGCATAGAAGGGTACCACGGGCTTTTTTTGCGATCCTCAAACCAACGCCACTCGCTTGCGTATGGCAGTATTAGCCAGATGGGGTGGCCCAGCGCACCTGCAAGATGCGCAAGAGCCGTATCTGGTGAGATTACTAAATCAAGATTTTCAATCACCGCTGCCGTGTCCGCAAAATCCCTCACACTCGACCCCAACGCGATTAGGTCTAAATTTGGTTGAAATTCCAAAAGGTCTGTATCTTCATCGTCTTTCTGTAATGAAAACCATCGAATACCCGGTATTTTAAATAACTTTCCAAACGAGGACAGCCCGGGAGAACGCCAAGAATTCCGCTGATGGTTTGCACTGCCTTTCCATGCGATGCCAATCTTAAATCCAGCACTACCTCTATTGATTTCACAGTGCCATTTTTCGACTTCGGGTTTAATGGCACGCAAATAAGGAACCTCATTTACTATATTTTCAAAAGTCGTACCAAAAACTCCTGGCAGACTCATCATCGGCAATTGGTAATCATGTTGAGGGGGCAGTTCGGAGAAACCACAGGTTTTTGTAACACCATCGATACTGGCAACTAGCCTTTGAAGGGGCTCAGGGCATTCGACTATGACTCTAGCGCCACGGGCTGCAACTAACGGGAGGTAACGCGCAAACTGCAAGGTGTCTCCAAAACCCTGCTCTGCATGGATCAATAGTGTTTGCCCCTTCAATAAGTGCCCTCCCCACCGTGGCTTAGACCAATGCCTGATAAAGCGTTTAAAATGACGCGTGTGCCAACGCCACTCAAATTCCCGCCAACCTTCCTCAAAATTACCACTCTTTAGTAGGGCTTGAGACCGGTTGCGTCTGATCTCTGGATTGTTTGGATCAATACTTAGAGCTTTATTGTAATAGGTTAAAGCCATTCCAGCATCACCCATTTCTTGTGTCACAACGCCAAGGTTACCATACGCTTCAGGTAAACTCGGATTTATTTTTAATGCCGCTTGATAGCAAGCTAGGGAAGCTTCGAGGCGAAGTTGGAGTCTTAGAACGTTTCCCAGATTAACCAATGCTTCAACCAGATTAGGATCCGTTTTACAGGCGGCCCTGTAATGATATTCAGCAAGAATAATATTCTCGGCTCCTTGAGCACGCACTCCAATTTCAAAATGTGCTGACGCAAGATTTTGCTTGGCAGGTTCTAAGTCTGGCTGAATCGTAAGAGCACGGATTGCATATTCCAAAGCTTGCTCCGGCTGATCTGTGCGGATTAATGCACCGGCTAAATCACTTAAATTATCAGCATTCATAGGATCAAGATCAAAGGCACGGCGTCCAGAAAATACGGCATCGCTGTCTCTCCCGAGCCCAGATAGTACCCTGGCCAGGTTCACGTGATACAGTGAAACCGTCGAATTTAACCCAATAGCTCTCTCAATTTTGGCGAGTGCCGCCTGATTATCGCCCTTTTCATGACAAATTAGTCCAATTAAATGATGAGTATCAGCGTGGCGCGGGTAGTCTTCTAAAATCTCAAGATAAATCTTTTCCGCCGCATCAAGCTGATTTCTCTGGTGCAGAGTAACTGCTTGAGATAAACGCTCAGTTACCCTTTTCATGGTGAACGGATCGGTTGATTTGGAGCATATTCATTATCAGTGTGTTGAATACTTTTACCCTCTTCGCAATTCACCAATGGAGACCGAATTAGTATTTATACGTCTTGCGTCGGTTTGGACGCATTAACGTTGTCTCCCTATTTTCGTATCTTTCAGATTGTGGTCATTGTTACCAACTGCTATATGTCCATTAGAAAAAGGATCTGGCTGATCATAACAAGTAGTGCGGCCTAAAGTCTTGTAACAATGAACATTGGGGGTTATCACGACTTCATCTTCCTTGCAGTAATGATTACCTTTTTCTGCATAAATTGAGGAGCAATCCTTTCCGCTGGACCAAGACATAAGATGGTCAAACATTGTTTTGTCAGAACTTATCAAAGTTAACATATCAATTTGCGCTGCACCTGGAATGCCGGGGGCCACTGTTGGGGCATTGCACCCAGATAAACCTATGAGTGATGCAAAACCTGCACATTTAAAGAATCGTCTCGCCAAATTGCTCGTTCGCTTTATATTCATTCTATCTGGACCATTTAAGTTGTAAGACAATCAAGCTTAGTCGTAATTCATTTAACACGCAGTTAATTACCGCCATTCTGAGCTTAATAAGCAAAGGCGGGTCAAGTGTAAGTTAAATACATTAATTATTTAGGTAAGGGTCGTTTTAATGCTTTATTCAACTCCGATCTGTGAATTTGGCCGGGTGGCGCCAGCCTTTAATCTCCCCAGTGTTGATGGCAAGCACTATTCTATATCCGATATTCGAGCTCCGTATGGTTTCGTTATAATGTTTATTTGCAACCACTGCCCATACGTAAAGGCGATCCTTGAACGATTGGTTACGGATGCAAAAGTATTGCAGGCAAACGGTATTGGCGTAGCTGCAATCATGTCCAATGATATTAGTTATAATGCCGAGGATTCATTTGAAAACATGCGAATGATAGCGAAAAAATATACGTTCACGTTCCCTTATTTAATCGATGAGAGTCAAAATGTAGCACGAGCGTACGGCGCGGTCTGCACACCAGATTTCTTTGGCTTTAACACTAACCTAGGGCTTCAATATCGCGGCAGGATTGACGGCTATGGCCTCGACCCAGCCCCCCCTAGTGCGCGTCGCGAACTGGTTGAAGCAATGATGCAAGTTGCCAAAACTGGCGAGGGGCCAAGCGGACAGATAGCAAGTATGGGGTGTTCGATAAAATGGCGTGGCCAACAATCTTAGAGATGGGAGGCCGTGAAGGACTACTTGAGTCCAGAGCGACCTGCAAGTATGTTGCGATAAAGTTTTGTATTAGTGGTTTAGAGGAATGGATGTGGCCGACGAACAAGACCTCCTGTTTCGCGAAATTGACGAAGACCTCAAACAAGAGCGCCTTGTTAGGCTCTGGACTTCCTATGGCAAATATTTAATTGCTGGTGCCTTAGCAATCGTTATCGGTGTTGCGGGGACAATGGGCTGGCAAAAATATGATCTTGGGCAAAGACAAGCTCAAGGTGATCAGTTTGCCGATGCAATTAAATTAATTGACGAGGACAAGCAAAATGACGCTATTAATGCGCTGAAAAGCTTGGCTAGTCGGGGTGACATAGGATTTGGAATGCTTGCTCGTTTTCGAGCTGCAGCCCTAAACGTGGAAAATAATAATTCTGACGCCGCCATAAAAATTTATACTGAACTCTCCACCGATACCGCGTTAGAGAAGATTTATCGAGAACTTGCCATTGTGCTCGGAGCTCTTTTGGAAATTGATGCGCAAAAGAGTAAAACCAAACTGATTGAACGCGCCAATGAACTTGCCCAATCCTTTGGGCCGTGGCGGCATAATGCTCAAGAGGTTCAAGCTTTAGTTGCACTTAGGTCAAACAAAATAAAAACGGCAATAAGTATCTTTAAAGACCTAGCCAAGGCTAGTAATGCCCCACCCGGCGTAAAGGCGCGTGCAAATGAGATGCTTATTATAACCGAAAATAACTAACTGGTTAACATGGATATTTTTGGATGAGTTTAACGTCAATTTTCCAGAGCTCACACTCGCTGCGTTTAGGTTCAATGTACACTTTATTTGTGCTATCTACGCTGCTCAGTGGTTGCACATCATTTCAGGAAAACGTTGATCGGTGGCGCGGTGCAGCTCCACCAGAGCCCTTACCTGGCGAACGGTATGCGGTTTTAACCGATAATCGTTCTTTATCAGCTGATAAAACTTTATCGGCTCATTCAATAGTGCTGCCAGCACCTACATCAAACTCCAATTGGCCTCAAGCGGGTGGCTACGCAAATCATGCAATGCATCACATCAAAGTAAACGACAAACTAAAAAAAATATGGTCAGTAGATATTGGTGATGGAGCGGGTGATGATGAAAGATTGAATAGCGCACCTGTCGTTAGTAACGGCGTTGTTTACGCGGTGGACGCGAATAGCAAAGTAAGTGCTTTCAACGCTCAAAATGGCGCCCAAATATGGCGAGCCAAACTTCAACCGGGAGACGATGATGAAGGTCATATCGGGGGTGGGCTGGCTTTCGAAGACGGACTGTTATTTGTCACCACTGGGTTTGCAGAAGCGATAGCTTTAAACGCTACAAGTGGTGAGGTTGTATGGCGCAAAAACTTAAATGCGCCGATCCGTTCGGCACCGACGGCGCGAGGTGGACGCTTATTTGTAGTTACAATGAATAATCAGCTTTTCGCATTGGATGCGAAAACCGGAAAAACTCTATGGCAACACAGAGGGCTACCCCAAATAGCGAGTATACTCGGTGGAGCAAGCCCGGCAGTAGATAAAGGTGTAGTGGTAGTGCCATATACATCAGGCGAACTTCTGGCAATAAAAGTCGAAAACGGTCGCGTCTTGTGGCAAGACTCTCTTACTGCTATGCGGCGAACTGATGTGATGTCGAATCTGTCAGGCATTCGAGGACGTCCGTTAATTGACCGCGGCCTAGTGGTAGCAATTTCTAATGGGGGTGTAATGGCAGCTCTCGACATACGGACTGGACGACGCATCTGGAGTCGAGAAATTGCTGGCATTGAAAGCCCGTGGGTGGCCGGAGATTATATTTTTGTAATCACAACACAGTCAGAGCTTGTGGTAATTAATCGAAAAGATGGCCGTATTCACTGGGTTCGCGGCTTGCCGCGTTTTGAAGATCGGAAATCCAAGAAAAACCCAATTGTTTGGACGGGGCCAATTTTAGCAAGCGATCGGCTAATAGTAGCGGGCTCTAACGAGGAGGCACTAGCTGTATCACCCTACTCCGGTAGCTTTTTAGGTATACAAGAGATGCCCGACCGAGTGACAGTCGCTCCCATTATAGCGAATGGCAGCGTGTTTTTTTTAGCTGATGATGCGGAGTTAATCGCCTACCGCTAATCTATCAAACACTATTTTAAGCGGTTTATGGAAGAAGCATGTCATTGACAATAGCTATCATCGGTCGACCAAACGTAGGAAAATCGACTCTTTTTAATCGCCTAACAGGAAAGCAGCATGCTATCGTTGATGATATTCCCGGAGTGACACGCGATCGCCGAGAGGGTGAGGGTCGGATCGGAGATTTTAAATTTCGATTGATAGATACTGCGGGACTAGACGAGGCGCCAGCTGAACATTTGGCAGGAAGAATGCGCGAACAAACCGAACGTGCGGTAATTGAGTCTGATATCATAATATTTATGTTTGACGCTCGAACAGGCGTCACACCCATAGATACACACTTCGCTCAATGGCTTCGTAAACGCGATACCCCTGTCGTTTTAATCGCCAACAAATGCGAAGGTAAATCATCAGAAGCTGGGCGCATTGAAGCTTTTAGCTTAGGTTTAAAGGAACCTGTAGCTGTCTCTGCAGCACATGGTCTCGGCATGGCCGACCTCTATGAGGCGCTGTTATCTCTGGATCTCCCGAATAAAAGCGCAGTCGATACAAATAACCTCAGTCAGAGAAATACACCTCCACCCCTTATGTTTGCTATTATTGGGCGCCCAAATGTGGGAAAATCGAGTCTCGTCAATCAACTTCTTGGTGAAGACCGGATGCTGACAGGGAGTGAAGCTGGAATCACGCGTGACGCCATTACCGTCCCATGGATATGGGAGGGAAGAGATGTACGCCTCGTTGACACTGCCGGAATACGCCGACGTGGAAAGGTTGAGAAAAAACTCGAAATCCTGTCCATCCAAGATTCACGGCGTGCGGTGCAGTTTGCAGAAGTGGTTGCCCTTATTTTAGACTCGACCGCCTTATTAGAGAGACAAGACCTTACTCTTGCTCGCCAAGTAATTGAGGAAGGGCGTGCTCTGATTATCGTTGTAAACAAATGGGATATTGCAAAAGATCGAAAAGCTTCATTACGGAGTTTACATGACCGCTTGAAAACTTCATTACCGCAGGTTCGGGGGGTACCGGTTATTACATGTTCAGCCAAAACAGGAGAGGGGTTGGGTCGTTTGATGCCAGCAGTTTTCGATCTCCACAACCAATGGAACAGGCGGATCTCGACAGCCAAATTGAATCGATGGTTGCTAGACGTTACTGAGGCGCACCCCCCACCTGTCATTGCCGGGCGAAGGTTGAAACTTCGGTATATCACACAATCAAAATCTCGACCACCAACTTTTATTATTTTCTCCACACGCGCTAAAATGCTGTCAGATACTTATCTACGTTACCTAGCCAACTGTTTACGCGAGCACTTTGATCTTTGGGGAACACCGCTGCGACTGCTTTTACGCCAACAGGACAACCCTTACGCATAAAAATCAGTTTGAAATCGAAGGGTGATACACATTTATTACTCCGCACCTATCTGGAAATCACAATCGGCTCTCGCCATTACAGTAATACGGATGCTCTCTTCACACTCCGTAAAAAATATCTTAGCAACCCTCACTGGAATCGAGAGCTTTTCAATACTGCTCTCTCTCTGAGGTCCAAGTCCAATGCTCCAGCGATCTAAATCGATTGCACGATTGGCCTTTTAATGATGCGCGACGTTTAAATTAAAACATTCAATTCTAATAATTCATGAATATCTCAACTGTTAAACTACCGTGTTTAATGGCCAAATCTTAGGTTAGGGTCGGATGCAGACCCACTCCTAAAAATTTTGAACTAAAAAAAAAATTTTTAGCCGCCAGCAACCCTTGACAGTCTCTGCCGTCAAGATTTCACTGGCACTATGATCAGCTTAGATGAATTCAAAAAATTTCACCACGCGATTTCTCTGCTCGGTATGTCGGGGGTTGGAAAAACAGTATTGTCAAAATCGTTGAGGCAGTCGGGCAACTGGTATCATTACTCTGCTGATTACCGGATCGGGACGCGTTACCTAGCTGAGCATATACTGGATAATATAAAATTCAAAATCATGCAAATGAACGATCCCTTCGTTGCAGATCTGCTACGCTCAGATTCTATATACATTAACCACAACATCACCGTTGATAACTTAACTCCTGTGTCAACCTACCTCGGTATGTACGGTGACCCGCAGAATGGAGGGTTAACAAAGCAAACCTTTCTAAATCGACAAAATGACTATCGACGCGCTGAAACTCGCTCAATGCAAGACACAGAAAGATTTATAGACAAAGCTTGGCAAATATATGGCTGCCGTAACTTCGTAAATGATGCCTCTGGTAGCTTGTGCGAGATTATCGACCTAGATCACCCGTCGGACCCTGTAATTTCTAAACTGATTCCAAAAACACTCATCCTCTATATCCAGGCTGATATTGAGTACGAGAAGCAATTAAAGGCGCGAGCTCACTCACACCCAAAACCACTATTTTACAATCCAGCGTTTCTATCACGTTATTTAGAAAATAAGCCGGATAACGGTGCAGGGGTAGATCCGCTTGATTTTGCCCGCCCACTTTTCCCTGACCTGCTCAACTTCCGAAAGCCCCGCTATGCCATGATTGCGGAGAGGCACGGCTTCATTATTCCCGCTAATGATCTGTTTGAGTCCAATGCGTTTGAGGAAACTGTGCCGACTTCCGTTAGTTTTCTGTCTCGTTTGCATACAGCCGTATGCACACAAGCAAGCGAATCAGAAGCAGCAGCAAAAAAGCTGGAAGCGTATATTAGCGCCTGCCGCTCCCGCGCCGATAGTCGGTATTAATAAGTCGATGCCTATAATGATTCCCTCCGGCCTGCCAGCTCGAAAAACCCTTGAGGCTGAAGGAGTCGTTGTAATTGGTAAAGAACGTGCTCAACGTCAAGACATCCGGCCAATGCGAATAGCTGTATTGAACCTGATGCCTGAAAAAATTACGACGGAAACACAATTAGCACGCGTATTAGGCTCAACCCCACTTCAAATTGAAATGACCTTGGTCGCATTAGAAACTCACAAACCCAAAACGACGCCGGAGCAACATCTGCTGGATTTTTACCAACCCTTTGGAAAAATCAAAAATCAAAAATTCGACGGGCTTATTGTAACCGGTGCACCCATCGAGCGCATGCCATTTGAGGATGTCACATATTGGAGGGAACTGGGTCACATCTTCGATTGGTCCAATCAACATGTACACTCCACTTTTAACCTTTGTTGGGGTGCACAGGCTGCTCTTTATCATTTTTATGGAATTCCAAAACACATATTAAAAACAAAAAAATTTGGCGTTTATGACCATAAGGTATTAGATCACACGTCTCTTTTAATGCGGGGTCTAAACGATGTTATCGCTGTGCCGGTATCCCGTCACACCGAAAATCGCAAACTAGACTTTAACAATTATCCCCAATTACAAATTCTTATGGACTCTGTGGAAGCCGGTATCTGCATGGTGTTAGACCCTGAAAAGCGGCACGTGCACATGTTTAATCATTTAGAGTATGATGCTGAAACTTTAAAGGATGAATACCTCCGCGATGCTGAAAAAGGCACGCCACCCCTAATGCCGGAACACTATTTCCCCAAGGATGATCCAACAAAAAAACCTATAAGCCGGTGGCGTTCGAGTGCGCATTTACTCTTTGGCAACTGGCTTAACATGATTTACCAAGCCACACCATACGACATTAATCAAATTGGCCAAGAATAATTAACCCAAGGTCAGAACGAATAAATATGTAAACTTAGTTCAAGTTAAATAAACGAACTTTTAAAACCTCATGGGAATGATCTGCACGACATGCTCTAAATCAGCGATTTCTGCAAGAACTTCAGGTAATGGTTCACCATCAACTTCAACGAGTGCAATTGCATCTCCACCCTCTTCGGAACGACCAAGGTTAAATGTCGCGATATTGATACCAGCATCACCAATGATTGAGCCGAGCGCCCCGACCAGTCCTGGCTTGTCCCGGTTAGTAACGTACAACATGTTTGGTCCAAGTGTGGCGTCAATAGGAATACCCTTAACCTCCACCACCCGCGGCTCCTCATTAAACAATGTACCTCGAATTGAACGTCGTTGATTTTCCGTAACGACCTCCAAAGTAATCAAAGATTGGTAGGCCCCGGCTCCATCACTACGTACTTCGCGCACCTTAATATTTCGTTTTTTAGCAATCGCGGGAGCATTAACCATATTTACCCCCTCCATTAAGGGCGACAACAACCCCTGCATCATTATCGCCGTCAGTGGGTTGCAGTTCAATGCTCCACAACCACCCTCATAAGAAATAGTAATCTCGCTAATAGAGCTATGTGTCGCTTGCCCAGCAAAACTCCCCAATTTTTCCGCTAGATGCATAAAAGGCTTTAATCGAACGGCTTCTTCCGCTGAAACTGACGGCATATTGAGCGCATTGGTAACCGCACCGGTTAGAAGGAAGTCTGCCATTTGCTCAGCCACCTGCTCAGCAACCTTTTCTTGTGCTTCTGTGGTGGATGCTCCAAGGTGTGGGGTGGCAACTAACGCTGGATGGCCAAACAAAGCGTTATTAGTCGCTGGCTCATTGGCAAAAACATCCAAAGCTGCCCCAGCAATTTTCCCAGAATCAAGACCAACCCTCAAGTCCTCTTCATTAATTAATCCACCACGTGCGCAATTTATAATCCTCACCCCTTTTTTCATGCTATCAATCGCAGATGCATCAATGATACCGGTCGTTGCGTCCGTAAGTGGGGTGTGCAAGCAGATGAAATCAGCGCGCGGAAGTAATTCTTCAAAATCCACCTTTTCAACACCCAAATCTTTTGCTCGCTCTGGAGATAAAAATGGATCGAACGCGATGACTTTCATCTTTAAACCTTGAGCTCGATCGGCAACGATAGAACCGATATTACCGCATCCGATAATGCCCAAGGTTTTGCCCATAAGCTCTACCCCCATAAACTTTGATTTTTCCCACTTACCAGCATGTGTGGAGGAATTAGCTGCTGGAATTTGCCGGGCAACTGCTAACATCAATGAAATCGAGTGCTCAGCCGTGGTAATGGAATTACCAAAAGGCGTATTCATGACAACCACCCCTTTTTGGGTCGCAATATTTTGGTCAACATTATCGACCCCTATTCCGGCCCGGCCCACCACCTTGAGATTTTCCGCGGCGGAGAGTACCCCGGCAGTTACTTTGGTAGCGGAGCGAACAGCCAGACCATCATATTCAGCTATACACGCGGTAAGTTCCTCAGGCGACATGCCGGGTTTAACGTCAACACTAATGCCACGATCATTAAAAACTCTCTCAGCGTTGGGGCTCATTTTATCCGATATCAGAACCTTAACCATAAATATTCTCCATTGTTAAAAGGCTGCATGTGCTGCACCAACCTCAACCAAAGCCCATTCCAGCCATGGGAATAACGCCTCCAAGTCATGCGTCTCAATCGTCGCCCCTGCCCAAACACGAAGCCCTAGAGGTGCATCGCGGTAGGCACCGATGTCAAGGGCAACACCCTCGGTTTCCAACAAGTCGACAAGGTCTTTTACTATTTCACCGCGCTTGACATCTCTAAGACCACAAAACCATGGGGAAATAATCTCCAAGCATACGGATGTTGGGGACCGAAAAGTTGGATTTTTTGCCAGAAAAGAAAAATTATTGGTGACATCAATCCAATTGGTAATCGCAGACATATTAGCCGAGGTCCTAGCTATCAGCGCTTTTAAACCACCAATTTCCTCGGCCCACTTAAGACCATCCAGAGCGTCTTCGACAGCGAGCATAGACGGTGTATTGATAGTTGCTCCCTCGAAAATACCGTTAATCAACTTTCCGTTCTTGGTTAATCGAAAAATTTTGGGTAGGGGCCAAGGGGGGCTGTAAGTCTCGAGGCGTTTAATTGCGTTTGGGCTGAGTATGAGCATTCCATGTGCTCCCTCGCCACCCATAACCTTTTGCCAAGAGTACGTGACCACATCTAGCTTTTCCCATGGTAATGACATGGCAAAAGCTGCTGAAGTCGCATCACAAATTGTAAGCCCCTCGCGATCACTTGCAATCCAGTCGCCGTTTGGTACACAGACCCCTGATGTCGTTCCATTCCATGTGAACACTACGTCCCGCGAAAAATTCACAAGTGTCAAATCGGGAAGTTCACCATAATCAGCATCAAAAATACGAAGATCATTCAATCGTAAATGATTTGTGACGTCGCTAACCCAATCACGTCCAAAGCTCTCCCACGCTAGAAGATCAATGCCTCTCTCACCCAACAACGACCACATGGCAAGCTCAAACGCGCCTGTGTCAGAGGCAGGCACTAAGCCCACATGGTGCGTTTCTGGAACGCCGAGGATCGATCGGCTTCGACTTATGAGCTCTCTAAGCTTGGACTTCCCGACCTTGGATCGATGTGACCGTCCGAGTGAGGCAACATCAAGGCAGGCAACAGACCAGCCTGGGCGCTTAGCACATGGGCCAGATGAAAAATGGGAACACGACGGTTTAGTAATTGGTTTATTTAGTTTCTGCATATAATCCCCTTCCTTACAGAAGGGCTGCGACCCGTTGGGAGATCGTGGCCCACGTCATACCTATGTATTAGTATGATATCCGTCAATGCCTTTTGTGCTTTAAATCATATATTTCACATTTTATGAAGAGGCGTGAGCTCTGAAAATGCGTTTAATCATGAGAAAACCAATTTGTAACACTTAATTTTGCTGACCAACGTAATATCTCAAATGTCAGCCACCTAAAGTTAATGACGGTGCCTATTAGTAATATGTTGATCTAAAAATAGCTCAACCGTCTTCGATGTCCGGGGAGGTCACCTTAATTTTGAAAAACTATATAAATCATTTACAAACATTCTGCGCACATCATTTACAATTTCGTAAAACATCAGGCCTTAGTCGACAATACCCAGAGTCTGGGTAAGGATCGGGTTTGCATTCCCGCAATCAAAAACTTGGTCAATACTGACCAAGTTAAAATGGAGTTTTTACTCATTACTGGATGCGTCAAAGGGGATAATCGTGACACGAAATTTTATCAAAAATGTCCATGGTCGGAAAGTACGTGACTCACGGGGTTACCCTGCAATCGAGGTGGACATCGAATTGCGATATGGTGCTCGCGGACGCGCCAGCGTGCCTTTTGGCAGATCATTTGCGAACAGTAAATTTATTGCAACGCAAGACCGCCATTTCTCATTGATCGGCTTGGAAATCGAAAATGCATTACATTTTATTTACGAAAAAATAATGCCCTCACTAAAGGGGCTAGACGTGCGTAATCAGGCACAAATAGATAGCTTGTTAATTGGATTGGACAAAACCGTGTACCCGGAGCATATTCCCAAAAATGCGGTGGTTGCCGCATCGATGGCCGTGACCCACGCGGCGGCAGCCGCCGAAAAACTACCTCTTTGGCAGTACCTTGGAGCGCTTTTAGGGCTCAGTAATGCTGACACACTGCCTTTGCCTCAGGTTCAAATCTTTGGCAGAGCCCGTGACACTCCGCAAGTCGACATAAAGGGCTTTATGATCACTGCTATCGGCGCGTCAAGCTATGCTGAGGCTCTTGAATGGAGTGCTAAAGTTCACCATCATGCCCTTGTAATGATGCTCAAAACCGATCGTCTACGCGGGGTCCCTGATCACGGAGATTTTGGGCCTACCTTCAAAAATAACGAGGACGGCCTAGAAATGGTGTTGCGGGCTATTGAGTCGGCAAAGTTGAAACCCGGTGAGGACGTCGCGATAGCACTCGACGTTTCAGCATCAGAATTCGGCGAAAACGGTCAATATCGTCTGGCTCAAGCCCCCCGCACGTTGGAGAGCGATGAGTTATCAGGCATGCTTGTTGACTGGGTTGAGCGATACCCGATCGTCTCGGTGGAAAACCCGCTTGGTAATGATGATGAAGAGGGTTTGGCGCGGTTTACATGGGCAGTCGGCAAACGTGTTCAGGTCGTCGGCGATCACCTCTTGAATACTAGGGTCAATCGCGCCTTAAACATCGAGCCGAAAAAAGTTTGTAACGCAGTCTTAATTGATCCAAACAAATTAGGTACTGTCACGGCAAGCTTGACCGCCCTTAAAACAATCCAAAAATGCGGTTTTGGCGCTATCATATCTGGAAGCTACGGCGAGACAGAGGATACGACGATATTGCATCTAGGAGTAGGGTGGGGAGTGAGTCAATTGAAGTTCCGGTCCTTTGGACGCTCTGAGAGGATGATCATGTGGAATGAGGGCTTGCGTGTCGCCGAGGCCATTTCTTTAAGCGACGAAACCTTGCCACGGGATGGTAATTTACCCCCGAAGAAACACTTCCCATGGGCTCGTTGAAATCCCATTAGATCGCTGATCGGTTTGCGGCGGATGCATGGATAGGTTAATAAAATAACGACTTTGTGTTTATTTAGTGTATTCGCGTTATACTGAGTAATATTAGGAAAAGGAATCGAGAGGAAAAAACGTTGGTATCAAGCGTTATTTTTCAAATAGTCAGCATTATACCAGCCTCAAATGTAAAGCAAGTGGGGCGCAGTTCTGCTCGTATATACCGCATAGAACTTATTGTTATGGCTGCGATCTGGATCAGTGTGATTCCTACGACAACTGCTACTGCCCAGTCATGGGGTGGCCTCTACAATATGGACAGTTTTTTAGAACAACCACATCCATTTTCAATATCACCAAAACCTTATCCGCCCAGTAAAATAACACTAAATCAGATTACTTCTCAATCAGTTCGACGTAGCTCCCCATTACCGCTCGACGAAAAAAAAAATACACCTCCAAACAGTAACGATCCATTAGCACTAAGAGGTTGGTCGTGGCAAGATCTTCTCACTGAGGTTAGGTTCGGCGCGCTCGCTCACGACACAGGTCCATTTTCAGCAAAAGAGGAAAAAGGTGTTGATACCAATATAGAGATCCTCCTCGAAACACGCGATCTTCTCAATATCATATGGTCACCTCGACCTTACCTCGGTGTTAGTGTGAATTCTGGAGATGATACTAATCAAGCCTACGCAGGTCTTTATTGGGAGTGGGATTTTTGGAAACATTGGTTTTTTGGCCTTGGATTAGGCGGTATGATTCACGATGGTCGTCTTGTTGGTGATAAAGACGGTCAAAAACGCAAGTCATTAGGCTGCAGATTATTATTCAGAGAACATATCAATTTCGGTTACCGTATCGACAAGCACCACTCCATAATGACTCATTTGGATCACAGTTCGAACGCTAGTTTATGCGAAAAGAATACTCGGGATGGAAGTGCCTTGGGTCGTCATGATGTCATTTTAAACGAAGGCTTGGAGTCTATCGGTATTCGCTACGGGTATTCTTTTTAAATCGCTCATTTTGAATTTTGTAAATTGCGAGAACCCAGTCTTAAGTAAATTTCCTAATCAACTTGGTTTCTTTCTTCAATCGACGCCGAGGTTTGTCTGTGGCACTCTTTCGCTTTATCGATCAAAAATGGTTATAAGTTGGTGAAATAATGGGTCGTGTTCAGCCCCCGAGGTATTTAGGTATAGGAGATCACGCGCCAATCTTTGGCAGCAACAATACCGAGGGTGGTAGATTTGAGTTATATACCAGTGTGACTGGTAAACCGATGATATTAATTTTTTGGGGGAGACTTCCCTGTCTGCTTTGGGAGTCTCTGGGGTTGTAGCGGAGTCTTTTTCGCACTCTCAAGCTGATATTACGACCCTTGTTCCAGGAGAACAAGAAACCGCAAGATTACAAAAATCCACTGCTGAGTGGCCTTACCTAACGATATCAGACCCCGGACGAGAAATAACATCTGGATATGAGTCTATTTTTGGCTTCCGTGCTCCTGCAATTTTTGTTCTATGCCCCAATCAACGAATTGTTGATATCGCTGAGTTAGACACCCTTGGTGATGAGGTATCAACATGGATTAATGAAAAAATTACACGGTGCGTTTTTAATGCTTCTACAACAAGGATCACAAATATTGCTCCTGTTCTAATGGTACCCCGTGCACTTGATGCGGAGGATTGTGACTGGTTAGTCGGACTTTGGCACAAAGGGCATAAGGTTCAAGGTCAAGTCGCCCTTGGAGAACACGCTAAAAGTCGTGACTCCATCAATCTCTCGTTCAAGAAGCGAGAGGATTTTATTCTAGAAAATGAGACTATTAAGCAAAAACTTATTGATCGTTTGATCCCAAGGATCCTCCCCGAGATAGAAAAGGTTCATCACTTCGCACCATCCAACCTCGAGTCCTTCCGAATAGGTTGTTATAAAGCCGAGTCGGGCGGATTTTTTAAAGTTCATCGAGACAACGCAAATCCGTCTGTCAAAGACCGTAAATTTGCGATCACTATTAACTTGAATCCAAATGAGTATGAAGGTGGAGACTTGGTATTCCCAGAATATGGTCAAGAGCTCTATCGACCGGACAAGGGCGGGGCCATTATTTTCTCATGCTCGTTGCTCCACGAGGTATTCCCCGTAACCAAAGGTAACCGATTCGCGCTTCTTACCTTCTTGTTTTAAAATTTGGGGTAAAAAACGGATGTCATTTTGCGGACTTTAAGCAAATTTATCTGATGCCTTGGCGTTTCGTCTCCAATCATGATTAAAAAAACAATGCGCAAGACCGGGTAGTTTTGGTGTCGCACAAGCCTACTGCAAAGAATACCATAATACTCGAAGCTCGTCCCTGTTATGTCCGGTTAATTCGGAATTATAAGGCTATTTTTATTTTCAAAACTTAATCTTTTTGAGCTCTAAAAACTGAAAAAATTATGCTAGGCGGTTTTGGTATTGCGCCCACATGTGATAGGAGCTTTGAACGACTGCGTTAATTTGACTGTGTTCGCTCTCCAAAAACCGTGTTTGCCTCTCTCCTTCTATCTCAACTAATGTTACTAGGTAATATTTCATTATTAATACCAAAGGAGCTAGCCTAAAAATATTCAACCCATAAAAGAAACCACTTGCTTATCTGGTCCTATCCTCGAAACACAGACATTTGAGGCGCAAAAGACTAGATTATGATGGGCCGTTTTAATTTAATTGTGCAATGGTGCGGGCGACTGGACTTGAACCAGCAAGGCTGTTACGCCGCAAGATTTTAAGTCTTGTGTGTTTACCAATTTCACCACGCCCGCTCTAAAAGCACCCAAACTGGGGCAAATCCAGAACTATTCCACTGTAAATCTATAAAGTTCACCTGTCGAGGACTTCACATACAATTATGACTTCGTAAACTGTAAAGCGAGTAAATAAGGATCTTTTTATTGTCTCTGGCCCTTTCCCTAATGAGCCTAGAATATTGATTGTCTGAGCTATCTTTTGCCGCGGTTGACTCACCTATAGTTAAAAAGATCAGTCCCAACCAAAATGTTTATGTTGACTACAACCTTTTTTATTTGGCAGACTTCATTAGTGAGAGGTTAACTAGGGGGTGAGAAATGGCTCGCACAATTGTAATGCTTGTTGTTATTTAAGTGATAAGCACCTCTATTGTGCGGCTTGGCACGTACACTGATTATTTTTTTAGGCTTATTATTGTCTGTAAAAATTTGAGAATGCGGATCAGTTGCAACGCCAAGCGTTATATGATTGTATGCTTAACGGCGTGGGGTCATCTAGATATAGTTTTAGATTTTTTGCAAAGAAGTCTAGACTGTTTTTTTTGCAAAAATACAAGGTGGTGTGTAAACCAATGTTTTTACTCCTCCTCGCAAACGTTATCTCGCTCTCAACAGCCTAACGTCTTTACTGCAATGAACTTTTAACTAAAAGAGGCAATTGACATGGATAAGTCTATCATGCTTAACCCGTCAGATTACGTGGGGATGAGCTTCTGGATCATTTCGGCAGCTATGGTTGCTGCAACTTTTTTCTTCTGGGTCGAGCGTGATCGTGCGATCGGCAAATGGAAGACATCACTCTCTGTTGCGGCAATGGTTACCGGAATCGCAGCAATTCATTATTTTTACATGCGTGAGGTGTGGATTTTTACTGGCGATAGTCCTACAGTTTTTCGCTACGTAGACTGGCTTTTGACAGTTCCACTACAAATTGTGGAGTTTTATCTCATTCTCGCAGCGATGACAGCAGTTGCTACCGGCCTTTTTTGGCGGCTGTTGATTGCATCCTTGGTTATGCTGATTGCAGGTTATCTTGGCGAAGTAAATAGCGGTGACCCATCAGCGTTGTGGGGTTGCTTTATTGTCGGTATGGCCGGGTGGATTTATATCATTTATGAGGTATTTGCTGGGGAAGCGAGCCGAATAAATGCCAGTTCCGGGACAATTGCAGGGCAGAAAGCGTTTAATGCTCTTAGGCTGATAGTAACATTTGGTTGGGCAATTTACCCGCTAGGCTACCTATACGGCTACATGGGTGGCGGCGACGTCAATGCGCTAAATATTGTCTATAACTTGGCAGATTTTGTGAACAAGATCGCCTTTGGTGTAGTCATTTGGGCGGCGGCTACTGCTGACGACGCGAATAGTTCGGCATCTTAACATTGGTGGGCGGGGCAGTTCACAAGCCCCGCCCCCACTCATCCAGGACACAGATGTCATTTCTGGAGGACGATTTGGCAACCCAATCGCTTTCTCAGTGTAGCAATGGCGACCTCTATTTGCTTGAAGCCCGTCTCGCAGACGCATTGCACCACGGTACCAAAAACGACAAGATACACGAAGTTTGGTTATATCATTTAGCGTCTGGTGGCTCGAGATTTAGGGCACGACTAGCCATTGAAGTAGGACTCGCCGCAAAAGTTCCGCGGCACACCCGCATCGCAGTTGCCTCTGCAGTGGAATTCCTACACCAAGCGTCGCTAGTTTTCGATGATCTTCAAGAAAAGGATCCGATACGGCGCGATAAACCCGCCATTTGGGCAGCATTTGACGAGGCAACAGCAGTAAATTTGGGGACAGCACTTGTATCCACCGCCTTTTCTGAGATTACAGGGATTGATAAAGCATATCAGAAACGCCTACCAGAGTTGCTCCATCTTATGACGGAAGCCATTAACGTAACTGTCCGTGGACAACAAGAGGACCTAAGCAACCTCAATCGCAATCTTAGTTTCCAAGAATATTTAGATATTGTGAAAAGAAAGAGTGGACCGCTTATTGGTTTACCCATGACTTTAATTATGGCCGTAAAACAAGAAACCTCTGCTTGCATCCAGTTATGTAATGGAGCAGCCAAGCATTTTGGGGTGGCATATCAATTAATTGACGATTGGAACGATCACTTAAAAGATGATGCCTCAATTAACGGCTACAACATACTGCGTTACGACTGTGATCATACCGATCAAGTAAGAGACCACATGGTGAAAAATATTGAGGCCTCTCTTGGGTTTGCACATGGCCTTTGCCTGCAAGCTCCAAATTATATCCACTTGGCTTACGATCACTTTGATTCTCAAATTAGACGATCCCTGCTCGGCGTTAGAGAAGCCGCTTGAACGATAAGGTACTAGTAATTGGGGGTGGTTTTGGAGGGATTGCAGCAGCACTTCGTTTGCAAGCCAAAGGTTATAAAGTTTGTCTCATAGATCGATGCGAGACCTTGGGTGGCAGAGCTCAACGGCGAGATATTGGGGGCTATAAGCATGATACAGGACCAACCGTAATTACAGCACCCTATTTATTTGATGAATTATTTTCCTTGTTCGGTGAAGTTCGGCAAAATCATATAGAATTTCGTCCACTTAACCCTTGGTATCGCTTTGTTTATCAAGACGGCGAGCATTTTAATTATGGTGGCAATATATCTGAAATTGAAAAAGAAATTACGCGACTCTCGCCCTCAGATCTCGCAGGGTACCAAAAGTTAGTCATCCATTCAAAAAAGATATATGACCTCGCTTACACACAATTGGGAGACCAGTCTTTCCATCAACTAAAAACCTTGTTCAGCCACCTAATAAGCCTTATCAAACTGCGCGCCGACCGATCGGTTTGGGAGTTCGTTCGCCATTATATCAAAAACACTAAGCTCCGATGGGCATTATCGATTCAACCGCTTTTACTTGGCGGCAACCCATTTACTACAACCAGCATTTATGGACTTATTCATCACCTGGAAAGAGAACATGGCGTTTATTTTCCAATGGGCGGAACACAAGCATTAGTCGATGCATTAGGAGATTTGATGGAGCGACAGGGTATCCAGATAAAAACTGGTGTCTCTATTAGAAAAATACACCAGGATGGCTGCCGAGTCATCGGGGCTGAAACTGAGGAGGGAGAGATTATCAAAGCCAAATATTTTGTTTTTAATGGGGATCCTATGCATCTATTCGATACGATGATCGACCGAAATTCAATCCCATTAATCACTAAAATCAAACACAAACGAGCGCGACTTTCTATGGGCCTTTATGTCTTATTTTTTGGCACGACTCGGCAATATCCATCAGTTGCCCACCACACGATTTGGATGGGAGATCGTTTTCGCGGCCTACTTGAAGATATTTTTGATCAACAGGTCTTACCAGACGACTTCTCTCTATACATACACCGGCCTACAGCGACAGACAAAAGTTTTGCTCCAGATGGCCACGATAGCTTTTACGTTCTCTCTCCTGTTCCACACCTTGGCGGAGATATTAATTGGGATGAGGAGGAACCTCGCCTACGTCAACGCATAATTAAAGCTCTTTCACGGACTATACTACCAGAGTTAGAGCAACACATAACCGCTCAACATTGCATGACACCCCTAAATTTTCAAAACGACTATTTAAGTTACAAAGGAACTGGTTTCTCTTTAGCACCATTATTTAGACAATCTGCATGGTTTCGTTTTCATAACAAAGCTGAAGGGTTTGATAATTTTTTTCTCGTAGGGGCAGGAAGTCACCCCGGCGCAGGGTTGCCCGGGGTTCTAAACTCTGCAAAAGTCTTGGATAAATTAATTCCTAAAGCATAGCGGAGGCTTGCTGGCACCAAATGGCCATTATCGACTCTAGCCCTAGGATTGAAACATCGGATGGCCAAATTTTTAAGGAATCAGCAAGTTCTTTTTATTTTGCCAGTTATTGGCTGAATAACGACGATTTTAACGCAATAGCTAACTTGTACGCCTTATGTCGAAAAGTGGATAATATCGCTGATGGGGATTTTGTTCCAGAAAAAGCTTATAAGCAATTGGAGAGTATTCAAACTGCGCTGACCGATGGCGACAAAAGTAATACAACCGTTAATGATTTTTTTGCAATTCAACCACTGATAAACCCTGCTTTCTTTGACCAGTTGATCACAGGGGCGAAACGCGATACGCAAGGCGTATCCATCCGGAATGAACGCGACTTAATCCGATACTGCTTCCGCGTGGCAGGTTCGGTTGGTTTGATGATCTGTGACGTACTAGGGGTCCGAGACTATCAAGCTACCGCTTGTGCAATTGATCTGGGAATTGCAATGCAACTGACAAATATTGCGCGAGACATAAGCGAGGATGCCGAGTTAGGGAGGCGCTATCTTCCCGAAACATGGGTGGGAGACCTCAAGCCACCTGAGATTTTAAAACCAACCGCCCAACAAAAATTTCTAATCAAAAAGGCTGTGTTAAAACTACTCCAAGAAGCAGATAAACGCTACATATCAGGATTTCGTGGCCTCCCATTTCTTAAGCCTAGAGTGCGTTTCGTAGTTCTTTTGGCAGGTCGCGTTTATCGCAGAATTGGGATTAAAATAAGGCGTCGTAATTGTGATATCTGGTCCGGTCGCGTCTATACAGGCCCAGTAGAAAAGCTCTACGAATTAGTAATTGCTCTGATTGTGTTCTTTTTTGATCGAAGAATTCGATGCTACACTGGGATTCATGAGCTCGATCTACATCGCGATCTAGATGGTTTGCTTGGTCCCTATCAAGAAAAGTGAGATTAATATGACTTGGGTACATATTGTTGGAGGTGGCGTAGCCGGACTCTCCTTGGCCGAAGCATTGTCAAGATTCGGAAATTTACCCGGTAAAGTAATTATCAGTGATCCTGTATACGGAACCCGCGAGGATCGAACATACAGCTTTTGGTCAAAAAACAATCATGTTGATGACTTTCCTAAAGCTAACCGATATTCACGCTGGCTGTTTTCTGCCGAAGATAAAATTATACCTCATCATGGAGTCCAGTGGCACTACTACCGAATTTCAGGGAAGGAATTTTTTCAGAGACGACTGAGTTCTATCGAGCAACATCCACAAATTGAATTTAGACAGGAACGCTTAACCTCTCCACCCGATGCCGCGCACGTATTTGACAGTCGTCCGCCAGAAGAGAAATTTTTTCTCGCCTGCCAGAGCTTTGTTGGCATGGAATGGCAATGTAACCACGGTTTAAACCTTGAGACAGCATTACTGATGACGAATATGAGGTATGATAGCTTAGGGTTAATTTTCGAGTATATCTTGCCCATAAGTAAGAATAAAGTTCTTGTCGAGAGTACTTTCTTTGGACGTGGATCAGGAAATTTGACTCAACTGAGAGAAAACGTGGTGGAATGGATAAACTCTCGTGGCTTAACGGGGACAATCATTCGGCGCGAACAAGCTCATATCCCAATGGGTATCAAACCTAATATTGAGGATTCTTGGGGGCAGCCCATAGGCGCCAGAGGTGGAATGACCCGAGCATCGAGTGGTTATGGATGGTTAAGGATATCGGAGTGGGCTAGTATGGCAGCCGCACAGCTGATCACCAAGAACCACGTAAAAAGGTATCAGAATCCTCGACTAGAGACATGGATGGATAGACAGTTACTTAAGATAATTAAAACCAAACCACACAGTCTGCCTAAATTATTTCTGGCGATCGCACAGAATACTTCCGGCGATGACTTTGCCTCATTCCTCACAAGGGCTACGCTAGCTAGCTCTGCCCGAATGGTATGGGATTGTCCGTTTCGTCCTTTTCTACTATCCACAATCGGCAGAGCAGATCTCATACAATGAGTTGGGAACTTGTAGCTTTTGCAATCATAATTTTAGGTGGAGTTCCTCACGGGGCTATGGATCCCATCATTGCCCGCGAAGCAGGAGTCTTTGAAGATTCAATTGGTAAATTCTTTTTCGTATTCACCTATGGATTCACGGCTCTTTTAATAACATTAGTTTGGTCATATCTTCCATTTCAATCATTATCTTTGTTTCTTGCGATCTCAGCGTTTCATTTTGGTCGAGATCAAAAAAATTGGTCTCACGGGATTCCCTATGGAATGATTTTACTCGCTTTACCAAGCTGGTTTTGGCCTGAGACGGTGGTCGAAATCTTTTCAATTTTATTATTTGGCGATGATCCGGAGAAAATAATACAAACGCTTCAGATTTTAGGGATCATAGCATGCCTCTACCTGCTTACAATAATTCAAAGCCTGCCTCGCACATTTTGGATCGATATCGGGATCATTTTAAGCCTATCCTTTTTGTTTCCACCTATTTATTACTTTGCTATTTATTTTGTGATTATTCATGGATGCCGGCATATTAAACGTGAGGTGCGTGAACTAAGGATACACTCATTTAGAGATGCTGTGCAGACTATGTTTTTATATTCTACAATTACTATCCTTGCAGGATTTGCGTTTTATATTTACCTGTTGAACGATGTAAGCTACCGATTTATTTCTTATCAAATTATATTTGTTGGCCTAGCAGCTATTACTGTTCCACATATGATTGTAGTCGAGTTTGTTAATTATTCTCGTGCCCAGAGAACTCATGCTGCTCCATTGATTAAAAAAGATAAATTCTAGAACTGAACATAAATCTGGGCGTTTAGTTGGCCCCTTTTCTAAAAACGCGGTGTGTAAGAATTACTGATTGTGAAAAAATGACACACATACGAGGGCTTCATCAGTAATCAGTAACAGGGGATACACATGGATTTTAATCAACTGCTCCACAAAAATTTAAGATCGACCTAGCATCAAATGCAACCGCAGTATTGAAACGAAGGATATAAATAATCACCCCTGAAACACAACTTAAATGGCTGCCAACCCGCTATGAGGGATTACGTCGACTAAATAGATTTTTGCCCCATGCAGGGCAGCAATACTCCCGCCTGAGAAATTTTGATTACGGTCCATTGAGGAATAATCACGTGTCATCCCTGTCGCCGTGGATTCGACATAGGTCGTTACTCGAAACAGAAATACTGCGGGAAGTATTAAAAAAACACAGCTATGCAACTGCTGAAAAATTTATTCAAGAGGTATTCTGGCGCACGTATTGGAAAGGCTGGTTAGAACTGCGTCCGGATGTATGGTCGACTTATTGTGGCAGCGTCCGAGATTTAACAGAGTGCTCAATGGCAAATCGAGAATCCAGAAAAAAAATAACGGCAGCTTATTCCGGTGATACGGGCATTGGGTGTTTTGACTCATGGGTAAAAGAACTCATTACGCATGGTTATCTTCATAATCACGCCCGAATGTGGTTCGCCAGTATATGGATATTTTGGCTCGGTATTCCGTGGCAACTTGGCGCTGATTTTTTTCTCCAAAACTTGCTAGACGGGGACCCAGCCACGAACACATTATCGTGGCGTTGGGTTGCGGGCCTGCATACTAAGGGTAAAGTATATCTGCCTCGTCCCGATAATATTAAAAAGTTCACAGGCGGGCGCTTCTCCCCCATTAAACAGCCCCTGAACCAAACACCCAGCTTATACAATGAGCCTCCCCCACCGCGACAATTAGATATAATAACATGTTGGAATAAAAATCGCCAGACAGGACTTCTCCTCACTGAAGATGATATGTTGCCGGAGTTTCTTGGGACTCCCACGAATGATTTCAGATGTTGCGCCATTTTAAATTCATCAAACCACAGATCTCCTATTGGAATTTCCAAACAAGTCGCTGCATTTGTTAACGGAGGGCTCCAAGATTCCTTGACTAATTTTTTACGCCTCACACAGATTCCACAAGATCATGTGTTTCAAACAGAGTCAGTTGATAGACTTGCTTTATGGTTAGCAAAGGTAGATATCGAACAAATCGTCGTTGCTTATGCACCGGTGGGACCCGCGCAGGAAGCATTAGATCTGTTAGACACAAAACTTCTGCCGCTTGGTATAGATATGGTTCGCGTTCTTCGACGTGAGGACTCAATCGCTTGGCCGCACGCGACCAAAGGTTTTTTTAAGTTTAAGGAAAAAATTCCAAGCTTCTTAAAAGATATAAATAACTGCATAAAAACTGCCACGTAGACTATTCGGTTTATTGACAGTGGCTAATCAAAATCGATACACTTGAACATTAAATATCCACGCCAATTGACTCTTTCAAAGTAATTAAAACAACCAGATTACGTTACCTAATTAACCTCTATGTCACGTTTTTTATTTGCGTCTGTTAGGGACAAGCACGTTGCTACCTACTCGCTAACTAGCGCGAACCACATCTTTTAAGGCGTTCAAAATATCAAAAGCCAATGTTGATCAGTGACCAATTAGAAAAAGTTTATCATCTCTTAGTTATAACATTAAAATTCGTCTATTGATGCGACCGTCGTTATTATAAGAGGTATGAGAAGAGCAACGATCGTAAAGATATTTCTTAACAAGAAACATAATAAAATACAGCGCGATGATGATAGAGGCTTTATCGACCTTCCAATTTTTTAAAAAACACATTTTAATTAGCATGGTTGGCAAGCAGCTCACTGACCGGCTACACTCACACTTATGACTTTTTTTATGTCTGAGACGACCGGTAAAAAACCGGGACCCGAGTTTAATTCTGAGTTCCGCACAATGCTTGAGGAGTTGTTCCGTTGGCGGCGCGACGTACGGCATTTTCAAACCACTCCTATTGACCCAAAATTATTAAACAACTTAATTTCAATTGCTGCCTTGGCTCCGTCAGTTGGACATAGTCAACCTTGGCGGTTTGTGAAGGTGGAGACAGAGAAGTCTCGCGCATTAATACGTGCTAACTTTGAACGCGCCAACGCTGAGGCTTTGGCCGGATATACTGAAGAGCGGGCTCAACTTTATGCCACTCTGAAATTACATGGTCTTGATGAAGCGCCTGTGCATCTAGCCGTATTTCAAGATACAAAGTCCCACCTTGGAGACGGGCTGGGAGCAAAAACTATGCCCGAGACACTGACCTACTCCGTTGTCGGGGCCATAAATATACTCTGGCTAGCCGCACGTTCACATGGTATCGGGCTTGGTTGGGTCTCTATTCTAGACCCGGATGCCGCAAAAGACGACTTAGGTATACCAAAGCATTGGAAATTAATAGGGTATCTCTGCATTGGTTATCCTAAAGAGGATCAAGATATGCCAGAACTCCATCGGACAGGATGGCAGAAACGCCTCGAAATATCCAACTTCATTATCGAGCGCTGAAGGGGTCAACGCATTGACTCTCAGGAGCCAAAACCCTTTTTTTTGATGCTCCATCGCAAATCATACAAAGCGCTATCAATAAATAACCACGGTGTTTATCACCAATTGACAAACAATTTGCGAACATAAAAACAATGCATTTACTAAAACAAATCATTGAACATTTTACACACGATGATCAAACCGTGTTCATGTATTCGTAATCAACTATTATGCGATAGCTATTTCTAACATAAGCTTAATTCTCTATTGGTTCTTCGTCCATTGATCTTATCATTGCGCATATTTCTTTACCGACAGTTTTTACAATTGATTCATTGCAATGGCGTATGACAAATGCAGCACCAAAGCGACCATTGCGGGCAAACGGATAACTTCCAATTTCAACCTCAGGATGCCGTTCTTGGATTTCCCCCAAGGGGCCTCCAACCAGTCCCTCAGGTAAAAAAGCCGAGACTTCAAGTGATATCATCGGCTCAGCTCGGCGCAGTTCACCACAAAACTTCTGAAACATAGCTTGCATGATGTGCGGCACGCCGGGCAACACAAATACATTATCCACCTGAAATCCCGGGGATTTGCTAACAGGATTATCAAGCAACCTCGAACCAGCAGGCACATATGCCATTTTCAAACGTGCGGCGGTAATTTCCTCCGGGCCATGGTAGTTAGACCGCACACGACGCTCCGCTTCATGATCCAGCACCAGCTCTAACCCAAAAGCCTTGGCTATGCTAATCGCCGTAATATCATCATGCGTCGGGCCAATTCCACCTGTAGTAAATACATAATCAAAATTTCGTCGCAAAGAATTGATGGTTTCAATAATCGTAACTTCTACGTCTGGGATAATACGGACCTCCATCAAGCGAATACCAATATTATTCAATTGTTTACCCAAGTATTGCAAATTAGCATCGCGGGTACGCCCAGATAGGACTTCATTGCCAATTACAACCAGCGCTGCTCTTACTGGCTCGAGTTGAACTTTCTCTTTCATAGTGAACATTACCTAACCATAGTTCTCAATACAGCCACTGTTTCTACTTGTTTCTCGTAAAAGCTTCAATGGGTCGTGTAGGTTGGTAAATATTGTTAAAATCACCAATAAGATAGGCGATCTAGACAAGGCATATGAAGCCTTGGAATGATATTTTAAGCTATAGGAGGCCAATGTCTCATCACGCTCGCGGTCCTCTGCCCGAGACTCGATAAGCTTTTTAAAATCGAAATATCCAGCCCCTTCGTTGACGTTTTTGACGCTCATAAAAGGAAGTTTACCTACAAAAAATCTCTGAGTAGCGGGATAAGAGGCAGATCAGCTGGCGGCATAGCCAAATCCTTCATCTTTTCAGGCCTGACCCATTTCAATCGTTCGCACTCTATAGGCTTTGGATTTCCAATCCATACCCGACAAGCGTAAATAGGCATCAGAAGATGAAAATCATCATACCGATAACTGGTAAATGTTACCGGTGCCAGACAACTGGTGGTTACATCGATATCGAGTTCTTCTTTCAACTCTCTTATCAAGGCCATTTCAGGGCTCTCAGATTCTTTGACTTTACCGCCGGGAAACTCCCAAAGCCCAGCCATAGGCTTGCCCGCCGGCCGTAACTGCAAAAGGACCCTATTATCTATGTCTAGAAGCGCAGCCGCAACTACGAGCACGATTGGCAACGGAGGGTTTTCAACACCCGCGTCCACCAAATTCATGCATCTTATATCAGGACCGGTAATTGGCATTTATGTCAATGTATCCATGCGTTAGGTCGCAAGTCCAAACAGTTGCATTCCCCTCACCTACTCCAACATCGATAGTGATATCAATCTCTTGGCCTCTCATGTGCAGTGCAATTGGAGCCTCATCATAATTACTCACCACAGCGCCTGCTTCTGTCACCCGCGTGCCACCGATTACTATTGATAGTCTATCCCGATCTGCCGCCTCTCCAGACTTACCAACAGCCGCAACAATTCTGCCCCAGTTAGCATCCTCTCCAGCGATAGCCGTTTTAACCAAAGGGGAATTTGCGATAGTTAGAGCAATAATCTTGGCAGAAGGGTCAGTCTCTGCGCCAGAGACAGTTATGGCAATAAATTTTGTTGCTCCCTCACCATCCCGGACAATCTGGTGAGCTAAATCGCGGGTCACTTGTTCGAGTGCTTGTTTAAAACCATATAATTCAGGCACTCCGGCACTTAAAACTTCTCCATGGCTCGCAGCCCCCGTCGCAAACATCAATACCGTATCATTTGTCGAAGTATCGCTGTCAACCGTGATAGCATTAAACGAAGCATCCACTGCAGGCGTTAACAATGCTTGTAAAACGTCTGACGGCAGCTTGGCGTCTGTGAAGATAAAGCCCAGCATAGTTGCCATATTTGGTGCGATCATTCCGGATCCCTTGCAGATCCCAGTAATAGTTACGGGCATGCCCATGATATTTGTTACAGCCGATGCGCCTTTCGGAAAAGTATCAGTAGTCATAATCGCTACTGCCGCCTTCTTCCATACCTCTGGGCTCTCGGTTGAGCTAACGCTGGAACTTAAATCCTCAAGTCTCTCAGTGATCCGCTCATATGCTATCGGCTCACCGATAACACCGGTGGATGCAGCATAAACCCGGCTTGGTCGACAGAGTAGTGAGTCGGCCACAGCCTTTACCATTTGGTCCACGGCTTTGTCTCCGTGTAAGCCAGTGAATGCATTCGCATTTCCAGAATTGACCAATAGCCCTCTAGCCTCCCCCTCGCTGAGACATTCACGACACCACAGCACGGGCGCAGCAGCGGTTTTGGATCGCGTAAGTGTTCCGGCAACTTTCGTGCCCGCAGCTAACTCAACTAACAAAACATCCTCTCTACCCTCATAGCGAATAGCGCAGGCCGCCGTCGCTAATTTTACTCCAACGATACCAGGAAGTTCGGGGAAATTTTTAGGCGATAGAGGTGAAACGGGCACATTCATTGTGCATTGCTCCCTGCCGCATTGTCAGAGCACATCATTTTGTATCTGGTGAAATCGTTTTTGTCTCCAGTAATTTACCGTCAAGGTTGAACCTCACCACACTCGCACCCTTCCGTAAAGCCTCAACGTAAGCGCTGCCGCGTTTTTGAGAAATTTCTCCGCGTAATTGCTCGGCAACACTCTTAAATGAGGGAACCTCAACTTTACGATTTTCTTCAACTTTAATTATATGATAGCCAAATTCCGTTTTTACCGGTTTGGAGGTTACCTCGCCCGGAATAAGTGCAAATGCGGCTTTTTCAAAAGAGGGAACCATCTGTCCTTTCTTAAAAAATCCCAAATCGCCACCACTCGGTCCAGAGGGACCTGTTGATCGCGATTTTGCTAATTTGGAAAAAGCAACACCTGCGTCTAACTCATTAATAATAGACTTTGCCTCATCCTCGGTTTTGACCAAAATGTGACGAGCTCGGATCTCTTTATCATCTGCAAGGTTGCGAGCCATATCGTCGTACCGTTGCTTTACCTCGGCGTCACTAACCGCTCTTGTCATGACTTGTTCTAAAATAACTCGCTGCAACAATTGATCCTCTATCCGTCTCATTCGAGATTGAAAATCCTTTTTCTTATGTAATTTTTTGGCCCGGGCGTCTGCAGCAGCCAATTTGGTGTCAATGATACTGTCCACTAGAGCTGGGAAAATTTGTTCAATCGGAACAGCTTGATAATTTTTAGGCAAGAGCTGTCGCGCCTCATCTAGGTGAGAGCGCAAAATATTTTCCCCGTTGATCGTGGCTATAATCGGATCCTGTTCATCAGCGATAGCAGGGGGTAAAAAACCAAAAGTCAAAGTAAAGACTAATATTATGAGAAGTTTAAACAGAACAACAAAACGAGCCTTTCGGCCAAGCAAAACAGCCATATTTTCTTTCCTATATCGAAGCCCAACAGCCACTTAGGTCTTTAAACGATCTAATAAATCTAGGTGAAAGCAATAGAAAAAAATCTGTCGTAAAATAACACTATTTAATGTTGTAGTACCACTTAAATCATAAGCTACAGAGACTGTCAGTTAGAAAGTACGATTTAAATTGCAAAGCCATAAAAATATCTGAATAAATCGCTAATAAGCAATAAAAGTTTATCGGACCTTTACCTCTTTTCCTTAAAAAACCTGACCACTGTCGCGCATTGGCCTATACATGACGAACACGCCATTCATTCTTGTTTATTGCTGTAAGAAAAAGTATACGTATCTTAGTCATTGTTAATTAAGCTTAGACATGGCAGAGGGCATTCATGCGTAAATATTTGCATATTGACTTAAGTACAAAGAAGATAGAAATCGAGCAGTGGGAAGGCGAACAACTGGCGCATGCTGGCCGCTATTATATCGCTAAAACAATGGTGGAGCGCAAACTTGCTGACGTAGATCCATTATCGCCAGAAAATCCTCTTATTTTCTCCGTGGGTCCCTTCGCCGGTACTAATTTTTCCAACGCAAACCGAATTTCAGTAGGTTGTAAAAGTCCACTTACTGGCGGCATTAAAGAGTCAAATGCCGGTGGTAATTTCGCTTTCGCTTTAGGTCAATTGGAAATGGCTGGCCTTACATTGAATGGAGCCAGTGATGATTGGGTAATTATAAGAATACCCAAAAAGGGTGATATTACCTTCGAACCAGCCAACGAATATCTCGGTAAGGGATTAATGGAGACGTCATCCATGCTCCGAGAAAAATACGGCCCTAAAGTCTCGCTCGGTATTTGCTCGCCTGTAGGTGAGTATGGTGGTCTTATTGCTGGTATAGCGTTTACGGACCCGGAGGGACGACCTGTACGCATCTCTGCTCGCGGCGGAGTCGGTGCTGTAATGGGGTCTAAAAAGGTCAAGGCGATCGTCGCCGACCAAGTGAAGATGCCAAGCTTCAGTGATCGAAAAAGCTTAATGGGTAAAATCCGTAAGTATACCCAACTACTGGGGGAAGACGCAGCTATTCAAAGTTTAAGTGATAGGGGTACCGCGTTGGTTGCAGATATAACCAACCTAACTGGTGGCTTGCCTGTCCATAATTTTCGTGAAGGCCAGTTAGTTGATCCCAGCATAGGAACCCTGAAAATGGGCGGCGACTTTATACGTGATCGAAATATCGAACGCGGAGGCCAGACCACCCATGCCTGCATGCCTGGTTGTATGATCAAATGTTCAAATATTTATGCCGATGAGGAAGGGCATGAGATGGTATCGCCAATGGAGTATGAGACAATCGGATTATTGGGAACGAATTGTGGCCTTACCGACCCAGATGAATTGGCTGTTCTTAATGCCGATGCCAACGATCTTGGCATTGACACCATAGAAACAGGGGCAACTTTTGGCTTAATGATGGACTCAGGATTGGCCAAATTTGGAGACATGACATTTATGATCGAGGGCCTAAAAGATATCAGGAAAGGCAACGAACGTGGACGTCTCCTAGCACAGGGAACTGCGCGCGTCGGCGAGCATTTTAATGCCCAACGAATTCCAGTAATTAAGAAACAAGCTATTAGCGCCTACGACCCTCGCGTCATGGAGGTAACTTGCATATCGATGATGACAACTGCACAGGGTGCAGACCATACCACAGGCAATATGCCGTCTTATACTGGAGGTGAGCATTCAACATCTGAATTGGTTGAATTAAGCATGGATACCCAAGTAAATTGCGCAGCAGGAGACTCGATTGGGATTTGCGTTTTTGGGCGCAGTGTTACAAATAATAATCATCAATTAATTATCGACGCCCTAAATGATGCACTCGGGACGAAATTAAAAAGTAATTTTCTGCGCATTCTAGGTCGTAAAACTCTGCGTTTGGAGGATGAATTTAATATTGCGGCGGGTTTTACGGACGACGATGATGAGTTACCGGATTTTTTTTACCAAGAGGCTTTACCACCTACAAACAACAAAGCGCGTCATCATACGGCGGAAGTTAATAAATTTCGAGAGGAGTGGTTAGCGCAGGCGGAAGCTTAACTTTAATGGTATTTCATTGACCGTATGAGCTTACTCTAAATCATAGATCGCATTGACATGTAAGCCTTGCGAACGTATCTCTTTTCTATGTCGAGATTTGGTGTCGTAATGGATATCAGTACCAGCACACTCCCTTTAACAATCCAGCTTGCCATGGAAAAGTACAGATGCTTCAAGCCCTTGCTAAGACGCTTTTTGGCAGTGCCAACGACCGAACCGTAAAAAAACTCCAGCCGGTCGTTGAAGCAGTTAATGGGCTCGATGAAGAGATGGGGGCTTTAGACGACACCACTTTACGCGCAAGAACACCATGGCTACGCGAACGGCTAAAAAAAGGTGAAAATCTTGATGACCTAATGGTTGATGCTTTTGCTACCGTGCGTGAGGCCGCAAAACGCACCTTGGGCCAACGCCATTACGATGTTCAGTTATTGGGTGGAGCTATTCTTCATAACGGTCAAATCGCGGAGATGAAGACTGGTGAGGGCAAGACACTGGTTGCAACTTTACCAGTGTATTTAAATGCGCTTGAAGGCAAGGGCGTGCATGTCGTAACGGTAAACGACTATCTTGCGCAACGCGATTCCGAATGGATGGGACAAATCTACGAGTTCCTAGATTTGACCGTTGGATGTATTGTACACGGGTTGGAAGATGACCTTCGTCGCGAGCAATATGCTCGTGATGTGACCTACTGCACAAATAATGAACTTGGTTTCGACTACCTTCGCGATAACATGAAATTCACATTGGAGGAAATGGTACAACGTGAGTTCAACTTCGCTATCGTCGATGAAGTCGATTCAATCTTGATTGATGAGGCCCGAACGCCACTGATAATTTCCGGACCAACAGAGGATGTTTCAGATCTGTACAAAGAGATTGACAAGTTGATTCCGAAGTTAGACGAGCGGGATTACGAAAAAGATGAGAAGTCAAGAGCCGTTACTTTTACAGAGAGCGGCACCGAGAAAATTGAGGATCTTTTGCGGAATGCCGGACTTATGGAGGAAGGCACACTTTACGATATTCAAAACGTAACGTTGGTTCACCACGCTAACCAAGCCCTGCGTGCTCACACTTTATTTGAGCGAGATACTGACTACATCGTGAAAGATAAACAAGTCATCATCATCGATGAATTTACCGGGCGTATGATGGAAGGACGTCGTTATTCCGAAGGCCTCCACCAAGCACTAGAAGCCAAAGAAGGGGCCATAATACAGAACGAAAACCAAACTTTGGCATCAATTACCTTTCAAAATTACTTTCGACTATATCCAAAATTAGCTGGTATGACTGGCACAGCTATGACTGAGGCGGATGAATTTTCAGAAATTTATGCACTGGAAGTGATCGAAGTTCCAACCAATGTTCCTGCAATTCGCCAAGATGTGGATGACGAAGTTTATCGCACTTCCGAGGAAAAATACGACGGGATAGTTGATCAAATTATTGAATGCAATTTTCGCAAACAACCGATTTTAGTTGGTACGGTTAGCATTGAAAAATCAGAATACCTAGCGGATATACTAAAAGCGAAAAAAATTAAACATCAAGTACTCAACGCACGCCACCATGAGCAGGAGGCGTACATTGTAGCACAGGCCGGTGAGCCAAGTGCAGTAACAATCGCAACTAATATGGCTGGTCGGGGCACAGATATCCAGCTTGGCGGTAACTTTGAGATGCGCCTATTAAAGGAAATACAACACGACCCTACCACTCTTGCTTATAACCAAGCTGCAGAGCGTATTCGAGAGGAGATTATGCAAAACCGGGAAATCGTAATTGAAGCTGGGGGGCTATATATGTTAGGGACTGAACGACATGAGAGCCGTCGGGTAGACAACCAATTACGGGGGCGTGCCGGACGGCAAGGGGACGCTGGAGCATCAAAGTTTTACTTATCCCTTGACGACGATTTGATGCGGATTTTTGGATCCGAACGCATTGACGGGATGCTCCAAAAACTCGGCTTGGAAAAGGGAGAAGCGATTGTTCATCCATGGGTCAACAAGGCCCTCGAAAAAGCGCAACAAAAAGTTGAAGCTCGTAATTTTGAAATTCGAAAAAATCTGTTGAAATTTGACGATGTTATGAATGATCAACGGAAGGTAATCTATGAGCAGCGCAAAGAATTGATGTCAACCGAGGATGTTTCTGACGAGATTATCTCAATGCGAGAACAAGTCATCCAAGATATGGTTAATAGAGCTATCCCTGAAAAAGCTTATGCCGAGCAATGGGATGTGGATGGCTTGCATGAAGAATTAATACGCGTCATTGACATGGATCTTCCTGTTCAAGAGTGGGCTAAAGAAGAGGGAATTGCGGACGTTGAAATAAGTGAACGCCTTTTAAGTGCATTGAATCGCCGAATGGCCGAAAAAGCTGCCACATATGGCCCTGAGGTGATGCGTAATGTCGAAAAAAGCTTGTTGTTACAATTGCTCGATCAGCTTTGGAAAGAACATCTGTTAACTCTCGATCATCTTCGGCAAGGGATTGGCCTTCGAGCCTATGCACAGCGCGATCCATTGAATGAATATAAACACGAGGCTTTTGAACTCTTTCAAGAAATGCTCGATTCGCTTCGTGAGCGCGTTACTCAAGTTTTAGCTCAGGTCGAGCTACAAATGTATGATCCGGATAAAGACGTTACCTTTGCCCGCCGCCAACAACCTATGACCGAAGGTAGGGAAGACCCCGCTCTTTCCCCAATTCACTCCCAAGTAGCGTCCGAAACAGCCCTTGCTGCCATTCCATTAAACCGGCGCAAAGCAGCTATTGACGTCGACCCTAAAAATCCAGAAACTTGGGGTCGCGTGTCTAGAAATGCCCTTTGCCCATGTGGCTCTGGAAAAAAATATAAACGTTGTTGTGGCGCCATTTAGGGGACATATCGCTCTAATGTAGCTCCAATTAATATTAAAATTAATTCATATTGGAACACCACCTATTAAGTGATTGATATATTTATGTATTTTTTAAATGACATGCACCTTGAAAATAGTTGGTAATAAATCATCGTCGCAGCGGAGAACATTCAAATGAAACAAAATGGGCCATTCAGACTCACCGCACTTTTTAACGTTTTAGGAATTGGTGCTGTTGGAGCATTAGCACTTGCGTTAATCGTTTTGTTTGTACTGAACTTGTTTATTTAGTCAAGGTACACCGTCGAGTACATTATATTAAGACAGGTTTCTAAACCGGCGTTGAGTGGGTCTTGGTCGTGCCTTCCACGTTTTATTGACTAGATTATAATCAGAGTACCGTTATGGATTTTAACCTCACAACTGAGCAAAAAGCTATTGAACAGGCTATAGGGCAGGTTATGTCAAAATTCGGGGACGAATATTGGTTAGAAAAAGATACAAAAGGTGGTTTTCCCGAAGAATTCTATCAAGCCATGGCGAGCGGTGGATGGCTAGGGGTTAGCTTTCCAGAGGAATTCGGCGGTGCTAATTTAGGCATTACCGCCGCTACGGTAATGATGCGAGCCATTGCGTCATCTTCTGGTGCTATGCAAGCTGCAAGCGCAATACATATGAATGTTTTTGGACCTAAATGCATTTCTATATTTGGTTCAAACGAGCAAAAAAACCGCTGGCTTCCGCCTATCATTGCAGGTCAACAAAAAAGTGCTTTTGGCGTTACAGAGCCCAATGCGGGGCTCGACACCGGCTCGATCGTAACACGAGCAGAACGAACAAATAATGGTTACTTGGTTAATGGTCGAAAGGTGTGGACTTCGACGGCACAAGTGGCTGATAAAATTTTACTTTTGGCCCGGACCACACCAAAAGAACAATGTAAGCGCGGTATTGACGGCTTGTCGTTGTTTTATACAAACTTAGATCACTCCACCTGTGATATCAGAGAAATTGATAAAATGGGACGTAAAAGCGTCGACTCCAATGAAGTATTTATTGATAACCTCAATGTCCCCGCTGAAGATTTAATTGGTGAGGAAGGCAACGGCTTTCGTTACATTTTGCATTCAATGAACTCCGAAAGAATACTAATTGGTGCAGAAGCGGTCGGTATAGGGCAAGAAGCAATTCGCCGCGCCGCTAAGTATGCCAAAGAACGTATAGTTTTTGGCAGGCCAATCGGTCAGAACCAAGGCATCCAGCATCCACTTGCGGAAAGTTGGGCACAGTTAGAAGCCGCATGGCTACTATGCCTTAAAGCCGGACACTTGTTTGATGAGGGTAAACCATGCGGAGCTGAAGCTAATGCAGCTAAATATTTTGGATCGGAGGCAGGTTTCACTGCTTGCGAACGCGCTGTTCTAACGCATGGCGGGATGGGATATGCCAAGGAGTTCCACGTCGAGAGATTAATGCGAGAGGTTATGATAAATCGTATTGCACCTGTCAGTCAGCAGTTAGTTTTAAATTTTATTGCAGAGCAAGTTCTCGACCTACCGAAATCTTACTGAATGAAACGGTCACGTGTTGAGAGATCAAGCTTATTCCATTTTAAAAAATACGTTTGGTTATAATGCTTTTCGTGCAGGCCAAGAACCAGTCATCTTAGCTTTGATAGGTGGTATCAACACGCTTTGCGTTATGCCGACGGGTGCAGGTAAATCACTTTGTTATCAAATTCCCGCTCTTGTTCGGGGCGGATTGACAATCGTCGTTTCTCCGCTGGTTGCACTGATGAAGGAACAAGTCGCGGCTTTGCAATTAGTTGGGGTAAGTGCGGAAACTATAAATTCATCGCGCCCTTACTCGTGTAATGCCAAGAGTTGGCGAAGTGTCGAAGCAGGTCAAGTCCAGTTATTTTATATTTCACCAGAGCGTCTCATGACACCACGCATGTTGAATGCCTTAAAAAAATTACCTGTAAAAATGATTGTCATCGATGAGGCGCATTGTATTTCGCGATGGGGCCCAGCATTTCGGCCAGATTACGAGGCTTTGTCGCGTTTAAATGATTATTTTCAAAATGTGCCGATCGCAGCGATGACTGCTACAGCAGACACCATTACAAGAGAAGATATTGGCAACAAGCTATTTAGAGTTAAAGGCAAAGTATTCGTTACGGAATTTAACCGTCCTAATATAACTCTAAAGGTTGAAACACGCGCCAACGGCAATGCCCAATTATTAGCCTTCTTGCAGAAGTACCAGAATAAAAGCGGCATCGTCTATTGCCTCTCACGAAAAACAACTGAGGAGACAGCAACTTTTTTGCAAGCGCGGGGAATCAATGCGGTCCCATACCATGCTGGTATGGATGAGAGGGCTCGATCCGCCAATCAAGATGCTTTTATGATCGGAGAGGACGTGGTCATCGTGGCCACCGTCGCTTTCGGCATGGGCATCAATAAGCCTGACGTGCGATTTGTATTTCACATGAATTTACCAAGCACTATAGAGTCGTATTATCAAGAAATCGGGCGTGCTGGGCGTGACGGTAAACCAGCTTTCGCGCACATGTTGTATGATCTCAATGACATCCGGATCCGGCGTATGTTTATCGAGCGAGTTAATAGTCCAGAGAGCCACAAGCTGCGCGAATCCAAGCGCCTCGATTCACTCATTTCATACTGTGAGTCGCCATCATGCCGTCGACAGAGATTGTTAAAGTATTTTGGCGAGCAATCAATCTCGTGCAAAAATTGTGATATCTGTGCGGCCCCCCCAGATCTTCGGGACGGTACTGATTTGGCTTCAATATTGATAAAAACAGTTCGCGGGACTGGAGAGCAGTTTGGGACCTCTCATATTATTGACATATTACGTGGTGCTAATACCCACCGCATTCGGTCTTTTCGCCACAAAAATTTAAGCACTTTTGGTTCTGGCAAAGATATTGATAAGACGACATGGCGTTCTCTGATATGTCAAATGATGGCAGAAGGGTTATTGAATTTTAACTTCAAAGGACATTGTACCTTAACAGTTACCAAAACAGGCGCCGCAGTTGGGCGCGGAGAAGCAGCATTTCACTACCGGCCCAGTTCACCGAGAAGAAATACTGAATGCCGGCAAGAAAAAATACAATCGTTTTCATCAGACTATTTATCAGGCGTTGATAGAGAGTTATTCAATATTTTAAAGGAACACCGAGCTGTGCTATCTCAGACTAAAAAAGTTCCTGCTTATTTGATTTTCCCAGACAAAACGTTGATTGAACTGGCACGAAAACGCCCAACCAATCAACTCGAATTTAAACGCATTTACGGTGTAGGCTCAGTTAAATTGAAAAGATTTGCACACAGCTTCCTTAAGGTTATCACTGATAATTAGTTAAAATTTATTTAGCCTTCAAATAACATCAAAAATGTTATAAGTATTCAAGGTGTCTATGGTTACAAATCACCTAATGCTTAAACTTAAGTTATGCTCCCTCACATTACACTGGACCTGCGAAACCAATAAAGGGAAGCGCTGCAGACCAACTCAATTTTGACCTCTTACCGCATAATCACAGATCAAATAAATAGCAGTTACCACTAACATAAATCCAAATTTTAACCCAACCCTCTTTTCCCCATGGCGAGAAACTTATCTCGACGTTGCGATTTTAAAACCGTGCCCTCATGTTGAACAAGTTCCTCTAGCGCTTTTTTTATCGAATTGCCTGTGTCCTCAATAATCTGGTTCCGTTCACGATGAGCTCCACCAACAGGTTCTATAATCACATTATCAATAATGCCGAGCTCAAAAAGGTCCTGCGCCGTAAGCCGAAGCGCTGTTGCCGCGGTTTCAGCGAGGTTCCCATCACGCCACAAAATAGAAGCGCATCCCTCTGGTGAAATAACTGAGTAAATAGAGTGTTCCAACATTTGAACATTGTTACCTACCGCTAGAGCTATTGCTCCCCCTGAGCCGCCCTCACCGATAACGACGCTGATAAGCGGTACTTTTAAATTCAAAGATGTTTCAATGGAGCGAGCAATAGCTTCAGCTTGACCACGCGCCTCCGCATCGATACCGGGGTAAGCACCCGGCGTATCAACAAGTGTAATTATTGGCAACCCAAAATTATCCGCCATTTTCATTAAGCGAACCGCTTTCCGATATCCCTCAGGTTTAGCCATACCAAAATTGTGTTTGACACGACTTTCCGTATCAACACCTTTTTCCGTGCCTATAACTACAACGGAATGGCCCCAAAAGCGCCCTAAACCGCCAATTATGGCATTATCATCTGAAAAGGCACGATCGCCTGCGAGCGGTGTAAAATCTGTTATCCACCCCTGGATATAATCAACTGCGTGAGGTCTATCGTGATGTCTCGCAACCTGTGTTTTTTGCCAGGGTGATAACTTGGCGTAAGTCGTTACCAATAAACGGTCAACCTTTGATTGCAGCTTACCAACTTCGTCCGCAATATTAACACCGTTAGAACTACTGAGGTGACGCAATTCTTCAATTTTACCCTCGAGTTCAGCAATTGGCTTCTCGAAATCAAGATAATTGTGCATGGTATTTTAATAGCACGTTGAAACACCCACGAAAACTCAACCAGCTTATTTTCCGGCAACTTAATAGCCTTAATGATAATATTAAACATAAGTATTTATTAGGCATGGAAAATACCGCGTTGCCCCCACTCAGATTATGTCTTTAAATTGGGGAAAATTGAGATTTGGGACATTCGGGTAAAAACCGTAAAAGCGAGCCTACACTTAAGCAAGGGTACTTAGCATTTTTTCCTGAATTATGTGTTTCATTGCCTTTACTACCCCGTTTCAGATGGTGTTGCGTGCGTTGCCATAGGATGAGCTGTCTCTACGAGTGACCGCAACCGTTCTTCCAATACATGCGTATAAATTTGGGTTGTTGCGATATCAGCATGACCCAGCATTTGTTGTAAAGATCGCAAATCTGCCCCGTGCGCCAAAAGATGGCTAGCGAAGGAATGCCTAAGGACATGGGGGGATACGGCTTCTGGATCAAGATGTGCATCCTTTGCCAACTCTTTTAGTAATTGAGAAAATCTAACTCGAGTTAGGTGTCCCTCTTTGCCGCGCGATGGAAACATGTACACACTCTCCAAACAATAACCTCTGGGGTCGATATTACTTAAAAAAGCTGTTCTTATTTCCAAGTAAGCAGCAATCGCATTGGTCGCTTCATTTCCGATTGGTATCATTCGCTCCTTTCCACCTTTACCCCTTATTAAAATAACTCTTCCATCACGTGAAAGAGCTGTTAATGGCATCGAAACAAGCTCACTTACTCTTATCCCAGTAGCATAAAGTATCTCAAGCAGGGCCTCCACGCGTCTACCTCTCGCACCGGGAAGGGATTGCGCTGCCGTTAACAGAGCAAACACTTCGTCCTCACTTAAATATTTCGGCAAACCGCGACGTATTCTTGGGTTGTCAACCATTGTTGTGGGGTTATCAATTCGCACGCCCTCATCGCATAAAAATTTATAGAATTGTCGCAACGTCGTAAGTCTTCGCGCAGCGGTCCGGGCTGTTAATCCCAAATTAGAAATAAATTTCAAATATGCTTGAATTTCATTAGAGCCAGCACTCTCAATCATTCGTTTTCGCGTGGACAAGAAATCAGAAAAATTCTCAAGATCACCTCTATAGGACTCAATTGTATTAATGGCTGCACCCCGTTCAGAGGCCATCATATCGATAAAATTTTCTAAGTGAAGCGACAGAGCCTGCGAATGAACTCTGTCGCGATGTCCTGAACCCTTCAATAGCCAGCCCCCAACATTGCTTCGATGCTAAGTCTTTTAGCCTCGTCGTTAAATCCAGCACTATCAAGACCGTAGATAACCTGACGAAGTAAAACGGGATGAACATAACTAGGGTTCGCAGAACCGATTATGCGCGCAATTAACAGAATTAAGACCGCCTGATTTTTTTTATTTGACTGATTATCAACTGATAGTGTTTCCAGCTGCTGCATGGCAACTTTGGATTCATTTCCAATGGGTGTTTTTTTAACAGTTTCTAACTTCCCCTTCTCTGATGCTATTTTTACAGAAATCCGGTTAGACTGATCAACAAAATTTTGTCGGTCGTTCAAGTCTAATAAAGCCAACCATAGTGTTGGAGGAACAGGGGCAACCCGCAGCAGAGAATTATCACCATCACTGTTAAGGTTAACTGAAAGCCAAGACTCTTTGCTTGCTGAGTAACCAAAGGCAGACTTTATCGAATTTAACACCGCATCATTTTTTTGGGGTCCTAGGGTTAAAGACGCTTGTGGCTCAGCTTTAAGAACTGACCTCACAAATTCCGCGAGCATCTGAACGTTCTCCAAAAGCACAAGGCCCTCTTTATTACGATTAGCGCCACGATGCAGCATCATTCCCCACGCTATTGCCCGTTCATGTTGACCATTTGCCAGTGAAGCTCGAAGGGCATGTGGCGCGAACCAGATATAATCACTGGTCGGTTCAATGGTGGTAATATCATCTCGAAACAGTCCTGCCCATGCGGCGAATACGCCGTCCGCGTGCGCAGAAACAAGAGCTCCAAAAGCAGCTTCGGCCTTAACAGCTGGGACCGGGGTCCCAATTGATGTTGCCAATAACCGCGCCCGCTTAATAATGCGGGCAAAATAAGCCTTTGTTTGAATTACCGTGTTGGAGTCAGTGTCCAATTTTGACACCTTATCGACATTCCCTGCCGTTACTCTATTAAGCCCTGTTTTTTTAGCTATTTTTTCGGCTTCAGCTGGCGGCGGCAGTTGCTCGTAAATATCTTTAAATAAACGCTTTATCCTGATGTCACTCAATAGACCCATCTGGGCAGCTTGCTCAAGTGCAGAGAGCCGCACCTCGGCAGGTAACCGACTATTAACAGCCAACGCCAATGTCGCACCAGCTGGTAAGTTCTCAATAATATCGGGTGTTAAAGTTAATTTGATCCGTGAAAGCATGAGCAAACTGAAAAAATTTAGTTTTTCAGGCTTTGACACCTGATAAGCTAAGTCCTGCGACATGGCATCGACCATTTGAAAAAAAATAACGTCCTCTACACCTACCTCGCGTAACATGGAGATACCGAGCTCAGCCTGAGCTTCTTGGCCTGAGACCAATTGGCAAAATACAAGTGCTTTTTGCCAAAAATTACCGGAGTTTCGACGAACTTCATCTCTCACTATCGAACAACCGCCCACTTGATCCCCTGTCAATAATTTTAGTTCTGCTTCAACGCGTTTCAGTCCTGCACCGCGACCCTGACGAGGCATAACACTCAGTAATGAGAGTGCGGATGCGTAGTCAGCCATTTTAATAAGCTGTGAAACCCGACGAACGGCTAATTGCTCCCCGTTCGATTGCCCCTCTGGCGGTTTTGCTGCAGTCATAGACACGCGACGCACTAAATCAGCTAAAACAGGAGACCCCAACCGTGACGGCAAATGATCGAATAATCGTTCCGCTGTATCCAGAGAGATACCTTCCCACATATCCTCTCCAAGTCCCCCCACCTCAGTTCTCAACACACCAACAGCGTCAGGTGTAACAATCGAAAGTTGATTTACCTCAATTTTTCCGCCTTTATTTAAGTTAGATTTTGATAAGGGTTTTCTAACCAAGCCTTTTTTATATTCAATATTGCCAGCCCTACCATAGCCTTGAGAGGAAATTCCAGATTGATTTTGAGTCTTTTTGGATACAGGGGGTGGGGTTTTCGGGTTCAAACTGAGTGGGTTCACTTCTTGCGCGTAGGAGATTCCCGATAAGCTTACAGCCCCCGTAAATTCGAGCACGACGCATACTGCACTCAAACAAAGTCTTTCAATAAACCAACCCAAAGAACAGGGGCTATTTAGGGAACCTCGCATCAGGTATCCTTTTTTCTAAAATTTTCGAAGGGGCAGGAATATCCCAAGTTGCTAAAAAAACTCCACCGCTAATCAATAAAATCAAAAAAACAAAAAAAACTAGGTTTGATAATTTTTTCATATTAAAAGGCTCTCAACCCCAAAACTACATAAACCGTGATTGTGAGCTGCCTTATTAACCCCTTCTTGACGCCAGACATACACGAGTTTGTTATGGAACACTGAAACATTATATCCTCAGGTGGAATTATGTCATTTTTACGGCTTCAACAACGTGGTGAGTTTATTCCTTGAACGCCAGCCTTTCAACGCCACGACTGAACTGATACACTTCGTTAAGGTTAAAAATTGATTAAATATGCCTATCATAGACAAACCAATCGTTCTCATCGGCCTAATGGGAACCGGAAAGACCACCATTGGTAAAAAATTAGCAAAAAAACTGCAACTACCATTCACCGATTCGGACGAGGAGGCAGAACAAGTTGCAGGTTGCTCAATCGAAAATATTTTCGAATTCAACGGGGAAGAAGCATTCCGAAAAATGGAGTCGCTTATAATACAACGCTTACTCAGTCAGCCAATCGCCGTGATTGCTGCAGGTGGTGGCGCTTTTGTGAATACAGATTCTCGGGCTAAAATACTTAGGGAAGCTACCTCCGTGTGGCTCAAAGCTGACATTGATGTATTGGTTTTACGCACAGCTAGGAGACGAGGGCGACCACTTCTAAACGAGGGGAATCCGCGCCAGATACTCAAACGACTTATGCGCGTTCGCTACCCAGTATACGCAGAGGCAGACATCACAGTTGAAATTGGGAACGAAGGTGTAAATGCTTCAGTGAATGCGATATGTGCAGCGCTTGAAAAGGCAGGTATTTTGCCGTCGGATTTTTATAAATGAAAACTTTGAATCAATCGAAAACTTTGCGGGTCGATTTAGGTGAGCGTTCATACGACATAGTCATAGGTAAGAACCTAATCAACAGAGCCGGGAAATATCTTCGTCCTCATCTATCAGAACCCCGCGTCTTAACTATTACTGACGAGAACGTTGCCGCTCATTGGTTAGAACCCTATAAAGCCTCTCTGGTGGCCGAAAATATCTGCGGATCAGAGATGGTGCTTCCTCCGGGTGAGAAAACGAAAAGCTTTGGGCAACTCAAACGAGTTATAGAGTGGGTGTTACAAACCGGGGTAGATCGAAAAACAGTGCTTGTTGCCCTCGGAGGCGGCGTGATTGGAGATCTAGTAGGTTTCGCTGCAGCTATTGCGCTTCGCGGCATTCCGCTTATCCAAATCCCCACCACATTGCTAGCACAGGTTGATAGTTCAGTCGGAGGTAAAACAGCAATCGATACTCCGCAGGGTAAAAACCTTGTTGGGGCATTTTATCAACCAAGATTAGTTTTAGCGGATCTAACTACTTTGGATACTTTACCCCTCCGCCAAATCCTTGCTGGTTATGCGGAGGTCATTAAATATGGACTGATCAATAACCCTGACTTTTTTGAATGGTGCGAAACTAACGGGTCTGACTTAATAAACGGCGACCTCGGCCTGCGCGCTCACGCGGTAGAAAAATCATGTTTTATAAAAGCACAAGTGGTTGCAAGAGATGAGCGTGAGGCCGGGTTGCGGGCATTGTTAAATCTTGGTCATACTTTCGGTCATGCATTTGAAGTTGAAGTTGGCTTTGGGAAAAAACTTTTACATGGCGAGGCCGTCGCTATGGGAACAATAGCTGCGTTTGAATTTTCGCAACGGTTGGGCCTATGTTCTGGGCAAGACGTAGTAAGAATCCGAGAGCATTTCAGGGCAGTTGGCTTGCCCATTGACATCTCGTCAGTTGTTACCAAAAAATGGACTACAGATAAATTAATCCATCACATGGGCAAAGATAAAAAAGTGGAGGCCAATGTGCTCACATTTATTTTAGCGCGGGGTATAGGTTCAGCATTTGTATCCAAAAATGTAAAAATTCAGGACCTAAGAATCCATTTGGATAATTTACTCAAGTAAAGACTTAGATATAGCTGTCACAGACACTCGACACTTAAAACCAGAATGCCCATTATCATATTCTCATACCATAGTAATGTTAAACGCCTAGAACTAACTCTCTAGGAGAGAAGTCAGGAGATTCTCCATGTTAGAAATCATCGGCGCTATAGCTTTTTTATTAGTGCTCTCAGCTTTTTTCTCTGGTTCTGAGACGGCACTCACCGCCGCTTCACGGCCTGTAATGCACCATTTGCAGCAGAGTGGTAGCGCTAGGGCACGTTTGGTAAACCGCCTTCGTGACGACAATGAACGCCTTATTGGAGCCATTTTACTCGGTAACAATTTGGTAAATATATTTGCATCGGCCTTGGCAACCAGCATTTTAATCGAGGTATTTGGAGAGGCTGGAGTCGTATATGCAACCATCGGCATGACACTTCTTATCCTGGTTTTTGCCGAGGTAATGCCAAAAACCTACGCTATTAATACAGCTGATAAATCGGCTTTAGCAGTGGCGCCAATAATAAACGTAATCGTCTCCATTCTCTCTCCTTTTACCAGCAGCGTTAATGCAGTTGTAAGTGGCGGTCTCAATTTATTTGGGTTGAACAAACACGACCCCAATATAGATTTTTTTCGCGAGACTGAATTACGCGGTGCCATTGAACTTCACGATGGCAAGGAAGCTGTAGTCAAGCATGAGCGTGCAATGCTGCACAGCGTACTCGACCTCGACGACGTCCAAGTAGCGAAGATAATGAGGCACCGCCGTAATATCACCGCATTAGATGTTGATATGTCTCCATCCGAGTTGGTAACACAGGTCGTCGACAGTCCATATACTCGAATACCACTCTGGCGTGGGAATATAGATAACATTGTCGGGATCCTGCACGCTAAAGCCCTTCTTCGAAGAGTTACAGAGGCGGACGGTGAATTCAATACAATCGATATTACGGAAGTGATGAGCGCACCATGGTTCATACCCGAGCAAACCCAATTGTTAGACCAGCTCCACGCCTTTCGGGAACGACGCGAACATTTCGCATTAGTAATAGACGAATACGGCAGCTTCTTGGGGATTGTAACGCTAGAGGATATTCTGGAAGAAATCGTAGGGGAAATTGATGACGAACATGACGATGAATTTTCTGGTGTTAAATCAGAGACGGAAGGAACATATCTGATCGATGGCCAAGTAACTATCCGAGATATTAATCGGGAGCTTGAATGGAACTTACCAGACGAAGAGGCAGCTACTGTGGCTGGATTGGTATTACATGAAGCACGTAGAATTCCAGATGTTGGTCAACGCTTTATGTTTCATGGTTTCCGCTTTGACATTGTTGAACGGCAACGGCACCAAATTACAAAAATTCGGGTTACGCCTCCCAAAAACGAAGTTTCTGAAGATTAAATCACAACAATCTCAACTTATGTAGAATTGAAGAATTTGATAGACGTGTTAGGTATATCATAAACTAAAAAATACTAGAAATTTGTCGCATAAACCAACCGTTTAACCTTGATATAAGTTGTAAAATATTTACGTGGGAGCTCTGACTGGGAGGACAGAGGATATAAGCAGAGACATTATCCCCGATATCGTGAAAGCAACAAATATTCTTACAATGAGAATGCACGAATGTGCCGCACAGATGGCTAAATAAATGGCAAGTAAAGATATAGCCGCAATGATTATGGTCGATAGTAAGGCAAAAACACTAGATATTGTGATCGAACGCGACCTTTGCCAAAAGATAATGACAAAACATATTGAACCGGTAAAATACAATTATCAGAAATGATGACTATTAATCCTGATACTTTGGATTCTGACAACTCCCCCGGAGACGCCTCAGAACTTGTACAGACACGGAGATACCGGCAATTACCTGTTGTTTGAGATGGAAAATGTCAGGCCGTAGTATCAGTGCGTGACCTATATTCAGCCTATAAAGAGGCCCTCGAAAAGGACATTCGAGATACCGAAGCCTTCGTACTTAGTGATCGCTACGAGGCTTAGTTATGGGCCAAGAAATTCGATACCGCTTTGCCGGTTACAAATACTGTTCCTGTAAAAGTCGCTAAGATACATATGTCACGAGACACTTCAACTTGATAAACCGCAGTCTTGCGTGACCCAGAAACTCTGTTTGCTCGAGCTCTCAAGACGTCGCCGACCTTTGCTCCTTTAATGAAGGTCACATGGGCATCAATAGCGACCGATAGATTCCCAGGCGCATTAGAGGCAAGACCAAATGCCGTGTCAGCCAGTGAGAAAATCACGCCACCATGGCAACTATTAAAAAAATTGAGATGTTTTTGTCTGAGGGTAAGCTCAACTATCGAAAAGCCATCCCCACCATCAATGTGGTCAATGCCCAAATAAGACGCGAAACTATCCAATGGCAGTAGGTCGCATGACCGAAGGGGAGTAAAAGTCATGCGGCAACCAGTGGATTGCCAAACCCCATCTCATCACGAAGCTTGCCGCAAATTTCACCATTAGTTAAACCAGACTCGACGCCGCTGACAATATGTTCAAAAATATTTTCTTGCTCATTGATTGATGCAAAGGCTAGCCGATCTAATGCTCTGTCCACAGCAACTTTTGACCGCGCAGCCTTGAAAGTGCGCAGACGATCTAGTTGACCTTGCATAACACTCTCGGCTGGACGCGGCAAGGACACGACACCCGCATCATCATCTTCAAGGTATTTATTAACACCCACGACTACCTGCTCGCTCTCATCTATGCGTCTTTGAAATTCGACAGCTGATTTACCAATCATTCCTTGGACAAGGCCAGTCCCCACCGCCTCGAACATGCCGCCGGCATCTTCAACCACACGCATGACATCAACAATTTTCTCCTCCATTTCATTAGTCAAAGTCTCAACATAAAAAGAACCAGCCAATGGGTCGATGACATCAACCAAATGAGCTTCATCTCTGAGTATATTTTGTGTCGCGACAGCTATTTTAGCAGCCTCCTCAGTTGGCGTGCTTAAGACCTCGTCGTAACCGTCTGTATGCATCGACTGCAAGCCGCCTAAAATACCCGCGATAGCCTGTGCAGACACGCGCGCAATATTATTCAACGGTTGCTGCCTTGTCAGATCAACGCCGGACGTTTGGGCATGAAACTTAAAACGTTGCGACCGCTTATCTTTAACCCCAAACCGATTCTCGACTATTTTTGCCCAGATACGTCGTCCAGCCCGAAATTTTGCAATCTCCTCGAAGAAGCTGATGGAAATGTCAAAGAAGAACGTGAACCTTGGTAAAAACTCATTAGGTTGCATGCCGCGTGCAATGCAATCCTCCGTATATTGAACTGCTGTGCACAGCGTAAAAGCCATTGCTTCTGCGGGCGTCGCACCTGATTGCTGCATGTGTTGACCAACTACAGATACGGGATTCCAATTCGGAACATATTTATTCGCAAAAGAGACGTGATCAACAAAGACGCGCCTCGCGCCGTCCAAAGCTAGACGAAAAAACATATGATTCGATACAAAATGCGATAAAAAATCACTCTGATTAGATGTACCTGTTAACTTATCCCATGCGATCGACCGCCGATTGGCCACACCAAGCAAGAATGCAAGAAGGGTGAAAGGTGAGGGATCATTGAGAGCGATGGAAGTTTTCTCTATTGGCACACTATTCAAGCACATATCTAGATCATCGACCGTATTAATAGTTGTGCCACATGTGCCGAGTAACACAGGATCAACCTCATCAATGTCATATCCGCGATATACAGAATTACACGGAATGATACTCAAGGCCGTGGCGCCCGCATCAATGATTTTAAGCATGCGTTTATTATACTCTTCGGGCGTTGCTAAGCCAATTAGCTGCCGCTGGGTCCAAGTACGGCCGCGATGCATGGATGGATAAATACCTCTTGCCCATGGTGCTTGCCCCGGAAAACCTAAGTCCTCCATATAACGCGAGCTATCCCAATCTTCAGGAGTGTAAATTGGTTTTACTTCAATGCCCGACCGATTTCTTCGCAGGTCACTTCTCATTATGGTGTGATCATATTCCGATTGCCATTGGGATTTTGCCCTATTAAAATCCATTGGAGGCGACTCAGCATCGTCAGACATTAAACTATCCCCTTTTTTAATTTACTCGTCGCTCTAATATCAAATTCGATAATTTCGTGACTATCTCCTCGCGTGACGCTCCCGGATGAAAAATTTCCGCAACGCCAGACTCTCTTAACATGTCTACCTCATCATCAGGGATGATCCCCCCGACTACAACAATGACATCATGTAACTCTGCTGCCCGCATGGCGACCATAAGCTTAGGCATCAATAAGTGGTCAGTTGCCAAAGAGCTAATACCAATCGCGTCAACATCTTCTTCCATCGCTTGATTAACAACAGTTTCGATCGCCTGCCAAGGAGCTGTATAAATCACTTCCATTCCTGCATCACGAAGGAATCCGGCAACGAGCCTAGAGCCTCGGTCATGCCCATCAAGGCCAATTTTGGTTACAAGTACTCGGGGCGGCCTCCCGAGTGATTTTTCAAGCATCAGCGCTGTTTCATGAACGTTCCGCCGAGAAGACAATGGGTGACCCATAAATTTATTCCCCGTTTGCCTGCGTATTCGCCAATGGGCGTAAAACCTCTAAAAACTCGTGCGCAATGGAGGTCGGCGCATCTCCACCGGGGCGATACCAAACACGTGACCAATTCAATGCCCCAAGAATCATTAACCGCAAATATTGGCGAGGTACATCTTCCCTTATGGGTGAACTATCAATCAAATTTGCGAATTTTGCTTCATATGAGTCACGTAGAGGTACCAATCGAACACGAATGCTATTTTCTTCAAGTGCAAGCTCTCTAACTACAACTTGGGCATAATCTCCACCATCGAGCAACATTTCCAGATGGGCCGCCATTGCTGCTTCAAGTCGTTCCCAAGGCTTAAGCTCTGCCTCAATCGCTTTATTGACTGCACTGGAGATCCGCCGTGTTCCTTCTTCGTGCAAAGCTATTAAAAGATCAGCCTTCGAAGGAAAATAATAGTACATGGACCCAGCCTTCATACCGGCATCAGTCGCGATATCACGCATCGAGGCCGCAGTATAACCTTGCTCCCGGAAATTGCGCGCAGCTGCATCCAATAATTGGGCGCGTCGGTTATCTCGCTTCAACCTTGGTGATGAACCCTCAGAAGATTTCTCTCCGATGGAGAGTGAAAAAGGCATTACACTACCCCTCCAGTAACACAAGCTCCCGAATCCCTAATTAACATTTGTTAGGAATGTGGTCAAATGGTGCAAATCAAACGTTCGTTTTTTTGGAATTGACATCCGAAACAATTATCGTCACGGCTTTAAGCCTGATCCAGCTCGCACGACCACGGAAAATCCAATGTCCTCAATATCCCTATCACGACCTAACAGTCGAAAAAAAATTCATACCCGGACGATCGAATGCAATGGCTATCAGAGGGAAGATGGCTTTTGGAATATTGAGGGTGTCATTACTGACACCAAGACCTACTCTTTTGATAACAACGACCGCGAAGGCATTATGTCCGGCGAATCGATCCACAATATGTCAGTGCGATTAACAATCGATAATGGAATGACAGTTATTGACGCTGAGGCGATAACGACCGCGTGGCCGTATCATCTCTGTAAGCGAGCAGCCCCTTCTGCTAAAATCTTGAAGGGACTAAAGGTCGGACCCGGGTGGCGCAAAGCGGTTAGCAAAGCAATTGGCCGAACCAAAGGATGCACGCATATTCGCGACCTCATTATGGGTCCAGTAGCTCAGACTGCATATCAAACCATAGTTCCAATGCAAACAATTATTGAAGCCAGAGTAAAGGCCACAAAGCCGAAAAATTGGCGGCCCGCCGTTCTTGGAACTTGCTTTGCTCATGATTCTGATGGCCCTGTTGTCAAACGAATTTGGCCAGAGTTCTTCACCCACAAATTAACGGATGAGGATAAGTGATTGGTAAACTAACTAAACAATATAAAATACTTGTGCTGAAAAAAATTGAACCAGTATTGTCAAAGGATGACGAATAAAGTTTATGATTCGCCCCTACTTGGAAAAAACGAGGCCATATATTTCCTTATAACATTTTTCTCTCAATTAATGATAATTATTAACCCTTAATCGATAAACCTTGTCAGTCGTTGCAAAAAATCAATAAATTTATTCGATATTGAAGATTCAAGCTTATCTTCCTTGCCAGATATTTTCCTTCACCGCATAGTAAATAGATGTCAGATAAGCGCGATATACTAAATTCAAAACTTCTAGCTCGCGATCACTCGAAGGCTCAATCAGCTGCACCTCGCTTGTGCGAGTGGCCTAACTGTATCAAAAGTGGTGAACATCGCGCGCCACGCTCTCCAGATGACTTAAACTCTTATCGATGGTTCTGTCTAGACCATGCTCGTCTGTATAATAGAAATTGGAACTACTTCGATGGCATGTCTGACGACGAGGTGGAAGCCGATCGTCGTGCAGATACTGTTTGGCGGCGACCCTCATGGCCACTAGTTGATGGACCACCAACGCACGAACAAATTAATGCTTTTTGGCGCGGAGACTATTCAGACCCCTTTAATGTATTTCATGAATCACTGAATAAGCCCCACTCTCATCCTGAGGAGCCCACCTATTCGATTGGACTCGATATAAAAAAAGCTTTAGAAACTCTTGGCCTTTCCATGCCAGTGGAAATAAAAGGCCTCAAAGCTGCATACAAGGTGTTGGTGAAACGTCATCATCCTGATGCCGCTGGAAATGACGGAGACGATGCTCAAATTAAAGAAATCAACGAGGCATACCGCGTAATACTCGATTTCCTAATAACGTAAGGTACTTTATTACCAAATTGTTGAAATTTATGTGACCAACTCACCGGTCTTGACCCAGCCGCCCTCAACCCGTACGTGTCTACTTTTGCTGGGCTTCTAACCGGCGTTTTTCATTACAACTAGTCCAAAATGGGATTCCTGCAATGAATATTTCTGTCCCCTCTTCCGACACTCTCAGCAAAATGAGACCAGACACTACAATTTCAGTTCGCGATGTCTTCGGTATCGAGACCCACATGGATGTTCCGGCATTTAGTGAGGCAGAAGACCATGTGCCAGAAGTTGATGATACCTATTGCTTTGATCCGGATACGACACTGGCCATTCTTGCTGGGTTTGCACATAACCGAAGAGTGATGATCCAAGGTTATCACGGTACTGGCAAATCGACACATATTGAACAAGTCGCAGCAAGATTAAATTGGCCGTGTATCCGCATTAATCTTGATAGCCATATCAGCCGTATTGACCTTGTAGGCAAAGACGCTATCGTTCTTAAAGACGGCATGCAAGTAACAGAATTTCGGGAGGGGATTCTCCCGTGGGCTCTACAAAATCCGATCGCAATCGTTTTTGACGAATACGATGCAGGACGCCCCGATGTGATGTTTGTTATTCAACGGGTTTTGGAGGTGCAGGGAAAATTAACCTTACTTGACCAAAACCGCGTCATCCGCCCTCACGATCATTTTAGACTTTTTGCTACAACCAATACAGTCGGACTCGGCGATACAACCGGTTTATACCACGGCACTCAACAAATTAATCAGGGCCAAATGGACCGTTGGAATATTGTTGCCACACTTAATTACTTATCGCATAACGCTGAGGCTAACATCATTTTGGCCAAATCCCCGGGATATGAGACGACACAGGGACGCGAAACGGTGAACGCCATGGTGAACGTTGCTGACTTGAGTAGAGCAGGTTTCATCAACGGAGATATTTCTACTGTTATGTCGCCCCGTACAGTGCTCACGTGGGCGGAAAATGCCGAAATTTTTAACGATGTAGGGATGGCCTTCAGGCTCACATTTTTGAATAAATGTGACGAGATCGAGAGACCTATAGTTGCAGAATATTACCAACGCTGTTTTGGTGAAGAATTAGCTGACTCTGCCGTCACCGCCATCTCAGCCGAGAGTTAATACGAACCCGATATGGCTCAAAAAGAAGAACCGAACGAACTGCTTAAGCGGGTCACCTCTGCAGCATTCAAAGCACTCGCTGGAGTGAAAACTATGAACGTGGGGTTTTCCCCAGGGCAAGCAACGGTTACTGATGAAACGGCAATATTACCCGGCCCTATTGGTGATTTAAAAAAAACTGACATCACCCAGCTACGAGGGGTCTCAGACTCTCTGGCCCTTCGATTACGCTATCATGATAATATTGTTCACAGAGACCACATGCCTAAAGGACCGGAAGCAAGGGCCGTATATGAGGCAATCGAGCAAGTCCGTTGTGAGAGTCTTGGTGCTCTATATTTTTCCGGTGTGGCTAAGAATTTAGATGTTCTAATTGATGAACGGTACAAATCTCGTGGCCTCAGTTCTGTTACCACACGCAATGAGAGCAATCTTATTGATGCGGTCTCAATGCTAATTCGAGAAAAAATTACTGGTCAGCCTCCTCGTGTCAGCGCAGGTAGATTATTAGACTTCTGGCGCGAGGAGTTAGAAGAACGTATTGGCGAGCAATTAACGGTGTTAACTAGCTGCCCCTCAGACCAAGCAAAATTCTCTGACGTTGTAAGTGATATTATTCGCGCTCTCGATCTTGCGGACGAGGAAACTGAAGATACGGAACCTAATGAGCAAGAAAGTGAGGATGATTCTGAAGAGAATGCCGATGACGCAGAGACAGGCGAAGATGGAGATGCCAATGACCAAGCCATGACTGCTGGGCAAACCAGTGAGATGGATATGTCCGACGAAAATGAATTTAGTGAGGGAGAAGAAGAGCAGTTTATGAGCGGTGATGGCGACGAAGAACCTGCCGGCCCAAGTAGTCAAAATGAAACTTGGGGCCGTAATTCCACATCATCCGAGACTCGCTATAAGCCCTTCATAAATAAGTATGATGAAGTCATTAACGCGGATGATTTATGCGATGTTGAAGAATTGGATCGCCTCCGGCACCAACTAGATCAACAACTCGCTAGCATGCAAGGGGTTGTATCAAGACTAGCTAATCGCTTGCAGCGACGTTTAATGGCAAAGCAAACGCGTTTATGGGAATTTGATCTCGAGGAGGGGCTTCTCGATGCTGGCCGCCTGTCACGCGTTGTTACCAATCCAATGTATCCATTATCCTACAAAATGGAGCGCGATACGAACTTTCGAGATACAGTTGTTACCCTTTTAATCGACAACTCGGGCTCCATGCGTGGCCGCCCGATTACTGTTGCTGCGATGTGCGGTGATATTCTAGCTCGCACTCTGGAGCGTTGTGGCGTCAAAGTAGAAATTCTTGGTTTTACAACGAGGTCGTGGAAAGGCGGGCAATCACGTGAGAAATGGGTCACGGATAATAAACCAAAAAACCCCGGTCGATTAAATGATTTGCGGCATATTATCTATAAATCTGCTGATCAACCGTGGCGTCGATCTCGCAAGAATTTAGGCTTGATGCTTCGGGAGGGGCTTCTTAAGGAAAATATAGATGGCGAAGCCCTATTATGGGCGCATCAACGCCTATTAATTAGGCCTGAACAGCGTCGAATTCTATTGGTAATATCTGATGGCGCGCCAGTAGACGACGCAACGTTATCCGCTAATCCTGGTAATTATCTGGAAAGACACCTTCGTGAGACTATCGAATGGATCGAAACACGATCTGGTATTGAAATTACGGCTATTGGCATAGGCCATGATGTTACGCGATATTATCGCCGCGCGGTGACGATCATCGATGCGGAAGAACTTGGAGGTACAATGATGGAACAGCTAGCAGAGTTGTTCGATGATGACTTAAGAGACACTGTCCGACAAGCACGTTAATAGATTGAACGTCTCCAGCTGAGCGCAGGAAAATAATTAATTAGTCAAGGCTGCTAATTTGTCAGTTAGGGCGATTTCTACTCATCGCCTCCTGTTTCAGCACGAGAACCCATTTTTCTGCGCAAGTATTTGTCAAGAGCGAGGAGACATTCTTGGCTTTTATGAAATGTCATCACGAGACACCCCTATCACCATACCTGGGAACTCGAATAGGAAAACCCCTAGTCCACCACGCCTGCAAATACGTAATTTTTTGCCGAGAAAAACAAATATCTCTATTCTAGGGATCGCTCTCAAAAAACGGGGCTTTATCTTAATTGTAAAACCTGTCAGGCCATCTTATTTACACCACACTTAATCGATCAACCATGCCTCGTTAGTTCAACCAACACTTATCAGGAAAAGCTATGACGTTCAGTCAATGCTCCTCTGCAACGAGATGGCCGATTAAAAACTGACATTTTCTGGATGTTTATAATTCGCCTGTCTTGGCAACATAGTTAAAATATTTCAACTCTCTTGAACAAATAAAGGTGAGATAAAAGTAATTTATTCCACTCGATTTCATCGATAAACTGAATCACGCTAATTTGATAAACTCGGTATTACATTATTACCAGACGCGACAAACTAATGAAATTTACCCGTCTTACTGATACTAATTTTACCCCTGCACCTTCACTTTTATTTGATTTGGATGTTCGCGAGACACCTGATCTATCGATTGGAAATATTAAATCCAGTCTCCTGATAGTGAGCTCTGCATGATTATTTGTGATCTTAGTCACTGGGCGGAGCATACGGACTTTGATGCACCCGTAGACATTTTCCATTATTTGCCGATGCCTTGGTATCCCCTGATCGACAATCAAGATACCCGTGAGGCTATCGGTGAGGCTACGCCACATATGCCTTGGTCTAACGATGATTTTTTTAAAAATACTGGTACGGCATAATTGGGACACGGTGATTTTTTGGATACCAAAAACGTTGGAGAAACTAGACGTAAGCTCTGCGAGGGGCGTCTTGGTTGGTTGCATAATCGTCTAACGGTTAGCCACACGGCTCAGGAGACTGGGTATTTATTCATTCACCATTCACTCACGAGGGCAGATGTTAGTGATAATGACAAAATACACCCGACTAACGCTCACGCTTTGAGAGCATTGGTACACCTGTTCAGCCACATACATAATATGTTCTTTGGCCGTCTACATCTTATCTGCCATGGGTTGTCGAGCCGGGGTCCCTTCTCTACTGTCAAGAGGACAGCGCATCAGACCACGCTGTTAATGCAATCTAAGCAACCACTGATAGTCGGCACCAAGAATGCAGCTCACACAGTTTACCTATTTGAAAAGGATCAAGTTGCAATTCACGATCATTTTTAATCTCGAGAGGAATAAATGTGTGTCTTGCGTACACGGCGGACCAACCAGCGAGAATATCCCGTGTCATCAAAAAGATTAAGAATCAGATTAGTAAGCACCATCATCCTTATCTTGTGTATAAATTTAACATGGGACTCAGCTGCCCAAACGAAATCCCTCACAAAGAAAGAGACCTATCGTGGCATAAATATCGCCGCCGTTCCTTTGCCGCCTGCTAATGCCTACGCCGTAAGTCTGTTAGCGAATGGGCCAGCGATTGCTAAAATTAAACAGGCGATTGATCACATCTATAAATACTCGGCTTTCAGCGCGCACCATATCAATACCTTAAAGAAAAACGGTAAAGTGACATTAGTTTACAATGCCTCTTTTCCTCAATCAAAATTAGCCAGTGTAGTTATTGCTGCCTTTTTTCCAGATTTTTTCGAACGCAAAAAAGGAGGCCAAAAAGATTTCTTAGTGGTAGTTGGGCGCTTTGGCGTTAAATGGCCCATCGATAAACTTGCTGCCATAATTGTCCATGAGCTAGTCGGACATGGTTTACAGCATCTGCGTGGACGAACAGGCAAAGACCGAAAGATCGATAAAGAGTGTGAGGCCCTCATTTATGAAGAAAAAGCCTACCAAGACTTTAACACGCGCAGAGATACACGCGATATGCAACAATTTCGAAAAAGCATGCGAACCAAATGGTGTGCTGATTTCCAACGTTATTTAACGACCCGAGGCTTAAACTCAGATAAAGTATGGAATCATGGCAAACCGAACGTTCGGTACCTTCTTAACTATTTTAATGAATATATCACGCATCTACGAAATACTGGTATCTCTGGGAACGCGGTAGCTGCTGCGAAAGAGACGCGCGAACGTAATTTTGCAATTACTGTTGCTAAAGCTGAAACCTCTGGTTCCATTCATAAATTATTTTGGATCGGCAGACGCTATCTTCGGGGTATAGGCGCGCCCAAAAATCCTGAAAAAGGTGCCAAATGGCTTATGAGGGCTGCTAAAGGCGGCCACGCTCAAGCACAGCACACCTTAGGCGTGCTTTTCTTTGATGGTTATGGGGTGGGGAGAGATCTGGTTGAAGCCTATAAATGGCTAACGCTGTCATCTAAAGCTGGTTATCTAAAGTCAACAAAACTGCGACAGAAAATTAAAGTCCACCTCACCCAGGCACAGATTGAAAAGGCGGAGAAACTTGCAGCCACTTGGAAAAAGATAACAGGCTAGAGTGGTCTCAGGAATATCACTTATCATTTTAAAAAACTCTCCGCCAAGAACTATGCTCATACTGACTTAAGTGGGGACCCCTCGATCTGAATACTCAGCATTAGTACACAACAGCTGAAATAACGCCAACTTGGGAAATTTGGATTCTAGAAGCAGCACAATATATCTTGACAACTTTGTTGTGCCGCAATGGTTTGCTTAGCGTTTCTAACCTGCTATTTATATCTTGCTTAATGGTCATACCCCATTCTCAGGGCTCACGTAGCCTGTCGACATTCTAACAAGACCTGTTTCTCTGTATCCAGATTTTAAAGACCGCGTTTTGGTCGGGAAACTGCGTTTCCGCGGAAGGGTTGAACTTTTTAGCTTTGACCAACATTTTAGTGGATTTTTCTCACTGGGGGTCAGCTATGACGTGATGTCCAGATCTGATAACGGACAAAGGCTAGCCGCCCAGTTAGTGTATAATCAAGATGGTACTCTGAGCGGAATAACCAATACACACCTCGATACTTTATCAAACAAACGCGGCCGCCCTTTAAAGCACAAAACAAACCAAGACGCGGGGTCAATGAGCCTAGGTGACGACGGAGAGATAATTGTGGCGTTTGAGCGTAATCATCGTATCTGGCGGTATTTGCCGGAAAAGACAGGGCCAATGCCCATCAAACCACCCACGGAGCTTGCCTCTATGCCATCCAATGAAGGCATAGAGGCTCTAACATTGTTGAATGACGGTAGCTTGTTAGCCATAAGCGAGGGGGATATTGGGGGTAATGAGGCAGTTGCGTGGGTTAGTGATACCAGCGGGTGGTCAGTCATGACATTCAATTTGTCCGGCGGCTTTGAAGTGTTAGGAGCCGCGTCTCTGCCATCTGGCGACGTTCCAGTGCTGAAGCGGCGTTTTACCGTGTGAAAAGTCGTTGCGGCGAGGATCCGCAAATTATGGGCTGAAAACATTCAATCGGGAGCAGCTTTATAAGCACCTCTTTTAGCGGTGATTACCTTCCCGATGACGATCGATAACTTTGAGGGCATTGAAGTTCGTCGGAACGAACTCGGCCAAAACTTTTATTTATTGAATATCAGATATCAATTTCAATCCGATACAGCGTAATTTTCTCATGACATTTGAACTGATAGAGTAGATGGCGTTCCCCCTCTGTATAATTATTGCACTACAACAAAAATGTAATTGCCACACTTACCTCAAAAATAACTTTTAACGCAATGTTACTTTATGTTTCAAAACTATCTTTTCTCTGTAGAGAAAGCAGTTCAATCCCGTTCGTGCAACACTCATTTCTGGTGTACTAGACTTGCATGCTGCTAGTCTGACATGAACACGTTGTAAAGACCCCGGGCGAGCCAAAAAGAACACTAACAATAGGTTAACGTATAAGATATTTTCCTAGTCAAAATCAAAGTCGGATAATTTCAATTTCATGGGATTTGTTAGACTTGATGATGGTGATCCTCATCGGGGTCTTTAAAGGTTGATCACGGTGGGATTTGGTTGTTTTGATACCTTACTTTTTATTTTGTTAATTTATTAGATGAGCCTTGTACCTTTATCACCTCAAGAGTTGACATTTTTAAAATATCCCCGGGGCTATAACCCAACTCTTCAAGTATTTCAGCTGAATGTTGGCCAATTGACGGAGCTGCCCCACCCGGCGCATACGGCTTAAAGGGCGCCACCCCCGGCACGTTGGGCACAGCCCAAGAATCTCTGGACCCGGATTGTGGTACCCACGCAATTAAACCCGATTCTTTAACGTGCGGGTGCTCAACAAATTGAGAGTAGGTTTGCACAACTTCGTTTTGAATACCGGCCTCGTTAAGCCGCTGACACCAATTATTAGACGTGTCTTTCTCAATTATTTCTCCAATAATGACATCAAGCGCATCAGCGTTAGCCAATCGTGCCTCCGCTTCGGCAAAGTCGGGGTTATTTGCTCCTTCCGGCCAGTTAAAAGCATGGCAAAGTTGGCGAAAGTCTCTGTCCCAGATCACGGTAATCTGGATCCAACCGTCACTTGTTTGATAGACACCGTTAGGCATCATACTTACTTCAAATGGACCATCACGATAGTTACTCATTAGTCTAACAGCTTGAATGCTGGCTGACGCCTCCATCAGACTTATAGGAATGTGCCTCCCCTTGCCCGTATCCCGACGGGCATACAAAGCTGCCCCAACAGCCTGCATGGCGTAAAGCCCCGTAGCCATATCGTTGATAATATTTGGTGTTCGATGCGGTTTACCATCAGGTCCATGATTCTCCGACATAAATCCTGTGAATGCCTGAAGGATTGGGTCCATAGCTGGTTTAGCGCGCAGCGGGCCTTTTAACCCAAATCCTGAGACAGAGACATAAATCATTGAGGGATTAATATGAGATACCCGTTCGAAGGAAAATCCTAACCGATCTATAACACCGGGGCGAAACCCCTGAATAAATATGTCGGCATGAGAAACCAGCTGCTCAATAATTTTCCGGCCCTTCTTGGTTTTTAAATCTAGGGCCAGCCCACGTTTACCTATGTTAGCCAAGATGGAAAAAGCTGTATTATCACCATAAGAGGGCATAAGCCGTCGTGACCAGTCCCCCTCAGGAGGCTCAACCTTGATCACATTAGCACCTTGGCAAGCCAGTAACATGCCGCAATAGGGCCCAGCAACGCCTTGACTCAAATCAATTACGTTAAGACCCTTGTAGGGCATATCAGAACTCATTTCCGCTCCTTGCATATCAGCTGACACATTTAAGACAAACAGCCTCTTAGTAAGGTGTGGGCCTCCTACCCAAAAATTTTCAAAATCACGTCGCTATGCACTCCGCATTAGTTAAAGAGGCACCACGAGGGCGATTCTGTACTTGTTACCAACACCGTATATTAAACGCGCAGCGCTGACTACTTATCTTCCTTTAAGTTATTTAACACCAAAATCACGAAAAGATTTATTGTATGAGCGTTACACTAAAAATCTACACACATGCATTGGCACAGAACCGGAATTTGAACCTTCACTCTTGCAACGATATAACTAAATCGTTCCATGTCCTAGGGATCTCGTAAATACAACAGATTTCCAAAACCGAGGTTTAGGATTCTGATTAGAAAACCGCTTAGAGCGTAATAAAAAACAGTGCCATTGTTGCCGTTGAACAAAACATCATGGCCCTCGTTATACCAATGCTTCGCATTTATTACTTCTGGCAGATCAAGGCCTGATTGAACTTCTTTTTATTACTGGGCGTTCAATGTCATGAGCACCTAACACTATGCACGCTACTCAACTTAAGCTAGTCAAATAAGGTTGTTTATACTTACTTGCTGTGGCTGGTTTTTCAAATTTAAAAAACAACTACGTCCAACAATCCTCTGCGATCTACAGCAAAAAACTGCTAAAACGGACTCCCAGGCACCAGCACTGAATCTGCTCAAGCTGCAGATTGTGCCTCCTTGACTCGCTTCTTGAGCCGCCGCATGTTAGGTGAAAGATGAATATTCCGGCTTTTCAATAAGAATGTGTCCAGACCTCCTATATGCTCGACTGTCCGAACTGCAGAGGTCGCTACCCTGACCCTAATAGATATCCCTAGGGTTTCCGAGAGAAGAGAAACATTTTGCAAGTTAGGTAAATAACGTCGCCGTGTTTTATTGTGGGCGTGACTTACATTATTTCCGGTCAGCACCCCTTTACCGGTGAGTTCGCAACGTCTAGACATACCTTATCATCCTTTTTAGAGAACACATCACAATTCCTCCGTGGCATGGTCTATGCCATGTGACCTCCTCCGTCAAGTCATAGCGGGGCGTCGATCTGACCACGGGCGCGCGCGCTCAAAACACGCTGCAGCGTGCAAAACCCGTCCGTCTGCAAACAATGGACCTACAATTTGCAAAGCAACAGGTAAACCATTATCCGTAAATCCACTGGGCAAAGTTATCGCTGGGTGACCAGTCATGTTGAACGGATGTGTGTATGGATACCATGACGCCCGGGGTTGATCTGTGATCGTGCCGTCGATTTCAATCGGTTCTCGCGGATCTTGGTCGAGAAGGAGTGCCGGTCGCGTTAATGTTGGTGTGACCACCAAGTCAACCTCATCAAACCAACTTTGCACCTCACGAAAAACTTTAGTTCGCGTTTGCATGGCTTTTTGCAGATCAACGGCGCTAAACTGTGTCCCTCTCTCCGTCCAATAGCGCAGTGTTTCGCTCATATCATCGCCCATTTTTTTTGCCATTTCATTAAACCGAATAGCAAATGATGAGAAAATTATCGGCTGCCAGATCGGTAAGGTTGGCGTAAACGCCCCCTCGTAGGGGAATAGATCAGCACCCTGCTCCTCAAATGCTACAAGTGCCGCCTCAAACAGATGGCGAGTCTGAGGGTCAATAAGGTTGTTACCAAGATAGAAACGCCACCCAATTCTTACTCCGCTGAGATCGCCCTCCCCTAATGCGGCCTTGGCTAAATTTTCTAGAGGCAGACGCCCTAAGCTATGAATATCGGATGGATCCGGACCCACCATAGATTGCAACATTAGCCCAGTATCAGCAACGGTCCGTGTCATTGGCCCAATAAAGGAAAAAAGTCCAAAAGTTTCAGCACTCATATCGTGCGGCACTCGTCCCAACGATTGTTTCATGCCGACAATACCGCAAGCTGCAGCAGGTATCCGTATTGAACCACCTGCGTCAGTGCCCACGTGCAACGGCGCTAATCCCGCCGCTCCGGCTGCTCCTGCGCCGCCAGAGGATCCCCCGGGTGACCTTTTTAAATCCCATGGATTCTTTGTTTTACCAAATAAAGGCGCTTCAGTCATTGGCATATGGCCGAATTCTGGTGAGGTCGTTTTACCAATTAGGATGGCGCCAGCAGCGCGTAATCGAGCCATGACGACACAATCATCATCTGGAATATTACGTGCATAAGCTCGCGAACAGAAGGTCGTTCTAACACCTTTAGTATTTAAAAGGTCTTTTACTCCCAGTGGAACCCCATGAAGCGGCCCCAATGTACTCCCGGAGGCAACCGCTTCATCTGCTAATTTAGCGTCAGCCCGTGCTTCATCCGCGCAAACAGTTACAAAACTGTTGAGATAAGGTTCCACGTCCTCAATGCGGGACAAGACAGCGTTAACAGCCTCCATCGCCTTAATTTCTTTATTTCGAATTGCAGCTGCCAACTTAATTGCTGGCAAAAAACATAGATCGTCGCGATCCATAAAATTACCCTCCCTACTAATTTTTTTCCTTATTGCTTGACCAGTTGCACGCAGATCATAGTATTCCCATTATTATGAAAATTATTAATCAAAAGGCTGATCACGCCATTCAAGTTGAACCAGATGTCCGACACAATTGGCGGACAGATGATAGTATAGCGCTCTTCGAACTTCCGTTCATGGATTTAGTGCACTGGGCCCAAGAACTTCACCGTCGTTATTTCCCAGCTAACGAAGTCCAGCGTTCAAACCTTCTTTCAGTAAAAACAGGGGGCTGTCCCGAAGACTGTAGTTATTGCCCTCAGTCTGCTCATCACCAAGCCAGTGTTGAGCCGGACAAACTAATGGATATAAATTCAGTCTTGGCCGAAGCCCGCACCGCAAAAACCGGAGGAGCAACTCGATTTTGTATGGGTGCGGCCTGGCGCAATCCCAAAGACCGTGACATGCCCGCAATGTGCCAGATGATTGAGGGTGTGCGCAGCTTAGGCCTAGAAACCTGCGCAACCCTAGGAATGCTAACTCCGTCGCAGGCGGAAGCACTCAAGAATGCCGGTTTAGACTACTACAATCATAACATAGACACGTCCGAGGCTTTCTATAGTAATATTATCACGACACGGACATACGAGGACCGGTTAGATACATTAATGACCGTTCGCCAAGCAGGAATGAAAGTCTGTGCAGGCGGCATTGTTGGTATGGGCGAGACCCGCGTTGATCGCGCGGATATGCTCGTTACTCTCGCAAACTTGAAGCCGCATCCGGAGAGCGTTCCAATTAATCTATTGGTCCCGGTGGAGGGCACACCTCTGGCAGATACACCGGATTTTGATCCGTTAGAATTTGTCCGGACTGTCGCAATCGCCAAGATAATGATGCCCAGCTCCGTAATACGATTATCTGCTGGACGCGAACAAATGAGCGATGAATTTCAAACATTGTGTTTTTTAGCTGGCGCCAGTTCAGTTTTTGTCGGACCAAAGCTTTTGACAACGGACAACCCAGCACGCGGCGATGATGATGCTTTATTTGAGCGCTTGGGCCTCAATGGTGCTAAGTACCCCGGCGGGTCATGACGCTCAAGAAGTGCAGGCCAGGATGGTTTGCAAAGGGCTACAACCATATTTGGTTGCCCTATACTCAGATGCATACCTCTCCTCTACCTCAGGTAGTCAAAAGTACTCACGATACACGCATTGTTTTAAATGATGGCACGGAACTCATTGATGGAATCGCGTCATGGTGGTCGGCGTGCCACGGCTACAATCACCACTACATTCGTGAGGCTGTAGTTACGCAACTTGAGAATATGCCGCATGTCATGCTGGCGGGCTTATCAAATGAGCCTGCTTATACATTAGCAAGCCGATTAGCCGCATTAACTCCAGGTCAACTTAGTCGTGTTTTTTTCTCCGAATCGGGGTCAGTATCAGTGGAATTAGCTATGAAAATGGCAGTTCAATACTGGATCAATACCGGGCAATCAAATCGCAAAAAATTTATTTCATTCAAAAACGGTTATCATGGGGACACTATTGGCACTATGGGGATCGGAGAGACAGACAACATCATGCACGGCCCTTTCTCAGGCTTGATGACGAAACAACGAATTTCTCCTCTTCCTGCAACATTCGAATCACAAACCGATTTTGAGATATTTGTTGAGCGTCATGCGGAAACGACGGCAGCCGTAATCATGGAGCCTTTAGTCCAAGGTGCGGGTGGCATGGTTTTTCATGAGCCCGCAGTAGTAAAGTTTGTGCGTGAGATTTGCGATCGTCACAGCTTATTATTTATATTGGATGAAATTATGGTAGGCTTTGGGCGGACAGGCACCCTCTTCGCTTGCGAACAAGCATCAGTCACGCCAGATATCATGACGCTATCGAAATCCCTTACTGGCGGGACTATGGCCCTAGCGGCAACCATTGCCACTAACCATATTTTCGACGCATTTCTGGGGGATACCCTTGAAACGTGTCTTATGCACGGACCTACATATACAGGTAATGCTCTGGCTTGCGCAGCCGCCAACGCATCTATTGATTTATTCGAGTCTGAACCCAGACTGCTACAAGTCGCGGCAATTGAGTCACATCTAAAAGACGCTTTGAAGCCGTGCAAAGATATTGATGGGGTCAAGGACGTTCGCGTTAAAGGTGCAATTGGGGTTGTAGAGTTGGAGGCCTTAGGTGATATGTATTGGATACGTCAATGCTTCATTGATAAAGGATGCTGGGTGCGGCCATTTGGTAATGTGATCTACCTCATGCCCGCGTTTACAATAGAAATGAATGATTTAAAGCACTTAACTCGTTCGGTTGTCGAAGTAACGGAAGCTTGGTCTGAGCAGCGACACAAATGGACATAATTTATGCCACAACCTCTCTCAATACTTTTGCACAGCGTAAACTTAGCGAGTTAGAGAAAAAAAATCTACGGCGACACGTGACCGTCACAAAACCATTAAATGCAGTAGAAGTAATTCGTGATAATAAGAGGTTGATTAATTTTTCCTCAAACGACTATTTGGGTTTTAATCATCACCCTGCCCTAAAGAAGGCTGCAATTGAGGCTACTGAACGCTATGGGGTAGGGTCTGGTGCTTCGCGATTAGTAACAGGCACACACCCATTATTTAATGAACTTGAGGGACGATTAGCGAAAATTAAGGGGACAGATGATGCCGTCGTTTTTGGATCTGGCTTTCTCACTAATTCGGGGCTCATTCCTGCATTAATGGGACCAGAAGATCTTATCTTAGTTGATGAGCTAGCTCACGCATGTATTTATTTGGGCGCGCGATTAACCGGTGGCACACAACAAATCTTCCGTCATAACGATCTATCTCATCTGCGAGAGCTTCTGAAAACGCACCGCAGGAAATATCGGCATACAATTATTGTCACGGACGGTGTATTTTCGATGGACGGTGATTTAGCGCCCATTGCAAAAATAGCGGATATAGCGGACTCTTTTGATTCATGGCTAATGACTGACGACGCTCACGGAATTGGTGTGATAGGCGAAGGCAGGGGTTCAAGCTTTCAGAATGGTCGCCATCTCAACGTCCCATTACAAATGGGGACACTATCAAAGGCGATTGGTGGTTACGGAGGCTATCTGTGCTCTAGTAAACCCGTAATCGATTTAATACGCACTCGGTGCCGAACATTTATTTACTCCACTGGCCTGCCACCAGCTTCAGTTGCCACGGCCATCGCAGCATTGGACCTGATAGAGAGCAACCCACTTCTTGCAGCACGTCCGTTAGAGCTAGCAAAACGATTTACGCGTAGACTTAATCTTCCAGTTGCCCAAAGCCCCATTGTTCCTTTGATACTAGGCGATACAAATAAAACCCTCCGTGCAGGAAATTTACTTGAAGAAATGGGCTTTCTGGTAATTCCTATAAGACCGCCAACAGTCCCTGAAGGCACAGCGAGGTTAAGAATTACATTTTCGGCCGCTCATCAAGAAACACAAGTTGATAAATTAGCGGAGATAATTCGCGGACGACTTTTAGAAGACTCAGCACAATGACCGGCATTTTCATCACCGCAAGTGGCACAGAGGTCGGCAAGACCTATGTAACCGCTGCAATGATCCGTGGTGTTTTGTTAAAAGGTGGAAGCCCTCGTGCATTAAAGCCAATTATTACAGGTTTTAGTCCGGAAACTATGATGACCTCAGATAGCGCTATATTGCTTAACACCCTCGGTCAAATACCTTGCATTGAAACCATAGGAATCATATCCCCATGGCGCTTTGGGCCCCCGCTATCACCGGACATGGCGGCGGCTTTTGAGGGAGAGGAGATTAATCATCGGGCTGTAATTGCCCATAGTTTGGGTGGCCTCGAGGATACGGCAAAAACAACCTTAATTGAGGGTATCGGCGGTGTAATGGTCCCTCTCAACAAAACAACAACCGTCCTCGATTGGATTGAAGCATTGAAAATTCCCGCCATTTTAGTCGTGGGATCATACCTCGGAACCATTAGTCATACCCTGACCGCTATTAACGCATTGAAATCCCGTGATATTCCTATAAATGGGATCGTTATTTCGGAATCTGAAGAAAGTCCAGTTCCACCAGAATTGACAAAAACTTCAATACTTAATTTTACCCTAGATATTAACGTGTTAACTCTAAAACGCGGGCAACCCGACGATGAAACTTGCATTTTGTTGTCTGATCTAATTACCCTTGACTGAGTTAAAATAGAATCACAGTCGATGAATTGCTGTGCAACTTGGGTTTAGTATTCATTCGATGTTGAAATAGGCCACGTTTTAGACGTAACACTCTCTGTACACCAAATGATTTGGGCACTACAACGAGGGGCCAAACGATAATGATGGAAATGGGTTTTCCTGATAGAGTCGAGCCCCGCTAACAGTAAGCATCAAAAAAGCTAAAAGCAATTTTTGATAACCACGCAGCCTTTACTTCGCCAGTCCTATAGTAAATGCTCTTTAAGTGTCCAAACCCTTTGTAGCTGAAAAAACCAATACAGCTCGTCTGATCGGGTAACGTGTAACCTGGAAAAATAAAAATCAGCGTTTTTATATTTACAGAAATCTTGTGAATGTTTTCTAATTTAAGCCGTGACGGGCCTGTTTTATCGGTTGCCTGCTCTCAAAAAAATAATGTAAACATTATTTAAATAGGCTCTAACTCCTCTGCATCATCCTCGTCAATATCATCATCCATATTTCCACCTGCGGCATACCTTCGATACGAGCGGACTGAAAATGGTATCGAAATCATATAGATCGTTAAAAATATCGTTAGGCTAAGCCATGGAAAGCTAGCGACAAAAGCTATTATCATCGCAACACCAAGCATAGTGACTAATAATTTTCTCTGGGGGACGCGCAGTTTTTTCATGGAATAGGTTGGAATAGAACTGACAAAAAACGCTCCAATACCCAGCAGAAAGACAGAAACCACCCAAGGCGAACGAAAAATATTGGTATCTATTTGAAAAGTCAGAATCATTGGCACGAGGACAAGCCCGGCACCCGCAGGAGCTGGGATGCCTGAAAAAAAATTACTTTTCCATGAGGGCGCATTGTCGTCTTCCAACGCGACGTTAAAACGCGCTAACCTCAAGCCACAGCACATCGCAAACAACATTACCAGCAGCCAACCAACCCTGCCACCATCCTGCATACCCCAAAGATATAAAATCATTGCCGGTGCTACACCAAAGCAGACAAAATCCGACAGAGAATCTAGCTCAGCTCCAAATTTACTTGACCCTTTGAGAAGCCTTGCAATTCGGCCATCCAATGCATCAAAAACAGCCGCCACGGCAATTGCCATAACAGCTTCTTCCCAATGCTCCTCAATCGCAAATCTTATGCCCGTCAAGCCAGATGCCAAAGCAAGTAAGGTCAATATATTTGGTATCATGACATTTACCGAGAGATGCTTGAGTCGACGACGTTTTTTTGGTGACTCGCTCATAGCATTAATCTAACGAATGCAGCCGGCTCGCGCCGTTTCTTCTAATTTCAAATCAGCCAAGACGGTTTCACCGGCGATCGCAGTTTGGCCGGCAGTTACCAATGGGCTCACGCCCTTGGGTAAGAAAATATCAACTCGGCTCCCGAACTGTATTAGGCCAAAGCGCTCGCCTGCTTGAACCATATCACCCTCGGAAACCCAGCATTTTATTCGACGCGCAACTAGGCCGGCTATTTGCACGAAACCAATTTCTCGTCCATCTTTCATCTTCACCTTAATGCATTGGCGTTCATTATCCACACTGGCTTTATCCAGTGAGGCATTAAAAAATTTTCCCGGTCGATATGTTTTTCCTGAAATCACTCCATCAATTGGAATTCTATTTATATGGACATTGAAAACATTCATGAAAACAGCAACCCGGATCAAAGGCAGGTCTCCCAAGCCAAGTTCCTCTGGCGGAACCACTGTGACGATTGATTGCACAATGCCATCAGCTGGGCTTACCACCAACCCCGGACGCGTTGGTGTCATGCGGTCAGGGTTCCGGAAAAAATAGGCGCACCAAGCTGTTAAGAGAGTCCCCACATAGCCCAAAGGCTCGAGGTACCAGCCTAACGTAAAGGTTATCCCCGCAAATAAAGCGATAAAGGGCCACCCTGCTGGGTGGATCGGGATGAGTAGAGATTTTAACATGACGGTCATATTGGCCTTCAAAGAGACTATACGGGCGGATTGTCAGCATTTTACGGGCATGATCAAGAAAATCTGAGTTTAATCACAATTGTACTATATGATAAATACGAGATCTGTGCCCGAGAAATGAGTTGGTTGACTCCTTTTCCCTAATTATGCAAATGCTCTCTTGAAAAGAGTATTAGGGAAATTCCCTCAACAAAACAAATGATTGATAAAAAAAATTAGGATTACCCCTAACCCAAAGTCAAAATAGTCTGGCAACAGAAGCTCTGACAGCGCTGCATGTCTCACTTAAAGACCCCCCTGTTTCCCACTCGGTCATATCCTCAGAAAAGAGGTAGTCCGGTGAAAAAATATAGATACCAAGGCAAGGCTTACCATTAAAACACAGCCACTTTATTCGAGCTGTAAAACCCATACATAATGGGGTATAAATCTAATTGATTAGATAAAGAATAACATGGATATTTTTTTATAAATGAAACCAGTGCTTTAAAATGAAGCGGAGCGTTTTATCTCCTATAAACCTAACCAAATTTTCGACAATTGGTTCTCGTCTGAGGTTAGGTTGAGTCGAGGATTTATGTTTGCTTTTCGCTCACGCCGGTTCCGATTTAAAAATAATCTTTGAGTAATTTTAAAAAATATAGATGAAAGTTTGATACTACCCATGAGTAAACAGGTCAGTGACTCTCGTGGGATTAAACCCCTCCCAGTTTATTCAGGCGTTGGAACCGCAAAAACTTGGCCCGGATAAATCATATTTGGGTTACCAATCTGATTTTTATTAGCCTCATAAATCACCGTATAATTTGATCCTGACCCGTAAGTCCGCCGAGCCAATCGCCACAAGCTATTCCCCGGTTGAACGATAACAAATGGTTCGGGAGGGACATCGCCTTGTGAGAACTTTTCTAATTTAATTTCCCTTTTAAAAGGTAAATTAAGGCGCGCTGTTATTTTGCCCTCTGCGTTGGCATGATCAGCTCGCAACTGATAGAGACCGGCAGGGATCGCCCTGTCCGGGCTTACTAACCATAATTTATTCTGTCCAGTAATACCTCGACCAATAAACTTACCATCCAGATATAATTGCACCACTGACCCAACTTCTCCTCGTCCGCTGATATGCAAGTGCCCACTCTCGTCGTAGTCAACAGTGTCAACGGCAAAAGATGATTCACTAGCATTAAGTGAGGGTTTTTGCAGCAAAACACTGGCTCCGCCTCCCTCACGCGGGACTTTCAACGCCAAGCCCCGGGTGGGCATGCCAGAATCATCCCCTTCAATATCTTTGTCGCGTTTGGGAACCACTACGACCACTGCCTCATCAGAGAGAAGCATGTTACCATTATCATCTCGCTGCTCAAGCGTAAGTCGATGACTACCGGGAGGTAATGGATCGTCTGGAACAGCGATCCATTCCCCTCGGCTATCAACTTTCATCTCGGCGAAAAATCGACCACCAGCAAGAATAACGACTTTACTTCCCGGCTCACCGCGACCAGCTATAACAGCGCTTCCCTCAGCCGTGATCCTAACAACATCAAAAGATGCCGTACCATTATGATCCGATACTTCCTGCTCAGGGGCAGGCTTGCCCTTCCGCTCAGTCATATCTCCATAAGATAATTTTTTTGAAGATTTTGCGATTACTTTTGATCTCGTGGCTTGTTCACTGACAATTGGCGTGTTGCCCTCATCATGCAATGAGAGCAAATTGATAGCGATTGCGCCCGCAACGATAACTACCCCAACAAGGACTATGATAAAAGGCTTATACATATTAATTCTCACTCTTCATCGATACTATCATGCAGGGCTAGCTGCAAGAGACAAATCGTAATTGAGGGCATAGATACGTGCCAGCTAGAGCATCCGGGTGATTATTACCTTTCATGAACTCCTGCTAATTGTTACCAATTCTATAAATCCAAAAGAACAAGTTACCTGGAGTTCTTGCTGCTGGCCCTCGATTGGGCAAAGTTGATTGAGTCCACACTGTGAAGGACAGAGCAATGATAGACATCGAATCCATATGCGTATTTTGCGGCTCCAAAAAAGGCGTTGACCCAACCCATGCCCAAGCGGCGCGCGATTTCGGTCAAGCTATTGCAGCCCGTGGTGTAAAACTTATCTACGGTGGGGGTCGAATTGGATTAATGGGTATTATAGCCAACGAGGTGGCTCGCAATAACGGGGCGGTAACCGGAGTAATCCCGGATTTTTTAATGCATTTAGAAGTTGGCAATCCCGACGCCGGAGAACTCATAATCACAGAAAGCATGCATACCCGTAAAGCTCAAATGTTCCAACTTTCTGATGCGATCGTTATATTTCCAGGCGGGTTAGGCACCTTGGATGAAGCATTTGAAGTCATTACTTGGAAACAACTCTGCCAACACAAGAAACCCATCGTTCTAGTCGATATAAATGGTTACTGGAAAGCCTTTAATGATTTAATTCATTCAATTGTGGATGGCGGGTATGCTCACAAAAAAGTGCTTGATCTCTTCAGCGTTGTACAACGGGTGGAGGATATTTTCAGTGCTATTACCAATGCACCGTGTCCGAATCAAGTAGTCTTGACCAGCCATTTGTAAGAATGGCTCGCGCAACTAATCAAACACAAAAATACGGTATTATAATCTGCATCACGGCTTTATTAATGTTCGCCGTTCAAGATTTATTAACAAAAATACTTGTAAAAGACTACGAAGTTGCCCAACTGGTGATGATAAGATTTTGGATATTCGCGGTTTTTTCAACTTTAATCGCGCTTAGTTGTATAGGTTGGCGGCGAGCTCTGTTTGCTAGACGCCCGGGTTTACAAATCGGTCGGTCAGCGTTACTTGTTTTAGAAATTGCTATCTTTGCAATGGGCCTCGCTTATCTGGGCTTAGCAGAAATGCACGCCAGCTTTGCAACCTCTCCATTGATAGCAACAGCAATTGCACCGTTTATTCTCAGTGAAAAAGTGGGATGGCGGCGATGGGCCGCCGTATTCGTTGGATTTATTGGTGCGTTAATTATTATTCGTCCCGGCCTCACCGTATTTCAACCCAATATATTTTTTCCATTAACTTGCGCGTTCATGTTCGCTTTATATTATATTCTGACACGACTTGGCAGCCGCAATGATCATGCTATGACAAGTATATTCTACCTTGGCTGGGTAGGTGTAGTCCTCACAACACCGTTCGGTTTTTTAGCGTGGAAAACACCAGATACCGAAGGTTGGTTTTTACTCATGGGGTTGGGTTTTGCCGGGCTTGTGGGCCATATGCTATTGGTTTTTGCACTTGAGCGCACCCCAGCCTCCACTCTTCAACCATTGAATTACCTACTTCTTGTATGGGCTACCTGTTTGGGCTACCTCGCATTCGGAGAATTACCCGATTTCGCCACTGTTACTGGGGCAACCGTTATTATTATGAGTGGGCTGTATGTAATGCTCCGAGCTCCAGCGGTAAAATCCTAGGATCCTGAGTAGGCGACACACCTAGTATCCAGAAAGCTGCTAGTTATTGGAAGCAGATTGCGCGTGCCTCTGTCGGTAAAACCATGCGCGAACGTTATCCCGAAGCATCAGAGCAGAAGGCGTAATAACCAACGTTAGAACAGTGGCAAAACCCAAGCCAAATACGATTGCAGTTGCTAATTGCCGCCACCATTGCGTGGCCGGGGCTCCTATTGAGACACTGCGTTCAACAAAATCAATATTAATTCCCAAGACCATTGGCATAAGACCCAGAATCGTTGTAATAGTCGTCAATAACACCGGCCGAAGGCGTTGTATTCCAGTTTTTAAAATTGCTTTTCTTACATCGCCCTCTGTCTCTCTGATGCGGTCAAAAGTATCGATTAACACAATGTTATTGTTAACCACAATTCCCGCCAGGGCTATGATACCGATCCCGCCCATCACAATACTGAAAGGCTGCTGGGTAATTAGAAGTCCAATGAATACACCAGTTGTTGACATTACAACTGCGCTTAAAATCAAAAATGAAGAATAAAAACTGTTAAATTGGGTTACCAAGATTACGGCCATGATAAAGAGTGCGATCGTAAAGGCTTTAATAAGAAAACTTTTTGCTTTTTCCTGTTCTTCGCTCTCACCTTTGAACGTGACATCTACCCGAGTATCAATGTCAGCAGTGTTTAACCATTTTTGGATTTCAATAATCTTATCATTAGCAAGCCCCCCCGGAGCTAAATCCGCTTTAACTGTCATAACCCTTTTTCCATCAAATCGCTTAATGGTACCGACACGGGGGCTCGCTCGCATCTCTACAAAATTACCGATCGGCACAGCTCCAAAAACAGTTTCAGCCCTAATTTGATTCAGTTGTCCAATAGTCCGATAAGGTCTCGGGTAACGGACTCGGATATTAATCTCTTCGTCTGAGTTATCAGGTCGGTATTCACCAACCTTAATCCCTGCTGTAACCATCTGGACCGAGCGCCCGATAAGATCAACATTGGCCTTAAATTTTGCGGCCTGCGCACGATTAACCGTGAGTTCCCAATCAATGCCCGGGAGAGGGCGGTCATCCTCAAAGTTCCTGAACCCACCGATTTCGGCTAGGCCCCGCCGTATCTTCACTACGGAATCACCCAAAAGTTTGGGATATCGGCTTGACAATTGGATTTGCACTGGCTTTCCCATTGGGGGACCTGCTTCCAGTTTACGAGCGTTAACCACAACACCGGCAATATTGGCGCATTTTTGTAAAATATCTTCTAAAATATCAGAGGCATTTCGCCGCGCCCACCAATCGCTCAACTCTAATGAGACATTACCAATAATATCCTCTGCCTCCTGCGAACGTTCTTCTCGCCCAGTTCTGGTATAAACAGACGAAAACTCATCCTTCTCACGATTCAAGTCTAATACCAGCTCCTCAACCTCCCGCACTAACCCATCTTTTTCCATGGTTGCTAAATTACCACGTGCTTTAACCTGCAACTTGACCTGATCAGGCTCTACCTTCGGAAAAAACTCAATGCCCCGCCCAAAATTTGCGTAAAGAACCTGCACACTCACCAGCACAAATAATGAGCCCACAAGTATCTTAACAGGCTGATCCAAAGCTCCTGATAAGACCCTCAGGTATAACTCTGTAAATCCTGGGACAACCTTTCCACCAATTCTCTCTGGAGTGGTGATCTCCTTACCTACACTGAGTTCTCCTGGGCTGAACCGCTGGCGTGAGATGGTGGCCCCCAAAGTTGGAATAAAAATTAATGCCATCAAAAGAGAGGCTGAGAGTGTTGCGATCAGAGTGAATGGTAAAAATTTCATAAACTCGCCCACCACACCGGGCCAAAACATTAACGGCAAAAATGCTGCCAACGTAGTTGCCGTAGAGGCAATTATGGGCCACGCCATCCGCTTTGATGCTAAGCTATAAGACGCTCTCGGCGGCTCCCCCTCCCGCATTTTTCTATCAGCATACTCAATCACAACAATTGCGCCATCCACGAGAATACCAACAGCCAAAATCAGAGCAAATAAAACTACCATATTAATGGTTAACCCGACTGCACCGAGCACCAGAATACCAGTTAGAAAAGAACCTGGAATGGCTAAGCCAATCATTGCAGCCGAGCGAAACCCTAGAGCCCAGACCACAACTATCATTACAAGCAAAACAGCCACAATAACACTATTTTCCAGATCTGAGAGCATATCCCGGATTTTACTCGACCTATCATTGGTAAATGCTATTTCCACGGACTGATGCAATATTTCAGGCCATTTTTTCTGTTCCTTGAAGACAAGACCGCGCACCTTAGAAACAGTGTCTATTATATTTTCGCCCGTGCGCTTTGAAACCTCGAGCGCAATTGCCCGGCGCCCATCGACACGGGCAAAGCTTATGGGATCCTTAAAACTTCGACGAACAGTGGAGATATCACCTAACGTAACAACAGCATCACCCTGAACTTTCACTGGCATACTAATAATGTCTGTAACGGTTTCAAACAAACCCGGTACCTTTAAACTAAACCGTCCAAGCCCCGTATCCTGCGCTCCAGCCGCAACCAGCAAATTAGAACTTCGAACGGCATTTATGGTCTCGGTAACGGCTAGCCCATAGCTCTCAACCTTCACAGGATTGATAAGAATCTCTACTAATTCCGGTCGATCTCCCGCAATTTGAACTCTTAAAATTTCGCTCAAGCTCTCAATCTGATCCTGTAAATGGCGTCCAAGCTTAAGTAATGCTCGTTCCGGAACCGCGCCAGATAATGTCACCACTATAACCGGGAAGAGACTAAAGTTAACCTCGTGGATTTCTGGCTCATCAGTTTCGGCCGGTAGTTCGTGCTTTGTTAAATCAACCTTCTCACGGACCTCGTCAATCGCCATATCCGCGTCAAACCCGGCATCAAATTCGAGCGTAACGTTAGCTCCACCTTCATAACCCGCAGACTGTATTTGTCTTACACCCTCAATAGTTCGCAACTCTTTTTCCATCGGCCTAATTAAGAGCCGCTCCGCATCTTCTGGAGAAATTCCCTCATGGTGCATTGAAACATAAATAATCGGGATGTTGATGTCCGGTTCGGCTTCTTTCGCAATGTGTAGGTACGCATAAGAACCGCATATTAGGACTAAAGTAAGGCTGGCTAAAATCGTACGGGCGTGCCCCAGAGCTGCATCAATAATAAGATTCATGATGCACTTTTCACTGAATTAAAGTCAGTCGAATTACCCTTTAACTCCACCTCATCTCGCGAAGTTCTAACAGTTTGACCAACCTGAACAAATTCTTGGCCAACTGTTATTATCGTCAATCTTGGCGGCAAACCGATAAGCCACACACCCTCATTGGTGTCTTCCATTATTTGAACAGGGTAAAAAATCACCGATTTATCCTTATTCACAGCCTTCACTCCAATTATTCCCTCATCATTTAAGGTGAGAACTGCTGGTGATACCTTATGGGCGTGTTTGCGCGCAGTTTTTAATTTCAACTCAGCCGTTAAGCCCTCAGGAATAACCTTTTTAGAGTTGCTAAACCAAACTTCGACACGGAATGTGCGTGTCTCTTGCTCTCCAATCCGAGCAACATATTTGATTTCTCCTTCACGTTTTACACCTTCCGCGAGCAGGATCCTTGCCTTATCACCGACCCTGAGCTTCGTCACTTCACGTTCCGACACATGCGCGACGACGCGTATGGGGTTCAGATTAACAACAGTAGCTACAATTTCGCCAGTTTGAAGATAGTCGCCAACTCCAACGGGGAAGGTTTCAATATATCCATTTATTGGCGCCCGAACAGTTGTCCGATGGATGTCTAAACGGATTTCCGCCAACTCCGATTTCGCAGATTCAAAATTGGATAACACTTCGGCTACACGGATGCGGGATTGAAATTGTTTTTTTGATAACTTCGTTGCACTAGCGTACGCAAGCCGTTGATATTCAAACTTTGCTTCAGCATCACTTAGATGTGCTCCACGATCATTCATAGCTATCTGCAATATTGCTTGACCCTTTTTTATCCAAGCACCCTTCATTATATTGCGGGCAATTACTTGTCCCTCAGTTTCAGCTGCAATATTAACTTTTTTCACAGCCTCTGTCCGTCCAAAAACAGTGACGTAGCTCTGGCGGACTTGGGATACACTCTCACGCACACGAACAAGTATTTTTTGATCTCCGCGCGCAGCTCTGGACTCTTCGGCGCCTTTATCCGGAGTCTGTGTAACAGCGCCTGATGATATCCAGAGCGTCGCTAACCCCGCTAGACAGATTGCAATCGTTTGACCGGAACGAAGTCCGCCGTATTTTTTTTTTCTCTCAGTCATTACGCCGCCTCCTGAGATACCTGTCATAAACCAAGAACTGAACAGTAAAATGTTTCGTCTACATCGAGTAAATCACCAAATATAATTTAAGAGTATTGCGCACAATAAAGGACTGTTGCCCATGGCGAACTCTTTTGTGTGCACCCAGATATCTCATTTACTTCATGTGCATCACCTTCTAAACATTCAATATACGTCCACGCTGTCGGATTGGACCAGATTAGAGAAACGGCATAGTCCTGCGAATTTGAAAGTCCATTGGCACAACAACACTGGTGTAATGAGATCTACAGGGACACTGTCAGTAGCAGCTGAACTTTTCTGCGCATCGAGACTTGAGGACTTATCACGAAATCGTAACATGAGATGTTTAGCAAAGTGCGCACCGTAAAATATATCTGTCCAATTATGGTCAATTACCACTAAAAATGGCTCGAATATGTGAGAGCTATTCCATCTAAAATGTTTTCACCAAAGAAAATTTTTCAAACCCGATATCGACTGGCTTCCTCCGAAATAATTTCCGCGATTAAATGGCAATCCTCTAACTCAAAAGTCAATGGCACACGCATATCGCATGTCGTTGCGAGCACTTCTAATGTTTTTGGTAATCGAGGCATGTTGCTAATATACTGCCAACTGTCGTAACGGCTAGTGAATGCCACAGGATCTCCCGATCCAAACCATTTTAACTCAACACCACGTGCAAAGCAGGAATTGACAAAAGTGGGAACATCGTCAGCGATCGGTCCTTCAAGGTGGAATTGAATAGAAGAACCAACAAAAGCCTCGTGCTGAGGGCGCGTCCTTATACGAACCCCAGTTGTATTGCTAAGTCTATCTTCTATAACCCGGTAACGTTCATTCCAACGCTGGATATTGGAATTAAGGCTGGGCAATTGTGCTCGTAAAATGGCGGCCCGCAAATGATCTAAGCGCGCAGAGCAATTAGGTGTTTCCATACGGATTTTCTGGAATACTTCCTTTGGGGGAGCAGCACCGTGACGGTCAAATAACATATAAGATCCTGAGAGGATAACTGCGCGTGCCGCGATGTGCGGGTCATCCGTTGTCACAAAGCCTCCTTCCCCCGAATTTAAATGCTTATAAGTCTGAGTCGAGAAACAGGCAACCCGGCCAAAATTACCTGACTTTCGTCCCCTCCACTCCGCCCCCATTGTGTGGGCACAATCCTCGATCAAGAGGATCCCAAATTCTTCACAAACCCCCATGATTGCATCCATATCGGCAATATGGCCGCGCATGTGAGATAACATCATGTACTTTGCACCACTCGCGCAAGCCTTGGCCCGAAGATCTTTGATATCCGTTAGCCAGTCATCTTTTATCTCAACGAATACGGGCCGACCACCCACGGCATGTATTGCGCCCGGAACAGGTGCCAGCGTGTAGGCGTTAGCAAGAATTTGATCCCCGGGCTGCATTCCTGCTGCACGTAATGCAATCTGGATAGCTTGGCCTCCTGATGCAACCGCTAGGCAATATTTAACGCACTGGTAATCAGCGTATTCCTGTTCCAGCAATGCAACCTCTCCCGGTTCGTCACCAGAGAGATTATAGCGATGTAGCCGCCCAGACNTCAAAATCTCAACTGCATTTTCAATACCAGAGCGTGGTATAGCTTCCTGTTGGGTAAAAGATTTTTCAAATTGTTTAATCATAATTTCATTTAAACTTCGGTTTTGGGATATACTTGATCGTTTTCATATAAGAAATCATCAAATCTAATCTGGCAAGTGGGTAGCGGGGATATTGGGCCTGAAGCTCTAACTCATTGTGTTGGTAAATAACCAAATCGTAATGAGCGCCTTACGTAATTGGACCGCGTGGTCTTCCATACACCNATTATACAAAGCCATTAATTCTGCAGTAGTAAAAATTAAATTGGAATTGAGCCTCGACACTAGAACCAACCTGAGTGAGTCGGCACCTAATAAACTAGTGAATTATTCAACTGACATTTATACCTTACTCGTGACCCGCAGATTAAAAAACCTAATTTTATTCTTAGTAGTATCATGGAACATCACAAAAAATCAGCATGGAAGACTTAAAGGGCGAAATTTAAACCTACAGGCATTTCTTGTATCGTGTTTCTTAAAACTGATGTGTCATTGATCATTGACATAAAGTTTTCATGAAAACCGTCACTCGCGTTTGTATGAGGGTCGCAGCGGCGCTATTATATAGACATAAAGTTCTTGTATTTTACGGTTTACAGATAAAAGCATGCCTATTTCGTCCAAAAACTTAACGACCAAGTTTTCAGAAAACACACCCAATTCAGAGAGCCCGTCCAAAACTACTGCCACCACGCTAAAAATTGATCCCAATTCCTCAGAACGCTTCATTAATCGTGAACTCTCATGGCTCGCATTTAATGAGCGTGTGCTCCGCGAGGCTGAGACTATAACCCACCCACTTATGGAGCAACTCCGTTTTCTCGCTATCTCTGCAAATAACTTAAATGAATTTTACATGGTCCGCGTCGCTGGTTTGCGCGGGCAGGTAAGCGCCGGGGTCGAACTCATAAGTCAGGATGGTTTGAGCCCTCATGAGCAACTTCGGCTGGTTAACAGACGAGCCGGTACATTAATGCGAAGTCAACAAAAATGCTGGGCGCGTATTACGAAAGACCTCGTCGAGGAGGGCATTGAAGTCGTTGAGCCTACCGCCTTGTCAATTAGCGAAAAACGTTGGTTGAGAAGATACTTTAAAGAAAAACTTTTTTCAGTACTTAGTCCAATAGCCATTGATCCCGCACATCCTTTTCCATTTTTACCTAATCTCGGATTTTCAATGGTTCTTACACTTCAAAAAAAGCGACAAAAAGCAATATTGAATGCTTTAGTCCCTCTCCCGCACTTGATCGAACGTTTTATCCTGCTTCCAAGTGAGAGACACCGCTTTATCGCACTCGAAAACGTTATCGGCATGTCCATCAACAAACTATTTCCGGGCTTCAAAGTGTTAGAGGTTGGATTGTGTAGAGTGCTTCGAGACAGTGATATTGAAATTGAGGAAGAAGCTGAGGATTTAGTTCGTTTGTATGAGAGCGCATTAAAGGTGCGTCGACTAGGGTCTGTCATTCGGCTGACTATCAACGGTGACATGTCACCGGGATTGCGTAAGTTTCTCATCGATGGATTAGGGGCAGAACCAGAGACCGTTTTTGCTCTGGACTCTTTGCTTGGTTTAGCCGATACAAAAGAGCTAATTTCTAAAAGTCGCGCTGAGTTGATGTTTGATCCATTCACGCCACGACTTCCAGAACATCTTGTTAAATTTAATGGAGATTGTTTTGAGGCTATTCTCAATAAAGATTTTATAGTTCATCATCCCTATGATAGTTTTGACGTCGTTATCCAATTTCTGACGCAAGCAGCTCAAGATCCAAATGTCATTGCGATTAAACAGACATTGTATAGAACCAGTGATAATTCCCCAATTATTGCAGCTTTAATAGACGCTGCAGAGGCTGGTAAATCCGTTACCGCCTTGGTCGAGCTTAAAGCACGCTTCGACGAAGAACGTAATATTCGATGGGCGCGAGATCTAAAGCGAGCCGGCGTGCAGGTTGTTTATGGTTTCATCAATCTTAAAACCCACGCTAAAATCTCCTATGTTGTGCGTCGGGAGGGAAACCAACACCAAACTTACTGTCATTGGGGGACAGGAAATTATCATCCAATTACCGCACAAACCTATACGGATATCTCTTTATTTACCTGCAATCCCAAACTCTCAAGAGATGCGGCAAAATTATTCAACTACACAACCGGTACCGCAGGCCCAGAAAAAATGGAGCTGCTCACCATTTCTCCATTTAATCTTCGCAATAATATATTGCAACTAGTTGAAAATGAGATCAACCACGCTGAAAATGACCGAAATGCAAATATATGGGTTAAAATGAATTCCTTGGTTGATGGCGAGGTGATTGACGCGCTATACCGTGCATCACAAGCTGGAGTGAAAATTAAGTTACTCATTCGCGGTATCTGTTGCCTCCGGCCAGGTGTAAAAGGACTATCGGATAACATTCGAGTGCAGTCACTTGTCGGTCGATACCTCGAACACGGTCGGATCATATGCTTCGGCAACGGTGAGGCACTTCCATCACAGAGCGCGAGCGTTTTTATTTCCTCTGCTGACTGGATGCCGAGAAACCTGTATCGCCGAGTTGAGACATTAGTGCCTATTGTAGATAGGCATATTCACCGAGATATTCAAAAAATCATGACCCAGCTTCTGCAAGACAAGGCACAGTCTTGGATATTAACGCCTAAAGGAAAATACCGCCGCTTATCTCGCCACCCACTTAGCTTCAATGCCCAGGACTCTTTCATGAATAGTTAGGGAATAAGTTGCCCAAGTTTGGGTCTCATCGGAAAGCGAAAAAACTCTTAATGCCCGATCGACGCCCATTAAACTAAACAAACTAAGGGCGTAAAACAGGAGGCAAAACAGTCTCTGGTAAAATGATTTCATCAGAAAGTCACCACTAAAAATTCAAGCCCAAAGCATTAAATTCATTCGGATAGATCTGACCACATACATTAGCTCTGATTGTCTAGCCCCGTTAATGCAGAACACAGGATCCTGAATTCATTTTAACTAAATTAAAATATCGTAAGGGCGACATTCTTTGACGTTTTTTTGTACATATTAAATTGTAATGTCATGGCACTGATATGTATCTTTGTGGTCTTTTAGAACCAGTCCCTTGCGGCTTGAGTGACACGATGCTATCGAAGAGCATGCAAAAGTATTCAATATATGCGTTACTGCGTAATGCGCTTAATTTTCATGAAAACTGGCACCGCGCTTGGCGGAGTCCAGCCCCAAAACCAGAGTACGACGTCATCATTGTTGGAGGGGGTGGCCATGGCCTAGCAACCGCCTACTATCTGGCCAAAGAACACGGTATTACCAATATCGCAGTATTAGAGAAAGGCTGGATTGGAGGGGGCAACACGGGCCGTAACACAACTATAATACGCTCTAATTATCTTTGGGACGAGAGCGCCGCAATGTACGAGAAGTCTTTGCAACTCTTCGAAGGGTTGAGCCAGGAACTTAACTTTAACATTATGTTTAGCCAGCGCGGGGTCATGAATCTTGCCCATAGCCTGAGTGATATGCGAGAACTAAAGCGCCGTGTAAACGCTATCAGACTGAACGGCATTGATTCGGAAATTTTAACTACCATCCAAATCAAAGAGCTTCTACCCATTATAAATACGTCCCCACAATCACGTTATCCAATACTTGGCGCATCCCTTCAAAAGCGAGCTGGCATTGCTCGTCATGATGCCGTTGCGTGGGGCTATGCTCGTGGAGCCGACTCTCATGGCGTGGATATTATCCAAAATTGCGAGGTTACAGGTATGTTACGGAAGGGCGGCTGTATTACAGGGGTCGAGACCACTAAAGGTATAATCCAAGCGCCAAAAATTGGAATTGTCGCAGCAGGGCATACCAGTGTTCTCGCAGCTATGGCGGGTATCAGGCTGCCATTGAATAGTTACCCTTTACAGGCAATGGTGTCGGAACCAATAAAACCGATACACCCTTGCGTCGTAATGTCCAATGCTGTGCATGTATATGTGTCGCAATCGGATAAGGGAGAAATGGTGTTGGGCGCAGGTATTGACGGTTATCACAGTTACACTCAGCGTGGAAGCTTTCACGTCGTCGAGGGCCAACTTGGGGCGCTATGCGAGCTCTTCCCAATTTTTAGCCGGTTGCGCTTGGTCCGTCAGTGGGGCGGGATCGTCGACATCAGTCCGGACGCCAGTCCAATACTCTCAAAAACTCCGATCAAAGGATTTTATATAAATGGAGGTTGGGGAACTGGCGGTTTCAAGGCTACGCCCGGATCTGGATGGAGTTTTGCACATACTATTGCGCGCGACGAACCGCACGAATTAAATGCTCCTTTCACCCTTGACCGTTTTGTATCTGGTGCCTTAATTGATGAACACGGCGCAGCCGCAGTGGCACACTAACATAGGGTAATTCCAAATGTTTCTCATTAATTGTCCTTATTGCGGCCCCCGTGAGGAGTCAGAATTTCATCCAGCCGGTGAAGCACATTTAAAACGTCCCGCGAACCCAGAAAAACTCAGTGATATAGAATGGGCCGATTACTTATTTATGCGGCAAAATACTAAAGGCATTCTTCTGGAGAGATGGGTGCATCGCCATGGTTGCCGCCGTTGGTTTAATGTCGCTCGAGACACCCGAACTAATAAAGTTCTTCATGTTTATCAAATGGGTGACTCCCCCCCAACCCAATTAAAACATATTAAGCCATGAGTGCCGGTTATCGATTACAAAAAGGTGGCTTGATAGATCGGAAAACGCGACTCAATTTCACATTTAACGGCCAAGCGATGTCTGGGTATGAGGGAGACACTTTGGCATCCGCTCTCTTAGCATCCGGGACACGAATTATCGGGCGAAGCTTTAAGTATCACCGACCGCGTGGGATATTTGCGACTGGGGTCGAAGAGCCCAATGCCTTGGTCCAGCTAGAACGGGGTCCCCGTACGTTGCCCAACCAACAGGCAACCCGAATCTCACTGTATGATGGACTCATTGCGGACAGCATTAACTGTTGGCCAAGCCCTGATTATGACGCCATGAGTATCCTTGGTTTATTTTATCGTCTTATACCTGCGGGTTTTTATTACAAAACCTTTATGCGACCCGCAACAGCATGGCGTTTTTACGAGTACTTCATCCGGCATGCTGCAGGACTTGGTTGTGCACCAACAGAGCCGGACCCGGATCATTATGATAAGATGAACGCACATTGCGATGTGCTCATTGTTGGTGCGGGACCAGCTGGTCTCACAGCTGCGTTAGGAGCGACTCGATCTGGTGCCCGGGTAATACTAGTTGATGAGCAAGACCAAATAGGGGGATGGCTATTAAACGAAAACCGCATCATAAACGGCCAACCGTCAAAAGAATGGCTCAATGCAGCGTTCTTGGAATTAAATGATACAGCGGATGCTCAGATTCTGACCAAAACTACCGCGTTTGGCTATTTTGACCACAACTTCATAGCCCTCTGCGAGCACCGAGGTCCCACCCAAGTAAATGGTAACGGTCTATCACGCCAACGTATTTGGAGAGTGCGGGCCAAACAAGTGGTGCTTGCCACTGGAGCAATCGAGAGGCCTCTCGTTTTTGCAGATAATGACCGACCGGGCGTCATGCTCTCGGGAGCAGTAAGGGCCTATGCTCATCGCTATGGCGTTGCCGCGGGCCGACGGGTTTTAATTTTTACAAATAATGATGATGCATACCGTACGGGACTGGCACTCAAAGAAGCGGGCGTCGCCGTTCCTGCAATAGTTGATCTGCGCCATGATCCAAGTGGGGAATTAGCAGTGGCGGCTGTAAGAGCGGGTATCGAGATTCTTGATGGTTCGGCAGTTACGAGAGTGTTGGGTTCGCGAGGCGTCACCGGCGTTGATATCATGAACCTGAATAATACTGGCGATGGCGTAATTGGTGCACCGCGACGAATATCGTGCGATGTTATTGCGACATCCGGCGGTTGGAATCCAACTATTCACTTACATTCCCATTCGGGTGGAAAAACAATTTTTGATAAGAGGCGCGGAATTTTTCTGCCGAGCAAGACTACCGAAGCAAACTTTTCAGTAGGTGCCGCCAATGGCACCTTTTCCCTCTCTGATTGCCTGAAGGCAGGCATGAAAATTGGAAAACAAGCGGCAAGAAATGCTGGGATATCGAGCCACAATCGTCGCAAAGCCCCCGTCTCTATTAAAGAGGAAGAAGCCGATTCTCGGCTTTTGTGGATAGTGCCGACAGCCTGCCCGACGTCTCACAAATCACGGCATTTTCTTGATCAGGCGAATGATGTGACGGTAAGCGACATCCAGTTAGCAGCTCGCGAGGGGTATGCATCTATCGAGCATGCAAAACGTTACACAACACTTGGCATGGCACCTGATCAGGGTAAGACGGGTAACACTCATGGCTTGGCGGTACTTAGTCAAGTGCTCGGCACCGAGGATCCGGGGGAAACTGGTACAACCACATTTCGTCCACCGTATACACCTGTTACGATTGGGGCTCTGGCAGGTCGCGATGTTGGTCCCTTGATGGACCCCATCCGGATGACCCCAATGCACCATTGGCATGAACTGGCTGGGTGCGCTTGGGAAGACGTCGGTCAATGGAAGCGGCCCTGGTATTATCCGCAAAATAGTGAGGACGGCCTAAAGGCAGTACACCGTGAATGTTTAGCTGTACGGAATGCAGTCGGCATTCTAGATGCCTCGACACTAGGCAAAATAGATATTCGAGGGCCTGACGCGGTAATTTTACTAAACAAGGTGTACACTAATTCATGGGAAAGCCTCAAAATAAACCGTTGTCGATACGGACTAATGCTAAGTGAAGACGGTATGATCTTCGACGACGGGGTAACAACACGTCTCGCAAAAGATCATTTCTTGATGACTACAACATCAGGTAATGCAGCACAGGTCTTGGAGTGGCTTGAGGAATGGCTGCAGACCGAATGGCCGGATCTTCGTGTCTATTGCACCTCAGTAACTGAACAATGGGCTAATATTACTATATGCGGCCCCTCTGCACGGGCACTGCTCTTAGAATTTACCGATGATATTGATCTTACTAATGAATCGTTTCCGTCTATGTCCATGCGCGAAGGTACGATCGCCGGCGTGAATGCTCGAGTGTTCAGAATAAGCTATACGGGTGAAATTTCATACGAGATCAACGTGCCAGCAAGCTATGGTATGCACGTATGGACCGCATTAATTAATGCAGGAAAAAAATACGGTATTACGCCATTTGGAACTGAAACAATGCACGTATTGCGGGCTGAAAAAGGTTACATTGTTGTAGGGCAAGAAACAGACGGTACCGTCATACCTTCCGATCTTGGAATGAACTGGGCCGTCTCTGAGAAAAAAGATTTTATTGGTAAGCGGTCATTATCTCGCACTAACAGCATGCGCACCGACCGCAAGCAATTGGTTGGTTTATTGACAGAAAATCCAACTACAATTTTACCAGAGGGGGGTCAGATCACGGCAAAACAAACTTTATCAACACCTACGCCTATGATCGGTTATATAACGTCAAGCTACTATTCTGCTGTCTTAGGTCACAGTATTGCCTTGGCGTTAATTAAGGGAGGGCGAGAGCTTCACGGAGATTGCGTATTCGTCCCTTTGGAGGATAAAAGCATCGTCGCCACAGTCATTAACCCAATTTTTTATGACATTAAAGGAGAGCGTCTTAATGGCTAATCTCTATCTCAAACAAAGCGGGTTGGCCCACCTCCATTTAGGCGCCCGCGCGCTGGCTGATCGCAACCGAACTGACCCGGGTGTTCTTATGAGGGAACTCCCCACTCTGGAGATGATTAATCTAAGAGGTGATCCCCAAAACTCTTATTTTACTGCCGCATTAAAAAGTGTTAACGGAATAATCTTACCAATTATTCCGAACACATTTAATTGTGTTAAAGACCACACAAAGATACTCTGGTTAGGACCCAATGAATGGTTGATTATTAACTCATTAAGTACCAAGCCGTTGTTCAAGCGACTTTGTACTTCTATGAAAAAATTGCATTCAGCAGTGACCGAAGTGGGTGACGGAAAAACAACAATACGTTTATCTGGCCCCAACGCGCGTCAAGTTCTCTCCAAAGGATGTTCGTTAGACTTACACTCGGAAGAGTTCCTGCCCGGTCATTGTGCGCAAACTATCCTTGGGCGTAGTGATATAGTAGTCAGCAGAATGCCAGATGCGGCAAACATAAATATTTTTGATATTACTGTTGCACGCAGTTATGCCGCGTATACATGGGCATGGCTGGAAGATGCGGCACAAGAATTTGAGAGCCAAGTCATATTTTTTTGAGCCATACTTTTTCGTTCGCTCCTGATAGTACCGGGGGGGGTCCCCTTCATTTGTTATTTCTTGAGATTCAAAATCTGTTAAAAGACCCCGTACATCCCGTGGGCTGAAAGTTAACTTTCAAAAAATTAAGTCTTCCTTGAACATATCTGATGGTGATCCAGTGCTATCTATTAAAACTACTGATAACGCGCGCAGAGATCTCTATTTTGCGAGTGAATAAACCGATACGTAATATCAGGAGGTTACGATTTTGATTGCAAATATCACATGCTCTGACATGCATACGGGCGGTGAACCAGTCCGAATCGTCACCAGTGGGTACCCTGATATTCCGGGTGATACTATTTTAGATAAACGAATTTATGCAAGAAATCACCTCGATCACTTACGTAAAATGCTAATATATGAGCCGCGCGGACACGCAGACATGTACGGCGTACTCTTAGTGAAACCCGATCACGTAGATGCAGATATAGCAGTTTTATTTATGCATAACGAAGGATACTCTACCATGTGTGGACATGCTATCATCGCACTTGGACGATTCGCTATAGATCAACGTCTTGTTCCTATAGTAGAGCCGGAAACACTGATTAAAATTCAATGTCCCTGTGGCCTAATCAATACTTATGTATCGGTCGTAAATGGCAAGCCATCAGAAGTTAGGTTTACGAGTGTTCCGGCGTTTGCCTACATTGTAGAAAAACCCATCATGACTGACTCTTTTGGGTTGGTGAATGTTGATATCGCGTATGGTGGTGCTTTTTACGCTGTAACGACCACAAATGAATTAGGTCTCTGCATAAATTCTTCAAAAACCCAAAATTTAGTTGATGCGGCAACTGACATCAGCGCCGCTGTAAGGACACAGGTATCCTTGGAACACCCGGAGCAACCAGACCTTGGGTTTTTATACGGTACTATTTTTACTGACGGGAAAGATACTTTTAGCAGCCAGCCAACCAAAAATATTTGCATCTTTGCAAATTCACAAGTTGATAGAAGCCCGACTGGATCGGGAGTAACAGCACGCATCGCCCTGCAGCATAAAAAGGGACAAATCTCCATAGGCCAAAGCCGGGTTTTTCAAAGTGTTACTGGCTCCACTTTTTCAGGAAAAGCAATATCTCAAACTTCCTGCGGTGCATTAAAAGCAGTAATCGTAGAAGTTTCTGGTAAATCTTACTACACTTCACGAAGTCATTTTACCCTCGAAAAAGAGGACGAGATGGGGCGTGGCTTTTTATTACGTTAAATTTTTTCCTAAAACAACACCGCAAAACTTACCTTTGAGAGCGATTAACATGAACACCTGTTCAATTTTTGAACCTTTGTGGTTGTCTAAAAAAAGTTCATAAGTCCCTCCATAACCTAATCAAAAAAATTAAAAACAGAGTTTTCTCTAAAAATTAGGCTCAAGCCAAGATAACAAAAAATGTATTCGGTTTGAGGTGAATCCTCCTCTTAATCGTGAACTACACTTAATGATATAAACTGGCGTAATCCAACGCTTCTGAAAATTGAAAAAGCAATCCCTCTAATAAAAAATCCGCCGGTGCAGCAAATATAATCGTTGCATGGACACCGAATCACGCCGAATCATAAAATGATAAGGTTTTATTTTTCATCCTTCTCACTCCCACAAGGGCCAGAGTATGAGCTCTTGTGGTTACGAAAATAATCATCTCCTATCTTATCAATACTGATGCAGTCCAAACCAAACATTACATCTGCAAATGTGATATACACCTTAAAAGTACATCTCCTATTGGCCACAGACGGAAGGAAATAATCATGTCGAGTGAACTAAAAGCTGCAAAAATCATTGCTACAGCGCGTCACGCTAANACGACTTTAGACCCTTTGCCTCCCATGTGTCGCCCAAAAGATCTAAATGAGGCCTATAACATTCAGGAAATTATTCATAACGACTGGGGAGAGGACCGAATGGGCGAACGTATTGGTTATAAGATTGGATGTACGACTGCTGTTATGCAAAAAAATTTGGGGATTACTCATCCTTGTGCGGGAAGCATAAAAAAAAGGGATGTCCAATACCTCTCTGCAGTATTACCAATACAAGATTTCATAATGCCGGGCGTAGAGTGCGAAATCGGCGTGGTACTTGACAGTGACCTCAGACCTGAAGACGGGCCGTTCAACCTCGGAAAAACTGCTAAATTGATAGGATCTGTATTTGCTGCTATCGAATTGGTCGACAATCGTTATCGAGGCGCCACTAAAATTGGGGTGCCGACACTCATCTCCGATGATTTTTTTGGTGCGGGCGCAATTTTAGGGGAATTCGTGAACGACTGGGCCGCAATCGATTTGGCGAAGGTAGAGGGCCATTTGTTCATAAACGGTGATCTTCAACATAGCGGTTTCGGCGCCTCAGTGATGGGGCATCCTTTGGAAGCTGTCAGTTGGTTTTTAAACATGAAGGCAAGACGTGCTGAGATCGTTAAAGCTGGTGAATTCATTCTTACGGGTAGCCTTACTCCCGTGCAATGGATCGCGACCCCGTGCAAGGTAGCGGTTAAAATTGATCAATTAGGTGAAGTAGAAGTGATCTTTAATTGAAACGTTACACTTGAATTCTGACCACTGGTCCTTCACGCGATTCCTACACTTTACAATGAACGTAAGTGAACCGCTATGAATCTTTGATCAAGTTCTGGCTCTTCATACTCGCGCAGGATTTTTTTTCTAAAGTTCATGGGCTCTAACCGCCATATCCCCTCGGCCTCCTCAATCCTACTGTTAGAACGCGTTGTCCTCTGTCAGTAAAGACCGGCAAATACGATGCCTAAATTTCGCTGAGTATTAGTACAACCGAGATAATGACCACCCGAACCAACCCCGAGAATAGCGTCCATAAACTGTCGACCCTAAGAAAAACCGTAGCCTAAAAATAGTTTCGCGAACACTCCAAGTTGATCGCAGTCCCTAACAGACCTCTCGAAACTCAACAAGGTGCATGAATGCTCATTTGCAATTAATTTACAGTTTCGTTTGCAATGAGCCAGATAAAACTCCACCGCCAAAATTCAATAACGCTGGATATGCTTTATTTCAAACAACAGAGAATTTTAAGGCTGCCTCATCGATCATCTCAAGATGACCTCCAGCCATGTTGAGCTCAAATATTCTATTGCGCGCCAAATCCACGATTTCCGTGCGCGCCGTTTCAGGCAAACCACCTGCGGATGGCGCCGGATCATATTCAATGCTCAAGATGATCTGCTCGGCTAAATCGAGCCCACATCGTCGTTCAACAATCGCTAAACCGAAGTCAATCCCTGAAGTTACTCCGCCAGCTGTAATACGATTACGGTCTATAACGACTCTCTCACGTGTAGGCTTTGCGCCGAACTTTCTAAGGTGCTCAGCCCAGCCCCAGTGACAACCCGCCTTATACCCATCAAGCAAGCCTGCGGCCGCGAGAACCAATGACCCCGTGCAAACGCTAGTCAGATACTCCGCGGCTTCTGCCTGCTTTTGCAGCCAAATAAGAATACTCGAGTCAACCATAAGGTGTGCGCAATCAAATCCGCCAGGAACCAGAATTAAATCATACTGCACCGTGTCAAAAATTGTTGAATCTGGATAATACTTCAAACCGAATTGACTGGATATTGGATCAAGCGTTTTCCATACTAATGTAATGTCCGCATCAGGCATTCTAGCCAAAACTTCGGCAGGCCCAGTGAAATCTAGTTGTGTCACGCCCGGAAAAATCAGAATTGCAATCTTGTACTTTTTGTCAGTCATTATGCTCCCCGAACCTAAACCCCAATCAATAAAAATAAGCTTATTCTTTTCTCTTAAACTAACAAAAAATGGTGTTAAAGGTGCCAAAAATACTCTAATTGACGGGCGGTTAACACAGACACTAAAAAACAAAAATGTAGACAGTCTCCGTAGCTAAAAGAGCGTCTACAACAATGCTACCCTCTTCTTCTCCAGTCCTCAACGAAACATTTGACGTCAAGTGTTTCTATAACTCCCTCAAACACATCGCTTATTAATAATGCCACTTAATCTTTTATTTCGACCTCGCAACCGCAAAATTCAATGTTACCCAACTAATTCAAGGGTCGAGGGAGATATCGATTGATTTCTCCGTCTCTCGCCACTTGGTGGCTCGCCAAAATACTCTCGGAAACACTTAGAGAAATGGGATGCTGAGATAAATCCTGAAGCTAACGCTACATCAAAAATTGACAAAGATGTCTGTTGAAGCAAGAAACGGGCTCTCCCCAATCGCATACGTAAATAGTATTTTGTGGGTGGCACTGCCAAATATGTACGAAATAAGCGTTCTAATTGGCGTGTTGATAAACATACGTTATTTGCTAACTTTGAACAACTCAATGGTGTCTCAATATTATTCTCCATATCTGCAATTACCCTCAAGAGCTTAGGATGCGCAATACCAGAGCGTGAGCGAAGGTCCATACGTTGACCCTCATTTTCTGTCCTAATCCGATGGTGCAACATGTCGTCTGCGACAGTGGTCGCAACGTCCCAGCCCTTTTGTTGCGAAATAATATTTAACATCAGGTCTATTACCGATACGCCACCAGCACAGGTAAGACGGTTTCGATCTGCAACAAATAATTCAGATACCACCTCAACATCTGGAAACTGCTCAATTAATGCAGGAATGCTCTCCCAATGGATAGTGCAACGATAACCATTCATCAATCCAGCTTTAGCCAAAACAAATGACCCCGTGCAAAATGCGCCAATGTCTGCACCATGTGCAACCTTGCGGCGAATGTAAGCGGTCACAGCTGGATCATCATATTTTTGGATATTTACTCCGCCACAGACCAGAATTGCGTCAAATTCATCTGCGTCAGTAAATGCTCGTTGAGCATTTAAATCCAGGCCATTAGAGCCAGTAACTTCGCCAGGTTTACTCGCTAAAGTCGTCCAGCTGTAAACATTCTTACTAAGCGCCTTATTGGCAAGTCGCAGAGTATCAATAGCTAACATGACGGCAGACATTGAAAACTCGGGCATCAATAAAAAGCCGACCCTGTATATAAATTCTGGACCACGCATGTTCGACTACCCGTATATTAAGACATGCTTATTCTATATACTATCTCTTTAAACTGTATCAACCGCGAATAAAATTCAAAAAACTATCCGGGTAACATCCCACGAAGGCGTTCAGCACGCCGTCGTAATAACTCGACCGTGGTTAACAAGAGTATAGAAATACATACCAAGATTGTAGCAACGGCTAAAATTGTTGGGCTGATCTGCTCTCTAATACCAGCCCACATTTGGCGTGGAATAGTTTGCTGCTCCACACTTGCAATAAAAAGAACAACGACAACCTCGTCAAATGAAGTGACGAATGCGAACAACGCCCCCGAGATAACACCGGGTAGGATTAGGGGCAGAACTACCTTAAAAAATACCCTTGTTGGATCCGCACCGCACATTGCGCCAGCGCGAGTTAACGAGTTATCGAAGCCACTTAAGGTAGCTGTCACAGTAATAACCACAAAAGGAGTGCCTAAGACAGTATGCGCTATAATTACCCCAAGATATGTTCCTGTAAGCGGTATAAAGTCGCCAACAGAGGCATAGAAAAAGAAGATCCCCGCCGCCGTAATTACTAACGGTACGATCATGGGAGAAATTAAAAGGCCCATAACGAGTCCTTTGCATGGCATTTCCGAGCGTGAAAGTCCCAGTGCTGCCAACGTTCCCAGAGTAACCGCCATAAGGGTTGACCAAAAAGCAATTATGAACGAGTTAACAATAGACTGGCGCCAAATTTCAGTAGACCAGAAATCCTCATACCACCTAGTCGAATAAGCATTACTATCAAATGCCAACATACTCTCATTGAAAGTAAAATAAGGCTCTGCATTGAAGCTTAAAGGAATAATTACCAAGATCGGAGCAATAAGAAATAAGAATACTACGCTGCAAATGAGAACGAAAGCATAATGCCAGCATTTTTCAACAAGACCTGCATGCTTTGGTAACGAAATGTTACTCATACCCTGTTTATCCTAATTTTAATCGTTCAACACCCACAAGCGAATTATATAACCAATATAAAATAACGACGCCCCCAAGCAATATTCCCCCCAAAGCCGCTGCTAATCCCCAATTCAAGGATTTTTGCATATGAAATGCAATTAAGTTTGAAATCATCTGGCCATCCTGGCCGCCGACTAGTGCAGGTGTGATGTAATACCCAATAGCCAAAATAAACACCAGCAAACTCCCTGCACCAATTCCGGGTAGTGTGTTAGGCACATATATCCGCCAATAAGCTGTATAACGGTGCGCCCCAAGGGATTCCGCAGCACGCATATAACTCGGATGTATTGTTTTCATAACGCTATAAAGCGGAAGGACCATAAAAGGTAATAAAATTTGAGTCATAGCGATTACGGTGCCTTGTGCATTGAATATCAACTGCACTCGCTGCTCATCCTCAAACAAGCCTAGCCATACCATAACATCATTGAGCACACCTTGAGTTTGCAATAACACTATCCACGATGTCGTTCGAACCAAAAGCGATGTCCAGAAAGGTAACAACACCAAGATCATTAGTAGATTAGAATATTTTAGCGGTAAACTTGCTAACAAGTAGGCTATGGGAAAGCCGAGGAAAAGGCTCGCAACTGTCACAATCAGGCTCATTAATAAGGTTCGCCCAAATAAACTCACATAAATTCGCCGATCCTCGTCGCGCAGCTCTATCTCTCCTTTGACGTTATAGCCCCGATCAACAGCTGCCAAATAATTGACGTCAATAATGGTTGGACCTAAACGTTTAATTGTCGACCAAGTCGCAACATCACCCCACTGCGAGCGTGCTTGGATCATGGCTTCTTTAAAAGGCGCCTCCATTTTTTTAACTTTTCGGGCTGTTCCTGTGATTACGCTCCTTAACCCCGACGTCTCAAAATTTAAACGTGTCGCCAACCTACCAATCATCTTGCTTTTTCGAGCCGCCGCAAGATCTTTTGCAGCAGCTGCAAAAGCTAATTCTGACGGTAGACTTTTACCATCCCATTTCTGTAAAACCTCCAAAGTCTGGGGCATATTTTCCGCAACCAATGGATTTTCTACAGATCGAAAAAGCATGAGACAAATTGGGTAGAGAAACGTGACAGTGATGAAGGTAAGAAGCGGTGCAACCAAAAGAATAGCTTTGAAGCGCTTTGTTCGCTCAGTCCGCGCAAGCGCTTTTTTTAACGGCTGCCCATCAACCGTTGAGAGAATCTCGCTCCTCGATGTTTCCAGCGTTTTCGGAGCCATATCCATACGTCTTTAAAAAACTTTAAATTAATCAATCCACCAAAATCTGGACCGCAGGACGGCCCAGACCGCCCTGCCCCAGTGCGCTTTTTCTACTTCGCCAACCACGCATTAAAGCGTTCATTTAATTCGTCTTGACGATCCGCCCAGAATTCAAAATCATTCTGTACAACATTTTTAAAGTTGTTTGCCGCCGTCGGCATATGGGGACCCATTTCAATACCAGCTTCGGCATGTTTACCAATTAAGGGGATCGATGACTTGCGCGCAGGACCATAAGATATCCAAGCAGCCTGTCCAGCCAATCTCTTCGTATCAGTTGAGAATGCAAGAAACTTCATCGCTTCAGCCTTGTTTTTAGCTCCTTTTGGAATAGCCCATAGGTCCATATCAAAAACTTGCCCATCCCACACAATTTCAAATGGCTTTTTTTCAACAGCAATTGCATTGAAAATGCGGCCATTATAGGCAGTCGTCATCGCAACTTCGCCATCGGCCAATAGTTGAGGCGGCTGTGCGCCAGCCTCCCACCAAATAACCGAGCTTTTAATCGTATCGAGTTTCTTGAACGCGCGGTTTACGCCTTCTTTAGTGGCAAGGAGCTTATACACGTCCCTCGCCGGAACACCGTCAGCCGTCAACGCAAACTCAAGGTTCGCCTTTGGTGTTTTACGCATTCCACGCTTACCCGGAAATTTCTTTGTATCAAAGAAATCTGCCATCGTTTGTGGCTTCTTGCCTGAAAATTTAGATTTGTCGTATGCATAAATTGTCGACCAAACAATGTTAGCGATCGCGCAATCAGTAATGGCCCCATCAATAAAGTCATCTTTGGCTGCCACACCATTGTCGCCCTTTGGGAGAATGGAAATATCAACAGTTTCCAGTAAGCCCTCATCACATCCACGGATCGCATCAGACATTTCTAGGTCAACCAAGTCCCATTTGACACTTTTTGCTTCCACCTGAGCTTTAATTTCAGCCAATCCACCCGAGTAATTTTCGGAGAGGATCTTCGTGCCAAATTGCTTGGTATATGGCTTATGATAAGCTTCAACTTGGCTTTTTGTATATGCGCCACCCCATGACACCACCGTCAATTGGTCAGCCCCCGAAGCGCTGGATACTCCAAATGCAACCGCGGCCAGTGCGCTGGCTATAGCAAATTTGTTTGTTTTTAAAAGTTTCATGAAGTCTTTACTCCTTAGGTTACAGATCATTTTCATCTTTCTCGTTCATTTTAGCCACCAAACTAAAAAATCCCACTTTGGTAACCAGTTACAAACTCGACGATTTAACTACAAGCCACGGCCGAGGCCTCAGCGCGCATATTAACCGTCAAGCGCACGACAATCCTCAATACTCCAGCCAAACTGAACTTTTGTATTTTCATGCAATAGCGCGTGATGACTTGCATTGGGGATTTTCACAATAAAGTTTTCCTGACCACAAATGCAGGCCCGTGTCCTGATGTGATCACCCAAATACGTCAACTCCTTAATATTTGCCTCAAAAACATTTGGTAGACTGCCAGACACGGGATTAACTTCAACGCGCTCCGGCCGCAGAGAGAGTTTGGTACGGGATCCGATACCACCAATATTGACTGCAAGTGCTTGCACGGTTCCGCCGCCATCCAAATCAACAACACAATTTTTACCTTTGACTTCCTTAACAGTACCAGAGAGAGAGTTGTTTTCGCCAATAAATTGAGCAACGAATGCATTATCCGGACATTCATATAAAATATTTGGCGGAGCTAACTGCTGGATTACTCCATCATTAAAAACTGCAATTCTAGTCGACATCGTCAACGCCTCTGACTGATCATGCGTTACATATACCACCGTTACGCCTAAATTTTCATGTATGTGTTTGATCTCATATTGCATTTGCTCGCGCAACTGTTTATCCAGAGCTCCCAGCGGTTCATCCATTAAAACCAGAGCAGGGTCAAAGACAAGTGCGCGTGCAACTGCAACACGCTGCTGCTGCCCACCCGATAATTGCGCTGGCCGCCGACCTCCAAATTGGTCCAATTGGACCATCTCTAGCGCCTTCTTCACCCTTACCTCAATGTCTACCTTAGACACCTTTCGAACCTGCAAAGGAAAAGCCAGATTCTCCGCTACGCTCATGTGAGGAAATAATGCATAGTTTTGAAAGACCATTCCAATATCACGTTTGTGAGGAGGCACGTTATTAATCGGTTGGCCAGCGAGCGTAATTTTACCGTGGGTTACTGGTTCAAAACCCGCCAACATCATCAGACATGTAGTCTTACCAGAGCCTGACGGACCAAGCATGGTTAAGAAGTCGCCTCGTGCTACTTCAAGATTCAAGTTTTTTACAACAAGAACCTCCCCATCGTAGCTTTTTTGTACAGACTCGAAACGAACAAGCACTTCGCTTTTATCAGACATGTACAAAGTCGTTTCCTTAACTTAAGCTTTTATTATCTTCGACTTCATACATTCGAGCTGGTCTTTCTAGCAATACTATTCTCTAAATGATTATCAAAGAATAAGGTAAGGCTATTTTGCAAACTAGACAAGCGGCGACAACCCAATTTTGCTATATTTTTATATTCTACTTTATTAGCAGGCGGGCAATGAACTGTAGGAAACCAAGTGAACTCATCTGGACGCGTGGATAGCTATGTGCGGCATTGCTGGAATTCTATCCCCAATAAACATGACACCACCCAAAGCCGATGAATTGCGAGATCGTCTTATAGCAATGACCCATGCTATGGTCCATCGGGGTCCCGATGGCCATGGCACGTGGATAAGTGATAATTCACGTATTGGCTTTGGTCATCGCAGACTGGCTATTATTGATCTCTCCGAGGAAGCGGCTCAGCCAATGAGTAACGGCGACAATTCCATTTGGATTACTTATAACGGTGAAATATATAATCACGCCCAATTGCGCATTGATTTAAAAGTAAAAGGCTACGAGTTTCGAACACAGCACTCTGATACCGAAACACTAGTCCACGGCTATCATGCTTGGGGATTGGAAGGATTAGTTGACCGGCTGGATGGCATGTTTGCTTTCGCCATATGGGATTCTAAACTCAATAAACTTTTACTAGCCCGAGACCGAGTTGGCATCAAACCACTTTATTTCACACAAATTGGGGGACAATTTCGGTTCGCATCAGAAATAAAGGCCATTCTCACCGACCCTTTAATTACGCGAGAGATAGATAATTGCGCACTCAACCACTATCTGAGTTTCATGATTACACCAGCACCGTTGACCCTTTTTAAGGGAATTTACAAGTTACCCGCCTCTCACATTTTAGAAGTCGACAGCGCTGGCCGCGCATGTGCCAAACGTTACTGGGATGCTGCGCCCACCGGCCATACTAGACCTAAGATAATAGACCATTCAAAAACATACGCCGCGGGTATCCGTGATCACCTAGCAAGCGCAATTGAAAAACGAATGATGTCGGACGTACCAATCGGTGTTTTTCTCTCGGGCGGCATCGACTCTTCCGTTAACGTGTCTCTAATGAGAGAAGTGAGCAAGCAACCAATCGAGACGTTTACAGTCGGCTTTAGCGATTACGAACACCTAAACGAGTTAAATTATGCTCGGCTCGTAGCAAAAGAGTTTAAAACAAACCACCACGAAGTGCTTATCAATAGTGAAGATATGCAAGGGTATTTAGAAGATCTTGTGCACCACCAAGATGAACCAATTGCGGATTGGGTTTGCGTACCGCTGTATTTTGTCTCCAAGCTAGCCCGCGACAATGGGATAAAAGTCGTTCAAGTGGGCGAAGGCTCAGACGAGCAATTTTGTGGTTACGACAGTTGGATGACATACCTTAAATTTTATCGCAATCTTTGGAACCCCTATTGCGCAAATGTTCCCCAATATTTGCGAACTATAATCGGCAAAATCGCTATCAAATATGCTCCAACTGGACGTGATGCCTTTGCTCAGGGGTTAGAGGCACTATTGCGAGCCGGCCAAAATCAGGAATTATTCTGGAGTGGTGCCAACGCATTCTGGAATGTTCATAAGCACAGAATTTTAGAGGACTTTGGGTCTCCTGGCGAATACTCAGAGTTAGCGGATATGGGTTTCAATGTTAATGGTCTCGCATCTTCAGATAGCGGCGATGTAGCCAAAGGTTATTTAGAGGCTCTAGATAAGGATTGTCCAGATTCCGATATGCTGACACGCATGATTTATGCTGAGTTCCGTCTGAGACTACCCGAGTTATTGCTTATGCGTGTTGACAAAGTTACTATGTCACAGTCGATCGAAGGACGCGTTCCATTTCTCGATCAGGCCTTAGTTGAATACACGATGAATATTCCTCAGTCGGCAAAGTTGGGATCAGCCAATATAAAAAAACACGTTTTAAAAGAAGCAGTGCAAGGATTAATTCCGAATCAAATCATTCATAGGCCTAAAATGGGCTTTTCTGCCCCCGTTGCAGATTGGTTGTGCAGTGATTTTGGAGCAGAAACAGAAAAAACCATCATGCGCTCAACGCTAGTGTCCGATGGCCCCCTAAATGGCGAATACATCTCCAGATTATTTCAAGAACACCGCTCCAAGCATTCGGACCACGCACTTCACATTTGGACTCTACATAACTTAATCAATTGGCACGATCACTGGATTTCATAAAAGGTCTAACACAATACGCCTCGATAATGCTCTAATGTCCGTGTTACATAGGCGTGCCAAGCGCAACCTTTCTCCATTCGAACTCTAGCCGCAGCTCCCAATTTTTGGCGAGTCCCCAAGCTTTTACATAAGAGTACCAATGCCTCGCGAAGGCCTTCAACATTACCCTTTTCGACCAAAAAACCCTCATAACCATCTAAGAATATATCCTCAACTCCGCATTCTTTAGTGGCTATAACGGGGAGCCCAGATGCCATAGCTTGCAGTAGTACCAATGGCACCCCCTCTTCCCAAGACGGCAAACAAAAAACATCTGCCTGCTCATATTCACTATGTAATGAGTGATATGGTATGGGGCCTACAACAGAGACATGTTCCATGGGCAGACGTGCCAATATATCCCTCATTTCGTTCTCAACTGGTCCAACTAATCTCAGCTCAGCCGTGCCTGACAGCCTGGAAAATGCTCGAATTAGGTCCGGCACTCCCTTGCGGATCCCCACACGCCCAACAAATAATATTCTTGGCGGACGACTACTAGGAATCCGCTCAGCAGGTTGGAATTTAAGAAGGTCTACGCCGTAAGGATTAACCAATAATTTTGATGATGCGATCCCGCGATCTATAAAAGTATTCGCCGCGAATTTTGAGGGGACAGAGATAAAATCAGCTTCAGCATATTCTATCTCCTCCCGCTGTATAATTTCCATTGGGGTACCTATATACTTCAATCCCTCAGCGGCATACGCACATTCTAGCACGTGAGTTTGATGAACGATGTGGCTCGACCCTCGCTCAATTATTACCTTCATTCCCAGCGATCTTGCAGGCTCAATGGCCTCCAAGGTCGCCGAACTCCATCCTGTTAAAATATCAGCTGACTCGGGAAGTCGCTTAGCCGCAAATTTTGCATATGCCATAGATATAGCGACTGGATTCCGACCCCCAAATATACCAATACGTCGCTTTGCTTCCAGCCACCACGCTCCTTTCATGGGCAGTGCTTCGCCGCAAATTTGCCTTACTGCGCAATCTGGATAGGTCGTGAGCAACTTTGACAACGCCCCATTGCGATGAAGACCTGCCGCGAGCTCAAAGGCATGAAAGCGACCGTGGACCGAAACACAAACTTTCAATTGAAGCCTCTAGAAATTGATATCGCATTTCTTAACACATCTTCTAAAACATCAGCACAGGATGACCAAGTTTGAAGTTTTCGTGTTTCGAGCGGTGAATCTACAAGTTGTGGTTTTTCGCAAAGATCAAGCGCTTGATGGAGTTCTGCTCCATTAACGCATGGATATAAAAGAGTTCCGGCCCGCGAAGCTAAACCCTGTACTTCCAACGTTTCTCCACCGAACGCAATCAACGGTCGGCCTGCCGCTATGAGTTCCAATGCCTTGTGATGCAGGAGACATATGGGATTAAACAAGTAAACGTTGACATTTACTTCAGCCTGCAACCTGTGCAAATCCGGTTGAGGCATAAATCCCTCGACACGAAGAGTGATCCTAGCATTTTTTGCTGCAGCTTTTACTGAATCTCCATCATTCCCTGCGTAGATCAACATGACCTTCGATGTGGAGCTTGTATCGGCCCATCGCCCCAGTGCTTTGCAAAATCGGGTTAGGAGAGTGTTGTTGTAGATGCTTCCAGTAAGTAAAATGTTCAATACTCCATGTTTAGATGGAGTTTTAATATTTGTGACGTATTCAACACCACTATACATTATCGATTTAATAGTGCGTGGAAAAAGAAGATTTGCTTGAGTGCAGTGCGCACTTGACAACACTGTCATGTGACGAAGCAACTTAAAACGACGCGCCATGAGCGACCTGAACCCAAACGGAATGAAGGCAAGCCAATTATCTTTATAATCTCCAACCCAAGGAATCGTTGCGTAAGCTGACAGTTCGGCGCACAAACTCCAAGTATCCGTGTTGCCAAATGTCCCCCAAATCACATCGGGCTTAAATAATTGGGAGAGTGGAGCGAAATTACCCCTCACGACAGCTTGCCAGTCAGGGAACATTCCCCAGTGACGAAGATACGTCCATGCAATTACCAAGTGCCGAATACCTATCGGTAGTTTCCCCTCGCGTGCACGCGAGGCCATGTAAAACCCAGAGGAGCGCAAAGCTAAAATGTAGGGTACATCCCAATTATGTGCTTGTAAGGTAGATGATAGGTCCTTTGGAGAATTTATCGGGAAAAGAGAGGCTGGCGCCTCACATATAATCACAACCTTGTGACCTCGCTCTGCTAAAAGCGAGCCCAAGCGACCGACACGCAAACCACAAACGTGTGGTCGATCTGGATGGCAGTGGTTCATAAGGATAACTCGCATCAACAAGTCTCCACAAATATGGGGTGCCGGGTTGCAGCATTGATCTCATCTACGAAATGGCGATACCAAGATTCTGCTATCACTGGCTTCCATAACGCCCAGGCCAAATGTTCCTCGCCTCTTTTCAACCGAGTTAAAACATATTTCCACCAACTTGGGTCCCAGATCCCTCGTGATCGAAATGCCTCACTCTCAATAATGTCCTCCGCTATTATACCCAACGCGCCAGAAAACCAACTTTCCTGCGGTGGCAAAAACCCTTGTTTATTCCAACGCGACGCGATGCCCTCAGGTAACGTCCTTATCATAGAACGGCGAAGAAGCCGCTTGGTTTCCGCATCCCCCATTAGCCGCTCCACTGGCTGTGCAAAAGCAAATTCAGCAAGGCGATGGTCACAAAATGGCAACCGTACTTCTCGAGAGTGGGCCATTGCATTGCGGTCACCGTATCTCAGAAGTGTCGGGAGGTGAGCATTGAACGAGTCCTCCCATAGAGCTTCCATTAGCGTATTTTTTTCATCTGTTAGTGATCGGGAATTCATTATTTTCACAACATCGCCACTCAGCCCAAACCTAAAATCACTTCCTTTGTTTAAAGCGTGGGCGAGTGAGCGCCGAAGTCCAAACGGCAATCGTTTTTTCCATATTGTGGCTGTATCTTCCAACGCCATGGGATAGCGTTTGCGGATTTTGGGCTCCTCAGCCAGCGCTCTAATAGCATCACCACGCTGCACCAATGAGCGCAGGTAAGACTGGAAATACTGTTCATACCCACCCAAAATTTCATCCGCACCTTGACCGTCCAGTAGCACGGTCACACCATGATTTTTCGCCAATCGAAAAACGCACCACTGGGCATATTGACTAGAGCTGCCAACAGGGAGCTCATTATGCCAAACAAATAAAGGTAACTCAGATGCGAGACCATCAGGCGTCGGCGTTGTCTCGTGACTAACCACTTGGGTAAAGTCAATCACTTGGCGAGCGTAAAGCCAGTCGTCACCTCCATCATTTTCAAACCGACCTGTAAACACATGGTAGGGGGAGTCTTGACTTAAATGCCGGCGGTTAAGACACACGATGGAACTAGAGTCTAGCCCACCTGAAAGACAGGACCCCACTTCCACATCGCTCCGCATCCGAATAGCGACTGAATCAGCCAAAAGCTCACCAAAGGCCTCAGCAGCAGCGAGATCTGTCAATTTTTGGGCGTTAAGGTCGGGGGTCAGATTCCAATAACGCGATATTGACCATTCGAGGCTATTGATATTTAACTGTAACACCTCGCCGGCAAGTAATTGCTTTACGCCCCCAAAAATGGACTCCTGCGTGTTATCAAGTCCCCACCTTGGTTGATTCATAAAAGAGGCTAAGCGCATCACATCAACTTCAGATGACACGCTATCTAAACACAACAAGGCTTTATACTCAGAAGCGAAACTAAAAAAGTGATCGCCGTGAGAGAAAAGGAGAGGCTTCTCACCAAATCGATCACGGGCACAAATTAACGTACTGCACATTTCATCATATATCGCAAAAGCAAACATGCCATTGAGTTCTGAGAACCCCGGAATGCCCCATTTCCGATAAACTGCAAGAAGCACTTCAGTGTCAGTGCGACTCTTGAAAATATAGCCCTCAGATTTCAGACGCTCGGCTAATTCGATGAAGTTATAAATTTCCCCATTGAAGGTAATGACAGTTTTTCCGTCATCGCTAATCATTGGTTGAGATCCTGCAGGGGTTGGGTCAATCACAGCTAGACGTCGATGGCCGAGCACCACTCGCCGGTTCAGGCTAGACCAGAGTCCTTCGCCATCAGGACCACGATGAACAAGCTTTTCCAACATCGCTTTAACAGCAAAAACATTGACTGCTCGGTTTCCAATAATTCCAGCGATCCCACACACGCTTATCTCTCCTGTCCAATTAATTGCCCAACTCTACATCACATAAGAGCACAGCTCCCATGGTCACACCACGCAACCAATCCCAAGAATACCTCTCACGTTGACAGCCGGGCATTCCACGGCCTTGACTGATATTGTAATTTTCGGAATATAGTTTCGGCTATGGTAGAAAAAACGCGAATCCTTTTTGTAGCTGACCTTAATGTTTACTCAAAAGGGCAAGCTAGACTGCGCGCTCTAAAGTGTATGAACTTTGATATATCAGCTTTAAATCACACACCAATTGGCGGAGAAGATGCCGGACATCCGCCGACCTCACTAACTTTTAAGATCGGATGGAAGTTGGGTTTCCAAATAGACAGCGAAAACGTCAACGCTCTTCTTGCTGACCGCGTGCGTAATTTTAACCCACACATAGTCTGGATTGAAAAAGGTAATATGGTGAAGGCGTCAACTTTAGCATTAATAAAGCGCGAGCGGCCTGCTATCATTATTGCCGCATACTCTGAAGATGATATGTTCAATAGAGCTAATCGGACACACGCCTTTACAGCAGGACTCCCATATTACGACGTAGTCTTTACAACAAAGTCGTATAATATGAGGTCTGATGAACTACCAGCATTGGGCGCAAGACGGTGCATCACAGTCGATAAGGCCTTCGATCCTAACCACCACATGCCCATCGAGATCACAGATGCTGAGCGGTTAGCTTATGGAGCCGACGTAGGCTTCATCGGCACTTACGCGCCTGAACGGGGAAGAGATTTACTTTATATTGCCCAGCAAGGTTTCAACGTTCGGGTTTGGGGAAATGGTTGGGCCAGTCTCAATAAAATCCACCCTAAACTGCGTGTGGAGCGGCGCGCATTGGTCAATACCGACGTCGATCTATGCTATACTAAGGCTATTCAAGCTACTAAAATCAATCTCGGCTTCCTGCGCAAGATGAATAGAGACCTCCAGACCGACCGAAGTATAGAAATTCCAGCATGTGGCGGGTTCATGTTAGCTGAATATTCGGATGAACACGCAAGACTTTTTGAAGAAGGCTTTGAAGCTATCTACTATCGAGATAAGACGGAACTTCCGAAACTTCTTAAATATTTCTTGGAGCACCCTCTCGAGCGGAAGGCAATCGCGCAGGCGGGAAGAAGCAGATGTATAGACGATGGCTATAGCCACGCAAACCGTTTAAAATTTATGCTGGAGGCGGCGTTGGGCACACCCATTTAAGGGCAGCTTTTAATCCTTTTAAATCTTCATTAAAGTTCCATGCTGCTATTTTTTTTGTGGCAGCTGTTTTCATAGTCGATAAAGCCTGTCTATCCTCCAGTAATTGCCACAACGTCTCAGTTAAAATAGATGCATCGCCGGGAGGAACGAGGGCTCCCGTTGCGTCATCAATCAAATCAGCAGCCGCTCCGCATTGATCAGATGCAATGATGGCTGTTCCAGATACCATAGCTTCATTTATAGCAAGCCCCCAAGCTTCACGTTCGCCTGCTAAGACAAAAATATCCGCGAGATCATAGAATGCTGGCAGCTCTGTTTGGTTCCGAAACCCAAGAACACGCACAAGTGGTTCATCCTTACTAAGTGACATGAGCGTCTCACGCTCCTCACCGTCGCCCACATAAAGAAGGTACGGACGCCTATGACCAGCTAATGCACGCCATGCCTCAAATAATGTTCTAGGATGCTTTCGCTGCTGGAGTTTTCCGGCAAACAGAACTACCGCACGTCCTGACGTAATACATAGCTCTTTTCTAAAGTCGTCGCGGCGTAACGCTGCCTCTTTTGCGCGTTCACTAAAAAAATCATTGTCTACCGCATATGGCATGTAAAACAATCGATCTTCCGATATACCCCGCTCCTTATAATATTGCCGGTTTTTAGAGCCAATACACAGAAAACCAGCGCTTTTTGCAAAAATGCGTGAGAGATACCAACGTTTCACAAGACCGCGCAGACCATATTCGTCCGGCATCGCATTTGCGGTATTTTCACCTCGAATAAGCACAGGCACGCCACACGATTTAGCACTACTGATCACGCTGCGTTTCAACCTGCTATTCCACCCGTGAACCCATAAAACATCGGTTTCTCGCAAAAAAGCGCAAGCTTCCGAATTACTAGATACGTGATGATACGTATATCCCTCCGTCAGCGGGACATCCCAATTAACGTGACAGCCGAAACCTGGGTCGGTATACTTGCCGGTGGTTACCATGGACTCGAATAACACAGTAAGTTTAATCGATGGCTCCGACGCAATATGACGAAGCAGTGGGGCCTGATACTGAATGGGATGGCTAACAATATATAGCAATCGCAAGGGTTGGTTCATTTTTTCCACCATTGTCGAGAACTTGAGCAAGGAGATATATAATCGTATTTTAGTGTTCGCTTAAAGGATATCTTGCGTGCGTTTAGACTTAATAAATTTTCTTTCCTGCCCAAACTGTCGCGCGACGGAATTAATGAAGTACGTCGGCCCCCCCCACAAAAATGGTCGCGTGGTTTCGGGCTCCCTCCAATGTACTTCTTGCGGCGCTGATTTCCCCATTATTAACGGCATCCCCCGTTTTGTTAAGCCTGAAGAAGATTATTGTGGTAATTTCGGCTATCAATGGCAAGAATGGGGAAGTATTCAGATCGATCATCTGAGTGCTCATAAACTCTCGCATGACAGATTTCTCGCGGATACCCGATGGGAACCAGATTGGCTTAATGGAAAATTAATCCTCGATGCAGGCTGCGGAGCTGGGCGGTTTAGCGATATCGCAGGGGAGCTTGGTGCTCGTGTGATCGCAATTGATATCAGCACCGCCATTGACACTTGCCGAGCAACCACAGCGCGCCACGACGACAGAGCAAATGGCGGAGTTGACTGCATTCAAGCATCTCTCTTTGATTTACCCCTCCGCCGCGATATCTTTGATGCTATTTATTGCATGGGTGTTATTCAGCACACCCCCCACCCTACAGCGCTTATGACGGGTTTACCGACATTTCTTAAGCCCGGGGCACAGCTTTTTTTAAATTTTTACGAAGAGGGCGTTTGGCGGCGCTTACAAATAATTAAGTATTCATTACGTCTGGTCACACCGTTCCTCCCAATTAACGTGACATGGGCACTTTCAAAAATATTAGTCACGCTTCTTTTCCCGCTAACTGCCGCAATAGCGCGCATTCCAAAAATTAAAATATTGAATCACATTATTCCTATTGCAGCCGTTCATAATCAACTCCTTACTTTGGAACAACAGAGAACCTGGACACTTTTAGACACTTTTGATTGGTATGGCGCGCGCTTCGAAAAACGGCAATATCATACTGATGTCGCCAAGATTCTTGCGGATTCGGGTATGGTCCGTATCTCTACCGAGCCGGGACTAGCTTGGTGTCATAAACCTACTAATTGAAAAGAAATTTACTTCAATTAGCATACAGTGTCGTAAGTCTGCGTAATTCGCTTAATTTGATCATTCCGCTGCTAAGGGCGAAAGCGAGATAGATTGAGACATAAATACCACCGCCACCAATCAAGGCAATGAACGAATCAAACTCTGACCACGTAGGCCACATGTAAGATCCCGCACAAAATACGCCTACAGCCAAAGTCGTGATTATCACCGCGCGTGCTATTAAACCGTAATGTTTAATTCCAAGGGCTTTGTGCGCAGCTACCATAACACCAATACAAATAACAAATTGCGTTATCAATGTCGCTACAGCCGCACCTGTTATACCAAAAATCGGTATTAGAAAAAAATTTAAACCGACGTTGAGAGCCACACTTACAATCATTATGACCATGTAAGGTTTGTCACATTGCCAAGCCACCAACGGGGTGCCAAAACATGCAGCAATATGAAATAGAAATACATAGACCATTAATATAATAAGTACGGAATCAGCACCTTTAAAAGAATCACCAAAAAATACATTTACGAGGATCGGTGCCAAAACAACGCCCGCACCACCAACAGCCCCACCAAAAAAACTAACCGTTCTTGCATGGTTTTCCGCAGCCTTGAGCACAAGTAGATCATCGTCTCTCACTTTCGAAAGAGCCGGTAAGAAGGCACTATGTAAAAGATTTGGGATGACCATGGCGATTAACGATATCCTAGTTGCAGCAACGTATAAGCCCAAGTCATATTCATTTACCAAGTATCCTAAAATGATAATGTCCATGTTCAAATACATAGTCATGAGTATTCCCATTAGGGCTAAAGGTGCGGCTTTCCGGACAAATTTTTTTCTGGAAAGTTCACCCTGTGGGGCGCTATTCGATTTAGAGTATGACCAAAAATACAGTAGTAAAATTAACGCCGTAAACACATTTACAATGATTGGAATCGAGGCCGCTAAGTATATATCAGAAGCATCACTGACAAGAGCCAGAACCAAAACTGCGCCAAGGATTGCCGCGCTACTCTGACGAAGAGCGGCAATCCCCATTCGCTGCTCCGCCTGAAAGTAAAAATCCACAGTCAAGGCAACGCCCAGAATACCCACTCCTTGAATTAAGATTACGTTTCGGGTCATAGCAGGCCAGCCAAGGTAAGGAGAAACAAAAAACAAACACACAAATAACAATCCCGCGAATATTAAACGTGTCGAAATAATTAGTTGTGTCAACCGGCGGCCGTGCGATGATGAACGGGGGATCTCCCTCACGCCATGAACATCCATACCCATATTGGTCAGAAGACCAAGATATGAAATAAGCGCAATCCCAAACCCGATAATGCCATAGTTTACGGGCCCCAAGGCTCGGGCGAAGACAACCGTTGTCACAACACCTGAGGCCAATGTAACAATCTGTGCCCCCCCTAGCGCGAGGGTATTTCGCAATACCCTTTGGCCTAATGTCCCCATTGACAATTTCCTGTCTTTTCTATCTGGTCCCGCTTATCGCGCTAGGCCCAGGTTACTCAAGTACGTGAAACATAGACGCGCATGACGCCACATCGCGTCTCGAAAAGCCTTACGGCCGTAACGCCTCGAGAGGTAACCAAGTTGTTTTTCCACATCCTTGATTTTTAATGCAGAAATCGTATCCAAAATCGACCTATGTTTGAGTATACGATGAGCGTAATCAAAGTAGCCAAACGCCATAGCTAAAATGGCAGTTTTTAATGCCTTTTTAAGATCATTTTCACTGTCAAACCTCAGCTTATCGATCCGCCGAAAAAAAAGATAGTCTCCGTGGACAAGTTGGCCCTTGCTATATGGTATAGGCAGATCATCAGCAAACGGATGAATAATATCACCTTGATATCGCCAATGAGCTGGTTTCAATAAATCAAACAATTGAAAACCTAATTCTGACATACTTAACTCCAGTTCAGCAGCAACCGGATGATTTTCTCTGAATGGCAGAAATGAAACTTCAAGTTTAATTGCGCCGAGCTCAGCAATAATGTCTTGCGACGACGCAATTATCAGGTGTTCAGCCCCTTCAACATCAATCTTCAAATAGTCAACGTCTAAAATTCCAACCTCGTGCAGTGAGTGCCGAAGCGTAGCCATTTCAACTTCTAACTCCCGAATTGGATCAAAAAATTGCGTTTTATGAAATGGGTCACAAATTTCTTTTTTTGCCCTGAGCAATGATGCTGCGCGAGGATCTTCAGGGATGTATAGCCGTGCAGATTGATTCGTATCCCCAACAGCATTGGGTAAAATTAAACGGGATTTCCATGGTGTGCGTGACAACTTTTGTAAGTAAGAGCACTCTCCCTCCTCTGGCTCAAAACCGACAACATTTGTGCAGAAAGCAATAGGTAGTAGGTCAGACTCAAATCCACCGCGGGTACCGATATCGACATAAGTCACCGGATTTGAGTCAAAAAGAGAAAATAGTCCACTCTCGAGAAACAGATTTTCAAAACTCACGAGGCCCCATCCTCAATTATCACCATAACCTGCTGATAAGACCATGCTAAATAACGATAGTTTAAATGTTTATCAGTTATAAATTCTTGAAAAGCACGAAATTCATGATTCCGCCAACCGACAAAATTAAAGTATTCGTCAAATACAATGATAGTATTTTTAGTCAAACGATCAGAGAGAGCTTCTAAGAGGGTTTTAGTCGCTGAATATAAATCGCAATCAACATGTATCATTGCAGCAGGATCAGGGTTAGCCTCCAAAAATAAGGGTAGCGTTTGTTCGAACCATCCTTCGTGGAGGACTACGTTGCTTGGTACAGATGGCACATGACCCTCGGTCGAATAATGTCCTCTCAGTTCATGGCGTCCGGGCCAATCCTCAGGAAGTCCCCGGAAGCTATCAAACCCGTGCACCGTTCGGTGAGTTTTCGATGCTATATAACGGATTGAATCTCCTCCAGCCACACCAAATTCCAAAATCGATCCTTTGGTTGGCATTCTTTGGATAGCCAAATCCAAAACCTCTTCACGTCTATCAAAGATCATGGCCTCTGGCATATTACTCCGAATATAGGCCACAGTTTCGACCTGAGCATCCATCAACATCAGTCGTTTCGGGTGCAATTCGCGACGCTCTAAATGATCAGCGATCGCCCGTGCAAGTTTATTAACCAACTTGTTAAGAAACGGCCGAAACATCAATAGATCCCGCCACTACTTCTTTTAAAGCCTATTAACTTTCGTTTTATTGGCCGAAGCTTTGCTCTAAAAAATCGTTTAAAGGTGATATCTTCCAGTAAACGATCATTTTTTTGAGGCGTTTCCATAAATGTGGGGATCGAGAACATCTGCAACCGCCCCAAACCCGCTCCGCCACTGACCGGTTCTACCCCATGGGGAAGGGTCCCATCGAAAAAGATAACATCTCCCGGACGGACAAGAGAGTCTATATCGGTCTTAGTTCCTGACCTGTTGATTAAAAATAACCCCCCATCCTCATAACTCTTCTTCTTCATGGTCATCAACAACATAAAGTGCCAATGACGCCTGCCATCAGCATGGTCCCTATGCTCAGCTAACCAACCATAGTTCGGGGGGTAATAACTGGTAGTAATATAGATCCCGTATCTATCTTCCCGAATTAATTCCCCATCCAAAGACTGGCTCTCAGCCACACAATTCCGCAATCTATGTAACTTCAAACCAATGCTGCGCGTTGTTACGTCGATAGGCCGATTCCAGAGGAAATCGTAGGCACGATACATGCAACATGAATCAGACCTATGGAATAAAATACGATTGGCCTCTCCCAAAAACGGACCCCATATCACTGGGGCTTGTTTGATGTTATCGGCGTATGCTCGCAGCCAAGTGTCACGCATGGCATCAACGATAGGTTCAGGAACAATCGCTTTAGCCACTGCGAAACCATCAGTGATCAGCGCTTCTCGCAACTTGGTGGCATTAAAGTTATCTATGCTTACATCGGCGGCCGCGCCCGCATCGTCGGGTGTTGACATTCACGCCCCTCTGATCACATGCCAAAGTTATTAGCGTACTGAGAGCCGCCCAGTATGCGGCTGCTGGTATCGCGTTTTTTTTATGACATTCCTAACCCGATCAGCAAGCATTGAAAAATCGCCGCGTAGGAGACACCTCACCCCAAGGATAATCCGCCTAGCCCAGACGACCAATCCAACATGCTGAAAATCCTGCCAATAGCGAATTCTCGCCACCAATGTCGCTGCAAACCCCAAAAGTGGATTGTGTTTCTTTTGCAGGCTGATAATCATTTTACGAATTACCGGGCCATGCCACGGGATTAAGTAAATGCAATTCTCAAGGTAATCTCTTCGATTTAGAGCAGGGAATTTTGGTCGATACACCATGTTATATAACACGGATTCAGCAACCTTCTCATCGCTAACGTCTTCTTCGGAAATATGCCCGGCTTCAAGGGCCATGTTTGTAAAAGGATAATGAGGAAAATATTGCATTTTATAGGTATTTAGATTGATTGGGGTTCCGAAATCTAACAATAGTCCAAGCGCAACGGCTAAACTTTCCGGGGTGTCGAAAGGATTATCAAGGATAATATCATACTGAGGTTGAATCCCATTTTTTCTGAGCATCGCAGCCTTTTCAACAAGTTCTTCATTATTGCCGGGACGATGCATCACTTCTTTTCTAATTTCATCTTGCCCAGATTGCACCCCGAAATGTAAGCTGTTCATTCCAGCATCAGCGAGAAGAACGACATTATGCTCTTTGATCAACCGCGGGACTAACTCGCATTCGAAAGGTAATTTGCAACGTTCCTTATACGCCGCTGCAAACTCCTTGACCCACTCGTCAAAAACGCCGAATACCTCGTCATTGAAAGTAACTGTTCTGGGATCAAGGTATTTCTTCATCCGATAATCAAGTTCCTCCATAACGTGGTCAGGAGTTCGCAATCGAACAAACCGACCATTGCCTCGATTCATCGGAATTAACAATGAGTTTACGCAGTAAGAACACAGATAAACGCAACCTCTCCCCGCCATAACCAACACATCTTCGTCGTAAATTTCAGGGTCAACTATTTCTAGGTGGTTTTTCTCAATAAAATACATTTGCGCTTCGTCAATGGCCGGATAAGGGATATCGTCCATGTCTTGATACAAAACGTCTTGATCCATATCGACCACGTTGTCCTGATCATCTTTGTACCAAAGCCCTTTTATGCCTCGCAGATCCCGTCCCTCGCGAAGACGTTGATTGATCCTCAACATCGTCAGATCACCCTCGCCTTTACAGGCGTAGTCAGCAAATTCTAATGACTCGTGCGGAACAATGGTTGGGTATTTACCCCCAACAACAAACACAGAGTCTGTAACGCCCCGCAGTTTTTTCGCGAGTTGGCGCGCCGCAACAGCATACGGCGCCATAATACTCATTAATATAACATCAGGTTTCAGTTTGCCGACGAGTTCTGCAGCTAACTCGAGTTCGTGATCAGTGATTGGTAGATGGTCATTAGTAAAATTATTTTTAAAGAAAAGCGCAGACGAATTGATGCCATCTTTTAAACAAAGTGCGTGAAAGATACGCGCAGGAAACGACTTGTAACAATAGAGAGAGAGATGAAGAACCCGAGGCGAGTCCGGTTCATCATTGAGCATCAGGGGATTCGCTCGTATCTCATGTAATCGAGCAGTCGCATCAAACCCATTCAGGTCATCCACACACCCTTTGACGATGTCGCTTTTGACAGAGGCCGTTGCTGCTATTCTGTATCCGCTTCTATGGTCCATCTATGCCACCTGTATACTTACTTAGGACGTATTACATAGATTGCGGGTTAATGCACCGAATTTCAAAGTATTTTTACAATACTTCATTCCAGGTTCTTCGCCATGCTCTCGCAACTGCTGCATCAAAATGCTCCAATGCATATTGATTACATACAGTTGACCTTGCCATCAAGGAGTAACGTTGCCAAGTTCCTTGGTCTCCAACCGTTAAAATTGCATCCGCCATATTCTCAGGGTCAAAACAACATATTTGTCCCGTTTGCCCGTTTAGTACGTAATCTTCAGGCCCACCGCAGTCCGTTGAAACGACGGGAATACCGCAGGCCATTGCCTCTAACCCCACAATTCCCAGCCCTTCATGGAATGACGGTATTACGAGCAACCTTAGCCCTTGATAAAAATTCCGTAATTTTTCTGCTGGCAGAATCCCTACGAATTTTAGACGCTTCAAAACACCGATGCGGGCCGCTAAGGTGCAAAGCTCTTGAGAACCCTCCCCGGTAACCAGAAGATTCACATCAAATCCTCTGTTTTGCAGAATTCCAAGAGCCTCAAATAGTAAAGATGCGTTTTTGCGCGGATCATCGAGACGTCCAGCAAATCCAATCTCCCAACCTCGATCAATAGTTGGCTTGGGGAAGAAAAACCTCGTATCAACCGGTATTGGAAGTTTATAGATATCGGCCAAGACCGCCGGGCCAGCTAATGCACGCAATCGGCGGACAGTATCGTCACTTACACCAAAAATGCAATTGTTAGCCCTGAGCACAGCTAATTCTTGGCGACGTAAACTCGGTTCGATTAGAACAGTGTCAAACGGTTTGCGCCACCACGGCATAGAATCTTTTCTGTATTTTCGATCCCCATGCAAGTCAGCCGCGCACCAGACCATATGCCGGACCCCGCAAAATGAGAGAGGGTTCGCAATAAGGATAGAGCCACCAACTGCAATATGTCGCTTATTTCTTCGGATTAGTCCCGACCACTCTGGACTAAAGGCGGTATTTGACGGTTCTAAACCACGAAAATTACTTTTAATAGCATGGTGGTGAAAGTCTCTGAAAACTATTGAAGCCGTCTCTTGGGCCCCGGGTAAATCATAAAATGCTATCTCCACGCGACGACCAGCCCGCTTGAGACTGTCGGCCAAAAGTCTAGCTTTCGCCGTTACTCCGCCAATTAAAAGCGGAGGTAGAGTCAATATCAAACAGTCGCCAACCATAATAGGTTCCAGCACATAACTAAGTTGAAATAGTGAGCCTAATTAAACTTAACTATTCTCTAATATAATCTGTATGGTTTTTTCCTTAGTTTTTTCCCAAGAATACACCATCGAACGGTTTTTAGCGCGTCGGCTTAAATCTATCCGATCACGTTCACAACTCATTAGCGATAAAATAGTAGTCACTATTTCGTCAACGTCATTTGGATCAAAAAACCTCGCCGCATCGCCGAGTACTTCCGGCATAGCAGCTGTGTTTGAACTTGCAATCGGAGCCCCACAAGCCATTGCTTCTACGAGTGGGTTCCCGAATGTTTCAACAGTCGAGGGAAATACGAATAAGCCACAGGATACGTATAATTCGCGCAGTTGATCTGCCGCTACGTGACCAAGAAACTCAACATTATTTTTTAGCCCGTATGTTTTAATCAACATTTGAAGCTTTAAATAATAGTCTTCATCAACTGGTCGTCCAGCAATCTTTAAGATGACGTCAGGAAACGCTCTTTTTACTTGCGCAATTGCGGTGATCAGTAATGTAAAATTCTTTTGAACGTAAATATCTGATACTGCAAGGAGGAAGCGATCTCGTTTTTTTTCAGGTGTGGTTCTTATATAAGATTCCTCAATACCATGCGGCACAATCTCAAGGCGATCCACAAACAAGCCGAAAAAGGCTCTCTCCATACCGCGTTTAGCGTAGTTAGAAACGGCAATAACTTTGCGGCTTCGTGCAAATGATATAAAAGTCGCAGCATATAACAACATCCAATACGCCAATTTTAATGGCCGCCTCTCAACAAATCCAACGCTTACAGCATTTCGCGCCATGACAAAATGATTTCGCGCCAGAAAAGGTCCGTAGTTTGCTGGTGAAAAAATTGCTTTTGCCGCCAGTCGGCGCGCAACACGAGGCAGATCAAGTTGCTCACGCAACAAAACCCTCCAAAACCCCCGCGGATAAATCTGATAGTGATATCGAACACCCTCCAAGCTCGTCGGCAACAGCTTTTTTTGATCTTCGTGCAAACAAACATGCACCTTCAAACGCGGGTCTTGCGCCATTAGCGGTAACATGTTTCGCAGGTATGTTACACCTCCTCCAGTACGGGCGTGCAACGCGTTTATTAAAATTCGATGCCGCTTATCCTCGATAATTTCCCGGATTGTATTTGCCAATCCTGCAACATGTTTTCCCCAAGAAAAAAAGACCTCAGCTCTTTGTTTTCCAAAATCGATAAGCTGTAAACGCAGTTCTTGATCACCATTAAGTCTCTCTACACAACGTGATAAAGCGCTGGGATTACCCAGCTCAAAGTACAACGCCGCCTCTCCACAAATCTCTCGATGAATGGGAATGTCTGAAACAATCAATGGTACTCCCGCACGCATAGCCTCAACCATTGGGAAACCAAATGTTTCCGCCATCGATGGGAAAACAAAAGCATCATATTCGCAAAGAGCGTGACTAAGTTCCGAATGATCTATTCTTCCCATCCTCAAACTTGATAAATACTCGGTCGATTGAAGCGCATGCAATTCTTCGTTGGCATTATCCCAAGTGCTAAAATCCAGAGGCTCCATGGTGATCCGGGTTTCTGTTTTAAGGCCTCTCTCACACAACAAACGGGTGGCTTCTGCCAAAGTGAGAGGGTCTTTATGCGGATAATAAACGGAAACATATAGTAGGCGGATAATACCATCTGCACGCCACACTCTCCGCCCCCTATCCATCATAAACCGAGGACTCACTCCCAAATAGTTAACCGAAGCCGTGTCATGTAAGTCGTTATCGTAGTCAGCAGCCGCATTAAGCGCTACCTCAGACGGAAAAATTGTTTCTCGCGAACACCTTGCAGACCACAACATTAGATTTCGCCGTAACCATGCAGATAGGCGCTCACGCCGGCTCAATTTAGGCAAAACCTTTTCCCGATAAACTGGGTTGAGATAAATCTCTCCTTGGACAAGTAAAACTTGCGGAATCGGCGGAAACAAAACACCATAGTTTGCTGACGAGAAGAGCAACGCTGCGCCGCTTTGGCGGACAATTTTTCTCCAAGCAGTTTGTTCCCAGATAAAGCGATGAACTGGACCCCAAAAACGTTTTTTTAAAGGCACGACTTTTACCAAATGATTAGTATTTTCAGACTGGTGTTTAAATCCGGGCGGAACATAAACAATAGCGTCTAAACCCTCTCGCGACATATAGTCTATCAGGTTGGAAGTATATGTGACTATGCCCCCTGTATTGGCAGAGATAGCATTAACTATAATTTGCATAATTAGGACTTAACCAAGAATTGATCCTCTGTCGAGCCAACAATGTATTATGCATGCAAGCAATAAAAAAAAAACAACAGAAATTTGAGCCAACTAAATGAAATTAAAACATATTTTGACTTATGCGCTCACACTCTCACCCAAGATTTTTGCAAAAAAAGCCGGATCGATTGTGTTAAGGCGTATATTGGCAAAATGCAACGCAGTTTTACGTGGCCATAAGTCATCGTTTCCTCTAGACGATCTACTTAGCGAATTAGCAGCGCCACCTATCGGCTTTTACGGTCACATCGATGCTTCAGAAGCTAGCATAACTCCCATGCTACATACTTTAGCCTCACGCCACGCGAACCACGCATTCAACCTTTTAGGTAGCGGGTGGGTTCGACTCGCTTACGGAGCAATTTATGACGGATTCGCAGGTTACAGGTATTATTCCCACTTAAGTGGAAATGAGGACCAAATTATCGCAAGGCTCTCACCGGGCAATCGTAAACAAGCGAGTAAAATTCGAAAATATCTATCGACTGGATACCAAGCTATCGATTGGCAAGTTGATTTTCGCTCGGGACACAGATGGCGCGAAAACGATGTTAGCAAAGGGATATTTTATGGCCACCTTCCCGGGGTTGACATCAAGTTACCTTGGGAGTTAGCCCGCCTACAGCATCTTCCCATGATGGCGCTAGCCGCCCGCTCTGCTGATGGCAAGACCGCTGACAAATGGCGCAGAGAATGTCTGGATCAAGTCCTCGACTTCATATCCACTAATCCCCCTGGGTACGGGGCCAACTGGGTTTGCACAATGGACGTCGCCATTCGCGCGGCTAACATGGTTCTAACATATTGGTTGCTATCCACAGACAAAAATGTAGAGAGCAGGTCACATAAATTATTTGAGCGAGAATTAGTCTATAGCCTGACCTCGCATGGCCGTCATATTATCAGTAATCTTGAGAACACAGACACCAGCTACGGTAATCACTATCTTGCTGATATTTGCGGACTCCTCTATGTCGCGGCTGCTTTGCCGCGAAACACGGAAACATCATATTGGTGGCGTTTCGCATGTGATCAGTTAATATCAGAAATAAGCCGACAGTTTAACTGCGACGGAAGTAATTTTGAGGGATCAACAAGCTACCATCGGTTGTCTAGTGAAATGGCTGTGTATGGGCTAAGTCTGATCGTTGGCCGTGATGGCGCAGAGAAAATCCCCGCTGAGATTGCATCAAAATTGGCCGCAATGGCGCAATTTTCAATTGATATATCAAAGCCAAATAATCAGATAGCTCAGATTGGGGACAACGATAGCGGGCGATTTTTCAAGATTTGCCCCGCACACTTCACCGAAGACCTAACTGAAAATCATCTCGATCACCGGGCTACCATCGCGGCTATCTCATCGCTCTTAAGCATAAAAAGCGGGATCCCTGACTTTAAGGATTTAGGATGTCGCACAGAATGCGAGGTCGTTTCTGCATTAACCAATGGGCAACGATTACTAGTCGAAGCCCCCTATCATGCTGCCACAACACACGCCATTAAAAACAAAATTCCCAGCTTGAAAGGTTCCCATCCCCGCGAGATAAAAATTACCCTGTCCGATCTCGATATACTACTTGGACTCCGACCAGCGGCGTATCCGAATTTCGGGCTTTTTATCTGGAAATCACCACGATTTTACATGTCCATGCGCTGCGGTGTTATTGGTCAAAATGAGCGCGGTGGTCATGCTCATAATGACCAGTTAAGCATTGAATTAAATATCGACGGGGTCGATTGGCTCCTTGACCCTGGTTCATACGTTTACACGCCAAGTCCTAAAACAAGAAACGCCTACCGATCGATCATGGCCCACGCAGCTCCTCGACAAGGCACCCTTGAACCGGCGAGCCTCCGTCTCGGTCTATTTCGATTGGAAAACCGGGCTCAAGCGAAGTGCATAACGTTTAATCATGAACAATTTGAGGGCATGCATGTTGGGTTTGGTAAACCGGTATACCGAGCGGTTAAAATTCAGTCAGGGATCATTCACATCCGCGATACTTGGGGGGGGGCAACCAATTGGGAAGAGTCAGTAGACTCGATAAACGTCGTGTCCGGTGAACAATTGCGTCAAATTTTTGAAATTAACACCGTTTTTTCACCCGGCTATGGATTACTCAACCCTACATAACCCGCCATCCACGCCTCTTTAAGGCGAGGGAGATGTGCTGGTCAGTACTTAGGCATGTCCAGACCGACAGGGACCCATTCAATTTCAAAAGCTCACCGGGCTAATCCTTGTCAAAATATAAAGTTAATAAACCCCCGGTCACTCCATGATAACGCGACATCTTTCAATTAAATCTAGATTGTTCTCGATGTTTACGGACCTGTTTTCAGACAGATTCCCTCTGTAATTAATGCTAATTGAGAAGAGTCCAAAATCTATCCATCCGTGACACGAAAATTTGGAGTGGTAGACTATTATGTGCTCGACTTAATGGCTATAATGGTTTGTTTTTGGATATGTGCGACAGTTAGAGCAGAGGGTTTTTAGCTGAAAAATTAAGAAGCGAAACTTACCCAAGAACAAAAAAAGCCTCAACTACCACCAGACGATAATGAAGCCTTAGATAGGAGCCGTAATGAGCATCCCCAATTCTATCGATATAATCAAAAAACTTATTTCATTTGATACGACGAGCCGCGAGTCAAATTTACAGCTGATAGCATATATTCAAGATTACCTTGATGGACTGGGCATCCAGTCTACGTTGGTACACAATCATGAAAGTACGAAAGCTAACTTATATGCAACAGTAGGCGATCCGAAAAAATCTGGAATAATGCTCTCAGGCCATACAGATGTCGTTCCCGTTGACGGGCAAGACTGGGACACAGATCCATTCAGTTTAACTAACAAAGGCGATAAATTCTACGGACGGGGTACGGCTGATATGAAGAGCTTTATCGGCATTACTCTGGCTTTGTTGCCGGAATTCCTTAAGCGCGGCCTAAACACACCATTGCATTTAGCGTTCTCATACGATGAAGAAATCGGCTGCCTGGGTGTTCGGCGCCTTATCGAGAAAATACAAAGCCTGCCAGTCAAGCCAAGTATGTGCATTGTCGGCGAGCCAACTTCTATGCAAGTGATAACAGGTCACAAAGGAAAACGCAGTTATCGTGCACATGTTCACGGTTTCGAGGCACATTCAAGCTTGGCGACTGAGGGGGTCAACGCTATTGAATTTGCAGCAAGACTTATTGATCGTCTACGCGAGATTGCAGAACGAATACGATTAGTAGGGCCTCATGACTATCTGTACGACATAAGTCACACAACTGTGCACACTGGGGTCATCTCTGGTGGAACCCAATTAAATATCGTTCCAAAAGATTGTGTCTTTGAATTTGAATTCCGTTATATTAGTGATGAAGATCCACAAGCTCTCGAAGATGAAATTCGAAATTACACGTCAGATAAACTACTTCCTTTGATGCAAACCATTAACCCAGAGACTGGAGTTACCATTCAACTCATTAACGACATGCCTGGTCTCGATATGGATGTGGATCACGAAGTTGTGACATTCGTCAAAGCCTTGGCGGGACGGAACGATCACGCCAAAGTTGCCTTCGGCACGGAAGCTGGACTATTTAAAGAGCGTGCCGGAATTCCGACCGTTGTGTGTGGGCCAGGCTCCATTGACCAAGCGCACAAACCAAACGAATTTATTACTTTAGATCAAATAAAACTTGGCGAGAAGTTCTTAAAACGTCTGATGGACAGCGTATGTGTTGATTAATACTTCATTTTTTACAAGATTCTATCCAGCGATATAGTGGGGCATACAAACAATTTTAATCAATCACAGTATATTTAAATGTATTTTGTTATAGAGGGGCAAAATCGTTAAATTTTCCTGCGACTTTGACCGTATATTCTAAATCATTACCGGAACAAATCCGGTGTTGTGGTTGGTTTAAAACACTAAGGAAGTAACATCTCTACGCCCGAAGATACCTAATGAGTGTTAAAACACGAGGTATAATCAGGAGAGCACAATGATAAAACAAACGAATCATAACTTCATACGGCATTATCGATTCTATCTGAACCTAATCAAAAATCATGGTATATAACGACAAAATGAATTTTAATGTGTTTATGGAGTAACCCATATTTACCGATATTGACAAAGATAAATAGTTTTAAAAGTTAACTTCGATAATGACCCCGGGTATGCTGCCTTTAGTTCGACTTTGCACGGAGCACAAATTGTCCAGAGTCACTGCGGTGGGCAAAAAACTGATCTAAATCTGGGTGATCAATGGGATCTTCGTTCCCATCGTCTAAGATAAGATTTTGCTCAGAAACGTAGGCGATATAAGGAGAACGCTCAGGCTCAGGTGTTTCCGCCAAAAGGTGGTAAAATGGTTGATCTTTTCGGGGGCGAACATCTGATGGGATACTCTCCCACCATTCATCACTGTTATTAAATACTGGATCCACATCGAAAATAACCCCGCGAAAACCATATTTACAGTGTTTGACAGGCGTACCAATTTCAAACTTAGCCGTAGCGATCAGACATGGGCCTTTGTTCATTAAAGCTCGAGAGCCGTATTCTTTTGAAGTAAACATATTCAGATTGTAACCAGCCCGCAGGCTGCGTCAACGATTCAGAATTAAGACAAGCAATTAATGTTTGTACGCGGTGTCTCATCGCTTGCGAGGGATGTGCCAATCACAGTTCCCTTACGCCGCCATCCCGCCAGAACGCCAAGCCGAGGTTTCCTTGCATGACGGGCAAACACGCTCACCCACGTGGTTCGATTTGAACTCACTGCGGCACATCAAGCATTTTCGAACCTTTTTTAAAGGGGCGCGGTCGGGTTCGGGTTTTTTAGTATCAGCGCGACGAGAGCTCATCACGCAGCCTCCCTTGTCTCGCTACCGACCTTGGTCATGCGCGCCAAAATCGAAGCCGCAAGAGCAAGGGTCTCCTCAGCTTCATCAACTGTAGTCCCAGCAGTGGCCGGTTCCTCTGTCTCAGCTTTTTCTATAAGTTCCTCAATGCTCAGTGATAAAAACCGCACAAGTTCGAGTTTTTCCATGACCTTTTCCTCAAAATTCCAATCAATTTCTAGTAAACTTCAAATTCTATCGCTAGACGAAAAAAAATATTGCAGTGCATCATTTTCGTGCCCCGCAATATTACTCTGCCGCGAAAAAATTAACTTTACGCACAGCTATAAATTGCATGGGCTTTATACTTGATTATCAAAATGTTGTTTGACAAAATTTTGGTATCCGAACGGTATATAATTATAAGGCTTTAGTCCGCTTATATTTTTTTAATAGTCCCAAGGCAATTATGGCGCAAACATGGATCGAAAACACCCACCATTGCCAAATGAGAATTATTCTCTCTCCAATCAAACCCGTTTACATCAATATTTCCAAAACTCACTAATGCTGCGCCGTATGGTGCCTTTGCTGCGCCGCATGGTGCCTCGGAAATGTTAAAGAATCTTAAATATGATAGAATATGGCATAAACATCATATTTCCGATTTTATAGAATACAGGGCTATCTACCTACGATTGTAGAATCCATATCGGCCACTCAGGCATAACCTTGGCGCTTTTCATCTTTCCTCTCTTTTGAAAAAGCGCTTATGTGTCCTGGAACAGGTATTTTACATTAGGTGAATACATGAAAGGCATGATAAACAAAGGACGCACCGCTAGAGTAAGAGGTCGCAAACTTAGCACTAGGGTTAAAACGGCCAAGGGGCGTAAAACGTCATCTACGCGCTGGCTCCAGCGGCAATTAAACGATCCCTATGTGGCAGAAGCAAAACGTCTTGGTTATCGATCACGTGCTGCATTTAAATTAATCGAATTAGATGATCAATTTGATTTTTTAAGACCGGGCCTTCGCGTAATCGATTTAGGTGCCGCACCGGGCGGCTGGACTCAGGTCGTTATAGAGCGTGTTACGGCCGGTAACCAAGTCGAAAAGCACCTGATCGTAAGTCTGGACATACAGCCCATTGCCCCCCTAGTTGGCGTAACTTTGATCGAGCGAGACTTTCTTGCTGAAGATACGCCTGACATTCTGCGAGTGGCTTTAGATGGCTCAGCAGACGTTGTTCTGTCTGATATGGCAGCCTCAACTACAGGGCACAAATCTACCGACCATATCCGGATAATGTCGCTTTTAGAAACAACTGTGGATTTTACCTATAAAGTCCTCAGTCCCGGCGGAACTTTTGTGGGCAAAGTTCTCAAAGGAGGAACTGAGAATGCTTTATTGAGTAAAATGAAACAAAGGTTTGAAAGTGTTCGTCACGCAAAACCTCCCGCGTCAAGAGATGGCTCCGCCGAGTCTTATGTCGTCGCCCGCGGTTTCAGGGCTTAAATTGACGGATATATTGATTTTCTCTGCCAGTGTGGAAATACCAACCAGCAAAAGTACCAGTCCTGAACCTCTTAATCGCTGTGGAATATGGTCATCCACCAATTTGAACCCTTGGTTTTCGCCCGCACTTATGTATGATGGGATGCCAATCTAGACCTTCCTGACGTGGAGTTTGGCACAGTGGAGATTCCAGAGGCTCTAACTTTTGATGATGTACTTCTTGTCCCGGCCTATTCGGATGTCTTACCCTTTGACACGAATACCCGCACTAGACTGACCCGAACGATTGAATTGGGTATACCACTCGTATCCGCAGCCATGGATACGGTTACAGAGTGCAAGCTAGCTATTGCATTAGCTCAAGCTGGCGGGATTGGTGTCATACACAAGAATTTGGGTCCCAGAGAACAGGCCGACGAGGTAAAGCGGGTAAAGAAATATGAGAGCGGGATGGTTATAAATCCGCTGAGCTTACGACCTAATGATACGTTGGCCGACGCACTAGCATTGAAAGAACAAAACGGATTTTCTGGTTTCCCGGTAGTTGAGCCCAAGAGCGGAAAGCTAGTCGGTATCTTGACTAATCGGGACGTGCGATTTGCCGATAAAATGGATCAACCCGTACACGAGTTAATGACCGCTCATACCACCGAGAGACCACTTATTACCGTTCAGGAAGGTATCACACGCGAAGATGCAAAGAAACTTCTGCATCAAAATCGTATCGAGAGACTATTGGTAATAGATGATAATTTTCGTTCGCTTGGTCTGATTACTGTTACCGATATCGAGAAAGAACAACAACACCCAAATGCATGTAAAGACGAAAATGGCAGCCTCCGCGTGGCTGCTGCAACTGGTGTCGGCAATATGGAAATAGATCGAGCCGAAATGCTTCTTGATGCGGGTGCCGATGTCGTCGTAGTCGATACCGCACACGGCCACACTAAGGGCGTTCTAGAATCAATCGCGCGAATTAAGAAACTCTCCAATCGCGCACAAGTTATAGGGGGTAACATCGCCACGGGTGAGGCCGCTAGAGCCCTTATCGACGTGGGCGCCGATTGCGTAAAGGTAGGTATAGGTCCCGGGACAATCTGCACTACGCGCATGGTTGCTGGTGTTGGTGTTCCTCAGTTGTCCGCCATCATGGAGGTAGCAAAGGTTTGCCGTGAAGCGGATATCCCGTGTATTGCAGACGGTGGGATCAAATATTCTGGTGACATTGCCAAAGCAATTGCGGCTGGAGCCGAGTCTGTTATGGTTGGTTCACTATTTGCCGGGACGGACGAAAGCCCCGGAGAAGTATTATTATATCAAGGACGGTCTTATAAATCATATCGAGGGATGGGGTCGATAGGGGCCATGGCAAGAGGGTCTGCTGACCGATACTTCCAAGCCGAAGTCTCTAATGATCTAAAATTAGTTCCAGAGGGCATTGAGGGTCGAGTGCCTTACAAAGGCCCCGTAGAGACCATAATACATCAATTAGTTGGTGGTTTGCGCGCCTCTATGGGCTATACGGGCTCCAAAAATATTGCAGCACTTCGAACAAATACAAGATTTAGACGCATAACCAATGCAGGTTTAAACGAAAGTCACGTACACGACGTTACCATTACACGCGAAGCTCCAAATTATGGTAGCCGAAACTAGAGTTGCACCTACTGAAGACTAATCAGCAGGCTCCAGGTTCGAGTCCTGCCGGGCGCGCCAATTTTTTATAAAAGAAACAAAAACCTAACAAGCATCTGTCCATGTTACCTGAGGGACTGGCATGAGAACAAAATGAACACGATTCCCACTATATATCATAGAAGCGGGTAATAAAGTGGGAAAATCCTAGACCGTCTGACTCGGACCCTTAAAAAATCCAAAGTGGGAAAAGGGGCGGGTAAAATTCTTGAAAAAGGTCGTTAAGTTATTGTTCTGTATGGTTTTCTATTCTACCGCCCACTGACCTCTAATCAGCAAGTTGCATTCGCAGTAGTCAGAGAAAATGAGAAAGATCATCCCCGTCAGATAAATCTTTTCAAAATAAATAATTGGAGATTGTGCGTGTAACTCTCCCCTTCGGATACAGTATACCCCCCGCCAAATGATTTTTTTTAACAAAAAATTGGACGCCCCAAACTACGACAGACGCTCCTCTTAGCATTTTCTATAGAAAGGTCCTCAAGGGGGAGTTACTCTACATTAATGATTACTATGTTTTGTTTAGGAGCTACATCGTGACGCCCGGTGCCCGCATACAAGAGGCTATGGAACTACTTGATGAAGTTTGGCAAAAGAAGAGCCCCCCCGATGTAATCGTTAGGGTTTTCTTTCGGAAACGTCGTTATGCTGGCTCTTCAGATCGCCAATTTATTCAAGATTATGTCTACGCTATTCTTCGACGGCGTGCACGGCTAGATTGGTGGATTAGGCAAATAGGGCTGTGTATGCCATCCCAAACTCGATCCCGCATGATCGCGTATTTAGCCTTGGTGTGTCACATGACCCCAGATGAGATTGCTGAGCGATTTTCAGGCCACAAGTACTGTCCTCGAATATTGATAACGAACGAATTTAAATTGACCAAAGCCCTTCACGGACAATGCCTCAATAACAAGAATATGCCCTTATCTGTAACTAATGAATACCCTACATGGCTAAAACCTGATCTTGAGAACGTGTGGCAAGACAAACTCGGAGATGAAATTGCCGCTTTAAATACCCAAGCGCCTGTTGATGTAAGAGTTAACTCGCTCAAAACAACACGGGACGAGGCCGCATTAATGTTAGCAAACGCATCTATAGAAACACAAAAAACAGAGTTTTCACCGTTAGGTCTTCGGATTTTTGGAACTCCAAGGCTCACGAATACTAGCGCGTACAAGCAAGGGTTAATCGAGATACAAGACGAGGGGGCACAATTGGTATCCATGCTTTGCGATGCAAAACCCGGAATGAATGTAATCGATTATTGTGCGGGTGCTGGAGGAAAAACCCTAGCATTGGCTGGAGCCATGGCGCGTAACGGCAAAATATTTGGCAATCTCATTGCCTGCGATATTTCACTTTTGCGCCTCGACCGGTTACAAGCACGTCTTAAGCGTGCAGGTGCGACGGATGTTAAATGTCAAACTATTAAAACCGAGGATAATGATCAGGCTATACATAGAAAAGTTCGAGCTGATCGAGTTTTGATAGACGTACCTTGCACTGGAACTGGCATATGGCGGCGGGATCCCAACGCTAAATGGAGATTAACACCAGCAGAAGTAATGTATTATGTGGAACAACAGCAATTAATAATGAAGAAAGCAGCCACGCTTGTAAAACCGGGTGGCCGTCTTATTTACGTGACATGCTCCTTGCTACAAAGGGAAAATGAAAACCAAGTGACTTGGTTTCTTAATGAGAATCCTAATTTTGAGATTATTCCAATTACAGATATCTGGAGTGAAGCCATCGGTGGGGCGTGTCCCTCGACGGAGGCCTGTTTGCGTTTAACACCCTTTACGACGGGAACAGATGGTTTTTTCTGTGCTATAGTCAAATTAAGTGTTTCACACAGCAAAATATGCTAAACCTTTGCGAATTTTCAAATTTTAGTGTAACATTGATGCATCGTTTGCGTTAACTATAAAAATTCCTAGTTTCAAATATGTAGTTAGCCTTTTCGGCTACTGTACCGGAAATTGGGTGTTTGTGCTTATAACCTTCACAATGGTTAGTAAGTCGTAAAATTTCGACCCAGGAGAGTGTTAATGTCGTCCAGAAGCAACAATAAGAAACCTGAACCAGATCAACCCCCGATAAAAAAAGACAGAGCTTGCCTAATGTGTGGCAAAAAATTTACATCTAGCCACATCGGAGAACGTGTTTGTACCAACTGCAAAAGTACGGCTGCTTGGCGCGAGGGAAGTTTTGCCGCTTAAACTATGGCCACGCCGTCATCCATGTAAATACGTGTTAAAGATTTAATGACGCCAAAACAACGGAGCTCATGGGCTCCGTTGTTTTATGGTTTTGCTTGAACAACATAATACACTACCTCAATTTAACCCATCAGAATTAACCATTAAGGGCTCGATGAAAAAGAATCGTAATGCAGCGCAAAAAATTTAGCCCAGTACGATATGTATACCCCCTCCCTAATTATACCAGTTCTGGTACCCGCACGCCTCCACTTAATGTCAGCCGATCATGCGCCCGGCAAGTATTCGTGGAACAAACCAAATTTCTCAGGAACTCAATAAATCAAAAGATACAGCAGTTTGTCTCCTCATCTCGCGTTGCAAGACCTCTTAGCCGAAGACACCCAACGATATTCAAGTGTACCACTCAACCGGGTGAAATGCGACAGGCTTTGGTTATTTGTAAAAGTGGGGTAGACATGGGATTAGACACAGGCGGGTTTTCGGAGAGCTCTTGTCCGAACCAATCACTAATGTCCCTTACGCATACCATCAATGATTAAAAACTGACCGAGCATGAACGGTAAACGGTCTCGAGCTGATATTGATTGGGGCGCCTCTCCCACTATCATAGTCGCCTCAATACGCGCTAAAGCGCGAATTCTTCAAACACCGTGTCTTAACGGTACCGTGCTCTGGCATCAGTGGCCCGGGCCATCAATTCACCCACCTTTAGTGCTCATACACGGTGGTTGGGGCTCTTGGACACATTGGATTAAATCTATCATTGCATTATCCAAAACACGAACGGTTTATGCTGTTGATATTCCCGGTATGGGTGGCTCGGGAGATGTAGGTCAACCCGTGATCGTAACCCCCATTGCAGACGTTATCACGCAGGGTATTGATCAATTAATTCCAAATACCACTTACGACTTGGCTGGTTTTTCTTTTGGTGGGATCGTCGCGGCACATGTAGCAGTCCGGCATAGGACTCGATGCCGGAGTTTTACCGCAGTTGGGGCAGCAGGTTTTGGGGAAATGCACTTTGTGGTAGAAGGCATAAAACTCCCGGATATAGAGCTCTCAAATGAAGACAAAAACAGCATTCATCGCGAAAACCTGAAACTACTGATGCTAGCGAACGATGATAACATCGATCCGCTAGCGATACATATTCACCGAACTAACATAGAGCAAGGTAGGATGCGATCACGAAGAATTTCGCTCACCACAAGTCTTATTGAAGCATTACCAAAAATTAAAAGTCGAATCGGGGGAATTTGGGGAGAACGCGACACAACTGGCAACGGAATTGCCATGATTGAAAAACGCCGAGATATTTTCCGCGACATACAGCCTGATTGCCCTTTCGACATCATACCCAATGGGGGGCATTGGGTAATGTATGAAGAACCAAAAAAATTTGTTGAAACTTTGTTGAAACATTTAGCCGTTCACGCGGAATAAGCCACTTTGGAAATGAAAACAGAGGTGAAATATTGCAAAATGACTAAGCATAATGGGCGCTAATGCTTTGTTTCAGTGTATTACCGGAAAAAATAGGATCAGTAGGTTTCACGATGAAAAAGGGCACTTCGTTGATCTAGCTGCATTACCCCACGCTTTGCCAGCCTTGCTAAGTGCTATCGCGAGACGATTTTTCAATTATCGGCCGCGCGTGCCCATGATTTCATATCAAGCAAGGCGTGAAATTGAGATGTTTCTGGGTCCACATACTCGCATGATTGAGTTTGGCTCAGGGAATTCAACACCATGGTTCGCCCTCCGAGTGGGTTACCTTTATAGCTTCGAAGACAAGGCAGATTGGTACGAGCATGTTCAGCAAGAACTGAAAAGAATTGGGGTTCAAAATGTTCATCACGAACTGCGATCAATAGATAGCTACGCCGACCTCTCCTGTATACATAACGAGTCACTTGATTTCGCTTTAATAGATGGGACTGACCGGGCGGGATGTATACGGGCTGTCTTACCAAAAATAAAGGTTGGTGGATGGGTATATCTCGATAATTCAGACAAGGACATGACCCGTCCAAACGGAGACCTTCGTCGAGCCGAGACCGCTTTGCTTAGAGCGGTTGAGAACCGAGGGGGAAGCGTTTTCTTTTTTTCTGATTTTTCGCCCACTAACTTTTTTGTGGAACAGGGCATGTTAGCCAAATTCTAGCGAATCTGACCCCGCCTATAAGGTTAGTATTTATGCCACAATATAAAGCGCACTTGTTTTCGACCAAAAGCCAAACCTGTATGAATATGAAAGGGTAACAGGTCAAAATTTAGTCACAAGAGACTAGTCAAGTGTGTCTCAAATTATTTGTAATCACGTTATAATTTGATCTGTTCCTTTTGAGAGGTTCAATAACATAATATTTTAATGACTTCATTTTTCTATTTAGATAACCTATTTCTGGTCCAAGGTCGATTGAGGAGTTTACAGCCTCGCTGGCATTTATTGGAGAGATACCAACCAAGGGATTATCAGATTGGTAGTTTTTGGCACTATAAACGTGACTTAAAAAATTTATGCTGATGGCCTAAGTATTTGTCGAATAGCTACCCCATCAGCTAAATCGTCAAAACCCTTATTAATCTCCTCCAACCCTATACTGCCTGTTATCAAGCGGTTAACAGGCAATCGGCCGCAGCGGTAGTAGTCTAGATACTTTGGCAGGTCGCGAGAAGGGGTGCACGACCCCATATAACTTCCCTGTACCCTTATCTCACGCGACACCAAGTCATACGGTTTCAGAGAAAACTCAGCTTTTGCAGGGGCAAGTCCAGCGCTAGTTAGAACACCACCATTTCGCAAAATACTATAAGCCAATTTTAATACTTCCACATTTCCCGCCATGTCAAACGCGTGATCAAGGCCACCCGCCGTCAGGTCCTTGATAATTTCTATGATATTGTCCGCGCGAGCATCGATGACATGCGTCGCGCCAAGATCTCGAGCTAACGTAAGTTTGTCGTCGTGCACATCTATCGCAATACAGATGCCAGCTTCAGCAATTTTAGAAGCCATCACGGCATTGAGACCAACTCCACCAAGCCCGATAATAGCTACTGATTGGCCAGGCTTAACCGCCGCCGTATTCAAAACTGCGCCAACGCCTGTAATTACAGCGCAACCGAAGACGGCTGCATCGTCAAGTGGAATATCGTCTGATATCTTGAATGCCGAACGTTGGTCAACAACTGCGTATTCTGCGAAACAAGAAATACCCGAGGCATGATTCAAAATGCCACCTTTTTTGTTAAACCGACGTCCCCCAGCTATTAATTCGCCCTTGGCCTTTGCTGTAACTGAACTACCACAAAGATTTGACCGCCCACCCACACACTCCGGACACTGACCACAACTCGTAACAAATACCATAACGACGTGATCATCCACTCGCAGCCCCTCAACTCCTGGCCCCACCTCTCGAATAATCCCTGAGGCCTCATGACCCGGCACCAAAGGAATGGGTCTTGGACGAATTCCCTCGATAGTCGATAGGTCCGAATGGCAAAGTCCCGCCGCTCTTATTTCAACAAGCACCTCTCCATCACGAGGTCCATCAAGTCCTATCAATTCAACCTGCAAAGGTTGACTGATGACGTACGGTCGTGACAATCCCTGCTCATGTAAAATAGCCGCTCTCATATCCATTTCGTGATGCTATCAGCATTAGGATGAATTTGCTATAAGACATTGACCCTTATGCTCTAAACTCACTCTTTGAAGAAAATAAATCGTTTTAAATTGCTCAACCTTTTTTACCCTCATCTGATGAAGAAAGGAGAAGTGTTATCTGCTTAACATGCGCAAAGCTGCCAAAAAGAGTATCCCGTTTTTAGCTAAGGAGGAGTTTTTTCTTGGGTAGCTATTCAACACTATAAAAGAGCGAATAACTCTCTCAGTATTTTGACAAGTTGACTGATATTCCTAATAGCTCTCAAAAACGTGGTAAGATACTTAAATCGTCTCCACTCGCAATCTCTACTGATTGGGGGTTACTGACCTCGTCATCAAGGCACTCAGGACAGAAGAACTTTGGATTGCTTGCTCCCAGTTACATGCGTGATACACTTTATAGGTTAATTTTGTGAAATAAGGAAATACCAATGAAAATGCGTGCTGCAATTTTGACAGCAACAAAAACTCCCAAGCCCTACGCAACAAGCCGTCCGGTTGAGGTTGCGGAAATTGAATTGGATGCCCCCGGTGCGGGTGAGGTTCTCGTCGAAATGAGGGCTGCTGGCGTATGCCACTCTGATCTCTCTATAATTAATGGTACGCGCCCCCGACCAACTCCCATGGCACTGGGCCATGAGGCAGCGGGTATCATCGCAGACGTTGGCGTTGGGGTAAACCGATTCAAAAAAGGTGACCATGTCGCTTTCGTTTTTGTTCCAAGTTGTGGTCATTGCATTCCATGCGTTTCCGGGCGTCCTGCCCTATGTGAACCGGGCGCCAAGGCTAATTTAGAGGGTAAATTACTAGGAGGGGGGCGGCGTTTAAGCTGGAAAGGTGGAGAAAATATTTACCACCAAGTCGGCGTCTCATGTTTTGCGGACTACGCAGTTGCATCTGAGCGCTCACTCATAAAAATCGATAACTCTTTACCTTTTGACGAGGCCGCACTTTTTTCTTGCGCAGTTATCACAGGTGTGGGAGCCGTGCTGAACGCCGCGCAGATGCCGATTGGTTCAACTGCAGCTATCGTGGGTTGTGGGGGCGTTGGTCTTAACGCATTGCTGGCAGCAAAAATGCTCGGAGCCGAGAGGATAGTTGCAATCGATACTGATGAACGTAAACTAACTCATGCTCAGCAACTTGGTGCGACAGACACCTTTAATGCAACTGATAACAGGTGCATCAAAGACGTTCGAGATGCTACCAATGGAGGTTTAGCTTATGCTTTTGAAGCGGCAGGTACTGCCGAAGCCATGGAAACTGCTTACGGCGTTACCCGGCGAGGCGGCACCGTGACAAGTGTTGGATTAAGTCATCCAGAAACCAGCTTTCAAATTCAGCACGTGAGCCTCGTAGCTGAGGAAAAAACCATTAAAGGATGTTATCTTGGAAGCTGTGTTCCTGCGCGAGACATACCACTTTATATTAATTTTTACCAACGCGGGTTGCTGCCAGTCAATAAATTAATTACGCGGAAAGTGCCATTGAATGAAATAAATGAAGCATTTGACCGGCTGGACACGGGAGAAGATTTACGTCAAGTCATCATCTTCTAGGTCCCTATTAAACGAGTTATAAGATAAAAATTTCTTTCAGCCATTCACTCCTTTATTTTTTTATGATGTACGACGAACATAAGGATTTAATGGCAGAAAAAGTTAATGGCGTGACGTCCTAAACAGCTTTGCCGCACGTCCGGCTAGGACAAAATAAGAAATGAGGACCAACGGTCGAGATCGCTACAATATTGGATTAAATGATACCCAACCCCCTTATTCTAGGCCGTACCAACAAATCTCTTTAATTACTTTGATTTAGACTTGTAACACACCTCTTGACCCTATTCGAGAAAACCATCAGAGTAGTTGTGTTTCACGGGGAGTCCAATGTCGACTTGGGCTGAGAGTCCGTAGCTGTGACGCGCATGTCGCAACATACGGAGACCCGTCGAACCTGATCCGGGTTAAACCGGCGTAGGGATCGGAACGTGGAGAGTAGAGAGGCACGCCCTCGACTCAGACACCGACGCATACCCCGGATCTCCGTAAACTGAAGTATTAAGGAAATGCTCACATGAATGTCATCCGTAAACCAAAAACAAGCGATGTTACAACCGGCGCGTTACCATCAAGTTGCAAGATTTTTGTGGAAGGTAGTGGCCACACTGACGTGCGGGTCCCGATGCGCGAAATCTCACTCCACGAGAGCGCAAATGAACCGCCTATCATCGTTTATGACACATCCGGCGCATATACCGACACCAGCGCTGATATTGACCTTGAGCGCGGTCTCTCCCCGATTCGCGAGGATTGGATCATTGGCCGCGGGGACGTTGAGGAATATCTGGGTCGCAAAGTTAAACCGGAGGACAACGGTAATATTGCAGATAATAAGCTAGTAGATGAGTTTCCAAATAAGCGTTTACCAGTCCGCGGTAAAAGCGGAAAGCCCGTTAGTCAGTACCACTATGCAAAGCAAGGAATTATCACGCCGGAGATGGAGTTTGTCGCAATCCGAGAGAACATGGCACGCGAGCATGACCCCGAGGCCGCCCGCAGATCAATCGAAGATGCGGAGAGTTTTGGCGCAGAGATTCCTCTGTACGTCACACCGGAGTTCGTGCGCGACGAATTAGCCAAAGGTCGCGCCATAATTCCAAACAACATTAATCATCCTGAGTCAGAACCGATGGCTATTGGACGCAATTTTTTGGTTAAAATCAATGCCAACATCGGCAACTCAGCGGTAACTTCATCAGTTGCCGAGGAGGTTGAAAAAATGGTCTGGGCAATACGTTGGGGTGCAGACACTGTCATGGATTTATCCACTGGACGTAAACGTTTGGTAAAGATATTGTTCTATCTCCTGTAGGATCAACTGTATTTAATGTAGTTTCGTGTGCGTCATCTGTTGCACCTTCAAAT